>CAINLR010000070.1 GCA_903850425.1 uncultured Verrucomicrobia subdivision 3 bacterium | reverse complement strand
GCGGAGCGAAATCTGGCGCCCAAGCGATACGTCTGGCGCAAGAAGGGTGAGGAAATTCTGGCCAAGATTTCCAAAGCCCGGGCGGCCCAAGTCGCCACATCACCGTTATGACCCCTCATTTACAGAACACTACACTAGATGCCGTCAACGGTGTGCGGGTTCGCTTGACTCGCGCGCCGAACCTTGGCAAGTGAATCACCAGCCAAACTGAAATTATTTACAGGAACCGATATTACTGAAAAAGCTACTCATGAAAGTCAATCCCTGTTCCTTCCGTGTTCTTACGGTTGTCTTCGCCGTCGCCACCAGCGTGCAAGCCGGAGTGGAGTCGCCATTGGTCGGTGGCGAGAGGGTGAAGCCCAAGGTCGCCGATATGCAAAGCCCGCTCCGGCCGGGGGCAGTCCAGATCCAGGGTTTTCTTGGACAGCAGATTGATCTTTGCATAACGAATCGCGTTGAAGCGCAGGTGGTGGAAGATCTCTTGCGTCCCTTCCGCGCGCGCCAAGATGTCAACGAATGGCGCAGCGAATTCTGGGGCAAGTGGGTCACTTCGGCCATCGCCGCCTATCGCTACACGCGAGATCCCAAGCTGAAGGAGATCATTGATCGGGCGGTCAACGGGTTGCTGGACACGCAGGCACCGGATGGTTACATCGGCAGCTATCCAGACAACGGCCATCGGAAGGCGTGGGACATCTGGGGACGCAAATATACTCTGCTGGGACTATTGGCCTGGTATGACGTGACGGGCGAGAAAAAAATTCTCGATGCTGCCTGCCGCCAGGCCGACTTCTTGTTGGGCGAGGTCGGTCCCGGCAAAGCCAGTCCATTTGAAAATGACATGTGGCAGGGCTTGGCCTCCAGTTCAATTTTGGAACCGATGGCGCTACTCTATCGCCGAACTGGGCGGAGCGAATATCTGGAATTCTGCGAATACCTCATTCAGCTTTGGCCCACTCCGAACGGCCCCGACATTCTGCGCAAAGCCCTGGCCGATGTTCCGGTGTTTGCCATGTTTCCCGGACCGAAGCCGGTGATGAAGGGCTACGGTGATGGCGGCAAATCCAAAGCCTACGAGATGATGTCCTGCTTCGAGGGACTGGCGGAACTATATCGCGTGACTGGCAATCCGACCTATCGCGAAGCCGTTCGCAAGGTCTATGACAATATTGAGAACACCGAAATCACGATCATCGGATCCGGCTCGGATTGGGAGCGCTGGTGCGACGGGCAGCGGCGGCAGACGCTGCCCTGGCACATCGGCATGGAGACCTGCGTCACGGCGACGTGGATCAAGTTCTCGGCCCAGATGCTGCGATTGACGGGTGAGTCGCGCTATGCGGACGAAATCGAACTCGCCACTTACAATGCGCTGCTGGGCGCGCAAGGCGAGGATGGGACTTGGTGGACACATCATTCGCCGTTGGCCGGCACCAAGGAAAAAGCACCCCCGCAATGCGGCATGAACCAGAACTGCTGTGTCGCCAACGGGCCGCGCGCCTTAATGCTGCTGCCGCAGATCGCGGTAATGAGCGATGCGCTCGGGCCAGTAATCAACCTTTATGGTCAGATCAGCGCCGAGGTGGAATTGCCTTCAGGCAACCATGTGCGCCTTGAGCAAGTCAGCGACTATCCGCAAAACGCCGTGGTGCAAATGCGCGTGACGCCCGAAAAGACCGAGGCTTTCGTGCTCAAACTCCGCATCCCGGCTTGGAGCGAGAAAACTTTGCTGACCATCAATGGGCGGACGCAGTCGGTGAAGCCTGGCACCTACGCCAGCGTGCGAAGAACTTGGAAGCCGGGCGATGAAGTAAAGCTCACCCTCGACTTGCGGGCGCGGCTGGTGCCCGCGCCGGGTGATGCCAGCCAGGTCGCCGTGACGCGCGGTCCGCTGGTCCTCGCCCGCGACCAGCGACTGGAATCCAGCGACATAGACTTGCCGGCTTTGCTCAAGCCCGACCGCAATGGGTTTATCGGAGCGACGCTGGTAACTGAAGCCAAGCCCAAAAACATTTGGATGCGGTTCGACGTCCCGCTGGCTGGAGCGAAGGGGGCCTTCATACCGATGTGCGACTTTGCCTCCACCGGAAAAACGTGGACGAAAGTCGACAAATACCGAGTCTGGATTCCGCTGAAATAGGGGAACCACGTCGCAGACCCACGACGGCGCTAGGACCGGCAGTGGATTGGTGCTTTGGTCGAAGCCGTTAAAACGCCGATCGTCGCCGAAAATGGTTTTACCTTCCGTTCGCGCTGCCGGGAAAGCACCACAATTCATTCGGGTCGGTCGCCGCCATTTTTCCCGCCCAATCCGTGAGGCGCATCAGTCGGGCCGAGCCGTCGAAGACGCCGAAGATCGCGACCTTGCCGTGCCGGGCGCTGGTGTTTTCATCGGGGCTGCTCGCGCCATCATTGAAGAGCGTCTGGTTCTCCTCGGCGGTGTTGTTGGCACATTCCCAAAAGGCCACGCCCGCGGCGGACAAGCGCGCCAGTTTCATCGGGGTGTTTAATCCGCGTTCGTAACCGCAGACCGCCCCGTTCATCACATAGCTGGAAATCTGCTGGCCCCGCAACTTGAAAAACGCGGTGTTGGTGTTGTCGCTTGGACAATAATACATTTTTTGGTTTAACAGCACGGGCCAAAAACTGCCGGTTTGAACCTTGTATTGCTCCGTGCCATTGGCCGCAGGATCAAGCGCGTAGAGCCAGCCCTGCTGATGGGTGTCCACTTCCCCGGAAAGCCAGTTGGGCCAGGGCAGGTTGTCGTTGTTGTCCGACGCCACGAGATTCATGGCGACACCGAGTTGTTTGAGATTGTTCAAGTCCACCGCGCGATAACCGCTTTGCTTGGCTTTCGACAGAGCCGGCAGCAGCAGCGCGGCGAGAATCGCGATGATGGCAATGACCACCAGCAATTCGATTAGCGTAAATGCCGGTGCCCGACCCTGGTGTTTGATGGGAATGCACATGCTTCTGGTTGGACGAATTTATTCAGCCGAGGTTTCAAGTATTGCCATCCAAGTGGTGAATCACCGACCAAGGTGTCAGTCCTTTCACGGTTTCAGCCCTCCGTGCCAACCGGCGAAGACCTCAGGCGATTCGGCTCCTGGGCGCAATGAGCGATCCTGGCAGCGTGTGGAAATCGTGTGGCTGCTCTTGGCCGAGGTCGGTCGAAATGGCCGAGATCCTTTTGAAACTTTAACATGGTCTGCGCCGTCTGAAAACCCAATGAAAACCAAACACGGTTTCACGTTGATCGAACTGCTCGTGGTCATTGCCATCATTGCAATTCTCGCGGCGATGCTATTACCCGCTTTATCCGCCGCCAAGGCCAAAGCCAAGTCCATCCATTGCGTGAGCAACGAGAAGCAGGTCATGCTGGCCACCAAGCTCTATCTCGACGACAACGGCGGCACCATTCTGCCGTTGTGGATCAATGCCGGTGCGGGTGGTTTCGTGCCCAACGACCCCGTCGCCTTTTCAATTCAAAGTTCGTTGTATTGGTGGGCCGACAAGCTGCGGGTGGATGGCTACGGTGCGGAGAAAGGCGTCATGGATTGTCCCGCCCTCACGCTGCCGGCCACGAAAGCCAGCGGTGGTTTATATAGTTCCATCCGGACGCTGGGCATCGGTATGAATTTTCCCGAATATGGCTGGACCGCGCAGACGCCCGGTCTCAAACCCCACCCGTATAGCCATGCGAAGGAAAGCGGTGTCACCCATCCCAGCCAGTCTGCGGTGTATGCCGATGCCGCCGAGATTTCTAATCCCGGCGAAACGGACGCAGACAAGTGGCTGGAAATTCCGGCGACCGGCAGCATTTTTTTCCGCGTGCCGAGCGATGTCGAGTCGTATGCCCAGGGCGATTCGCGTTCCGTCGCGCGCCATTCCAAGCGCGTGAACACGGCGTTTTTTGACGGTCATGTGGCGGCGGTTAAAAACAGTTTCCTGGGCTACGACAAGTTACGGACGGATGACGCCGCCAATTGGGCCAGAAACCACGATGGAGCGAACCTGAATTGAGGACCGGCTCGATCCGCTGGCTGGCAGGCTGAGGATTCCGCTTGGAATTTGGGCGTCGCTCCCAAACCTCGGGGAGTTCAAAAGCAGGTTTCATTGCCTCAACTGCAGCCACACTCGCACGACCAGCGGGTTAGAACTCCGCGACAGCACAGTCTGGAAGACGACGCGACACGCACGGGGTCAAGCGGCCCTCGCCGCATCCAGCCGCGCCGACCTTTCTCGACTTTTTGCCGTAAATCTCTAGCCTTTCGCGCCATGGATAACATTGGAATGCATCGGCCGCGCAATCTCGGTTGGGCGCGCGCCGCCGCGCTGCTCTACGGCGATTGGGGCACCAGCAAGGCTTACGTCATCGGTCTGGCGTTTGTCGCGGCGGGCTTTTCCTCGTTTCCAATCATCCTGGCCGTTTGCGGCCTCACGGGGTTGGTGGCTTACAACTACGTCATCGTTTGCAAGAAATTCCCGGATGGCGGCGGCGTCTATTCTGCCGCCCGGGAACAGAGTCGCGTGTTGGCCGTGCTCGGTTCGCTGCTGTTGCTGGCCGACTTCATGGTGACGGCGGCGATGAGTTGCTGGGACGCGATGAGCTATTTCGGCGTGAGCCACGAACACCTCAAACTGGCCACGCTGGGCTTCATCCTGCTGGTGGGCTTCATCAATTATTTCGGCCCGAAGCATTCCGGCAGCCTGGCGGTGACGCTGGCCTTGCCGATGATTGTGGTCGTGGTCGGCATCATTGCGTTGAGCGTGCCACACCTCACGCTCCACCAGCTTGAACCGCCGCACGAATCGTTCGGGATGAACTGGATCGCCTTCTGCGGTGTCATCCTGGCATTGAGCGGCGTGGAAGCGATCGCCAACCTCACTGGCGTGATGAGGCTCAACCCTGGATCAACTCCAGAAAACCCAAATGTCAGCGCCACGGCCAAGAAATCCATCTATCCCGTCGCCTTCGAAGTCGTCTTCGGCACGGCGCTGCTCGGTTGGGCGATGCTGTCGCTGAACGATGTCTCCGCAGCCGACATCAAGGCGCGCTACGAGGATATGCTGCGCTTTCTGGGCGAACATTATGGCACGCTCGCGTTTGGCCCGCACGCGGGGCATATCTTTGGCGTCTTCATCGGGTTGGTCGTGGGCCTGCTGCTCTTGAGCGCGGTAAACACGGCCATTGCGGCGATGATCGGCCTCATGTATATGCTCGCGCGCGACCGCGAGATGCCGCAGCCGTTCACCAAGCTCAATTCTCACGGCGTGCCGTGGCTGCCGTTGGCCGTGGCCATCGTGCTGCCGATAATTCTCGTCCTGATTTCGCGCGACCTTGATGCGCTGGCCGACATGTATGCCATCGGCGTTGTCGGCGCGATCACCGTCAACCTGGGCTCGTGCTGTTTCAATCAGCGGCTGAAATTAAAATCCTGGGAGCGCGCCGTCATGATCGGCACGACGCTCATTCTCTTCGCCGTGGAAATTACCATCGCCCAGACCAAACCGGCCGCCCTGTTCTTCGCCGTGTGCGTGCTCGGCATCGGGTTTGCCTTGCGCTGGTGGGCGATGAAACACGCCGGTTTCGAGACGGTCATCATCAAACGTGAACTCGCCGCCGCCGTTAGCCCGGAGTCGTTCACCAGTTTCCGCCCCAATCTCACGCCCGGCCAGTCCATCATGGTCGCCGCGCGCGGCCTCACGCCCGTCCTGCGCTTCGCCATCGAGGAAGCCAAGTTCCGCCAGGGCAACCTCTACGTGCTTTACATCAAGGAACTCGCCGTCACGCTCCCTGGTCCACTCGCCAGCCCCGAGCGTCCGCGCTGGCAGGACGACACCCAAGCCTCCCAGATCATGTGCGCGATGCTCAAGCTCGGCCAGGAAATCGGCGTCACCATCGTGCCGATTTACATCGTGAGCGACAATCCGGCGGCCACCATTCTGGACCTCACCGCCACCATCGGCATTGACGTGCTCATGCTCGGCTCCTCGCACCGCACCAACCTTTCCCGCCTGCTCAAGGGCAACGTCATCACCGAAGTCGCCAAGGACCTCCCGGAAAACATCCAACTGGTCATCCACAGCTAATGCATTTGCCAGAGCCATTTTCTGAATTCACTCCCCGGCGCGGGCGGGTGGACCGTGATTGGGTGGACGGTTTCGGCCGGCTCGAGTAGCGTGGCACCGTTGTCATGAACCTGAAACGCTACGGCACCATTTACGCCGCGCTCTGGAAAAATTCCGTGACGCGCGAGCTGTCCTTCAAAGGGAATTTCCTGCTGTGGATCCTCGTGGAGATCTGCTGGTTCGGCCTGCAACTGAGTTTTGTCTCCGTGCTCTTTTTGCAGACGAACGCCATTGGTTCCTGGACGAAATGGCAGATGGTGATGCTCGTGGGCGCGAGCAATTTCATTCAACAAATCTATCAGGCGTTCTTCCTGACGAACTGCACGAACCTCTCGGAACTCATCCGCACAGGCAAGATGGACTTCCTGCTGGCGCTGCCGGTCAACACGCGCTTCATCGTCTCGCTGCGCGTGGTGGATTTAGGCGCGTTCGTGAACGCAGCGTTTGGTTTATGCGTGCTGATCTTCGCCGCGCACCAGGCGGAGTTGCATCCGAATCTTTGGCAGATGGTTGGCTTCGGCGCGCTGTGTCTGGTTGGAGTGATGATCCATTACTCGCTGATGTTCATGCTGGCGGCGATCAGCTTTTGGACCGTGCGGGCGCAAGGCATCGTCTGGGGTTACTACAACCTCTTCAACATCGCGCGGATGCCGGATGAGGCGTTTCGCGGGGCTTTCAAGGCGGTCTTCACGTTCGCATTGCCGGTGCTGCTGGTTTCAAACGTGCCGACCCGCGTGCTGGCCAACACGCTGGTCTCCTGGCATTCGTGGCTGTTGCTGCTGGCGGTGGGCGCGATGTGGGCTCTGATCTCGGAATGGTTTTGGCGAATTTCCCTGCGCCGCTACACGAGCGCGAGTTCATGAAGAGCTTTTGAAAAATAAAACGCCGTTCCCTCAAGAGAGAACGGCGTTTGTGGTTCAATGAGATTACTTCTTAGTCAACGCCGCGCTCACGGCCGCTTCCAGTGTTTCCCCGCGCAGATCTTTGCCGATGATTTTACCGTCCGTCCCGACGAGCACACAGAAGGGAATGGATTGGATGCTGTATTTCTCCGCGAGTTTGGTCTTCCAAGCGAGCCCATCAAAATACTGCGGCCAGGTCATGCCGTCGGTCTTTTTCAGAAACGCATCCAGCTTGTCGCGGTCGGAATCCAGACTGACCCCGATGATTTCAAAACCTTCGCCATGATGCTTTTGGTAACTGGCAATCACGTTCGGCAACTCCGCCCGGCATGGGCCGCACCACGTCGCCCAGAAATCCACCAGGACCACTTTGCCTTTTAGTGCGCCGACGGAGAGCGGCTTGCCGTCCAAATCGGATTCGGCAAAATCAGGGAAGGTTGCGCCATTGGCGAACATCGCGTCCAATTTGCTTTTGGCTTCGGCCTGCCGGGCTTTGGCTTCGGCCTGCTTGCCGATGGACTCCAAAGCGCGGTCGGCGTTGGTGCCATATTTGGTCAGCGGATAGTTCACCTTGATCTGCTTGATGATTTCCGCGCCCTTGTTGGTGTTGTCCAGCACTTCGACGTAGAGCATCGCTTTCATGAAGGCAATCTGGGCGGCGTCTTCCGTCTTCGCGCCGTTTTGCGCGGCGATCAACTGGTCAAAGGCTTTCAACTCCTCGGCATAATCCGCCTCGGTTTTCTTGTCGGCCTTGATTTTGGCTGACACTTGCTTGATCAGGTCCCGCAATTCGGTTTGCGCGGCGTTGGTGGTTTGCGCGCGCGCGGGCTGTCCGGTGGCCAGGGCGACGAGCATGAGGATGGCGATAATTTTTTTCATAGTGAATTCACTGCTGCGCGAAACGATTTCAGGTTTTGTCCGGCGGTGCAACTGTCTTTTGAGGCGTCATCGGGCGGGCGCTGCAAATTGAGATTTCTAATGAAGGAGCTTGACGTGCCGGGGACTTTCGTAGTTTTATTAATTAAATGATTTTCCACCCCGCCAGAATTGGCCTGCTTAACAAGCGCGCCTTGATCCGCCAGTTGCGGAAAGACGGCGTGGCGTCGCGTGCCGGACTGGCGCGTGCGCTCGGCATGAGCCAGCCGACGGCGGGAAAAATCGTGGACGAACTGCTGACTCAGGAGATTTTGGAAGAGGTGGAAGGGGCGGAAGCCAACGGCGACCATGCCACGCGTCTGGGCCGGCCCGGCCGGCAGTTGCAATTAAACCGTTCGCAACCCAGCTTTCTCGGCATCCAGCTGGGCGTCAGCGAAACGCGGCTGGCGGAACTCCCGCTCGGGGCCTGCGATGAAAACGACTGGCACTTTTCGTTTCACCATGACGCCGCGGCGGCGAATCCGGCGGCGGCTTGGGAAAAGCAATTGCGGAATGTCGCCAAGCAGCTCCGTTCCCGGAAATTTCTCGGTGTGGTGCTGAGTGTGCCGGGCATCGTGGATGAATCCGCCCGGCGCATTTTATTCTCACCGAACATCCATTGGAGCGAATCGGCGGATCTGTGCGCGGCCATTGGTAAAGTCTGGGACGCGCCGGTGTTGCTGGTGCAAGAAGAGCGCGCGCTCGCCCTCGGCTATCTGACGCTCCATCCCGACCAGGAAGATTTTTTGCTCGCGGATTTTGGCGAAGGCGTCGGCGGCGCGGTGATCTTCGGGGGCAAGCCGTTGATGCATCCGCTGCCCATCAGTGGGGAATTTGGCCACACGCCCGTGCTCGGCAATCATCGCCGCTGCGGCTGCGGGGCCGTCGGCTGTGTGGAAACCCTGTTGTCCACCTCCGGCCTGTTGAAAAGTTTTGCCGCCGCGCACCCGCGCCAAACCGCCAGCTGGGCAGCCCTCCAAAAGCAGCTTGCTGAAAACGGCGTGGAGCCGTGGCTCGCGCAATCGCTGGATGCCGCGGCGGTGGCCCTCGCGGCGGCTTTAAACGTCCTGGGCCTGCGCCGGGTCGTGGTCACGGGCAACTTGACGGATTTGCCGCCGACTGTCTTGGAGTATTTTTCCGGTGCGATTCGCGGCGGGGCCATGTGGGCGCGCTTTGGCGAAGTGGAATGTGTCAGCGCCCCGCGCAACCGCACCGCCGGCCTCGTGGCGGTAGGCATTGACCGGCTGATCCTGCCGGAAGCGGAACCTAAACTTTCTCGTGGCAAAAATGCGGCGACGAAACTCGTAAAATAAACTCGAACAAACCTATGAAATCAGCCTTCCCCAACATCACCAAAATTCAATACGCCGGCCCGCAATCCCGGGAGCCGCTCGCGTTCAAACATTACAACGCTGACGAAATCGTCGCCGGCAAAACCATGCGCGACCATCTGCGTTTCGCCGTGGTGTATTGGCACACGTTTCGCGGCACGGGTTCCGATCCGTTTGGCGCGGGCACGATGCAGCGGCCTTGGGATGACGGCTCGAACTCGGTCAGCAATGCGCAGAATCGCGCGCACGTCGCCTTCGAGTTCATCGAAAAACTCGGCGCGCCGTATTATTGCTGGCACGATCGCGACGTCGCGCCGGAAGGCAAAACTCTGAGCGAGACCAACAAGAATCTTGACGCCGTCGCCAAAGTGTTGAAGGCCGAGCAAAAGCGCACTGGCATCAAGCTGCTGTGGGGCACCGCGAATTTGTTTTCCAATCCGCGCTTCGTTCACGGCGCGGGCACGAGCAGCAATGCGGACGCGTTCGCGTTTGCGGCGGCACAGATCAAGAAGGCCTTGGAAGTGACGCATGAACTGGGCGGCGAGGGCTATACGTTCTGGGGCGGCCGCGAAGGCTACATGACGCTGCTGAACACCGACATGAAGCGCGAACTGGATCACCTCGCCAAGTTGCTGCACATGGCGGTGGCCTACAAGAAACAGATTGGCTTCAAAGGTCAGTTTTATATCGAGCCGAAACCGAAAGAGCCGACCAAGCACCAATACGATTCCGATGCCGCCGCGTGCCTGAACTTTTTGCGTGAATTCGACTTGTTGCCGCATTTCAAACTGAACATCGAGACCAACCACGCGACGCTTGCGGGTCATTCGATGCAGCATGAATTGGAAGTCGCTGGCGCGGCGGGTGCGCTCGGCTCGATTGACGCAAACACGGGCGACGAACTGCTCGGCTGGGACACGGACCAATTTCCGACCAACATTTACCTGACCACTTACTCGATGCTCAGCATCTTAAAATATGGCGGCTTGACGACCGGCGGCGTGAACTTCGACGCCAAAGTGCGCCGCGAGAGTTTTGAGCCGGTGGATTTGTTCCACGCGCACATCGGCGGCATGGACGCGTTCGCGCGCGGGTTGAAGATCGCCGCAGCGATTCAACAAGACGGACGCCTGGCGGAGTTTGTGAAACAGCGTTATGCGTCATGGGATTCTGGCATTGGCGCGAAGATCGAAGCGGGTAAAGCGACGCTGAAGGATCTGGAAGCTTACATGCTGAAGAAAGGCGACGTTACCCCGAATGTCAGCGGCCGTCAGGAATTCCTGGAAAATCTCATCAACGAATTCATCTGAACTCAAACTCGGCGGGCAAGCCATTGCCCGCCGGAGCCAACCGAATTACTTAAGAAGCCTTACATTTTATGAACATCAATCTGAAACAGAACGAAGTCTGGTTCGTCACGGGCAGCCAGCATCTCTACGGACCGGAAACACTCAAAGCCGTCGCGGTGCATTCGCAGGAAATTGCCAAGGCGCTCAGCGCCTCGTCGTCCATTCCGGTCAAGGTCGTTTTCAAACCCGTGCTCGTCACGCCCGACGCTGTCACCGCTCTTTGCCAGGCGGCGAACAACGCGTCCAAGTGCATCGGTCTCATCACCTGGTGCCACACGTTTTCGCCGTCGAAGATGTGGATCAACGGCCTTAAGCAACTGCGCAAGCCGGTCGCGCATCTGCATACGCAATACAATCGCGACATTCCGTGGGCGACGATTGACATGGATTTCATGAACATGAACCAGGCCGCGCACGGCGACCGCGAGCATGGCTTCATCTGGAGCCGGCTACGCTTGAGCCGCAAGGTCGTCGTGGGATTCTGGCAGGAAAAATCCACACAGGAAAAGCTTGGCGCATGGGCGCGGGCCGCTGCTGCGTGGGCCGACTGGCAGACCGCGAAGTTCGCCCGCTTTGGCGACAACATGCGCGAAGTGGCCGTGACGGATGGCGACAAGGTTTCCGCGCAAATGAAATTTGGTTTCGCGGTCAACGGCTACGGCGTCGGCGATCTGGTGAAACTTGTCAATGAAGCCACGGAAAAGGAAGTGGACGACCTCGTCAAGACTTACGAAGAAATTTACGACGTTGCCGCTGACTTGAAGAAGGGTGGCAAGCGGCACAAATCCGTTCGCGAAGCCGCGCGCATCGAGCTCGGTTTGCGCGCGTTTCTCACGGCGGGCGATTTCAAGGGTTTCACGACGACATTCGAAGATTTGCACGGCCTTGTGCAATTGCCCGGCCTCGCGCCGCAACGCCTCATGGCGGACAACTACGGTTTCGCCGGCGAAGGCGATTGGAAAACGGCGGCGTTGGTGCGCGCGATGAAAGTCATGGCCTCCGGGCTGACCGGCGGCACGTCGTTCATGGAAGATTACACTTATCACATGAACCCGGCGGGCAAGTTCGTCCTCGGTTCACACATGCTGGAAATTTGTCCGACCATTGCGGATGGCAAGGCGTCGTTGCAAGTGCATCCGCTCGGCATCGGCGGCAAGGCCGATCCGGCGCGCTTAGTGTTCAACACCACGGTCGGCGCGGGCTTGAATGCGTCACTGATGGATTTCGGCAATCGTTTCCGTTTGCTCGTGAACGAAGTGGACGTCGTCAAGACGCCGCAACCGATGCCGAAACTGCCGGTTGCGCAGGCCGTGTGGCAGTGCCGTCCGAATTTCGAAGACGCGTGTGCGTGCTGGATTCAGGCAGGCGGCGCGCATCACACCGGTTTCAGCCAGGCGGTCACCACCGAGATGCTCGAAGATTTTGCCGCGATTGCCGGCATCGAACTCGTGGTCATTGATGCCGACACGCGCGTGCGGCAGTTCAAGCAGGAACTCCTGTGGAACGACTGCGCTTATGGTTTGAAGAGCGGCTGGGTGGCTTGAACAAGCGGAGCGCCGGGCCCCGTCCCAGCGCGTAACGGATCGTTGGAGATGTGGCACGCCCCGTTCTCCCTCACCCTGACCCTCTCCCGCTGGGAGAGGGGACAGCCGGTGGGTGCCAGTTGAAAAATGGCGAGTCGTGGGGCAGAAGGCCACCGTAGCTTTGCCGAAAAACGGAGTTCCTTTCTCCCTCGCCCAGAGGGAGAGGACAGGGGTGAGGGAGAAGCGTGGTTTGTCAGTGACGCTGGAATATAGAATTGAAAAATTTGCCGGACTAAAATTATGAAGCTGAAAAATTGTCTCGCCGCCGCCGTAGTGGCTGCCGCCATTTCAACGAACGCCCAGCCGGCGAAGATTTCCGTGGCCGTGGACCATCCCGGCCATAAAATCGCTCCGACGTTGTGGGGCATTTTCTTCGAGGATATCAACCTGTCCGCCGATGGCGGCATTTATCCCGAACTCGTGCGGAACCTTTCCTTTGAAGATGCGGAGAAGCCGGATGGTTGGAAGTTCTCAGCGGTTGGCGATGCTCAGAGCGAAGCATCCATCAGCACAGCGGATGTGCAAGCCCGGCCGCCGGTGCCGCCCTTGAATGCTTTCAACCGCAAATCGCTGCGGGTGAAAGTGGACGGAGCCTTCACGCTGCAGAACGAAGGTTACTGGGGCATGAACATTGTGTCGGGCGATGGCTACACTTTGAAATTAGCTGCGCGCGGTGAGAAGTTTGAAGGTAAACTCACGGCAAAAGTTTTGAGCGCGGATGGCAAGGTGCTGGCGGGCGGCGAGATTTCCGGCGTCGGCAACGGCTGGAAATATCACACGCTGGACTTGAGCGCGACCGGCAGCGATCCGAAAGCGAAGTTGGAAATTTCCGGCGACGGCAAAGGCGTTTTGTTCCTCGACATGGTTTCGCTGTTGCCAAAGAAAACTTGGAAAAATCACGGCCTGCGCACCGATCTCGCCGAATCGCTGGACGGTTTGCATCCGAAGTTCATGCGCTTTCCCGGCGGCTGCTGGGTGGAAGGCGACGACTTCGCGCACATGAATCATTGGAAGAACACGGTTGGCAACCTGGATACGCGCACGCCGCTGTGGAACATCTGGGGTTACTACGCCACGCACGGTCTCGGCTATCATGAATATCTTCAGCTCGCGGAAGATCTCGGGGCCGAGCCGCTCTTTTGCATCAACGTCGGCATGTCGCACAAGGAAACCATCCCGATGGATCGCATGGGCCAGTGGGTGCAGGACGCGCTCGACGCCATTGAATACGCCAACGGCCCGACGAACACGGTCTGGGGCGCGATGCGCGCCGCCGCTGGTCATCCGGCGCCGTTCCATTTGAAATACATGGAAATCGGCAACGAAAACGGCGGTGGCAATTATCGCGAACGCTGGCCGCTGTTTGCGAATGCGATTCGCGCCAAGTATCCCGAAATCAAGTTTGTGGCCGACCACTGGCAGGGTGGTTATCCGAGCAATCCCAAGACGGATATCGTGGATGAACATTTCTACGACACCCCGGAATTTTTCATGCGCCAGGCGACGCACTTCGACAAATACGATCGCAGCGCCCCGAAAGTTTTCGTCGGTGAATACGCCGTCACCAAAAATTGCGGTCTCGGCAATTTGCGCGGTGCGATTGGTGAAGCTGCCTTCATGACCGGCCTCGAACGCAATTCCGACCACGTTGTGATGGCGAGCTCCGCGCCGTTGCTGGTGAACTTGAATCATCGCGCGTGGAATCCTGACCTCATCAACTTCGACAGCGCCAAGTGGTATGGTTTGCCGAGCTACTATGTCCAAAAAATGTTTGCCGAAAATAGCGGCGACGTTTCACTATCCACCACAGTTCAATCTCCTGAAGCCGAGGTGGCGGTGGCTGGCGGCATGATTGGGGTCGGCACTTGGAACACGGCGGCGGAATTCAAGGACATCAAAGTCACCGCGCCGGATGGCAAGACGCTGTTTGCATCTGATTTCAGCCAGGACACGAAAGGCTGGAAACTGCTGGGCAGCGGCGCAGAATGGAAGGCGCGGGACGGCGCGCTGCGGCAGACGGCGGAAAAGGAATTCATCCGCGCGCTCGCCGGCAAACGCGAGTGGACGGATTATACGCTCACGCTGAAGGCCCGGAAAATTTCCGGCGCGGAAGGTTTCCTGATTTTATTCCGCATCGGCGGCAACGAAGATCGCACCTGGTGGAACCTCGGCGGCTGGGGCAATTCGGCGGACGGCATCGAGGCGGGCGGGACGCTGGATTCCAAGCCCAGCCACATCGAGACCGACCGCTGGTATGACCTCAAGGTTGTCGTCAAAGGCAAGAACGTGAAGTGCTATCTTGACGGCGCGGTGGTTCACGATGTGGATTTTGATGCCGGCGGAAAAGTCATGAGCCTTTATGCGGTCGCGGCCACGGAGGAGAAAACTGGTGATGTGATTGTGAAGGTCGTCAACGCCGATGCGAACGCGCTCGAAACCGCGATTGATTTGGCCGGTGGCAAAAAACTGACTGGCAAAGGCGTTGCTACTGTGCTGACTTCCGAGAGCGCAACGGATGAAAACACACTGGAAAATCCGACCAAGGTTTCGCCGAAGACGGAGCCGGTTAGTTTCAGCGGCGCAAGTCTCAAACGGGTGTTCCCCGGAAACTCCTTCACCGTGCTGCGGTTGAAAACGAAGTAATCGCCGTTCAAACAATAGCATCATGTTGAAAATGGAACGCGCTGTTCTCCTTCTTGCTGACTCTCCCCGCGGAGCGCGGACAGCCTTGTCCGCGCGAATCTGCGCCCAACCTTGCGCGGACAAGGCTGTCCGCGCTCCGCAAGGATGCAGGTTGCGTGGCAGGAGGCAGTCGCGGACTTGCGAAAGTCTGCGAGCGTTCCTCCCTCTCCCAGCGCGAGAGGGCAGGGGTGAGGGAAAATGGTTCGGAATACTGTTTCGCTCCATTGCATTGCTGATAGGGATTGCCTTTTCTGTGCTGACTGCTTTGGCGGCTCCAGCACCGTTGAAAGTTCTGCGGGTCGTGGAACCATTCGCCCTGGCCGACGTGCATTTGCTGGACGGCCCTTTTCGCGAGGCGATGTTGCGCGATCAAAAGTATCTGCTCGCCTTGGAACCCGACCGTTTACTGCATAATTTTCGCGTCAACGTCGGTTTGCCCTCAAACGCCAAACCACTTGGCGGCTGGGAAGAGCCGAAGTGCGAATTGCGCGGCCATAGCCTTGGGCATTATCTCTCGGCGCTGTCGCTGATGTATGCGAGCACCGGCGAAGCCGAATACAAACGGCGCGCGGATTATATCGTCGCCGAACTGGCCAAATGTCAGGACGCTTCGCCGGCCGCCGGATTTCATGCGGGTTATTTGTCGGCGTTTCCTGAATCGTTCATTGACCGCGTGGAAGCCGGCAAGCCGGTCTGGGCCCCGTGGTATACCCTGCATAAAATCATGGCAGGCTTGTTGGATGCGAATCAACTTTGCGGCAATGCCCAGGCGCTCGAAGTGCTCAAGAAAAATGCGGATTGGGTGAAATCCCGCGTGGATCATCTGACGCCGGAGCAGATGCAGAAGTCGCTGGACACCGAGCACGGCGGCATGAATGAAGTGCTGGCCAATCTTTACGCGGTGACGGGCGACACAAATTATCTGCAAGTAGCCGAGGCCTTCAACCATCAGAAAATTTTTGCCCCGCTGGCGCGCGGGGAAGATAAACTCAACGGAATTCACGCCAATACGCAGATTCCAAAAATCATCGGCGCGACGCGTGAATACGAACTCACTGGCGACCCGCAGTTTTTGACGGTCGCGCAGACGTTCTGGGATGCCGTTGCCTTGCGCCGTTCTTACGTCATCGGCGGCCACAGCGACCACGAACATTTCTTTTCGACCAATGATTTCGCGAAGCATTTGAGCACGGATACTGCCGAGACCTGCAACACCTACAACCTGCTCAAGCTCACGCGCGAGTTGTTCGCGCTGGAGCCATCCGCCGCCAAGATGGATTTTTATGAGCGCGGACTTTACAACCACATCCTCGCTTCGCAAGACCCGGCGACCGGCATGTTTGTCTATTTGATGTCGCTCAAACCGGGGCATTTCAAAACGTATTCTACGCCCGAGAATTCCTTTTGGTGCTGTGTTGGCACGGGCATGGAGAATCATTCCAAGTATGGCGACACGATTTATTTTCACGATGCCAGTTCGCTTTACGTCAACCTGTTCATTGCCTCGGAATTGAACTGGAAAGAAAAGGGCTTGGTCATTCGCCAGGAAACCAAATTTCCCGAAAGCGATTCCACCGTGCTCAAATTCAAAGCACAGCAGCCGGTCACGGTTGCTCTGAAAATCCGGCATCCGGCCTGGGCGACGTCCGGGTTGTCGGTTTCGGTCAATGGCAACAAGCAATCGGTAAGTTTTACGCCGGGAAGTTATTTTACTTTGTCGCGCGAGTGGCATGATGGCGATGAAGTCCAGATACAATTCCCAATGCAGTTGCACACCGAGCCGCTGCCGGGGGTGAGCAACATCGTGGCGATTCTCTATGGGCCGATCGTGCTGGCGGGCGAGCTTGGCACCAACGCCATGCCCAATCCCGTCACTCGCGACCAGACGGATTACAGCAAACTGCCGGCACCAGACGCGCCGGTGTTTGTCGGCGAGGCTGATCAGTGGTTGAAGCAAGTCGAGCCGGTGCCGGGGCGGGCTGTGACATTTCGCACGGTCGGACTTGGCCAGCCACGCGATGTGACGCTGATTCCGTTTTACCACTTGCACCGGGAACGCTACTCGGTTTATTGGAATATCATCAGCCCTGCGGACTGGAAAGCTCGCCAGCAACAAGCGCAAGCGCAGGCACTGATGCAGACGCAGGTTACGGCGACACGGGTTCCACCCACGCCGCTGGTGAAGCTCCAACCAGTGCCGTTCACAGCGGTGAAGATCACCGATTCGTTCTGGTCCGCACGGCAGGAGACGAATCGGCTCGCCAGCATTCCCGTGAGCCTCGACAATTTGGAGAAGGCCGGCAACTTGGAGAATTTTCGCCTCGCCGCGCGGCACGCGACCAATGGTTTTACCGGCCCGGTGTTCATGGATTCGGATGTTTATAAAGCCCTCGAAGCTGCGTCCTTCTCGCTGGCCACCCACCCGGATCTGGCTTTGGAATTGCGACTGGACGTCATGATCGCGCTCATCGCCGGCGCGCAGCAGCCGGACGGCTATCTCGATACTTATTATATCGTCAAGGAACCGGGCCGACGCTGGACGAACCTGCGCGACTGCCACGAACTCTACTGCGCCGGGCATCTCATCGAGGCTGCGGTGGCGCATTTTCAGGCGACGGGCCGAAGGAATTTCCTCGAAGTTGCCACCAAGCTCGCCGACCACCTTGATTCGGTTTTTGGTCCGGAACCCAAACGGCTCGGCTATCCGGGCCATCCGGAAATCGAACTCGCGCTGGTCAAACTTTGGCGGGCCACGGGCGAGCAACGCTATTTCAAGTTGGCAAAGTTCTTCGTGGAAAATCGTGGTCGTCATTTCTTCGCTGATGAACATCAAACGCCGCTGGAAAACTACGACGGCACTTACTGGCAGGATGACGTGCCGATTTTTGATCACGAAAAAATCAAAGGCCACGCTGTGCGCGCGGCGTATTTGATGAGCGGCACGACTGACGTCGCGGCGCAAACTGGCGATGCGCGATTGCTCGCGATGTTGGATCGAGTGTGGCGCAACACGACCGAGAAGAACATGTATCTCACCGGTGGCATCGGGCCGAGTTCGCACAACGAAGGTTTCACGGTGGATTACGACTTGCCGAATCTCACCGCGTATCAGGAGACGTGCGCCACCGTCGCGCTGGCCCAATGGGCCAGCCGGCTCGGGCTCATTTACGGCGACTCGCAATACGCCGACGTCGTCGAGCGCGGGCTTTACAACGGAATGCTCGCGGGCGTTTCGCAGGACGGCAAAAAGTTTTTCTATGTCAATCCCCTCGAAAGCACTGGCAGCCATCATCGGCAGGGCTGGTTCGGTTGCGCGTGTTGTCCGCCCAATGCCGCCCGCACCATTGCCGCGCTTGGCGGCTACGCCTACGCGACCGGTTCGAATTCTTTGTGGGTGAACCTTTACATTCAAGGCCAGATGGAGACCCAAGTTGGCGGCCAGAAAGTGGCCCTCGATGTAAAAACAGAATATCCGTGGGACGGCACGGTGTTCTTGAAACCGCTGTTGAAATCAGCGGCGAGTTTTGAATTGCGGCTGCGCGTTCCGGGTTGGTGCGAAGGTGCAAGCGTGCGCGTGAATCGCAAACTCGTTGCCTCACCCGCCATCGAGCGCGGCTACATCGTGCTGGCACGCGAATGGAAGACCGGTGACGTCGTGCAATTGGATTTGCCGATGCCGATGCAACGCGTGGCGGCCAGTCCGAACGTCGCCGCCGATCGCGGTCTTCTCGCGCTGCAACGCGGGCCGCTGGTTTATTGTGTCGAGCAATGCGACCAATCCGTTCCGTTGTCCTCGCTGGTATTGCCGGCGCATGCGGATTTGAAAGCGGAAAAATCGAGATTGTTGGGCGGCGTCACGTTGATTCGCGGCGTTGGTGAACAAACGGAGACTGCCGATTGGAACCGCGCGCTTTATCAAAACGCCACGCCGTTGAAACCGACATTCGTCACCGCCGTTCCGTATTATGCCTGGGATAACCGACAGGCGGGTGCGATGAAAGTCTGGCTGCCCGTGGCTCCGGCGACACCGAAGTCAGTGACACTGGAATCGCGCGCCACTGTGAAGCTATCCTTCGCCAATGGCAATAGCGAACCCAGCGGTATCAATGACGGCATCGAACCGGTGAAGTCTGCCGATCAGCCGGAGCGACTGGCGCACTGGTGGCCGCACAAGGGCACCGAGGAATGGGCGCAATATACCTGGACCAAGCCGGTCACGGTGAGCGGCACAAAAGTTTTCTGGTTCGACGACACCGGTCGCGGCGAATGTCGTCTGCCAGCGTCCTGGCGGTTGGAATATCTCGACGGCAAAGATTGGAAACCAGTCGTGGCCAAGGACCGTTATTCCATCGCCAAGGATAAATGGTGTGAAGTTAAATTTGCGCCGGTGCGCACCACCGCATTATGTCTCGTCGTCAAATTGCCAGAGGGCTGGTCGGCGGGCGTGCATGAATGGAAAGTCTCCGAATAATCTGTGAAGACTTTATTTTGCCACTCCACCTTGTTTGCTGCGTTGTTGCTTGCAGTCACCAGCGCGAACGCAGCGGATGCCATCATTGACGGTCAGCCGGCCTTCAAGATCACTCCCGTCGCGCCGCCGCTCGCGCAGCCATTCAACCTGCATGATGTGCGGTTGCTGGCCGGCGAATTCAAAACCGGGCAAGACACGGCGGTGGAATACTTGTTGAGCCTCGAACCAGATCGGCTGTTGGCGGGCTTTCGAGCGGAATCGGGGTTGCCGAAAAAAGCGGAGGCCTACGGCGGCTGGGAGGCGCGGGGTGTGGCGGGCCATTCGCTCGGACATTATTTGACCGCCTGCGCGCTGGCGTGGGCGTCGACCGGAAATCAGGAGTTTCTCAAGCGCGCCAATTACATCGTTGACGAACTTGCCGCATGCCAGCACGCAGGTGGCGATGGCTACATCGCGGCGTTCAAAGGTGGCCGCCAGGCTTATGCGGAAGTCGCGGCGGGCAACATCCGGTCCGCCGGCTTCGACCTGAACGGCATCTGGGTGCCGAACTACACGATGCACAAAGTCTTCGCCGGCCTGCGCGATGCCTATCGTTTTTGCGGCAATGAAAAGGCGCTCACGGTTTCGCGCGGGCTAGCGGACTGGTTCGACAAGACATTTGCCAATCTCACCGAGGACCAGATGCAGAAAGTGCTCGCCTGCGAACATGGCGGTATGAATGAAGTGCTGGCCGATCTTTATGCCGACACGGGCGATGAACGCTACCTGAAACTCTCGCGGCGTTTTCACCAGAAGCTTGTGCTCGACCCGCTCGCCAAGGGAATTGACATTCTTCCCGGCAAACACGCAAACACGCAGATTCCCAAAATCGTGGGCCTTGCGGCGCGCTATGAATTGACCGGCGACAAGAGCGACCGGCTGGCCGCGCAGTTTTTCTGGGACCGCGTGGTGCATCATCACAGCTACGTCACCGGCGGGCATTGCGATGGCGAACACTTTGGCCAGCCCGACGAACTCAACAATCGTCTGAGTCCAAACACGACCGAGACTTGCAACGTGAATAACATGCTCAAGCTCACCGAGCATATTTTTGGCTGGAGCGTGAGTGCGGACGCGGCGGATTTTTACGAGCGCGCCTTGCTCAATCACATTCGCTCCTCGCAGCATCCCGATGGACGCGTGATCTACAACGTGTCGCTCAAGCCCGGCTACCACAAAGATTATCAATCGAAGTTCGATGACTTCACCTGCTGCGTCGGCACCGGCATGGAGAACCACGTGAAATACGGCGAGGGAATTTATTTTCATAACGCCGATAATCTCTGGGTGAATCTGTTCATTGCCTCGGAACTGGAATGGAAAGCGCGTGGCGTGACATTGCGTCAGGAAACCCAATGGCCGGCAGGCGACGCGTCCACGATTACAATCAAGACTGCCAAGTCGCAGGAGTTCGCGCTGAATATCCGCCATCCGTTTTGGGCCGAAAAGCTGACGGTGAAAGTGAATGGCAAAATCATTTCCGACACGACATCGCCTTCGAGCTATTGCGAAATCAAACGCATTTGGAAAAGCGGCGACAAAGTTGACATCAGTTTTCCGATGGCGCTCCGCACCGAAGCCATGCCGGACAATCCGAACCGCATCGCCGTGTTCTACGGCCCGACGCTGCTCGCCGCGGATCTCGGCCCGGAGAATGATCCGGCGGCGGACAAAGTCGGGTTCGTGCCCGTGCTACTCATCGAAGGCAAACCCGTGAGCGACTGGGTGAAGCCGGTTTCGCTGGCGAAGCAGCATTTCAAGACCACCAGTGTCGGCAAGCCGCGCGATGTGAATCTGGTTCCGTTCCACCTGCTCCATGACCGGCGCTACACGGTCTATCTCGACAAATTCACTTCGGCGGAGTGGGCGAAACGCGAAGACGAAATCCGCGCGAACGAGCAGCGGCAGCGCGAATTGGAAGCCCGCACGGTGGACTTTTTCCAGCCAGGGGAAATGCAGCCGGAACGCGACCACAATGTTAAGGGCGAAAAATCAGATGCTGTTGAGGCACTCGGGCGCAAACTCCGTCACGCCTTTGATGGCGGCTGGTTTTCCTACGAGATGAAAGTGGATGCGGCGCGACCGAACGAACTGGTTTGCACCTGGTGGGGCGGGGAAAGCGGTGAGCGCAACTTCGACATCCTCGTGGATGGCACCAAGATCGCGTCGCAAAAATTATCGAACAATCAGCCGGGGAAATTCTGGGACGCGACTTATCCCATTCCGGCGGAACTCACGCACGGTAAAGAAAAAGTCACGGTCAAAATGCAGGCGCAACCGGGAAATTTTGCCGGCGGACTGTTCGGCAGCCGCCTCATGTTGGTTAACACGAATCTAAAATAATGAGCACTCAATACACCATCGGTCTGGACTACGGCACGAACTCCGTTCGCGCCCTCATCGTCAACGTCGCCAACGGCGCGGAAGTGGCCGCCGCCGTCTGGACTTACGCGCACGGCACGCAGGGCGTGATTTTGTCGCGAGATCCGAATCTCGCGCGGCAGCATCCGCTCGATTACGTCAACGGCGCGGAGATCACCATCAAGCAGGCGCTCGCCACGGCGAAGAAATCCGTGAAGAGCTTTCGCGCCGAACAGGTCATCGGCATTGGCGTGGACACGACCGGCAGCACGCCGTTGCCCGTGGATGCGAACGGCCAGCCGCTCGCGTTCAGCAAAAAGTTCGCCGGCAATCCCGCCGCGCTGGCGTGGCTGTGGAAAGATCACACCGGCGTCGCCGAAGCCGCCGAGATCACCGCGCTTGCAAAAAAAATCCGTCCGCAGTATCTCGCCAAGTGCGGCGGGATTTATTCCAGCGAATGGTTTTTCAGCAAAATTCTGAAATGCCTCCGTGTCGCGCCGCAGGTTTTTGACGCGGCCTATTCGTGGATTGAACTCTCCGACCTGGTTCCCGCCGCGCTCACCGGCACGCTCGCGCCGGATAAATTTACTGCTGGCATCTGCGCCGCCGGTCACAAGGCGATGTTTAACGAAGGTTGGGGCGGTTATCCCGACGCAGAATTTTTGTCACAACTCGATCCGAAACTCGGCGCGCTGCGTGACCGGTTGCCGAAGAAAGTCCGCGCTGTGGACACGGCAGCGGGAACACTGACGGCAGAGTGGGCGGAGAAGACCGGATTGGCCGCAGGCATTCCCGTGGCCGTCGGCGCGTTCGACGCGCACACTGGCGCAATCGGCGCAGGCGTCAAACCTGGGACACTCGTCAAGATCATCGGCACGAGCACCTGCGACATCAGCGTGAAGTTGAACACGGAAAAGCTGGCGGATGTTCCCGGCGTCTGCGGCATCGTGGATGGCAGCGTGGTGCCCGGCTATTTCGGTCTTGAAGCCGGTCAGTCGGCCGTAGGCGACATTTTCAATTGGCTCGTCAATTATTTGCAGCCCGGCGGCAAGGTTGCTGGTTCGCATGACGAACTCACCAAAGGCGCGTTGAAACTTCAGGCCGGCGAAAGCGGCTTGCTCGCGCTGGATTGGAACAACGGAAATCGCACCGTGCTCGTGGACCAACAGCTCACCGGCCTGCTTCTCGGCCAGACGCTCTACACCACGCCGGCGGAGATTTACCGCGCGTTGATTGAAGCCACGGCGTTCGGCGCGCTGACCATCATCAACCGCTTTGAGGAATACGGCGTGAAGATTGACGAGGTCGTCAACTGCGGCGGCATCGCCGATAAAAGCCCGCTGGTTATGCAAATTTACGCAGACATTACCGGCCGGCCGATGAAGATCAGCCGCTCGGCGCAGACCTGCGCGCTCGGTTCCGCCATCGCGGCCGCCGTCATCGCCGGGGCGCACAAGGATTTCGCCGCTGCGCAGAAAAAGATGACCGGCTTGAAACCGAAAGTCTATAAGCCGAATCCCAAGGCGCACGCGGTTTACCAAGAGCTTTATGCGATCTACAAAGAATTGCACGACGCCTTCGGCACAAAGGAATGGAACGGCAATTTGTTTGGCGTGATGAAGAAGCTGATTGAGATTCGCAGCCGAGTCAGAAATTAGTTTAACCACGAAACTCGAAATCATATGGGTGGTGTTCACCAGAGCGCGTATTCGACTAACAAAGAAATTGCTTTGAGTTGGTGGAGATCTTTGCCCGCTGCGGTTGTTCAGGTCGCCGCAATTGATGAAAAGGGGAATAGGCGTGATGCATCATTGAATTGTTTTCACGAAACGGATAGCTGCACGCTTTGGGAGGTTTGGCGAGAGGGCGAGGCTGATAGTAAAATTATGATTGATGCGTATCCCATGAAGAATCAACCGACGAACTGGGAAATGAACATCCACTGGCATTTTGATCGCAAGTCAGTGAATCGAATAACAGCAGCGATTGTTGAAAAGACATTGGTTGAACTCGGTGTTGTTTGCACTTTTGACCCAATTCAGTCGTAAAGGAAATTTATGCTCGAAAAATTAAAAGCCGAAGTCTGCAAGGCCAATTTGGATTTGGTCGCTGAAGGTCTCGTCATCCAGACGTGGGGCAATGTGAGCGGCGTGGACCGCGAACGTGGCCTGATGGTCATCAAACCCAGCGGCGTGCCTTACGACGGCATGAAGCCGGAACACATGGTCGTCGTCTCGCTCGCGGACGGCAAAGTGGTCGAGGGTAATTTGAAGCCGAGTTCCGACACACCGACGCATCTGGTTTTGTATCGCGCATTTCAATCCATCGGCGGCGTGGTTCACACGCACAGCCTTTACGCGACGGCGTGGTCGCAGGCGTGCAAGACCTTGCCGAGCTACGGCACGACGCAGGCGGATTACTGGTATGGCGACGTGCCCTGCACGCGCAAGCTGAAGCCGGCGGAAATCAAAAAGGATTACGAGGCGAACACCGGCGATGTCATCGTAGAGACGTTCAAGAAATTGAAGTTCGATCCGGCGCAGCATCCGGCGGTGCTGGTGGCGAGCCACGGCCCGTTTACCTGGGGCAAGGACGCTCACGACGCCGTTCACAACGCAGTGGTGCTGGAGTTCATCGCGCGGCTGGCGAGCGAGACGTTGCGCATCAATCCCAAAACGCCGCCGATGCAGTCGGTGCTGCTCGACAAACATTTCCTCCGCAAACACGGGGCGAATGCGTATTACGGACAGAAATAATTTTACCTTCGAAATATGTTGGCCCTCACCTCGCCCCGGCCCTCTCCTCTCCCTCCGAGGGAGCGGAGAGGGAGAAGCCTTCGCGGCGTCTCGACGTGCTGGGGAAAAGCGCCAGAGGACTGGCGCAGTCCAAGACGCTTCGCGGAGTTTGCAAGTCATTGGTCCGCGCGCCAGCGTCTTGGAGTGCGGCGGCCCTCCGCCGCTTTTCTCGCCGTCGCCATGCTGTTGTTGTCGCTGACCTCCAGTTTTGCGGCGGATACCAACTCCGTTTTTCTATTCACGTTTTTCCGCGAACCGAACGGGGAGAGCGGGCTGGGCCTCGCGACGAGCCGGGATGGATTACAGTGGACGGAGATAAAGCCGCCGGAAGACAAGCCATTCATCAAACCGGAAGTCGGCGGCAAGCTGATGCGCGATCCTAGTTTGGCGCTGGGACCGGACGGCACGTTTCACATGGTCTGGACCACGAGCTGGGGCCGGCCACCGGTGTTTGGTTATGCGAGTTCACGCGATTTGATTCACTGGTCGGAACAGCGTGCGATTCCGGTGATGGAAGACGCGCCGGAGGCCAAGAACGTCTGGGCACCAGAATTGTTTTACGACGCGAAGCAGGCGCAGTGGCTGATTTTCTGGGCGACCACGATTCCTGGCAAATTTCCCGAGACCGAAAATTCCGGCGACAACAACCACCGCATCTACTGCGTCACCACCAAGGACTTCACAAAATTTTCGCCGACGAAATTATTTTACGACGGTGGCTTCAACGTGATTGACGCCACGATGTTGGCGGCACAGGGAAAGTTTTATCTCGTCGTGAAGGATGAGACGAAGAATCCGGTGAAGAAAAATCTGCACCTCGCGGTCAGCGACAATGCCGAGGGGCCGTTTGGTCCGGCGGGTCCGGCGATCACCGGCGACTGGGTGGAAGGCCCGTCGGCGATTCAGATCGGATCGGAGTTTTACATCTACTTCGACCATTACGGCAACCCCAAATATTACGGCGCGGTGAAATCATCGGACCTGGAACATTGGCAGGAGATTTCCACTTCAGTTTCCTTTCCGAAAGGTTTCCGGCACGGCACCGTTTTGCGGGTGCCTGAGAGCGTTGTGAAAGATTTGTCGTTCCCTAATCCCCAAACAAACACCAAAACTCAACCATGAAAATAATGCGGTTCATCACGCTGGCAACGGCTGGACTCAGCGCGGCCGGTCTAGTAAGCTGCGCCACCATGTCCACCTCCCATTCAACATCCACGATCACGAAGGCCGATTTTGGCAAAACCCCCGAAGGTCAGCCGGTAGAAATCTTCACGCTGCGCAATGGCCAAGGGGCCGAGGCGCGCATCATGACCTATGGCGGCATTGTGCAATCGCTGTCTGTGCCGGACAAAAACGGCAAGTTCGCCGATGTCGTGCTGGGCTTCAACACGCTGGATGGTTATGTGAATCCGACGTATCTGAAAGGCTGTCCCTATTTCGGAGCGCTCATTGGTCGCTACGGCAACCGGATCGGTGCCGGCAAATTCACACTTGAGGGACAGGCATACACATTGGCCGGTAACAACAACGGCAACTCGCTGCACGGCGGCTTGAAGGGTTTTGATAAAGTGGTTTGGACAGTGGAGGAAGCTGAAGTCGGCAAGCATGGCCCGGAACTGGAACTGACCTATCTGAGCAAGGACGGCGAAGAAGGTTTCCCTGGCAACCTCAAGGTCAAAGCGGTTTACACTTTGACCGAAGACAACGCCCTGAAGCTGCAATTCTCCGCGACGACCGACAAGCCGACGATTGTCAACCTCACGCAGCACTCTTATTTCAACTTGGCTGGCGAAGGCCAGGGCGACATTCTCGGCCACCTGGTTTATTTGAATGCCGACAAAACTACACCGGTGGATGCCGGCTTGATAACGACCGGCGAATTTGCCGACGTGACTGGAACGCCGTTTGATTTCCGCAAACCCACCGCGATCGGTGCGCGCATCAAGGATCCGAACCCGGTGCTGCAATACGGCCCCGGCTATGATCACAACTGGGTGATCAACAAACCGCTCGGCGCGTATGGCCTGCAGGCGCGTGTGGTGGAACCGAATAGCGGCCGGGTGTTGGAAGTCTGGAGCGACGAGCCCGGCTTGCAATTCTACGCCGGCAATTTTTTGGATGGCACGCTCACAGGCAAAGCCGGCGTTGCGTATCAGGTTCACACTGGTTTCGCGATGGAGCCGCAGCACTATCCCGACTCGCCAAACAAGTCCAATTTCCCGTCGGTCGAACTCAAACCCGGTCAGAAATACCACAACACCATCGTCTATAAATTCAGCGCTGAATAATCCTTTTAGAAACGAAAACTATGAATGAAATAACAAACTCAATCGTGGCGGCAACCAATGCGGTGGCGGCTCTGGCCGGCACTGCGCGTGAGCCGGTGTTCAACGGCCTGGACTGGATTGTCATTGCCCTGTTCGCCGTCGGCATGGTGGCTGTGGTCGCCTTCTCGATGCGCAAGAAGAACGAGTCGGGCAAAGACTACTTTCTCTCCGGTCGCGACGCAAACTGGCTGCAGATCGGTTCCTCGATCTTCTCATCCAACATTGGTTCCGAACATCTCGTTGGCCTCGCCGGCGCCGGTTTCGTCACCGGCATGGCGATGGCGCATTGGGAAATGCACGCTTGGCTCATCCTGGTCTTGGGCTGGGTCTTCGTGCCGCTCTACGACCGCATGAAGGTGTTCACCATGCCGGAATTTCTCGAACTGCGCTTCAGCCGCGGCTCGCGAAACGTCCTCAGCTTGCTGACGATGGCAAGCCTCGTGTTGACGAAAATCGCCGCCACGATTTACGCCGGTGATGTTGTCATCCGCACCTTGCTGGGTATTGAATCGGTCAACATCTTCGGCACTAATGTTGACATCTTCTGGGTCATTGCTCTGGGGCTCGCCTTCACCACCGGCCTTTACACGATCTTCGGTGGCATGCGGGTGATCATGTATACAGCTGTGCTGCAATCGCCGGTGCTGATTGGTGGTTCATTGTGCATTCTATATATTGGCCTGCAGAAGCTGGGACATGGCCATATTGTTGAAGGCTGGCATGCCACGCTCAAGGCGGTTGCGGGTAGTCCGACCGGTGATAATACTCATCTTGTCCGCGCGTTGAATGACCCGGAATGGCCGTGGCTGGCGATCCTGCCCGGTTCGGCGATCATCGGTTTCTGGTATTGGTGCACCGACCAATACATCGTCCAACGCGTGCTCGCGGGCAAAAACCAGCAGGAGTCCCGCCGTGGTTCCATTCTGGCCGCGTATTTCAAGCTCACGCCGGTATTCATCTTCCTGGTTCCCGGCATGGTGGCCTATGCGCTGACCCAGGTGCCGGCGAGTGGTTTTACCACCAGCGGCGACGCCGCCTACACCACGCTCGTGGCTCAAATTCTGCCGCACGGCATCAAAGGGATCGTCGCTTGCGGCATGATCGTGGCGCTCATGGCCTCGCTTGCCTCCAAGTTCAACGCCTCAGCCACACTCTTCACGATGGACTTTTATCGCGAATGGCATCCGAACGCCACCGGCAAGACCGAGGTGCTCGTCGGCCGGATTGCCACCGGGGTGATTGTGTTCATGGGCATCTGCTGGGTGCTCGTTATCAAAGCGCTTCATACGAACCTTTATGAATATTTGCAAAATGTGCAGGGCTATCTATCCCCCGCCATCGCGGTGTTGTTCGGCGTTGGCGTATTTTGGAAACGCGCCACGGCCCCGGCGGCTTTGTGGGCGTTTGTCGTTGGCGTCGTCGGCGGTTTTGCCCGGTTGGCGGCGGACTTAATGTTCCGCAACGTCAAGGCGGCGAACGGCGACACGCTGAAAGATCTCAAGGCCCATGTGTATCAAGGTTCGGTTACGGTGGATCAATACACGTCGCTGATTGCGCCACTCAAAGCGAAGTATGGTTTGCTCTTCAGCCTGGAAAATATTCACTGGCTCTATTGGTGCCAGATTTTGTTTGCGACCACGCTATTGTTGATGGTGGTCATTAGTTTGATGACCCAAGCACCGGACCCCAAGACCGTCAAATACACCTGGTATGGCGCGACGGCCGAGGAGAAGGCCGCGACCAAGGCCAGTTGGAATGCCACGGACGTGGTGCTTTCGCTGGTGGTGGTGGCCTTGGTGGTTTGGTTTTACATCAGTTTCTGGTGAGCTGATGTTGCCCAAGGCGGCGTTGCTTCGGCAGCGCCGCCTTTTTTGTTGAATTGGCCTTGTGACCCGCGCGACGGGCTAGCAAAATCGCTCATCACCATTCTATTGTCATGACACCACTGCTCGAAATGCGCGGTATCTCCAAGCGCTTTCCCGGCGTCATTGCGCTCGACAACGTCAGCCTGCACATCGGGTGCGGCGAAGTCGTCGCGCTCTGCGGCGAGAATGGCGCGGGTAAATCCACCTTGATGAAAATCCTGGGCGGCGTTTATCAGCCGGATGAGGGCGATATTCGCCTGAACGGCAAGCCGGTGAAAATCAACGGCGTCACGGATTCGATGAAACTCGGCATCGCCTTAATTCATCAGGAATTAAACGTGCTGGGCAATCTCGACGTGGCGGCCAATGTCTATCTCGGACGCGAACCGAGAAATGCCTTTGGCCTGATTGACTTCAAGAAAATTCACGCCGACACCGCTCCTTTCCTCCAACGCTTGGGGCTGGAGGTTTCCACGCGGACGCGACTCGACCAATTGCCGCTCGCCCAGCAGCAGATGGTTGAGATCGCGAAGGCGCTGTCGCTCAACGCACGGCTCATCATCATGGACGAGCCGACGTCCAGCCTCACGCTTACCGAGACCAAGCGCCTGCTCGAACTCATTCGTGAGTTGCGCGGGCAGGGCGTGAGTATCGCGTATATTTCGCATCGGCTGGGGGAAATTGACGAGTGTGCCGACCGCGTCGTCGTCCTGCGTGATGGCAAGAACGCCGGCGAACTCCCGCACGACGAAGCCACCCACGACGGGCTCGTGAACCTGATGGGCGGGCGCGAAATCAAAAGTTTTTACGTCCAGTCGCACACACAGCCGACGCCAGGTTCTTTCAAAGTGCGCAACGCCTCCTCCTCATTGCATCCGGGCAAAACCGTTTCGTTCGATGCCGCGCGCGGGGAAATTCTGGGCTTCGCTGGGCTCGTCGGCGCGGGCCGTTCGGAAATCGCCAAGACCATCGCCGGCCTCGAAGCGTCGCCACAAATGGAAATTTTTCTTGACGATAAAAAACTTTCCGTCCGCACACCGCGCGAGGCCATTAATCAGGGAATTTATCTCGCACCCGAGGATCGCCGGGCTGAAGGATTGGTGGTGGCGATGACCGTGCGCGAGAACCTCAGCCTGCCGTCGCTGGAAAATTTCTCGCGCTTCGGTCTCATCCATCGCCGGCACGAACGCGATACGGCGGCAGCGCAGGTGCGTTCGCTCAAGATCAAAACGCCGACCACCGAGACGCGCGTTTTGAATTTGAGCGGCGGCAACCAGCAGAAAGTCGTCCTCGGTAAATGGCTTTCGATGAATCCGAAGGTGATGATTCTCGACGAGCCGACGCGCGGCATTGATGTCGGAGCGAAGGCGGAGATTTACCGGCTCATGCGCGCGCTGGCCGACGGCGGCGCAGTGATTCTGATGATCAGCAGCGATATGGAGGAGATCCTCAATGTCAGCGACCGCATCGCCGTGATGCACGAAGGTGAAATCTCCGGCGTGCTGGACCGCGCCGACTGCCAGGAGCAAAACGTCATGCAACTTGCCGTCGGCAAAAAAATTGCGGCGGCCAAACCAGGCTTGCAAATGTAGTTGCCAAGGGCGTTTGAAAATAGAAAGTGAGGTCTTTCTTTCGGCGAATGCTGACCGCGGCCCTCTCCCGCCGAGAGCCGAAACGATGCGGGAGCGCAGGTCGCGGGCCGGCTGGGTTTGGCGGCAACCAAACCTTCGGCCAACTTTTTTCGCCTGCACCAAACCGTGCCGAAGAATTCGGGGAGACGCAAGTTTCGGCGGGCCGCCGAAAACCGCACGCGGGCCGCGTGCGATCCCCATTCAACGGCATCGCTCCGGCTGAACGGGGGAGAAATGCCCCCTGTTCCAAGGCGAGACCGCGAAGGTCGGCCGCTCGACGACTCGCGAATTTTAAGGCACCCCTTTCCTGCTCTTCGTCCAACGCCAATGATGGCAACCTTATTTTCCGGCCTCACCGGCGCGGTAGTGCAGCACCTTGATTTTTTCCAACGTAACCAGGCCGCCGCCCATCATCCTGTCCAGCGTGGGCAGAAAGGCGTTGATGTTATCCTCGCTGTCCACGATTTCGATCACGAGCGGCAAGTCTATGGAGAGCCGCAAAATTTTCGCCGTGTGCAGCCGGCTGGATTTGCCAAAGCCCATCGGCCCGCGCAAGACGGTCGCGCCGGCCAGATGCGCCGCGCGGGCTTCGAGCACGATGGCTTCGTAAAGCGACTGGTGCTCCCAGCGGTCGCTTTCGCCAAGAAAAATGCGGAGCAGGACAGCGTCAGTAGGAATTTGCATAATGAGTTTTAACCGCGGATGGACACGGATAAACACGGATGGGGCAGACGCGAATGAACGCGCACTCGATTGGCGGCGAAGCTTGGTTGTCCGAGTTCATCTGGGTTAATCCGTGTTGGATGTTTGCGGCTAGTTTCCTTTCATCGAGTTGCAGGTAGTGCCCAGCAAATAGCCGAGCCACACGGCCACCAGGCATAGCCCGACGGATAAGAGGATATTGCCGCCGGCGTAAAGCCACTCCCGGTCCTGCACGAGCTTCAAGGTCTGCAGGCTGAAGGAGGAAAAGGTGGTGTAGCCACCACAGACGCCGATCATCAGGAATTGGGTGCCGAGTTGGCGCGACTGCGGATCCATCCGGCCTTCCGGAATCGTTAGCGCGCCCAAGATGCCGATGATGAACGAGCCGGTGACATTGACCGCGAGGGTGCCCCACGGAAACGTCGCGCCAAATTTTTCCGCGACAAGGCCGTTCATCCAAAAGCGCGCCACGCTGCCGAGCGCGCCGCCGAGAGCGACCCAAAAATACACAAACATAAAGTGCGGGAAGCTTGGCTGCCTGAAGGAATCAGCGCAACCGAAATACGCGGCGCAGTCTGGCGCGCCGCTCCCGCTGGCCAGCAATGCCCCAGAACATGGCTTTGAGGGGGATGCGAAGGACCCAACTCAAGGGTCGGACGGCGGAGTGGAATTCAATTCGACCCGCGCCGGATCGAGCCCCGCCCGCGTGGCCATCAAGATGATTTTGCCCGGCGTCGGCGTGGACCGAATCGCCACGCGGTTAATGCCGCATTCCGTGTCGAGCCAGAGGTTGTTCACGGAATTGACTTTCCCGCTGTTGTAACCGCCGCGCCAAATGGCGGGGCCTTCGAGTTTGAAATCCACGCGGGCTTCGTCGGTCGGGCACCGGCGGCCGTTGGCATCCAAAACTTCCACGTCGAACAGCGCCACATCGGAGCCGTCGGCGTGGAGGCCGCTGGGTGAAACGTGCGGCGTGAGTTTCAATTTCTTCGGCTCGCCAGCGGTTTCGATTGCCATTTGTGCGACCGGCTTATCTTTTGCCGTGGCGACAGCTTTGATTGAGCCGGGTGCAAATTGAATTTCCGGAAACGCGAAGATGCAACCATTCATCGGCGTCGCAGATTTGCCAGCGGCTTTTCCATTCACGAACAATTCCACGGCATCGCAGTGATTCGCGGCGACGTAAACCGTCTTGACCGTGTTCGTGGGATAATTCCAGTGGCCGATGATGTGCAGGTCCGGCGCGGAATTCTGCATCACGCGATAGACATAGTAAGCCTGTTTCGGGAGCCGCACGGAATCCACCTTGCCACTAACGCGACAGACTTCGCTGCTGTCTTGCCGGCCATCGGCGTTCGCATCCGACCAGTAGATCGAGGCGTAGGCTGACCATTTCGAATGTGCGGGATCGGTGTTGGCGATGCGATTGCTTAAGTAGTCGTGATAGCGTCCGGCGGCGGCGATGCAAAAAGTTTCAGAATTCCAGTCGTAAGTGTCGTTCGGGCCTTTCTTGAAACCAAAATGCGGCGGCGAGTAATCATCCCAAAATCTTCGCGCGGCCTCGTCGCGGAAATCTTCCGTCTCGAGGAACGGCGCGCGGTCGCGCCGCTCGTCGCTGTAAGCGCGAAATAAATCCGTCGCTCCGCTGCGATGGTCTTTCTGATCGTCCTGCCCGATCATCACGCCAAAATATTCCGCGACCGGCGTGGCGGACGGCTCATTCAAAGTGCGACAACCCATCGCGCGTCCGCCATTCGGATCCCATTGCTTTCGCAATTCCACCATCTGCTGCATGTGTTCCGTGGTCACGCCGTTGTTGCCCGCTTCCCAAAGCACGATGCTGGGGTTGTTGCGGAAATAAATCATCGTGTCGCGCATCACCTCCAGGCGCTGCTCCCACTGGCGCGCGGCCACTTCCGGCTTCAGGCGTTTATCGAGCACTGGGTCGCCCTCCTTGTCGCCCGCCGGACAGATTTGGATGATGCCGGTCTTGTCACACGCGCGCACGTCCACGGCCTGCGGCGCGATGTGCATCCAGCGAATGTAATTGGCGTGCGTGCGGCGGATGAGTTGCGCGTTGTAATCATGCATCCAGTCGGGATACGCCTGGCCGAGGCCTGCCCAATCGTCGCTGCTGCGCTGCGCGTAACCAGTCAGCCAGACAAACTTGTCGTTCAGGTAAACCCCGCCGGTGCCAACGCCGCCCTTGAACTCCGCCTTGCGCAAGCCCGTTTTGATTCTCTGCACATCCACGATCTTGTCATTGACCGTGAGCATGGAATAAACATCGTAGAGATTGGGCGTTTCATCGCTCCAAAACTTCGCGTCCGTCAGCTTGCCGCTGGCCGTGAAATTTTCGGTCTGGCCACTCACCAAATCCAACGCGTCGCTCAAAAATTTCGCGCAGACTTTCCCATCCGCATCCACCACGACTGCCGAGAGCGTGATGGACTGCTGGTCGCCGGACTCGTTTTTCACCTGCGCCTCGATGTTCACGTCGCAGGTTTTGTCCTTGATGGAAAAGTTCGACGGAGAAACATAGACGCCCGTCGTCTTCAAATTTTCATAAAGCGGCAGCGTTTGATAAACCTTGCCGGTGAGGTGCAGCCAGAGGTCATGATTCAGCCCGCCGTAATTCGGATTGAACGCGCGCCCCATCCACTCGTAGCCGGTGCCGGTCGCTTCCTCCACGTAATCGTTGCGGTTGTCCACCTGCACGGCGAGGACGTTTTCCGCGTCGCCAAAATTCACGAAGCCCGTCAAATCCAAGCCGCAGGCGGTGATCCCGTTTTCGAAGCGCCCCACCAGCTTGCCATTCACCCAAAATCGGCCGGCCTGTTTCAAGCCTTCAAACTCCAGGAATACCTTCCCGTCCTTCGCGCTGGCGGGCAGCTTGAAATGTTTGCGATACCAAGCGATGCCCGACCACGCCTGACGGTCGCCACCGCTGTGGCTGATGATGGCGGTGTAGGAATCCGTGTCGTTGTAAGTGTGTGGCGCGCTGACAGCCGACCACTGCGAGTCGTCGAACGCGAGCTGGCTGGCGTTGGTCACGTCTTCCCGGATGAATTTCCAGCCGGGATTGAAGCTGTAATCCGCGTGCGGCGACTGCGGTGGGGTGAAGGTTTCCGCGGTGACCAGTGGCGCGGCCAGTGTGAGCAGGAATCCAACGGCGGTGAGAATTAGTTGCTTCATATTTTTGTGATCTATCTCTGCAAGACGAAAACGGGCTGCGGTTGGGCGACACTTATTTTTCCGGCGGCGGTTTTCTCGAAAGCGATGCGCTGCGGTGCTTCGGCTAAGCCGCCCGCATCCGGGTTCATCCGCATGCACAGCAGCGCGCCAGCCAGCGGTCGGGAATTCATCCCTAAACAGTAACGGTTGCCCGTGGCGGCAGCCATCGCCAATACCGGTGATGGCGTTAATCTTTACCTTCACTTCCGGTTAAATCGCAGTTCAACGCAATGCCCGCCTTGACTCGCGGCGCACAGATTTTATGATGTGTCTTCATAATTTTATGTCAAACATTCAAAACATTGAGGCGCGCGAAGTTCTCGACTCGCGCGGAAACCCCACCGTCGAAGTGGACGTGACGCTCGCCTGTGGCGCGGTCGGCCGTGCCGCCGTTCCCAGCGGTGCCAGCACCGGCGAACACGAAGCCATCGAACTCCGCGACGGCGACAAGAAACGTTATTGCGGCAAGGGCGTGCTGAAGGCCGTCGCCAATGCCAACACCAAGATCAAAGCCGCGCTCATCGGTGTGGACGCGCTGGATCAGCTCACCGTGGACGCCACGATGATCAAACTCGACGGCACCGAAACCAAATCCAAGCTCGGCGCAAATGCCATTCTCGCCGTCTCGCTCGCCAATGCCAAAGCCGCGTCCGCCATGCTCGGCCAGCCGTTGTTCAAGTATCTTGGCGGGCCCAACGCCAAAGTCCTCCCCGTCCCCATGGCCAACGTCATCAATGGTGGCGCGCACTCCGACGCCCCGATTGATTTCCAGGAATTCATGATCCAGCCGCATGGTTTCAATACTTTCAGCGAAGGTCTCCAGGCCATCACGGAAGTTTTTCACGCGTTGAAATCCGTGTTGAAGAAAAAAGGTCTCAGCACCGCCGTCGGTGACGAAGGTGGTTTCGCGCCCAAACTCGAAAGCACCGAGGCGGCCATCGAAGCGATTCTGCAGGCCGTGAAAGACGCCGGCTACAAAGCGGGCAAGCAGATCAATCTCGCGCTCGACGTCGCGGCGTCGGAATTTTACACGGGCAGTGAAACTTACACCTTCAAGAAAAGCCACGGTCGCAAATTGACGGGTGATGAAATGGTGAGCTTTTACGCCGAACTCTGCGCCAAGTATCCGATCGTTTCCATTGAGGACGGCTGCGCCGAAGGCGACTGGGTGACGTGGAAAAAATTGACCGACAAGCTCGGCAACAAGGTCCAGCTCGTCGGCGACGATCTGTTTGTCACCAACGTCAAGTTCCTGCAAAAAGGCATTGATACCGGCACCGCGAATTCGATTCTCGTCAAAGTGAACCAGATTGGTTCGCTCACGGAGACGCTCGACGCCGTGTCGCTCGCGCAGAACAGCGGCTACACCGCCGTCCTCTCGCATCGCTCCGGTGAAACCGAAGATTCGACCATTGCCGACATCGCCGTGGCGACGAACTGCGGCCAGATCAAGACCGGTTCCTTGAGCCGCTCCGATCGTCTGGCGAAATACAATCAGCTCCTGCGCATCGAACAGTTGCTCGGCAAGAACGCCGTGTATGCCGGTTTGACCGCGCTGAAGAAGAGCAAGTAAACCTGCCGGTCAGCCAGTTTGGGCGGCGCAGCAACGCCGCCCTGCCGAATAATTCAAAACCCGGAGGCCAGGCAACTGGCTTCCGGGTTTTTTGTCGGCGCATTGACGATGATTATTTTCGTGGTGTCACGCGTATGGTGCCGCTCACGTCCGGCGGCGGAGCGGGCCGGAATCTCGTAGCCGCGCCGTCCTGCTTGCCACCGCAGATTTTCGCGGAAAAACAAAATGGGGCTGTAGCACTGAGACGTCTCGCGTCGTCTCGCATATCCCGTCCAGTCTTCGCGTTCTGAGGTCTGGGCGTCAACGTGGAGTTTACTTCGCCGGCAGCGGGGCTTCGCCGGGCGCACCGGGATTCGGCGGCGACGGCGGCAGTAGTTGCAGAATTTCCTGCTGCTGCTGATACCATTCGCGCAGCGGCCGCGAGAGCAACGATACTTTGAAGTCTTTGAAGTGCGAGATGTTCAGCGCTTCCTCCACCTGCTTCTTCAACTGGCCGTTGAGTTCGCCCTTGGCGTCGTCGGCCCAACCTTTGAACGAGCCGGTTTTTTCGTTGAGCGATTTGGCGGCCGCCATCCGGGTTTCGTGGTCGTATTTGTATTCCAAGACCGAGACGAGGCTCTTATCCACGCGGCCGCTCACGCGATTGGTCTCGCTCTTGGCGGTGATGACATTTTTGGCGACTTCGATGATGCGCTGCTCCAGCTTGGCCACAATATCTTCCTCGCCGATCGCGCCGTCGGCTTCCGTGCCGAGATTGCGCGGCGCATTTTCGAGCCGCGCGCAGATTTGCTTCACGAGTTCCTTTTCCAGTTCGGCAAAATATTTTTTGCCGCGCTGGACGATCAATTCCCGCTCCTCCTTCGTGAAGGAAAATTTCTTGTCGTCGAGGCCCACGATCACCGTGTAGTTCGTGGAGACGAGCAGTTTTTCCAACCGCGCGGTGAGGTTGCTGGCATTCAAGCGCTGCACCGGCGAAATGCCTGCCGGCTCGTCTTTCAGTTCCAGTTTGAACTCCGCCGGCAGCGCGGAAAAGAGCGCGCGGTCCACACCGCCGAGCTTCTCAATCTGGCCGTTGAGATTTTTCCAGTGGGCTGACTGCCGTTCCTTGAGATTCATTTCGCCGATGTAATCAAACTGATTTTCGACGCGCAGCGAACGCGTGTCGGCGGAGAACCATTTGAGCGCGTTGACGAATTGCATCGCGATTTCCGAGGCGGTGGCGGTGTAATTCAAATTGACGAGCTCCAGCGGCAGGCGGTCGTGCGGATTCTGCGGCGCGCGGGCGCTGATGAAGCGTTCGATGACGGAGTTCGGCAGCAGGTCAATAAGCTGCGCAGTTTCGGCATAGGCGCTGACCACGGGTTCGGGGCCGTAATCAAACGTCCGCACGTCGCCGAAGCGCATCGAGTCCTCGTCGGAGGCGAAGAGCATCTTGTTCGTGCGGGCTTCGCTGCTATCAAAATAACCCCAGCCAATGGCGGCCCGGTCGTGGGGCAGCGCCTGTTTGAGCGTGCGCATCTGCCAGCCGATAAACAGGTCGCCTTTGAACACTGTGTATTCCATGATCGAGGTTGAGGAGAGCTTGTTCGTGTAGGCGTCCAGCGGTTTGCCCAGCAGATAGGCCTTGAACCATTCGTTGAGTTCCTTCGCGGTGAGGGTCGCCCCGAGGCTGCCAGCGAAATTATGCCGCAGTCCCATGATGTGACCCACCTCGTGCGCCACGACTTGGCGGACGTAATCCTGCGCCACGCGCAACACCGCTTCGTCCGTCAGCGCGTCGCTGGCCAATAATTCCTGCAGGCCGTGCGCCATCTGCTGCGCGAATTCCTGCTGGTTAATCTCGCAGCACGTCGCCGAGCGCAGGAAGGGCACGCCGAGTTGCGCCGCGCCTTTTTTGTCATCTTTCTTCACTTCGGCCATTTCCTCCATCGCGCGCAACAGCGCCCGGGCGCGCGCCTTGCCGAGGAAGGTGAACGCGCTGGTCATATAGGCCTGGCCGTGCTTGGACTCGCCGTTCAGCGGATCGGTCAGCACGTCCGCGTAGGCGAAGCCCGCCTTGTCCCACGGCACCCATTGCACAATGTTGTGCTTCGCATCCGGCGCGGTGACGCCGTCCGGCGCTTTCGCCGCTTTCACCACTTCTTTGCCAAACACAATGTTCCAATAGAGAATGCCGTCCTTCACGGCCTCGACAAATTCCGGCGGCGTGTTGGCCGAGTAATAGAACTGCACCGGCTGCTTCAAATCAAAACGGTCCACGCGCGACGAGACGCGGCCGGAGCCGATTTCCAACTGGCCTTCGGTCTCAAAAAATTTCGTGTAGCGCGCGTCCACCACGCTCGGTTCCTTGCCCACAAAGTCGCCCGCCTGATACGGCGTGATGAAGTAACGCACTTCGTAGCGCGACTCCACGTCGGCATTCATCTCGCGGCTGCGGGTCTGGACGCTTTGCCGCACGACGAGCTGGCTGCCGTCGGCGCGCATCTCGAACACGCGGCTCTCCGGCACTTCGAGCACATTGTCATGCGACGAGAAATCCAGCGTTCCACCGTCCGTCCACGACTGCGTGAACACGCGGCGCATGCCTTTGTTGAAATCAATCACCACCGTGTCGCCGTCCTTGCGCACGATCGGAAAGTTGGCGAGTAGCCGTCGCGCCGGCAAATCCGCCGTGACCACCAGGCCCTTGGTGGATTCATACATGTCCACGCCGTCGGGGAATAATTCAAACCGCACGACCTTGCCCGCCAGCCCGTGGCTCGTGGGCGATTGACCCTGTGGAATCAGCGAGGCGCTGAACAAATAGTCCTTGCTGAGGCCGCTCTTGGGAATGGCCAGGAAGAACTGATCCGCCACCTGCAACGCTGGGGCGACCGCATTGGTGTCCGCCGCCCGCAGCGAAACGACCGTGTAAAATAGCAACGCCGCGACCGCGCCGCGCTGCGCCTTTTGGAACCAGGGAGAATTCATCGGGAAAAAATGCCGATCACCTCGCCTCTGGGCAAGCGCAATCCGCCTCCCAAAACGGGGGAGCACGGCTGGTTTGCCACCGCGAGCAATCGGCGTGACACGCCGCTGGCAATTTCATTAAATCATCCCAATGAGTTCAAGTTCACTGGACCGGTCATTGGATTTTTTGGAAATTAGCGGCCAGTTCAAGCTCGGCGCGCTGGTCACCGAATCGTCGCATCCGGTCACCGCCAATCTCAGCGAGGTGGCCAAGGGCGACGTTGCGGCCGCGCTGAACCTGTTGTTTCAAGCGGATGAAGATGTGCTGAACACATACCGCGAGTTCGTGCAATCGGGGCGGGCGACGGCGATCGCCGCCACCGTGGGAGCGGCCATCAAGAGCGGCGGGCGCATCTTCTTCACCGGCTGCGGCTCGACGGGGCGGTTGAGCATTTTGCTGGATTCCATCTGGCGCGATTTCTGGAAACCGCAGGGTAACAGCCGAGGTAACGAGGCGCTGGCTAAAGACAAGTCAGAGCCGCCTCGCGCTGGCTGCTACGAAGATTTTGAAAACCGCACCTTCAGCGTGATGGCGGGTGGTGATTATGCGCTGATCAAATCGGTGGAGGGCTTCGAGGATTTCACCGCGTTCGGCAGAAAGCAGATCAACGATCTCGGCGTGTCCGCCAAAGATGTGGTGTTCGCCATCACGGAAGGCGGCGAAACGTCGTTCGTCATCGGCACGGCCTGGGCGGGGGTGGACGCCGGCGCGAAGGTGTATTTCGTCTATAACAATCCCGACGACATTCTCTGCCAGCACGTCGCGCGCAGCCGCGAAGTCATTCAGGACGCGCGCATCGAGAAGATAAATCTCACCACCGGGCCCATGAGCATCACGGGTTCCACGCGGATGCAGGCGACCTCGATTCAACTCTGCGTGCTGCTGACGGTTTTGGAAATGGTCGCGCGCGAACTGCTTGGCCAACCTGCCGCCGCCGCTCCGGCCGATTTTCTCACCCAACTCGAAGCGCTGTTCAAAAACCTGCGGTCGCCGGAATTGCTGGCGGCACTGGCGAAAATGGTCGCGCTGGAGGAATCGGTTTATCGCGGCACCCACAAGAACAGCTATTTCGCGGACCGATTGGGCATTGATGTGTTGACGGACACGACCGAGCGTTCGCCGACGTATTGCACGCCGCCGTTCCGCAAGTTTGATGATGACAAAGCCGCCGAGTCCTGGGCGTTTTTGTTTTTGCCGGATGATTGGACGGACAACGCCTGGCACAACATTCTCAAGCGCAAGCCGCGGTGCGTCGAGTGGACCAGGTCGGAAATTGTCGCCCTTGTCGAGGAAGCGAAAGTCGAGCGCACGCTGGAAATCGTGGAGCGCATCAAAGCGGACGGATTGATGCGTTACAAGATCGGCAGCAACGGTATCAAGTATCGCTCGCTCGTGTTCAAGGACAGCGCGATTGCGGTGACGACCACGAAAGAGAAGGCGTCCGCGCGTCAATTTCAACTCAAGCAACTGGCCATCGCGAAAGCCAATAAAGCGCACACCGGGCTGATTTATTTTGGCCGCCAACTGCCTGCCGAGCTGGTGGCTGCCGTGGAACTTTCGGTGCTGGTGTCCGTGCCGGAAACAGCTCTGCTCCTTGACGGCGTCACGCGCGTGGCGGTGAAGCTGGTGATGAATGCCCTTTCCACCTGCACGATGGTGCGGCTTGGCCGCGTGATGGGGAATTACATGGTCTGGGTGGTGCCGAGCAACTTGAAGCTGATTGACCGCGCCACGCGTTACATCACCAAGCTGACGGCGTTGAATTACGAAGCCGCCAACGCGCTGCTGTTTGACATCATTGAATACGTCGAGCCGCGCATGAAGGCGGATCAGGCGTATCCGCCGGTGGTGGGGATGGCCGTGCTGCGCGCGAAGGAAAATCTGACCAACGAACAGGCGGAGCAGCGGCTGAAGTTGAACGCCGCGGCATAAATTGCCTTCGCCCGGCGGCCTTGGTTTGCGCCGGGAAAACCTTCAGTTCGATATTGAATGCCTGTGGCGCGTGTGGCATTTTGGCCGCCAGCAACCCCGCGCAAGGCCCAATGTGGAGCCGTCCCCATGTTGGAATGGCGCGGGGGGAACCATATCAAACAAGTTGTCTAAGCCAACCCAAACCAAGCCCGCTCCCACCTATGAAACTCACCGCGCTCCGAAACTTATTGTCCAAACTCCACCGCTTGCTTGTGCTGGTCGCCGTGGTGTTTGCCACCCGCCTGGCCGTGGCGGATAACGAATTGTGGGTCGGTATCCCCGGCACGTCCGCCACCACCAATTGGTCGGATACACTCAATTGGTCGGGAGCTTCCGCCTACCCGAAAAACAACCATGTTTTGTTTGGCAACAACGGGCCGGTGCTGGTTGGCACCGTGAACAATGTGGTGGATACCAGCACCAATTGTTTGTCGCTTAATTTCACCAACATCAGCACCACGCACACCACGCTCATCCAGCCCGGCCAGACCTTGACGATAACGGGCACGACGATCTTGACCAATGGGATCAGCACTGCTCCCACCGCCGCCCTGCATATGCTGCCGCTTGGCCAAGCCATCACCACCAATACCATCACCGGCGCGAACGGCACGCTGCTGATCACCGGCCCGGCCGCCGGTGGCGTGTATGTGGCCTCGACCAATGCCAGTTTGGCGGGCATTGCCCCGGTGCTGGACCTGAGCGGTCTGGGAACCTTCATCGTTAGCAATACGGCCGCCACAGCGGCGATGTGGATCGGAAGTGGCGCGCGAAATAGCGACGGGGTTCTTTTCTTGGCCATGACGAATTTCCTCAGCCTGCCCACGAATGGCACAGGCAACGCATCGGCGTTGATCCTGGGCGACAATACCAGCGCCAACGGCGCGAGCCCCGGCGGGGTTTTGAACCTGGGCATCACCAACACTATTTTGGCCGACAACATCGGCGTGGGCTTATCCCGCCAGAGCGCCGCCATGATGCGCTTCAACCCCGTCTTCACCAATGGGGGGGCGAATCCGTATGTGTCGCTGCGCGGCTTCAGCACGACGGCGGTGAAACGACTGGCGATTGGCGACGGGCTCGCGCAAAGCGGCACCAGCGTCGCCGGCAGTGGCAATGTTGATTTTAGAAACGGCACGGTCAACGCTCTCATCACCGCCCTGGTGCTGGGCAGACCCGCGTCCGCCAGCGGCACCAATCCGGCCAGCATAGGCACCCTCTCTTTCAGTGCTGGCAACATCAGTGTGGTCAATCTGACGAACGCGATGATGACGGCTGTCTCCGGCTTCGCGGGCCTCAACCCGGCCACCAACCAGACCGCAACCGGGACCATCAATATCACCGGCACGGGGACGTTGACGGCCAACAGCGTCGTGATGGCGATTTATCTGGGCACGGCCGGAACTTCCACCGGCACCTTGAACGTGACCAATGGCACGCTGGCCGTGGGCAGCATTGCCGTCGGCACTGGCACGAGCATCGTCAACGTGAACAGCGGCACCTTCATCGTGACGAACACCGCCGGCACGCCTGCCGCGCCGCTGACCGCGCTGAACCTCACCGGCGGAACCTTGCAGTTGAGCCTCAATGGCAGCTCGATTGTGAGCAACATCGTGGCGACCACCGTCGGCACCAGTGGCACGACGACGATCACCATCGGCTCGGTGGCCAATGTCTCTGGCCTCACCACCTTTCCCCTCATCAGCTATACGGGGGCGAATCCTTTTTCCAGTTTGACGCTGACGCCGCTCACCGGCGGTTTCAGCGGCACGTTGGTGGATAATAGCGCGAACAATCGCATTGACCTGCTCGTTTCCCCGCCGGCGGTGGCAGCCTCGATTGTATGGGTCGGCGCGACCAACGCCGTGCTTACCAGTAGTTGGGATACGACCACGACGAACTGGCAAGATGCGACGACGCTCGTGCCGACCGCGTATGCGGATTTGGACGCACTGAGGTTTGATGACACCGCCAGCAATAATGTGGTCACGCTGAACACCACCGCAGCGCCGTTCAGCCTGCTGGTCACCAACAACGCGCTCAACTACACCTTCAACGGCACGGGCAAAATCAGCGGAATTACCAGTCTCATCAAGCACGGTCCTGGCACGCTCACGCTGGCGGAATCCGGCGGCGACAGTTTCAACGGCGGCATCGTGGTCAGCAACGGCACGCTCGTGCTGGACAATGCGGGCAGCGGTATTTCCGGCGGCTTGAACATTGTGGCCGGCACCGTGCAAGTCGGCCTCAACGATGCCAACGGCAATCTGCCGGGTGGCGCGATTGTCAACAATGGCGCGCTGGTTTTCAGCCGCACCGACGACCTCGCGCTCAGCACTGTCATTTCCGGCACCGGTTCGTTGACGAAGAAGAACAACAGCACGCTGACCTTGAGCGGTGCCAACAGTTTTGCCGGCGGCCTGCTTGCCAACGGGGGCACGGTGCGTCTGGGCACGGTCGGTGCGCCGGGCACGGGCAACATCACGGTGACCAACGGTGCCACCGTGGTGCTCGTGGTTTCCAACATTGTCAACAACGTGCTGCTCGCCGGCGGCACGCTGGGCGTGAGCGTGGTCCAAAATCCGTTCCGCCCGGATGTGACAGCGGTGGCGGGCACGACCTCCACCCTGTTGATCGCTGATCCGAACACACTCGGCGCGACCGATCCCCTCGAAGTGGCCAGCACGAATGTCTGGCATGGCAGCGGCACGGTCATTGTGGCCGGTGTCACCAATGACGTTTCCCCTGACAGCGGCGCGGGCTTCCGTTTCCGCACTACCGGTCCGAGTGATTTCAGCGGCACCGTGATTCTCGCCAAAGGCATCAAAGGTGAAATCCAGACTTCTGTGGCGGGACCCTATAGCCCTGTAGGCACCGGCAAGATTGTTATCACGGCCGGGGTGCTCACGAACAACACCGTCAACGGCTCTTTTTCTGAACTGAACCTGCGCAACCTCAGCGGCGGCAGCACCATCTTGGGTAATAACATCGCAATTTCCGGCGCGGGCTTGGCCGTGGTTGACCCGCTCAGTGGGTTGGCCGGCACCAGCGTCACGATGGGCAATCTGACCATCGGCGGTGGACAGGAACTCGGCGTGGACGTGAATGGAGCGGGTTCCACGGTCGTATTCCAGAGCGCTACCTTGACCGGCGGCACAATTACATTTTCTCCCAAGACTCCTGGCTGGAACACCGCGCCTCAAACCAGTGCGGACCTCTCGCTCGGCAGCATCAGCGAGCTGTCGCCGTCCAGCATCATGATGAATGGGTTGCGCACGTTGTTCCTGAGCGGCAACAACACTTACTCGGGCACCACCACCATCAGCAACGGCGTGCTGGCGCTGACCGGCACGGCGACGATTGCGAACTCGCCGGGCATTGTCATCGGCAGCGGGGCCACGTTTGACGTGAGCGGCTTGTCCTCCGCCTTCACGCTCGGTGCGGGTCAGACGTTGAGCGGCACGGGTGCGACCGGCCTCATCGCCGGCAATGCCACGCTGACCGCGGGTTCCGTGGCCTTGAACTACACCAACGGCACCGCGACGCTGGCGGTGACCAACGGCACACTGTCTTTGAACAACAATGCCGTGACCGTGACGGTTATCGGCACGGCCTTGCCGGCGGGCAGTTACAAGCTCATTTCCGCCACGACCGGTGGCGCAGTGGCCGGAGCTGTGGCGAGTTCGCCGGTGACGGTGCTCGGCGCCGGATTCGCTTCGGGCGCGCTGACAACGCTGAAAATTGTCGGCGGCGAACTTTACCTCGTCGTCAACCACGCCCCGACGGCGAACAATGCCAGCTACAGCCGGGGCAGCGTGAACAGTTGGCAGATCGCGGTGCCGAATCTTCTGACGAATGCGGCCGATGCGGACGGCGATCCGCTGACTCTAAGCAGCGTCGGCACCAGCACCAACGGCGTCACCCTGACCATCGCGGGTGGCTACGTTACCTACGTCAACACCAACCTGGTCAATGACCAGTTCGCCTACACGGTGGCCGACGGCAACGGCGGCAGCGCCACCGCTACGGTCACCTTGGTGGCCGCACCGTTCGTCTCCGGGCAGAACGCGAGCGTCACGGTCAGCGGCAGCACGGCCACGGTGGAATTCGCCGGCATTCCCGGCTACAAGTATGAAGTGGAACGTTCGACGAATCTGGTGAACTGGGTAAACATTCTGACCACCAACACGCCCAGCAACGGCGCGTTCAGCGTGACCGACAACTTCAGTGATCTCGGCACTATTCCGTCGTCGGCTTACTACCGCATGTCTTGGAATGGGAATTAAGCGGTGAGTCTGAAATCCACTCGAAGGTTGTGATGGTGATTGCCGAGTGGCGTGATCAGGTTCCGACATTCACAATTAACCCTTAACGACGAGATCTGTGGCGCAAACCCCGTTTGGTTTCCAAACGGGGTTTGTAGCGCCGGCTAACCGCGGCAGTTTGAACCTCAATTCCGAAAGGAAATCCGCCGCTGACATGGGGCAGGCTGGCAAGCCTGCGCCCCATCCTTGGCCCGCGTGCATCCGAACATTCTATTCCGTTAGCCTCCATTTTGACGGTCACCGCCGACTTTGCGCTTTGAACTCGCGCCCTGCCCGCATATAAATTGCGCGTGCCTCAACCGGTTCCAACCGCCATTAATGCCGCCACGAGCTTGTGCGCGGTCTATGGCCTGCCCATTCGGCATTCCGCCTCGCCCGCGATGCACAACGCCGCCTTCGCCGCGCTCGGTCTGAACTGGCGCTATCTTGCGTTTGAAGTGGACCCGAAAAATCTCCGCGCCGCCATCGAAGGCGCGCGAGCGATGGGCTTTGCCGGATTGAATTTAACCGTGCCGCACAAGCTGCTCGCGGTGGATATGGTGGACGCGCTGGATGAATCCGCGAAAGTCTGGGGCGCGGTGAACACCATTCGTTTTGAGGGACGCACTGAAAAAAGCGACTGGCTGCCGTTGCGGGAATTTCATCAGGGCGCGCCGGTTGAAATTCGCGCGCAAGGTTTCAACACCGACGCGGAAGGGTTGGCGGCGGCGTTGCGTGAGGATTTGAGCATTGAGCTGTCTGGAAAAAAAGTTTTGCTGCTCGGAGCCGGTGGTGCCGGACGCACGGCGGCCTTGAAGCTCGCTTCGGAAAATGTGCTGGAACTGTTCCTGGTCAACCGGACCTTCTCAAAAACACTCGACCTTCAGGTTGAAATAAAAAAGAACTTTCCCGCCGTCTATGTCGGGCTGGACTATCCCAAAACCGAAGTGGATCTGGTCATTAACGCCACCTCGCTCGGCCTGAAATCCGAGGACGCGTCGCCGCTCGACGAAAGCCGGTTTTCCCTGAAGCAAACCCGCGCCGTTTACGACATGATCTATCGTCCGGCGGCAACGCCCTTGCTCGCCGCCGCCAAAGCCGCCGGTTGCAAAACGGCCAACGGCCTGGGCATGTTGCTGCACCAGGGCGCGAAGGCGTTTGAAATCTGGACCGGCCAAACGGCCCCGCGCGACGTGATGCGCCGCGCGCTCGAACAAAATATTTATGGGCATTGACGCCATCTTTGACACGCACAACTGGGCACTCGTGCCGTTCCACTTCTGGTCGCTCGTGTTCTTCGCCTTCGGCTGCATTGTCGGCAGCTTCCTCAATGTGTGCATTTACCGGATGCCGCTGGACCTGAGCATTGTCACGCCGCCGTCGCACTGTCCGCACTGCAAATACGCAATCCCGTTCTACTTGAATGTTCCGCTGCTGACCTGGCTCTGGCTGCGTGGCCGGTGCAAAAACTGCGCCGCGCCGATCTCGCCGCGCTACTTCGTCGTGGAACTGCTCACCGGCCTGATGTTTCTCAGTTGCTGGCTGATGTTTGGCCAGCAGTCGGTGTGGCTGGCGCTCGTTTACACGGTTTTTCTCGCCGGCTTGATCACCGCCACCTTCATTGACTTCGAGCATTTCATCATTCCCGACGAAATCACCCTGGGCGGTGCGGCGGCTGGTTTGGTGATCTCTTTTCTGCTGCCGCGCTTGCATGAGGCCACCACGAACGGGCAGGGGATGGGGCGCGGCCTGGTGGGCCTCGCCGCCGGCGCCGGGATTGTCTATGCGATTTTGCGGCTGGGCAAATTGATGTTTGGCCGGCAACGCCTGAAGCTGGAGCCGGGCACCAAAATCGTTTTCTCCGAAACGGCGCTTTGCCTGCCGGATAAGGAGATTCCCTACGAAGAGTTTTTCTACCGCAAGTCGGACGCGATTGTGTTGTCGGCGCAAACCGTCGAACTGGTGGACCGGGGTTATCAGGACGTCACCCTGCGGTTGTCGCCGCAGGAATTGAAAATCGGCGACGAGCGCATCAACCCGGAAACGGTGAAGCATCTCGAAGCCGTCTGCTCGGAAATCGTCGTGCCGCGCGAGGCGATGGGTTTGGGCGACGTGAAATTCATGGGCGCCATCGGGGCCTTCATCGGTTGGCAGGGGGCCTTGTTTTCACTCATGGTTAGCTCGATGATCGGCGCGGCGGTTGGCGTGGTTTTGATCGTGCTGGGCAAGCGTGAGTGGTCATCGCGGATGCCCTACGGTCCCTACATCGCGCTCGCGGCGGTCATCTGGCTCTTCGGCGGGAAACTTGTTTTCCACGCGCTGTTTGCCATTTGAGTTTGGCAGCGGCGGCTGGTCAGTCGGTGCCGCGCGCCCGCATTGGATTTCAGCACAACAGATTTGAGCCTCCTCACGTCGTTTCCTACCGCCGCGGGCATCTGGCTGGGCGGGAAAGACCGTCAGGTCCTTACGAAAGTCATTCGGCGGGCGTGTCTAAGAATTCCTTGGCGTCGGCGTATTCCGAGGCGGGCACTTGCACGCGGATGCCGCCGGCGGACAAGGCGTAACCCTCCAGGCTCAAGGCGGCGATTTCATCGGCCACAAAGGGGTGAAAGCCCGCCGCGTCGAGCCGGGAAAAAACCATCTGGGCATCGGCCGGATTGAGGGCTTTGTAGAGGGTGACGGGATTCATATTATTCTTTCAGCGCGGGCGGTTCCACGCGGGCTTCGGCGAAGACGATGATGCCCGCACCGGTTTGAATGGTGCTCTGCACTTGCACGTCAATCTGTTTGCCGACGTGGGCTTGTGCGTTGTTGACAATCACCATGGTGCCGTCCGGCAGGTAGCCGATGCCCTGGCCTTTGTCGCGGCCTTCACGGACGATGCGCAATTCCAGCAGTTCGCCGGGCAGCAGCGCGGCTTTCATGAGCCGACCGATTTCGTGCAAGTTCATGCAGGTGACGCCTTGCAGTTCGGCGACTTTGGCGAGGTTGGAATCGTTGGTGTAAAGTTTGGCGTTGAGGCCGCGCGCCAGGCGGACGAGCTTGCCATCCACGCCTTTTTCCTCGGGAAAATCGCCGTCATGAATGCGGACTTCGATCTTGGGGTTGTGCTGCAGCCGGTTCAGCAAGTCCAGACCGCGACGCCCGCGCGCCCGTTTGACGGAATCGGCAGAGTCGGCGACCTGCTGCAACTCGTGCAGCACAAAACGCGGCACGACCACCAGACCTTCAACGAATTTGGCCTCGATCAAGTCGGCGATCCGTCCGTCAATGATCACGCTGGTATCCAGCAGCAGCAGCCGGTCCGGCTGGTTTTGCGGGGCGAACCGCACATAGGGAATGATCAGCGAAAAATCCTCCTTATTGCTGCGCATGGCCAGCACAATGCCGATGTAACCAAAACTCAAAAACAAACCGAGCCGGATCAGCCAGCGGACATTTTCGTCGGCGTTCACAAACAACCCCGAGCGGTCGATCAGCGAGGCGACGACGGTGCCCAGCAGCAGGCCGAACGTCGTCGCGGAAAAGGCGCGAAGTGAAAAGCCTTTGAGCATTTCGTCCACGGCGATGAGCAGTCCGCCGAAGCCAAAGCCGATCATCATGCCGAAAATGCTGCCGTGCTGATCGCCGACAAATTCCGGTCGCACCTGGCTGACGGCATAGCCGCCCAGGATGCAGAGGCTCAGAAACAAAAGGCGGATGGACCAAAGGGGTGTCATGGCTGTTTGTGTGTGGGGTTGGTGGCGGATGGATTGGTGGTCGGCGGTTTATGCGCCCACAGCACGCCCCACAGACCGAGGCGGTTCAAGTTGCTGCTGGTGACGGCGAGATTGGCGGCGAGTGCCTGAAAGTTCGTGGCGAGCTCGGGGTTTTGCAGCACGGTTCCCGCCAGACCTTTGCCCGCCTGCAAATCGGCGGCGAGTTGTTTGGCGGTGAGGGAAATATCCTCAATGTTCTTGGTGGCCGCGGTGAGGTTCGCGCCATTGGTGTCCAGCACCCTTTGCGCGGAGACGGCCAGGCGGTTCAACTCGGCGGAAAAATTGACGGCGTTGCTGACGGCGAGACTGACCTGCGCGCCGTTGGTGGCAATAACGTCGTTCACCCCCTTGACGGCAGTGACGGCCTGTTCGGTGATCAGCCGCAGATTGGTGATGGAGTCACCGAAGCTGGCGAGCGTTTGCGCGTTGAGCACTTTGGCGCGCAAATCCGTGACGGACTCGTCCAGTTTTTTCGCCGTGCCATCGAGGCGCTGGATGAAACCGGCCGCGCTGCGGGCGACTTCCTGCAAGTCAAACGGCTCCTGGCAATTCACTGCCGCATCGTTGGTCAGTGCCGGTGGCAAGTTCTCCGTGGGGATGACCGAGACATATTGATCGCCAAGGAAGCCGGCCTGCTGGATGACGAACCGGGCGTCGTGATAAATCGGAAAATCCTTATAGACCTTCAACGTGATGTTGACGCTCTTGCCGTCCGCCGCGAGGTGGATTGCGTCCACCGTGCCGACCTGCACCCCGGAAAGCAGCACGCCGGATTTCACTTTCAGCCCGCCGACATTGGCCGCGCTCAACTGCAGCGCATAGGTCCCGCGGAACAAGCTCGTGCCCTTGCTGAAGAGAATGACCAGCACCGCCAGCAGGATCAAACAGAGGGCCACAAACAGGCCGACTTTTAGTTCTAAGCGAGATTTTTCCATGACGATTAAAGGGTTTCTTTGGCGTCCGCCACGCCGTCAATGAACTGGCGCACCACCGGGTCGTGCGACGTGAAAATGTCGTCGGGCGTGCCGTGGGCGTAGATCCGTTTTTCGTGCAACAGCATCACCCGGTTGCCCACCCGCCGGGCGCTCCGCATGTCGTGCGTCACCACCACCGAGGTGACCTTGAATTGGTCGCGCACGCGGATGATCAGTTGGTCAATGCTGTCCGACACGATCGGGTCCAGCCCGGTGGTCGGCTCATCGTAAAGCAGAATTTGCGGTTCGTAAACAATCGCCCGCGCCAGGCCGACCCGCTTGCGCATGCCGCCGGAGAGTTCCGCCGGATTTTTTTTCTGGACGCCCGACAAGTCCACCACCTCCAGCGCCCGCGCCACGCGCTTTTCAATTTCGGCGGCGGTGTGTTTTTTCTTTTTGCGCACCAGCGGAAACGCCACGTTCTCCGCCACCGTCATCGAATCAAACAATGCCGCGCCCTGAAAGACCATGCCGAACTTTTCGCGGATGCGGAGCAGTTGCCGCTCGTCCATCCGCACGATGCTTTCGCCGTCAATCAGCACGTCGCCGGAATCTGGTTGCAGGAGGGCGATGAGATGTTTCAGCAGGACGCTCTTGCCGCCGCCGCTGCGCCCGATGATCGCCACCGACTCGCCGCTCTCGATGCGCAGATCCACGCCGTCGAGGATTTTCTGCGGGCCGAAGGATTTGGTGAGTTGGCGGGCTTCGATCATAACGTCATCACCGCCACCCGCTGCAAGACCAGCGTCAGGAAGAAGTTCGTGATCAGAATCGTGATGGAAGAAAAGACCACCGCCTCCGTCGTGGCGCGGCCCACGCCCTGTGCGCCCACGCCGCAGGTCATGCCCTTGTAACAACCGATCAGCGCGATGATGCCGCCATACACAAGCGCCTTGATCAGGCCGAAGACCAAGTCAATGTTGCCCGTATATTTCAGCATGTTACACCACGAATACACCGGATCAATGCCCAGCAGATACACGCCCACCAGATAGCTGGCGCCAATGCCGATGGTGATGGATTCAATCGTCAGCAAGGGCAGGGCGATGGTCGAGGCCAGCAGGCGCGGCACCACCAGATAATCCACCGGATGGGTCGCCAAAGTCCGCAGCGCGTCAATCTGTTCCGTGACGCGCATTGTGCCGATTTCCGCCGCGATGGCCGCGCCCACGCGTCCCGCCACCATCAGCGCCGTCAGCACCGGCCCAAGCTCGCTGCACATGGAAACCCCGACCACCGCGAGCGTGGCCGTGTCCATTTTGACTTTGTGAAATTGGAAATACGTCTGCGCGCCCAGCACCATGCCGGTGAACGCGCCGGTGATGATGACGACCGATTGCGATTTGATGCCGATGAAATAAATCTGATAGAGCAGATCGCGCCACGTCACCTTGAGCGTGAGCAGCGAAACGGTGGCCTCCCGCGCCAGCGCCGCGATGCGGCCCAGCCCGACGAGCCAACTGCCGACCCATGTATCCGCGAGAGATTTCATTGCTGGCGGAGCGTAGCAAACGAGCTTCTGATTTGCCAGCGCGCGGTTTGCTGCTTGAGGTCCTTTCCGAAATGCAACGTGGTTAAGACGGCTTGGGCAGCCTGGCTGTTTATTCGCCTGATTTAAATTAGACGATCGGCGAAGGAATTTTTCCGGATGGGAGAAGCCCACTTTTTCAGTGCTGCGGGCGAGCTGGCCACGGCGTTTCAATTCCGTTGCGGTTTTGGGCTCGGCCAGCGGATCGCTCGCGCGCCTGGCGCCCGGCGGTAACCGCACTTTCTTCACCGCTGCATCCAGAACAGGATCTGACGAGCGGCTGTGGCCGGCGCGGTGCCAAGCACAACGTGATCGGCGGTGGCGATGATTTTGTCGCCTCGCAATCTTGGACAATTCTTCCTGAGCCAAGATCGCACCAGAGGCCACGGCACCAGCGGGTCAAGCCAGCCGCTGACATAATAGACGGGAAGGCTGGTGTTGCGGGCAATTTCGCGCGGATCAAATTGGGCAATCTGGTTAAGTCGATGCCGCATCGCTTGGCGATCCAGCTCCGTCCGACGAGCCGTGAATTCAGCCAGGCTGGCCTTTGTTTCCGGCGAATGGCGGTAGCGAAGCCGAATAACCCACGCGAAACGGGCAAGGCCCCAGACCAGCAGCTTGAAAGGAATCCTTCCAATAGCTGCTTTCATCAGCCGCACGCCCCAGGGCAAGGGATGTTTGACAAAGCCGCCGGCAAGAATGATGCCTTGCGCCTCAAATTGCTTGCGCGCCAGCAGAGTCCAAGCGATTTGCGACCCGTAGGATTCGCCGAGCAGCCAGCCAGCGGTGATGTTGTGTTGCGCTAAAGCGGTTTCGATGTCCGCCGCATATTCGTCGAGCGACCAAGTCAGGGTGCGCGGATAAATGAACTCGACAAACCGCAATTTGCCCGCGAGCTGCGCGCGAAAACCAGCGATGAGCGTCCAGTCACCGTGCAAACCAGGGAGATACACCAAGGTCGGCAGCGAAGCCTCGCCGTGAACGCGGATTTGGAGCGTTGCGGCAGGAGATGCCGCGAGCTTTTCATCGGCCTGAATTGTTTTTGTTTGCCCCGCCATTACGTCGCGAAGATAGGCTGATATGAAGCGGCGGCAATGGAAAAGAAAACGGCCTGCCGGAACAAAAAATAAAACCGGCAGGCCGAGAACCCAACCAAACCAAAGGATCAGTCGTATTTGGCGATCAGCGTCAAACCTTCGGGATCATTGACGCCTTTGCCCTGGAGAAAAACGATGTGTTCGTAACCGATGGTCCGCAAACCCATGAACAGGGGGGTGCTGCGGTCGCGAAATTCATTCCCAACGATTTGTTCGTTGAAATTTTCCAGGATGACCACCGCGGTTTGATGCTGCGGCAGTTTTTTGACTTGATCCAGCGCTTGGTTGTTTTCCAACTTGTCCGCCGCCGTCGGCTGGAGCAGTCGGCAGTTTTTGTCGTCCAGCGACGCAATGACCAGCGCGCTGCGGTCAACATTGTGAAACGCCTGCGGCGGCGGCGGCGGCGGCGTGGCACACGAAGTGAACATCAGCGGCACCGCGGCGAAAGTGAGGAATAAGTTTTTTTTCATTTGCTTTAATTGGACAACGTCCGGTCTGCAATCATGAATTGATATGCAGCTTTGATGCCAGTGTGGTGCCATCACCTGCCGCCCGGCTGCGCGGGATGTTTTTAAGGCAGGCGGGCGCAACGCCGCTGTGAAACCTTAAGCAATTGACTGGAATCGGCAACGTAATTTTGGGCCAAACCAATCACCCCTGGTTCACACCAGAGAGCCAGCGCCATGCAGGCGGAAAATCCTCCCTTATTAACAGGACAGGCTGGATGATTTTGAGGCTTATTGCAGTTTCCTAAAAAATGCCTGCGCCGTCTGACAGGTGGCCGCACTCAATGCTTCCAGCGAACACTCTTTCACCGCCGCGACGGTCTCCGAAATCTCCTTCACGAATGCCGGTTCACAGCGCTTGCCGCGATATGGCACGGGCGCGAGATACGGGCAGTCCGTTTCCAACATGAACTGGCCGAGGGGCGCGGCGGCGACGGCGTCGCGGACATTCTGGGAATTTTTGAAAGTCACAATGCCGGTGAAGCTGACGAGCGAACCGATGGCCAGCACCTGCTCCAGCCGGGCAATGGATTCACCGAAGCAATGAAAGACGCCGCGCGCCCGACCGGCGAACGGCTTGAGCTGTGCCAGCGTGTCGTCAAACGAGGCGCGCTGATGGATGACGCAGTTCAGTCCCAGCTCGGCGGCGACTTCGAGTTGCTGCTGGAAAATTTCCGCTTGCCTGTTTTTGTAGCGCACATCGTCCTGCGACGAACCACCGGCGGCACTGGGGGGACGAAAATAATCCAGTCCGGTCTCCCCAATCGCGACGACTTTCGGATGGCGCCCCAGTTGGCGGAGGGCCGGGCGGAGGTCGTCCGGGGCGGTCAACGCGTCCGTGGGATGCCAGCCGACGACGGCGTAGATACCCGGATACATTTCGGCTAGCTGAATGGCGCGTTCGCTGCTGGTGAGCGTGGTGCCGATGGCGATAATTCTGGTGATGCCCGCCGCTTGCGCGCGGTCAATGACCGCCGGAAAATCCGGGGCGTAGTCGGGATAGTCCAGGTGCGCGTGAGTGTCGAAGAAGGGAGTCATGTCATTTCAAACTGAAAAATGCAGTTGATTGAAACACCGGAAGCACACAGAAAACACTCCGCTTGCCGTTGGGCTCCGGGCGGTCAATTCCATTTGGGTTTGGTCATTTAGCTTTTTCAGCGGCGAATTTTTGTTCCAGTTCGTTCAGCTGTTTGCGGACGTTCGGTAGGTCGGCATAATCCGGGGCTTCGGCGATGAGTTGCCGCCAGTTTTCCGCCGCGTCCGCCGCGCGGTTTTGCGCGAGCAGTTCTTCCGCCAGGTGGCGGCGAATGCGGAGGCGCTGCTGCGGCGATGGGTTTAATTTCAGTGCCGTTTGGAAAGCGTTGATGGCCGAAGACGGCTTGCCTTGCGCCGCATAGAGGCTGGCGAGTTTTTCCGTGAGCACCGCGCTCTGCGCCGTGGCGGGAACCGCTTCAAGAAATTTCGCGAGTGGCGGTGCCCGGACGCCATGGGCGAGGTCGAGGTTCACGAGGCGGTCGAACGACCATTCGAGGAGCGGATTATGCTCGCGCGCCAGTTGGGCGTGGCGTTCCGGCAACGGCTTTTTGAAGGGCTGATACAAGGGATCGCCGATGACGGTGATCTGCCAGGACAAGGCGTTTTCGGAGGCCCAAGCGGCCTCGCCAAACGTGTAGCCGCTGCCCAGCATCTGGAGAAAAAAGGCAAGGTTGGGCGTGAATTGCAGATACGGCTCATACACACAGCCCAGCGTGCAGGTCGCGCCTTTGGCGAGCAACGGGCCGCACCAGTTGCGCGTGGTGCTGCGCAGCGTGTCGGCGCTGAAGGAATGCAGATGATACGCGAAGGCTCCGGGCATGAACTCGACCTTTGGCGCGGCAAACGGTCCGTCGGCATCGCCAGTATACCAGCCGCAGTAAATGGCGATCTGACTCATCGGCGCCGATGCGCGCCACGTTTCGCCGTTCGTGTCCGTTTCACAATCAAAGCCCAGCTGCCGGCAGATCTCGGCACCGGTCAAAATCCACTGGTCACCCAGAAAATACGCATCGTTGGTTTGCAGACCGCGCGCGTCGAAATACGCCCGCCCCCAAAATCCATCCCGCTCGGCGGCCAGCGCTTTATCCACGAGTTGATTGGCGATTTCCGGCGTGGGGCCGTCGAGCCGGGTCACGAGCAGCAGGCCGTTGAGCGGTGACAGCAAGGCGCGATTGGTGGTGCCGTAAAATAAATTCGGGAGCGGTCCGGTCAAGGATGTGTCCATTTTGAGCAGCGGCAGCCACGCGAGTTCCGAATCCACCGCCGCCTCGTTGCGGAGCAATTCAGTGCGGGTGATTTTGTGGGCCAGCTCTTCTATTTTGGAGCTCGGGGCAATTTTCAGCGGCATGCCCCAGCACAAAACGGCGTAGCGAATTTTCGACGCCACCACGCGGTATTCAGAGTGCGCGGGCTGGTTGCTGGTGGCCGGAATCGGAGCCTGGCCAAATTTCCACAAGCCCGATTTTTCCAACTGGTCGGCCAGCGGCTGCTGCAAAAAATCGGTGAAGTCCGCCCGCGTGATGACTTCGTTGGTGGTGAGGGCGAAGCTGAAAATCTGTTTTGCCGGCACCGCCCGCGCGGCGGCGTAATGTTCGGCGATGGCTTTGGATTCCGGCACGCGGGAGTTGTAAATGACGACCACTTCGTCGCCACCCGCACCGGCCGCCAAGGGGGCCAGCAGCAGCGATAAAATCGCGAGTCTAATACACTTCATCAGTGGGAGATTTGACTGCTGGCGGCGCCGGAGGTTCATTTCGTTTTGCCAAAAAGCGCGGCGCGCATTCCGGGCATCGGGGCGTTATTCTGCTTATCCCAGTAACGGAAGCCGCCACTCCAGTCCCAAATGCACCAGCCGAGTTTCTCCGCTTCCACCGCCTGCCGGAAGGTGGCATAAAAATTCGCGCGCGATTGCCCATCGGCTTTGGTGTAGGCCCCAAATTCGCCCAGATGAATCGGGCGACCGTAATAATCCGACCAGGCGCGGAGATACTTAAATTTGCCAGTGAAGGCCAGCGGGCTGCTCGGGTTTTTGTCCGCCGGCAGCGTGTTGTATTTTTCGATCCAACTCAACTGGTAGTCCTTCAGTTGCAATTTCGGGTCGGGCACGAGCGGCTGCGCCGGCGGGCCGGGAAAGACGATGCCCGTCACCGGCGTTTGCCCGCTCGTCCAGGTCGCGCCCTGATGTGTGAAATTAAATGGATCGTAGCAATGCACCGAGACGATCACGTTGTCGTCCGGCGGCAACACCAAGTCTTTCAACCCGCCGATGCCACCCCAGCCGCCCGGCTCTACCACGAGGGTCCGCTGCGGATTCGTTTGGCGAATTTCCTTGATGGTCTGTGCGTAAATGGGATTCATCAACGCCGTCGTCGCCTGGTCATGCGGCTCGTTGTCCAACTCGAAGATCAGTTGCGGTGGAAACGCTTGGTAATGCGTGGCAATTTGCTGCCAGACTTTCAAAAACTCAGCGGTCGCATGGGTGGGATTCTGGTCGAGCGCGTTGAAGTGGTGGAGGTTGATCATCACCGCCAGATTGTTTTTGAGCGCGTTGGTCACGACGAAATCTACCTTCGCAAAAATCTCCGGCTCCAAGGTGAACTCCGGTCCCGGCCCGGCGTATTGATGCCAGCCAATCGGCACGCGCACATGATCAAACCCTTCCTTTTTCATTTGCACGAACTCGTCGGCGGACACCTCGAGCTGCCGCCAACGGCGGTTTGCTTCGAGGTAATCACCAAGATTGGCGCCGCGCTGGAACCACGCCAGCGTGCGGTAGGCTGGCGTGTCATGGTTCGCCATGGGCTTCATCTCCGGCGGGTTCGCCGGGGTGAAGGTGTCGTCGGTCGCCGCTTGCGCTAACGCGTGGGGAAACGGCAGGAGCGCCGCCATCAATAGAAATTTCAGATAAATGCGTTTCATGGGAAACTTCATTATGCACGAACGGACGTCATTGTCTTGTCGTCAGTAATCGCTTCAAAGTCGGTTCACGCTTCACACTTCACTTTCAGCCCGTCCCACGCGAACATCACGCTGGGCGGCAGTTCCGCCTGGGCCTTGTCGTGGTCGTAATCGTGAGTCAGGTGCGTGAAGTAAGTTTCGCAGGCGCCGATGCGCCGTGCGGCGGTTAGCGCTTCATCGAGGCACATATGCGTGGGATGCGGTTTGTGGCGCAGCGCGTCAATCACGGCGATGTCCACCCCGCGAACCTTTTCCATTGCGGGTTCGGGAATTTCTTTGCAGTCGCTCAGATAGGCGAGGCGCTTGCGTCCGGCTTGTTCGAATAAAAATCCCGTGGTGGTCATGCGGCCATGTGGCAGCTCCAGCGGCGTGATTGTCAGGTCGCCGATTTCAAACGGTCCGGACAGGATGCATTCTTCCGGAATAAAATAACCGCGCGGCCACGGGCCTTGATGAAAAGCGTAAACAAACACGCGGCGCAAATGCACCATCGTTTCTTCGCTCGCATAAATCGGCAGGGATTTGCCACCGCGCAGATCGCAGAACCGCCGGCAATCGTCCATGCCCAGGATGTGATCCGCGTGGGCGTGCGTCACCAGCACCGCGTCGAGCCACTTGAGATTTTCCCGCAGGCATTGCATCCGGAAATCCGGTGGCGTGTCCACCACCAGCTTGACTTTGTCGGTCGCGACGTAAATTGCCGGTCGCGTGCGCCAATTCTTCGGATTGGCCAGAAATTCCGGGGGATAATCCACGCCGATGAGCGGCACGCCTTGCGAGGTGCCGGTGCCGAGAAAGGTAAAATGGAATGACATTGTAAAATTTTTCTTTTGCCGAACGGCACAAACCGCTCAAATGGGCGGAGGAAATCTAACGATGTTAACGACGCTGCGCATCAAAAACCTTGCTCTGGTGAGCGACCTGACGCTGGAACTCCAGCCCGGCTGCAACGTCATTACCGGCGAAACCGGCGCGGGCAAGTCCATCATCATCGGGGCCTTGAACCTCGTGCTGGGCGAACGCGCCGACCGTTCGCTCATTCGCAGCGGCGAAGAAAGTTGTTCCGTCGAAGCGGTATTCGAGGTGAAGAAGCTGCGTGCGCCGCTGAAAAATTTTCTCGAAGACAACGGCTTGGAGCCCTGCGAGGATCATCAGTTGGTGCTCAAGCGCAACTTTTCCGCCGCCGGCACGAATCGTCAGTTTATCAACGGCTCCGCGACCACGCTCGCCACGCTGGCCAGCCTTGGCGAATGGCTCGTGGACATGCACGGTCCGCATGATCATCAATCGCTGCTGCACGCCGCGAAACAGCTCGCCATTCTCGATGCCTTCGGCGGCTTGGAAGAAGAACGCGCGGCTTTCGGCGAACTGGTTCAGCGGCGCGGCACCCTGGAAAAGGAAAAGGCCGCGCTGGTCGTGGATGAGAAAACTTACGCGCAGCAGCTCGACCTTTTACGCTTTCAAGTCCAGGAGATTTCCACCGCCCGTTTGCAGCCGGACGAAGAGCAAACCGTCGAGGCGGAATTTATCCGTTCGAGCAATGCGGCAAAACTCTTGCAGTTGAGCCAGGCCGCGCTCGACGCTTTGAGCGAGAACGAAAACTCGCTGCTCACGCAGTCCGGCGTGATCGGCCGCGGGCTCGCCGAACTTCAGCGCGTGGATGCGGGCGCGGCGAATCTGGTCGAGCTCCACGCGCAGGCCACCGAGACGATGCGCGAGTTGCAGACGGAACTTTCGCGTTACGCCGACAAGGTGGACGTTGACCCCGCGCGGTTGGCGGAAGTCGAGGAGCGACTGAATCTCATCCATTCGCTCAAACGCAAATATGGCTCAACCCTGGCCGAAGTGGTCGTGTTTGGCGACGACGCGCAGCAGAAGTTGCAGGCGCTCGAAAGCCGCGACGCCGAACTCGCCCGGATCAATGCCGCCCTGGCAAAGCTGGATGCTGATCTTATGAGTGCGGGCAAGAAGCTCACCGCCGCGCGCAAGGGAGTGATTCCGCCGCTCGCCAAGGCCGTGGGCAAACAGCTCGCTGATCTGGGATTCAAGCAAAGCAAATTTGACGTGGCGATCAAAACTGATTTTGTAGGAGACGAGGTGACGAGTCTCAAATCAAAAGAAAGTCAGAGACTCCTCACGTCGTCTCCGACATTTAAGTGGACCGGCCTCGATGAAATTGAATTCCAATTCGCACCAAACCTTGGCGAGCCGGCCAAGCCGCTGCGCGCCATCGCCTCGTCCGGTGAAATGGCGCGCGTGATGTTGGCCCTGAAAACCGTGCTGGCCGCCGAAGATGAAATTCCCGTTTTGATTTTCGACGAAGTGGACGCCAACGTCGGCGGCGAGACCGCCAACACGGTGGGCGAGAAGATGAAGCAGATCGCCGCCAAGCGTCAGGTTTTGTGCATCACGCACCTGCCGCAGGTGGCGGCACCGGCGGACGCGCACTATGTCGTGACCAAGCTGGTGAAGAACGGCCGGACGATTTCCACGATAGAATTGCTTGGCAAAAAAGAGCGCGTCACCGAACTGGCGCGGATGCTCGGTGGTCAGAGCGAGGCCGCACGCAAACACGCTGAAGCGCTATTAAAATAGGAGCGGTTGCGTCAAACGACCTCCGTTCGAGTAGATTGGTTTGACCGCCGCGCGTTTGATTGTTAAAAGTTCTGCGTGATTTTTCGCCGACCTTCAATTTTATGACCAAGACCAAACGTCCCCAATATTCCAGAATTTTACTTAAGTTGAGCGGCGAAGTGCTGGGCGGCGAAGGCGGCTTCGGTATTTCCCCCGAAGCGGTGCAGGGCATGGCCGAACAAATCTGCGAAGTGCGCGAACTTGGCGTGCAAATCGTCGTCGTCATTGGCGGCGGCAATATTTATCGCGGCCTTGGCGCCGCTGAGCGCGGGATCGAACGCGCCACCGGCGATTACATGGGGATGCTTGCGACCATCATCAACTCGCTCGCATTGCAGGATGCGCTGGAAAAACTCGGGGCGCCGACCCGCGTGCAAAGCGCCATCGCCATGTCGCAGGTCGCCGAACCGTTCATCCGTCGCCGCGCGGTGCGGCATTTGGAAAAGGGGCGGATCGTGATTTTTGGCGGCGGCACGGGCAACCCCTATTTTTCGACCGATACGGCGGCCGCTTTGCGCGCGAATGAAATTGGCGCCGAAGTCGTCCTGAAGGCGACTAAGGTGGATGGCATCTACGACAGCGACCCGAAGAAAAATCCCTCGGCCACACGCTACGAAAAAATCACCTATCTGGACGCGCTGCAACGGCAGCTCAAGGTGATGGATTCGACCGCGTTCTCGCTCTGCATGGACAACAAAATGCCCATCATCGTTTTTGATTTCTTCAAGCCGCATAATCTCAAGCGCGTCGTGCTCGGCGAAAAAGTGGGCACCCTCGTTTCCAGTTAGCCGCGCAAAATCCATGCCTGAACTGCCCGAAGTCGAGGTGCTCGTGCGTCATCTGCGTCCGCTCATTCGTGGCAAAACGATTCGTGAAGTCACCGTCCGACGCGAAAAAGTTTTGTCCCCGACCTCAGTCGGGGAGTTCAAAAGAAATCTGCGGGGTGCAAAATTTCTCGCCCTGACCCGGCGCGGAAAGTATCTGCTGTTTCGACTCCGCCCGAAAAACCGCCGCCGTGAAATCACCTTGCTGGGCCATCTCGGCATGACCGGGCGGATGTTTCTGGCGCGCAAAAATGAGCCGTGGCCCAAGCACGCGGCGGTGGTCCTGGACCTCGGCGCGAAAAATTTTATCTACGAGGACACGCGTTATTTTGGCCGGTTTACTTTGGATCTTGCATCGGTGAATAAACTGGGGCCGGAACCGCTCGGCGAAGAGTTTTCCGTGGCTGATTTTGGGCGGCAGTTAAAAAAATCGCGGCAACCAATCAAGGTGAAATTGCTCGATCAATCGCTGGTCGCGGGCGTGGGCAACATTTATGCGAGCGAGGCACTGTTCCGTGCGGGCATTTCGCCTCGCCGGGCGGCGAATAAGCTGACCAACGCGCAAACCGGCGAACTTCAAGGCGCAATTTTTGAAGTTTTGACCGAGGCAATTGACTGCGGCAGCACGCTGCCATTGAATTTCAGTGCCGTGAAGTCGGACGGGCTGTTCTATTTTGGCCACGCGGCGGGCGTGCCGGATTTTTATTCGGAACGGTTGCGAGTTTACGACCGTGCGGGACAGCCCTGTATTCATTGTGCTTCGCGCATTAAGCGCATCGTGCAGGCGGCGCGGAGCACCTTCTTCTGTCCGCGTTGCCAAAAGATCTGCCGAAACGGTTTGACGAACGCGCGGCGATTTGTAGAATAATCATCCGTTTGCGTTCCAGAATAGCTCAATGGTAGAGCACGCGGCTGTTAACCGTGTGGTTGTAGGTTCAAGTCCTACTTCTGGAGCCAATTCGCTTCAAATCCGAACTTATTTCCCCAGTTTTAAAACCTGCTGGAAATAAGTCACTTGCGAATAGTGAAATGTTCACCAAATACCATTTAGTTCGGATTTTGGTTTTAAACACGCCGTTTTCCTTAGGAGTCGGGTCGGTTTCTGGGTCGAAGTGTTTAACAGAAACCTCACGGATAATGAGTTGAACCAGCTCCTTTTGATCCGCTTCCGGCAGGCTCTTCACGACGCTGCCAAACTTCAACAGTGCGTCAGCGATGATCTGCTTGTCGGCCACGACGCCTTCGCGGTAATTGATGTCCATCTGAACCTTGGTCTTTTCCAGTTCCACCGCGAGTTTTTCTTCCGACAGCCGGTTGGCTTCGGCGATAAAATCGTCGCCAATGTTTTTAGCCCCTTTCTTCTTCCCCAGCTCGATGCAGTTCCGAACGGACTCCGATAACGCACGGTAGCGCCGTTCAAGCTCCGCCATCTTGGCTTTGAGCGGGCGGATGGCCTTTTGCTTTTCCTCGTTGGACGCCTGCACGGCAGCTTCAATGATTTCTGGGTGGCGGCCGATCTCGCCCAGATACGAAATGATCAAATCTTCAAACGCCCGCGCCGGAATGCTGCGAACCGGACATGGCGAGGCTTTGCCGTCTTTGCTGACGTGTGTGCAGGTGTAGTAAAGATAGGGATTTCCATCCGGATCTTTCTTGCCGCTGGGATACGGCGTGAGCGAAGTGCCGCACTCCCCGCACACCAGCAGGCCTTTCAGCAGATGAAAGTGCTTATCGCGCGATTGAAGCCGCTTCGGCTGATCCGGCCGCCGCTGGAGCGCCGCGTTGGCTTCTTCCCACAGCTTCGCGGACACCAGGGCCGGATGTTCCGAAGGATATTCCTTGTCGCCATGCTTGATGATGCCTTTGTAAACCTCGTTACGAATGATGGCCTTGACCCGGTCGCCAATGAAGCGCCTTTCACCTATGACTCGCTGGCTGCCATCTGGTTTGATGAGCACGCGCTGGCGCGTTCGTTGTCCTGTCTCATTCAATTTTTTGGCAACCTCCGTGGCGTTTTGATGCTGCACCGCGAGTTTAAACATGTTCCGCAGGAGCTCGGCTTCATCCGGATGGGGTTGCAATAGCTGAGTCGCCTTGTCGTATGCGTAGCCAATGGGAACCCAGCCGCCATTCCATTTGCCGCGCTTGGCTCGTTCCGCGAGTTTGTGAAAAGTCCGTTCCGCCGTGGTTTCCCGCTCGAACTGGCCAAAGCTCAAGAGCATGTTGAGCATCAGCATCCCCATGGGCGTGCTTGTGTCGAAATTCTGCGTGGCGGAAACAAAATTCGCGCCGTGCTTTTGAAGGATGCCCCAGAACTCGTAGAAATCTGGCAGGCAGCGGGAAATCCGGTCAATTTTGTAGGCGACCACCACATCGATTTTTTTGCCCGAACTTCGGCCAGCAAGGCCTGGATGCCAGGACGATTCAAGTCCTTCCCTGAATAGCCCGGATCTTCGAAATAATGAGTCGCGACCCAGCCATCCAGCTGATGCACCGAGATGTAGTGCTCGCAAATGTCCTGCTGACTTTTGAGGGAACTGTAGTCGCCCCGCGCTTGGTCGTCCGTAGAAACGCGCGTGATGATCGCGCAGCGAACCTGCTTCTTCTTTTCCCCGGCAATGTCGGTGCACTTGCTCATAGTTCGTATGATTGTTCAGACTAAAAAAATAATATACGAACTATGCTTTCGCAGCAAGGAATTGACTGGATGAGTTGCATGCTCTCGCTCCGATTGAATTATCGTATTCGGCTGAGGAACCCCATGTGGCTGTGGCCCTGAAGTTGACCGTAATGTCTCGGCGGTGAAGTCGCGGGCTGCCCACTTGGACAGCCCGCGTGTTTCACAATCGAATCAATCCAACAAGCAGGCAGCCTGTGCGAGCCGCCGGCCCGTGAATCGAAATCCGCTTACTGGCCGCGCTGGGCGGCGATGGCCTCCTCAATCTTGGCCTTGATTTGCTCGATGCCAAAGCCCGCGCCGGGTTGCATGGGCGGATAATCAATCGCCGACTTGGCCAAAACCGAAACGGCTTCCTGCATCATGATGAAGCGCCAGAACTCACGGGCGAAGAAGCTGTTCATGTAGCCGTTACCGCCACCGTCGTTCATGGATTCGCCGCGCACCGACCCCAAGCGCTCAAACGGATCTTCGCGCAGGTCCGTCATCATGATGGCGAGCGTCTAGCCGAACGGGCCTTGAAACCATTTGGGACGGTGTGGCGCTCTCGACGCAATCGGTAATAGATCGCCCAGAAACCCCTCGTGCCAGCGCATTCCGGCAGGCTTGAGTTAATAACCATCCTATAGATTGAGAAGTAAATACATATATGACTACTTTTTACTCTTAAGAATTACGCTTTTTCGGTTAGGGAGAGCGGACGCGATAAAAATGTCGCGGGCCGTTTGTCGCCTGCGGGTCAGTGAACTGGAACACTCCAGGTGAGATTTCCGGGACGCTGCCGATCACGCTCCAGTCGCTCAAGGGCAACGACAGGTTGGTGGTGGTCAATGCCGTGAAACCGGCCCCGGGCGTGTTGGTGAAACCAAATTGGAAAGCGCCGCTGCTCAGCCGCGTGCTGTTCAGCAAACGGATGGGCAGCGTGACTGATGCTACCGAACCGTATAACTCGGAGTTGGTGAGAGAACTGAAGTAAAATCCGCCCGCCACCAGCACCTGGCCATTGGGCAGCAAGACCGCCGGGAATTGCTGGCGTTGATTATGCATCGTGGCTGCTGGCGTCCATAGTCCTGAAGCGGGATTATAAAGTTCGGCGGAAGCAAGGCCACCATATCCACCTGTGACCAGAACCAATCCGTTGGTGAGCAGCATGGCGTCAGCCCCGGAGCGTCCGGTCGTCAACGAACCGGTCGCCGACCAGGTTCCCAGGGCTGGATCGTAAAGCTCCGCGCTGGCCTGAGGATTGAAGTTCCCGTCAGAGCCCCCGGCGACAAGCACTTTTCCATTTGGCAATAAAGTCGCCGTCTGGTTGCTGCGCTTTGTGGTCATTGAGCCGGTTTTTGCCCACAATCCAGACGCTGGATTGTAAAGATCGGCATCGGCGATGGCCGAACTGTTGGTGTCTTCGCCGCCCGCGACCAACACCCAGCCGTTGGTCAGCAGGGTCGCCGAATGGAACTGATGCACATTAGGCATCGTGCCCGTCAATGTCCAGACACCCAAATTGGGATCATACAGTTCCGCACTGGCGAGACCAGTATAACCACTGGCATCATGCGACTGGCCGCCGGCCACCAGAACTTTTCCATTCCCCAGCAAGGTCGCCGTATGGCTATAGCGCGAGGTCGTCATGGCATTATTGGTCGTCCAGGTTCCGTTCATGGGATTGTATAATTCCGTGCTCGCAATATGGCCATAAGTGCTGAAGCTCTGAATACCGCCCGCGACCAATACTTTGCCATTGCCCAACAGGGTGGCCGTGTGGCCGTAGCGGTCGGTCGCCAATGATCCGGTATTCGCCCACGTTCCGAGGGCCGGATCATACAATTCCGCAGTCGCAACGGAGAAATAGCCGGCCCCTTCGCCCGCCGAAGCCAGCACCTTGCCATCGGGCAACAGGGTCAAAGTTTCCAACGCGCGGATGGCCTTCATTCCACCCGTAACGGTCCAGACCCCGGGTGAAGGCGGCGGCAGTGTGACGCTAATCGTGCCGAGGCCGGTAACGGAAAGCGGCGATGGTCCATAGGTGCTGTAAGCGGTGAGGGCAGGCGAAAAAGAGCCGGTATTCGTGTAGGTATGCAATGGACTCTGTGCCGTGCTGCTGCCGCCATCACCAAAGGTCCAGTTCCAACTGGTCACCGTGTTACCGGCGCTGTCCGTGATCGGGCTAAAGAATTGAACCGTCAACGGGGCAAAGCCGGATGGGGGCGTGGCGCTTACAGCCAGCGAGGGGTTGCTCACGTTGATGGTGCCCGGGCCGTTGACCGTCAGAGGTGTTGTTCCGTAGGTGCTATACGCGATTAGGCTGGGAGAAAATAAACCGCCCGTCGTGAAAGTGTGAGAAGGACTTTGCGCCGTGCTGGTGCCGCCGTCGCCAAAATCCCAGTTCCAGTTGGTCACCGTGTTGCCTTGGCTATCCGTGCTGGGGCTGGTGAACTGCACGGTCAGTGATGCCAGGCCGGATGACGGGGTAGCGGTCACAGTCAAGCTGGGCGAGGGCACTGAGACATAGCTCACGTTAGCGAGGAATCCGGCTTCGGTGGGATCGGTGTCGCCGCCAGCATTCACCTTCCAAGTCAGCACATGCAGCCCGGCGGGAATCACAAAAGGCTCGCCCGTGTTCGGATCAAATTCCTGAAACCAATCGGTGTCACCGTTAATATTGTCGGCATAATTTCCATCAATATTGAATATACAGGCGAAGCCCTGGTTCGGATCCTCGGCGATGCTCGACCAGTCAAACGTCAGCGTTCCCGGACCGGTGACGGTCACCGAGAGGGTTGAAAATTGACCGCCGGTGACACTACCGCTTTGCGCGGCGGACGACGAGTTGTTGGCAGTGTTGGTGGTTTCGCTGAACCAGGCGGCATCGCCCATGGTGGCCCATGGTAAATTGGTGGTGCCGAGGGCAGCGTTGAAATCTACCGAGGGGCTGCCGACGGTGAATTGCACGTTGGCATAGTCCCACACGCGCCAGGTGGAAACCCAGCCGGAAAGAGGGCTGCCAGCACTGTTGGTCGGTGCCGAACAGACAATGCCCGTGGAAGAATGGTAGTAAGTGTCGAGCGTGAGGCCGTTGAGTCCGTCAGCGAACGTGGCGTCGGAGTAACTTTGCTGCGTGACCGGCAGATCATAGCCGAAGTCCGGCCCGTAAAGAATCTGCTCGTCGTAGTTGGTCGGGCTTTGCCAGAGAATGGTGGGCTGGTTCGTGACATTCAACGCGTTGTTCGGCGGATAAATTATACTCACCGGCGGAATGGCATTGCTGCTGATGTGGGCTGTGACGGAAAAGTAATAAACATTGGTGGTCACGGCATTGGTGACGAAGATGGACCACTTTCCGTTCGTGATGTTTTGGATGAACGAATCGCTGAAATTCGGCGCGTCGAACTGGGTGAAGTCCCCGCTGCCAGAACTGCTGATCTGGTTGAAGCCGGTGGCATTGAAATGAAACAGTGTCGCGGAGGCGTTGGCGTTGGTGGGCCAGCCCGGCGAGACCACGAAGTAATCCCCGTAAGGAACATTCGGCGACGCGTCATTCGTGCTCAAGCCGCAATAAAACTGGTAATACTGATAACCTTGGTAGTCGCCCCGGTCCAGGTCCAACTCGATCGTCAGCCCTGCGCGCGCTACGGGCACGGCAAGCAAGACGAGGACGATGGCGGAAGCGAGTGATTGCCAGATGTAATGCGCACGGGAATTTAAGGTAATTTTCATTTGGCTGGTGGTTAGCGTTGAATGATGAGGCGGCTTTCAAATTTGACTCATTGCGTGGAGACGCGGATGAAACCCTGTTTGGCCGGACTGAACAGTGAGAACGGCAGGAAAATGTTCGTGATCTTGCCGGTACCGGTGCCGGTGCCGGTGGCATTGGTTCGCCAGGTGCCGCTGGCCGGATCAAACAGTTCCGCATTGGCCAGCAAAGTAGCGGTGTGGGTCCAACGGCCAGTGTTCGCCGCCCCCGTGTTGGTGAAATAACTGGCTTGGGCGGGTTGAATCGCCGTCAAGCCAAACGTCCGCATGGCGGCAAAACCGGCGAGACGCAACCGACGGCTCGCGGTGAAAAGGGTTGAAGTTTTGATAATAGTCATCCTCCTTAATGCTCGCTTGATCGGGAATATCTTCCCTTTTGGTTTCTGGTCTACGACCAGCGCGGGTCATTGTTGTGATTTTCTGCCGGCACCAAATATTTGCAAGGACTATTTTAGGCTCGCTAACATCGGGAGAAGCGCCGCTTCTTCCTCTCCTCGCCCCACCTTGAGAGGTCCAGAATGAGGTGAGAAAGCTCCGTGGGGAGTGCCGCGAGAAGATCTTTTCAACTGGATTGCTCTCCACTGTGGAATCTACAGGGGGCGAAAAAGTCCGCAAGCCGGTAAAAAGAATGGCCGCAAATTCGTGAATTCGCTGGACGGATTCACAAAGGACTCAAGGTTGCTGGGAATTGCGGCCAGCCGGCAACCACATCATTCGATGCCGCCGTGCGCACGAAGAACTTGCACCACTTCATCCCGCTTCCATTGCAATGCTCGGTCCAGCGGCGTGCGTCCCTGATCGTCACGCACATTCACCTTGGCTCCTTTGGCGAGCAACAGATTGACCATGTCCACACAACCTGCCTGCGCGGCCACATCCAGCGGCGTAGTGCCGCCAACCGCTTTGGCGTCAACTTTAGCTCCCTTATCCAGCAACACCTTGGCGGCATCAACGTGGCAGTGGGTTGCGGCCAGATGTAAAGGCGTTCGCCCGGCATCGTCCGTCAAATTCACATCGCCCGGGTAGGTAGCCAGGTCCTGGGTAATACCAGCAACATTGCCGTCGGTGGCGTATTCGTGGATCGCACGATAATCGCTGTGTTTGAGCGGAATGAGAAAACATCCGCTGCAGGTGATGACCAATACTGCGGTTAAGAACGCCGTTCTTATTGGCTGGAGAAATTGGGTTTTCATGTTGGTTCAACAGATCTCACTGTGACTGGATTGTCCATTTCGTAAATCAGCTCGCCAAATTTGGGGTGGTTCATATCGGCCCCGCCTTGTTTCAGGCTGGTCACTGCCTGTTGGAATCCCTTCTGCAAATTGGTGTCTGGCGTTGGCACTGTGGCTCCCGTCGGGGCCGGCGGACGCTTTGCCAAATAAGCATCGAGTGCTGGTGGTGCCGGCGCATTGGCTGCGGGGCCGTTAAAATTAAGCATGTCGGAAATACTTTGCACGGGGCGCGCGTCCACCAGTGGTGAATAGGATCCGTTGACACCAAACTTTTCTCCGATCAACTTCAAGACCGAGGTGTGATCTAAAATGCCGTGATAAACCGAACCTGGCTTTACAAAAGGTGAAATCACGTAGGCCGGAATCCGCGGCCCTAGGGAAATAAATGGGGACGGATTGCTCCAAGCGGCACCGGGCTGGGCGGCCGTTGGAATCATCGGCGGTGTGACGTGGTCGAAGAACGCTCCGTTTTCATCGTAATCAACGATCATGAGGGAATTATCCCAGAATGGACTGTTGATTAACGCATTGTATGTCTGCATCAAAAATTCCTGGCCATTGCTGACACCAGACGGCGCATGCTCGTCGGTGGCGAAGCCCAGATGTGGGGCATCCTGATACGTCGGCTCTACGAAAATCACCTGCGGTAAATCATCCGGCGATGAATTCATCAGATCACTCGCGAGATGATTGAAAGGGCGAAAATGGTTGTTCAAAACAATTTCCGGAACCCACTTGAGCATCATGGTGAAAAAGGGAATCCCCTGATGATAAACCCGCCAACTCACGCCGCGTGCCGTCAGCCAGTCATACACTAGGTCTTGGGGCGGCAAGATGGTGCGGTTGACGTCAATCATCGTTTCCCCGCTCATGGACATCAAACGATTGGGTTGCGTGCCTGCCGGCAGCGCGGAAAACCATGCGTCACAGATGGCAAAGTTCTGCGAAAAAAAGTGGCTCATCGGCACTTGTTCCGCGCCGAAATAACTCATCACGAGCTTCCGCACATCCGGGTTGGTCGAGACCGACGATGGGATGGCACTGACAAACCCGTTCATCGGATAAGCATTGTCTTGCAACGTTCCGAGATTGGCGGCCATGTTGGGGCGTTCATGGGGCGGATCGAAATCATCCGGCATGTCGTAAGGATCAGTGCTGAGAAATGGCTGAATCGCCCGGCCATTGTCGTCGTTGGTAAATTGAGCCAGCCACGCAGGGTCGGTCTTCAGACCATCCACATCATTTCGATTGAACGGCGGCAGACTCAGGTAGCCCAGCATGTGGTCGAACGAACGGTTCTCCATCATGACCACCACGATCGTTTTAATTGGGTTCAATTTGGCCATAAAATCTCCGCGGTTCCGTTTTTCGGATTGTTGTCGTTTCAAAGTGCCGGCGCAAGCCACCTTGAAATTTATGTGGTCGAATAAGTCCGCGCGCCGTTCTGATAAATGGCCGCGAGGCGATACGGTGTCCCTAGATCATCGTTGTCGAAGATGGCCACGCAGGGCAGATCCTTGATTGCCTGCTTGAGATTGGCCATGGTGCGCGGAAACCGGGCGATGAGTTTGTCTGTGGGCACGTCGTGACCGCCTTGGCTGACCCGCATGGCCACGCGTTCCTCGGAACGGTCCACACTGGCGATGCGGATGAAGCAGAGCACCACGGAATAGCCGCGCTGAGCGGCGTCCTTCAAAAAGGCCAGCTTGTCGCCCACCGGATCGGAGAATACCGTCTCGAAAACAAAGCTCTCTCCCTGATTCACCAATTCCTGCCGCAACTTTGCAACAACTTCTGCCGCTTGATACGAATCAATTCCCAATTCTCCGGCCATGACATCGGCATTGAGAAACCGGAGGCCAGCGGGTTTGAGATGAGCTTCGTAAAAAGTGGATTTGCCGGCGCCGTTAGGTCCGACCACGGCGACAATCACCGGTCGCTTATCTAGCGCGGGAATATTCCACGGTGCAGAAGATTTCGGTGAAGGCTTTTTCACCTTTAGGCGTGGGCCAGAACCAACTTCGTTGTCTTCTTGGCCGACACTTTCTTTACCGGAGACCGCAGCGAGGCTTTCACCGGCTGGAAATGCCGGTTCACAAAACGGCCCACGGTGCGCTTACCGTTTGCCTCTATCCTCACGAGCATGCCCGGCGAGGCGGGCGCAGCTTCGTAGTGGGGAAAGGGCCGGGAGTTGAGATGCTCGACCACCCGCTGACGGCCGGCGGGTGAATCCACCGTAGCCAGACAGGTGGAGAGCGGCTTGACGTTGCCAGACCGGCAAAGCGCCATGACGTAATCGCCGCGGAGAATGGGTTCGAGCGCGCGGCCGATTTTGGCCCAGAACTCGATCTGGCCGGCGATGGAACGTTCCACGGCTTCGCCCGCGACCCGGGCATCCAGCAGCAGCGCATCCGAAACTTTGACGGGTTGACTCATATATCACAAAGGTAGCAAAATGCTACCAATTGTCAAACCGGGGGCGGCAGCGCAGAATCTCAGCGGCTCAAGTAGGTCATGCTGGCAGCCGGATAACGTTCGCCCGCCGTGCCGCCGGCCGGCACGGCCAGATTGAATTCCGCCAGTTCCTGTGGCGTCAGCTCGATTTGCAGCGCGTCCAGGTTTTCCTCCAAATAGGTGCGGCGCTTGGTGCCGGGAATGGGCACGATGTCTTCGCCCTGCGCCAGCACCCAAGCCAGCGCCAACTGGGCCGGTTTGCATCCCTTTCGCTTCGCCAAGGCCTCGATGCGGCTGACGATTGTCAGGTTCTGTTTAAAATTGTCGCCCTGGAAGCGGGGGCCGTTTCGCCGCCAATCGTTGGCCGCCAGATCTTCGACCTGCTTGATCTTCCCGGTCAGGAAGCCGCGTCCCAACGGGCTGTAAGGCACAAAGCCAATGCCCAGTTCACGGCAGACGGGCAGGATCTCCGCCTCCACATCCCGGGTCCACAGCGAGTATTCGGTCTGCAAGGCCGCGATCGGATGCACTTTGGCGGCGCGGCGAAGTGTGGCCGGAGCCGCTTCGGACATGCCCAGATAACGAACCTTGCCAGCGCGAACCAGTTCGCTCATCGCTCCGATCGTGTCTTCAATCGGCACGGTGGAATCCACCCGGTGCTGGTAGTAGAGATCAATGTGCGCGACGCCGAGTCGAAGCAGGCTGGCCTCGCAGCATTTGCGGACGTAGTCGGGATGACCGTTCACACCGAGATATTTTCCCTGTTCATCCCGGACATTGCCGAACTTGGTCGCCAGAATCACACGTTCGCGCCGGCCTTTGATGGCCTGGCCGACCAGCTTTTCATTTTCGCCACAGCCATACATGTCGGCGGTGTCGAGAAAGTTGAGCCCCAGATCTAGTGCCCGGTGGATGGTGGCGATGGATTCCTGATCCTCCCTCACGCCGTAGAACTCCGACATGCCCATGCAGCCGAGCCCCAGCGCGGAGACGCGTAGCCCACTTTTTCCCAGCTCCCGGATTTTAATGGTGTCTGGCATAAATGAGAGGTGTTGATTGCTGATTAAACGGCGATGACCACTTTTCCAAAATGTGCGCCGCTTTCCTGATAGCGGTAGGCGGCCGAGGCTTCGGTAAATGAAAATACGCGGTCGATCACGGGCTTGAGCTGGTGCTGTGAAATGGCGCGGTTCATCGCCGCGAACATGTCGTGGCTTCCGACGAAGATGCCGCGGATAAGAGCCGATTTGCCGAGAATATCCCGCAGCGGCACATCGCTGGTGAACCCGCTGACGCCGCCAATGACGCTGATCGTCCCGCCCATGGCCACCGCGCGCAGCGATCGGGGAAAGGTGTCGGTGCCGCCCACTTCGACAATGTGATCCGCGCCGGCTTTGTCCGTGAGGCGAAACACCTCTTTTTCCCAATCCGGTGTCGTCTTGTAATTGATCGTGTCATCGGCGCCGAGCGCCTTGGCGCGGGCGAGCTTCGCATCGCTGCTCGAAGTGATGATGACGCGTGCCCCGTGCATTTTGGCAAATTGCACCGCGAAGATGGAAACGCCGCCGGTGCCCAGCACCAGCACCGTCTGGCCGGCGGAAATTTTCCCGTCCGTCACCAGCGCGTGCCAGGCCGTCAGCGCGGCACACGGCAGGGTCGCCGCTTCCTCGAAGCTCAGGTGCGGCGGAATCGCAATGACGCCATCCGCTGACAAGGCGACGAATTCAGCCAGCATGCCGTTGATGGAGCCGCCAAGCGCCGATTCGAATGCCTCCCGGCGCACCGGTCCCGTCTGCCAGTTCTGGAAAAAAGTGCCGGCCACGCGATCGCCCGTTTTCCATTTGGTCACACCGGCACCGACTGCGGCAATCTCGCCGGCCCCGTCGGAAAGCGGAATCAACGGCAAGGGCACGCCAGGGCCGTAACGGCCGCTCGCCACCATGAGGTCACGGTAATTTAGCGACGTCGCGCGCACCCGCACCAGCACCTGCCCGGGAGCGGGCTGGGGCTCGGCCAGTTCCGTGAGTTTTAATGCATCCGCCCCGGTGGAAGCGGTAAGTTGCCATGATTTCATATTAAAATGGGGATTTGACCACGCCGCCGTCCACCCGCAACGCTGCGCCGTTGGTGGCCGAGGCGAGTTGGCTGCAGACGAAGGTGACCATCGCCGCAACTTCCTCCGGCGAGGCGAAGCGCTTGAGCAGCGAGGTCGGGCGGGCTTTCAGGAAAAATTCTTTTTCCATTTCGGCGAAACTCAGGCCGCTCTGTTTCGCGAGCGATCCGACAAACTCTTTGACGCCTTCCGACCCGGTGGGCCCAGGCAGCACCGCGTTGCAGGTGACGCCGGTGCCAGCGCAGGTTTCCGCGATGCCGCGCGCGATCGCAATCTGCGCCGTCTTGGTCATCCCGTAATGCACCATCTCGGCCGGGATTTGCAGGCCCGACTCGCTGGAGATAAACACGATGCGGCCCCAGTTGCGCGCCTTCATCTTCGGCAGATACGCCCGGCTCAAGCGCACGCCGCTCATCACGTTTACCTCAAAAAAGCGCAGCCAGTCGGCATCCGGAATTTGCTCAAAGGGTTTCGGCTCGAAGATGCCAAGATTATTCACGAGCACCTCGACCTCGGGAAAGCGCCGGACGGCTTCTGCCGCGCCGTCGGCGGTGGAAAGATTGATCGGCAGCGCCTCCAACTTGGCACCGGGCTGCGCGGCGCGGATGGTCTGCATCGCCTGTTCAACACGATCAGTGGTGCGGCCGTTCACGATGACGCGGGCGCCTTCGCGGGCGAGCGAAGTGGCGATCGCTAGTCCGATGCCCGCCGTTGAACCGGTCACCAGTGCCAATTTGTTCTCCAGTTTCAGATTCATAGCGATGGGGAATCTACACTGAACGTCGCTCAAATCCAAGCCGCGCACCTTAACTTGCCCGCCAGCGTCTTGCCGGCCAAGCAATGAGTGAAGTCGCGCTCTTGTGTGGTGCTTACAGCAGTGCCAATTGCCTGGTCGTCGGCTCGCGCAAATTACTGACGCCCAGTCCCAGCAGGCGCAGTGGTCGTGACACGAGTTTTTCCCGGCCCAGCAGAAAACAGCCGAGCCGGTAAATGTCGGCGGCCTCGGTCAGCGGTTCCTCCACGGAAATCTGGCGCGTCAACGTCGTGAAGTCGGTGTAGCGAACCTTCACCTGGACCGTGTGCGCGCCCAGCCGTTTATGTTTGAGCCGCGCTGAAATATCCGCCGCCTGTTCTTTCAGGCACACGCGCAGAATCTTCCGGTCGTCGGTGTCTTTGAGAAAGGTTTCCTCGCCCGAGATGCTCTTGATCTCGTCGCCGATTTCCAACGGCCGGTCGTCTTCGCCGAATGCAAACTGTTTGAGCTTCGGCCCGAACGAACCGACCTGCGCGCGCAAGTCGCCGGCGTAATCCTGCAAATCGCCGATCGTGACTATGCCCACCTTGTTCAAAGTCTGCTCCGTGACCTTGCCGACGCCATAAAGTGTGCGCACCGGCAGCGGTCGCAGGAACGAAACTTTTTCCTGATCGGTGATCACCGTCAGGCCATCTGGCTTTTGATGGTCGCTGGCAATCTTCGCCAGAAGCTTGTTCGACGCGATGCCGATGGTCGCCGTGAGCTGGCGCTCCGACAGAATCCGCTGTTTCAAATCCCGCGCCAATGGCAGGGCCAGCAACAGTGAAGCGTCGGCAGTTTCCGCCTGACAGATCGCCGATACGTCCACATAGGCCTCATCCACGGACATCTGTTCCACGATGGCCCCGGTGGTAGCGATGATCTCCATGATCCGGTGGGATTCCTCGCGGTAGGCGTCCATGCGCGGGCGGACGAAAATGCCTTTGGGACACAGCCGACCGGCGGTGGCGCTGGGCAGGGCAGAACGCACGCCAAACTTCCGGGCTTCGTAGCTCGCGGCGCAGACCACGCCACGCTGGGTGGGCGGCGCACCAACAATCACCGGCTGGCCCCGTAGTTTCGGATCATCGCGCTGCTCCACGGACGCAAAAAAAGCGTCCATGTCCAGATGAAGGATGACTCGATACATCGCGGCGACAGATTATCGAAAACAGGCCAGCGCCTGAAGCCCGAACCCGTGGAGGCGCCTTGAATACAGAAGCTGATGTTTTACTTTGAGGCAGCCGCTGAACGCATTGCCAAAATGTCCTTAATGTCAATTTCCCATGATGGTCTCTGCGCCCGCCGCTCTTGAATGAACTTCTTAAAATTATTGCGCAGCTCATATAGCAGCCGGTTGTATTTGGTGGGCTCCGGAAAACCAGTGGCCTGCGCCTGTTTTACAATCCGCATGATGATTCGTTCGACCGCTTCACCGTCCAATTCCTGTTCCGCATATAATCTGTTGGCAACGCCAATGATGGTGTTCCAAATCACCGGATCCTTGAGCATGCGGTTCACTTTCCAATCCCACTCTCCCATGATGCCGTATTTGTCATCAGGGCGAAGTGCTTCGGCGATTTCTAACTGCGTTTGGGAATCGGTTCGACCCATGTCAGGGGTGTAACGACGCTCGTTTTCATACCACCATTGAAAATTTGCGCGGGTTGACCGGCTGGGGTGCCCCAGCCAGACCAGTTCAGCCGTGGCCCCAGCCATGGTCATCACGGCTTCATCCGCTGGTTCCCAGGAGTATAAATCCGTTCTGGCGACACCTTCATCACAAGAGTCTATAGAGCAGCCATCGCGCTCCAGCGCTCCATTCAAGCAGTAGGTAAACACCGCGTGCGCCGCCTCGTGAATACAGGTTTGATACATCCGTTGCTGTTCGGTCATGACGTCGCGCCTTTTCTGCGGACCAATATTTTCATCCTTGAATTGAGGGGCTTTAATCTGCGGCTTGAGGTTGATGGCGGTCATTTTCATAATAATTCACAGGTTGATTCGGGTGAGCCTTTTATTAACAGGTTTTCAAAATCCGCCGCCGGCAGACCGCGCAAGTCCTGCCACGAACGGCGCTTCACCGTTCGGAGGAGGGATTCGATCGACTGGGCGGTCAGGGCTGAGAGCAGCGCCAAGAGATGATCAAGCACGCGCACCTGGTCCAACACATTCCGTTCATCCGGCGTCAATTCAATTTCCAGGCCGACTTGCGCATCATATTTTAAAACAAGTTTGCCCAGACTCGTCACCAGAGGTTGGATGGTATCAAATGCCTCTGCCATACGCGCCCCAACTTGAATCAATCCGGCGATGGCCATCGCCTGCCTCGATGAGATGAGGCTGTCAGAGCCAGCAAAGGAAACGTGGGCCGGTCGGTCGGGCGTGGCTTTCTGTTTAAACACGCGCACTTCACAGCGCCTTCTGTCGCAGACCTCGTCCACGGTGGCCTCGAGCCCCATGACTGAAAAGGCGAAGAAAAAGCTCATGATTTTGGTTAACGACGTTTGTTAAATAACGGTCCAAGCTTATAGCACCGCTGCGAGCTCCTCTGGTGTTAAAGCGGCGTCTGCGCGAAATCTGACATGCATTCCCTTAACGGCGCCGCCTTGTATCGCATGCAGAAGAGCAACCTTAAAGTCGGCCACCCAGTTGGGGGTATCTTTATTCGCCAACTTCTCCGCCGCTCTTGCCAGCTTGATGAATTCCGATTCAGTCATTTTTGAAGCCAGCGGGAATTCGTGATAGACGTGCTTTAAGGTGCGGCCATGAACCAGCGCCGAATACGGGTATGCTCGGCTGGGACTGCGAATGCCAGCGCAGTGCGGGCACAATGTCTGGAGGTAGAATCGTCCGGCTTGGTCAAATTTTCCGGACGGATTCACTTTGCGATGTTTCAAGCCGAGCGCGGTCGCAACGGCCTTAAAAACAAGTTCCGTCCCCTTATGTCCAAGTATAATTTTCTTCATAAACAGTTACCTTTCTGATTCGCGGGCACACTAAGCCCACTATCACTATTGTTATTTTTGCGCTGGCGGAGCAACGCGTGAAGGTAACTATGAGGCGAGACGTGACGCAGGAGTCAGACTTATACTTTTACCTGAGGCTAAATTAGTTCACCTAGGTTAATACTGTCAAATTATATTTAAAGGATTCTACGAACCTTATAAGTATAGTTACCACAGAGAAGAGATTTTGGACAATTCAACCGATTGGTTACTGCCGCCGATTGCTATTTACCAGCACTAAGCAACCAGGATTCTTATACGTGCCTATCTCCTGGGTCTGGCCAAAATATGGATAATAATTTGGAAACTTCGCCACTAACAGCGACTCCGCCTGCGCGTATTTTCTAAACTGCCTCATAAATCTGCCAGCATTGGAAACCCAATCTCCATGCCGGTATTGATAGTCGTGATTGACGACCAATGATTGACGATGAATCGCACGAAATCCTTGCTGTAGGAGGCGAAAGCAAAAATCAATGTCTTCGCACGCAGCGTTCGGAAATGATTCATCAAACCTGAAACGCTCCGCCAGGTGACGGGTAATGGTCAAGTTACAGGTTGGCCCATATAGTAATATATTCGTGCCTTTGAAACATCGACCATTCAGGGTGCCGTTGATTTCATGATATTTATCAAACCAAGTAGTGTTTGCAGAATTAGTGCGACCCGACAAGCAGTGCACATAGGGGTTCTCAACTAGACCGGCGATGGCTTCCGAAACCCAATCCGAGTTCGGGATACAGTCTGAATCCGTAAACAAAATGACATCGGCTTCATTCTTTACTGCAACATCAAGCCCTTGATTCCGCGATGCCGCCGGCCCTTTCGATTTGGCATTGGTCAAAACCTGAACTGGCTCTGGCAGTCGGGACCATACTTTGGATCCGTCATTGATGACAATAATCGATGCCGATTGTTGAACTAGTTTGTCGATACAGCGTTGCAACAATGCCAACTGGGATTCCGTTGAACACTTTGCCGGAATAATTACCACGGCCTGTGAACGTTGATTAACGCTGTTTCTTAAAATATGAGGGGGGAGTTCGAGCACCGATTTGGGTTGGTGTTTTGAACTTGTGGCACAGCCATTTTTTGAAGCTTTATAGGCGATGACCTCAAGAATTTTGGTCAACAAGAACCGCTTTCGGCCGGCACGCCCGCGCATTTCCTCCCACCAGTAATCAAACGTCTCGCCACTGGGCAGATGCACCAACGAACTCATGCGTCCCCTCCCAGCCAGGCACAATTTCGGCAGTAGGCATCCTGCTTGTGAGACTGGCGGAATGTCTCCGCCGGCCCTGAGTTGAGGATCTGTGAAATACTACCTTCGCGGATGTGACCCAGCTTGCGGGGATGAAACATATTGCACGGTGTCACAACCCGGATGGTGCGCGGCGTTTTGCCACCGATATTTGCCGGCCCGTAAAGCGTCAAGCCCTCCTTAGCATCCGCACTCAACTGGCCGTTCGCAAAGACCAGTTTGGGCTCGGGCAAGTAGAATGATTTGAAGCAAGGCGGAGCGCCAGCCACCAACTGTTCGTAATCCGTATCGCGGCGCGAACGAATCGTCTCATAAGGCATCCACGTCGGCTTTGATTTTGGATTATTCATGTGGGGCTTCATCCGGCACGCCTCCTTCCTCCTCTTCGGGGGCCAATACAACATTGTTTGCGACTGCATCCGAGATGAAATTTCTGTGCGGGACACTCGATATCAAGATCAGCGGCTACATCGACTGCCAGCTAAACCCCATCGTGGTTCAGGAAGTGAGATCATTTATGCGGGCCCTGGGCCGGCGCTGGAGGCCGGGTTCCGCAGCTTTTTTCTGCGACCTCGCCTCGGCTTTCTTTTTTATTTATGCCTGCGGCCAACTCGAGAATCTCGTGGTCATCGACCGGGCGGCAAGCGCGGACTACGTTGTGCTGCCGAAGCAGGATGAAGTGGAGAATTTCTTTCGCGAAGCGGCGGTGGGCATTTATGAGCTGGGGCAGCAAGCCGGCCTGTCCACCAAGGCAATCGACCGGCGGCACAGGCAACTGGGCGGGCTGCTGTCTTCGAGTTTCAGCCAATACTGCAAGGCGTAATCGCACCTGCGCGCGCGTGAGAAAACAGAAAGGTCCGGCCGTTTCCAACGGCATGCCCCGACTGAGGAGTAAAAGATCTAAAACGAATTTCCGCAGTCAGACGTTTCAAAACGAATGGCTGCAACGATAGAAATAAAAGCAAATCGGTGAAATAAATCCACCGGGATTACGAGCGGGAGTCCGGCATCAGCCGGGCTCCCGTTTTTGCTGGGTGCATACATTAGCAACCACAGCGGAACGTTTTCGCTCCGCTACAACCACCTGAAATATAAAATATGAATTCCAAACCCAATCTAACGATGAGCCTGACAGAAGCCCGGTCTTCGCTGTCAAAATTACTGCCGTATTTACCGTGGCCACGTCTCCATGAGAAAATGAATTACTGCGGCATCCTGCCTGACGTCGGCGGCGATTCCATCGGCCTGCCAATTCAAGAGCAACCCGAGGCCCTCGTGGCAAACCTCGGCCCATTCGTGCTCCGCAAATTACCTCCGCACTGGCGGGCGGCGCATTATTTTCACAGACAACGCTGTCGACGAAACGCGCAGGTCCAGCGGCTGTATCCTGCCTGTCAAAATTCTGGGGATGACGTTCCCAACGATTTGGATAAAGACACGGATGGCGCCGTCGCCGGCATGCTGTTGCTGGCACTGCGACCAATGCCGGGATCATTGCGAGCGGCACTGCTCGACCATTGCAGTAAAAATTGGTGGGGTATGTTTTTTGCGCTGCTGGGCGTGGTTTATGAAAATGAATCCAACAGATTGCTCGCGGGGGTTGCGAATGATCCACGGCTTACCGCCGGCTTGCATCGTGAGAATCCGGATCTCGCCGCACCACTGGTTAAATTGGCGTTGCGCCAGCACGATATTTGGTCGTCCACAATTTCGCTCCAGCAGCCGAACGCGGCTGAGTGGTTGGATCGGGTTGCGACCATTGGGTTGGTAAATTCCCACGCCGCCGGCACGGCGCTGGCGCTGCTACCATCAGCACCTCATGATTTCAAATCCACTTGGTGCGCCCGCCTGCAAAATGCAAATCCTCGTTTGACTTATCAAGCAATCCGGTGGTCCCAACACACGTGGCCCGCTGCTGAATGGAGGCAGTTGCGTTTAAATTTAAAATCCACCGTCTGCCGTGACCGAGGTCAGCATTGGTTCCACTGGTTCCGGGATATTGAGCCTGAAGGCATCCCGGAAGCGTTGGCAGAATCAAATGTGTCGGTGCTTTGGCAGTCTGAGCTCGCCGACTTCTCAAAAAATCCGGCCCATGACCTTCGCGAGCGCATGCAACACCAGTTCGCCGAAAATCCGGCGGACGATGAAGCCCGATTCGCGCTCCGCTGGTTGAGCCGGCGCCGGAAATTATCCTGATCCACTCCTCCTCATTTTCACCACGAAATAAAAACCATTATGAAAACCAAAAATAAAAAATCTAAATTTAAAAAACTGGAGCTTGCTCCCGAACAGCAGCGCGCGCTCCAGGAAGCCTTGAAGCCGGCGCTGCTAAAGCTCAACTACCAACCGCATCTCACCACCTTCAATATCGTTGCCAGCCAGGACGGGCAACTTTGCCTGACCTTCCAGCAGAGAAAAACGGCCTTCAACGAGGAGGATGTCGGGTCGGCGCTTTTTTGGAAAAAGTTTCCGCCAGGGATGACAGCGAAAGATCTGGCGGTGATTCCGATGAACTCGTCGCGCCGAAAAAATGAAACGGCTTTGCATCTGGTAATTTCCAAGGGGCTTTACCCGCGCGGACTGACCAAGGTTGACCTCTTGGAAACCAGGGGACGAAATAAACGGCGCGCGATCTTTGCGTTATTTGATGAATACGCCATCAAACCCAAATTCCCCGCAGATTTATCCGCCGTAGATCTGGCAAAAATTAAAACGAGCAGCAGCAGCTTATTGCACAAGGCAGCTTATCGTGGAGTTTTCCCAAAAAACATAACGGTGCAGGAATTGAAACGCGGCCGCGATAAATATGGGATGACTCCGTTGCACACCGCCGCCAATTTTGGAAATTTAATCCCGTGCACGATGGCCGAACTCAAGGGCAGTCGCGACAATTTGGGTCGGACCGCATGGGACATTGCTGTTAAAGAATTTGCCCAGACATATAGCCCAGAGACAGCGATCAACAACCTGTTGGCCTGCCCTGAACTCGCTAGAATGCTCAACCCAAATCGTAAATCGCACCGCGAAAAATTGGAACTGCTCGTGAAGGACCGGAGGCTGACCCCTGAACTTCGTGATAAAATCGCCATATATCCGCGCGTTTGCGCGGCCATGTTGTGATCAGGGCAAACGATAAAAACGATTGTGAATAAAAACTGGCTCATCACCCGGGCGCAAATTGCGGCCGGCAACGTTGACGATGTGGTTCATCCCGTGGATCCCGCCGTTATCCTCAATGAGGAAATTTACGGCCTCGGCGGCGCGGTGCGCCTGCGGGTGGAAGGTGTCACCAAACCCGCTGACATATTTGCTGATCCTGAGTCCCGCAAATTTTTTCAGCGGCTGAACGAGTCCTGGCCTTGGGCCGGCTACTTTTTACGACTGCACTCCGTCACCGTCAATTCACCACCGGAGCAGATTGTTGACATGGCTCTTTTCATGTCCCTGATTTTTTGCCGATTGGATGAGCTCGCCTATGCTGAATCGAAGCAGGGCGTGACCTTGCGATTCCACAGCGAACAATTCGCACAACAACTGACCGATCTGCGCGAGCGCGCGGCGGAGCTCGCCTCGATGACGGGCATTTCAAACACGCAGATTCAAAAGCGTGATAAACTGATTGTAACGTCGGTCACCAACTTCTTTGCGGCGGGTCAGATATTGCACCAATCAAATCGCCGGCAGAAAAATCCTCCAGCGAGCTGACCAGCAGGTCAATATTGTCTCATGGGATGCCTACATTCGTAGGCATCCCATTTTTTCTTTGTGCCATTCAGCGGCAAGCCAAGACAACGACGTTTTTGGCTTCACCAATAAACAACAACACATCAAAACAAATACCATGTCCATCAGACCCAGAATTCCCAACCCTTACGCGCCGCCAACCCTCACACCGTCCCCCAAGCGGCTCCAGCTGCACGTCACCGTCAGCAACGGTGTTCACGCCGAAGATGCAAAATTAAAATTCGAGTTTTCCCCGGGCAAATCCGGAATCGCCAGGGTGTGGCGGGTGAAACTGCCGCCACTCAAGAACGCCGATGCCTTTCCCCGGTGGCGCGCGGGTGGGATCTGGGATTTACAGCTTCAAGCCATCGCTGCGACGCAGCCAATTCAAGTGCTCAATTACGAGGCCAGCTGCGCGGACCAATGGCTGGAAGATTCCGCCACGAGCACGCGACCGGCCCCGACCGACCTGCTCATCTTTTGTGACCGCACCCAATTTACCATCACCATCCATCAATCCATCCAGTCTTAATATGCCAAATCTTGAACCAACAAATATCCACGCCCAGCTCGCCTTTTACATTGCTGGCCCCAGCATGGATGTGGACACGGCCCGCAACGCGGCCGAACAACTCGATGGGCAGATGTCTCCGTTCATTCTGGATCATCTATCGCGACCGCCAGAACTTCCTCGCTATCCAAGGCTTCAGCCACCACCGTTCCAAACCTCGCCGATCGCCTTTTTTCAGCAAAATTCCAGCCTCAGCATAGCCGACCTGCCTGGAACTTGGGCAAAACCGTGTTTGGCTTGGGTGAACCGGCAGAAACGGTCACAGCAATTGGCGGAGGCCTGCGATCTCATGCAGGATCCGTTCCGGCAGGAGAATTGGGATGGTCCCGATGATGCCTTGGTCGCGGGCTTGCTGCTCTTCGCGTTCAGTCCCGAACCAGGATCACGTCTGCGCCGACAATTATTGGCAACGGCTTTAAAAACTCCCCAAGGGGCTTACCTGGCCGCTGAGAGTTTGCACACCGCCAGCGAGCGCGACCAAATCATTCCGCCCCTAGCCGGCGATAACATCGCCACGCTCGGAGCCAGCCGCGTCCCAGGATTTGGCAGCGCCTGCCTGAAGCAAGCCCGCGGCCGACGCGATCTCGCTTCGGGTTTGATGGTCGCGCGCCTTGGAACCGAGGCCGATTTCAGCAACTGGTTGCGGACGACCGGACTCGCCGCCTGCGAAGACAACCATGCCGCTGTTTCCATGTTGGTGCTCAATCCAACGGCACCGCCTGCGGCGCGGAGCCTCTGGCTCTCCACGCTGAAAAACGCACAGGCCACCGCTGCCGGTTACGCCGCGATCTTCTGGTCCCGTCATACTTTGGCACCGCCAGAGTGGCACAGCATGAAGGATGAACTGCGGCAGCTAACCACGCATCAGGGGGGATGTGCCTGGTTCAACTTTTATCTTCACCTCGAACCAGAGAACGCTGGACTCGCGCTGTCGCAGCCGGCGGATCCATTGTGGGCGTTCGAATTGGCCCACGCGCTGGACCTCGACGTCGCGCCGCTGAGCTACTGGCTCGGCGATCGACTGGGAAAATTCACCTATGACCGCGAAGCCTCGTTGATTTTGGAAGCGTTGCAACACCGCCAAGAACTAAAACGAAAGGGAGACCTATATGGAACCACTTTATGATTTCCGGGGCAGAACTCTGCCCGTCGGCACGGGGTTGACTGCGAACGCAATTGTTGACGGACTGCTCCGCTTGCACGCGGGCAAACACCACGCCAAGCCGGTCACGATTTATGTCGTCGGGGGAAATGATCCAGCACCAATTTCAGCGGTCGAAGCCATGATGATTGCCGAAGTGATGCGCACAGTGCGTTCGCCACTGCGCACGGCGGGATTTGGATTATTAACTGGCTGGCTGCCGTTAATTTTGGCCTGCGGCACGGTCGGCCAACGTTATCTGCTCCCGCACACGCTCGTCTCGCTTTCCCCACCAGACTGGATTCACGGTTTGCAGAAAACCGTCATCGGGCTGCATCGGTCTGCCAACGAACCGGCCCAGCAGCAGACGGAGCGATTGTTGCAACAGCAGCACCAAGAACTGCTCGCGGAACTAAAGCTCCCAGCCAAAACCTTTGCCACCCACAGAATACTGAGCGCGTCGGCCGCCATTGAGGCGGGAATCGCCGATCACGTAGTGGAGCGCAAGCTCACGCTTGAAACTTCCATTATCCGGTCACTTGAACCCAATAAAAACAACACCCATGAAAACCACATTTAATCCCAAACTCATCAATCTTTACGGCATTCGTTTTCCCCAGGAGTGGATTTTTTTGCACCTAATTTGCATCGGCGGAACGGGCTCCGGTAAAACCAGGGGTGTGCTACGTCCCCTCATTTCCCAACTCGCTGCAGCGGATTTACATTCACCGGAACTACGGCCGGCAATGGTCATTTTTGACGTCAAAGGCGATTTGAAACCAATCGTCGAGGTCGCGCTTAAATCCTGTGGCCGGACAAATGATCTAATCACCGTGGGAGTCGGCGCCAGCGAAGCAGTATTTAATCCGATCGGCGATCCTAGCCTGACGCCGTCGCAAATCGCGCAGCAATTGACGTCGGCCTCGTCTTTAGGCGGTCCGGAGGCCGGCCAGCGCTCCAAATCCGAAGAATTATTTTGGTCCACCGCGAGAATGGATTTGCTAACCAGCTTGATCGAGTTAACTCAAACCACCCTGCGCGAGGCCGGGCACGGACAGCTGGCAATGGAGCATTTACAGAGGGCGCGCGGACTACTGACCCAGACCAACGAAAAATTGCGGGAATGGGTTTCTGTGGTCTCTCCCATCTTATCCGAAGCCTCTGCGGCTGCTTTGAAAGAATGGTCGCGATTGCCAGCCGACACCACCCGAGGGTGCGTCACAGCTTCCGTCGGCAACATCCTGGCGCCGTGGGCCCGCACGCCGCTCAGCCGGCTCGTTAATCCGGAGCCTGGGCGGCCGACGCTGAACCTGCATGACGTGGTCCAGCGCGGTAAGGTCGTCGTGCTCAACGTTGGCCAGGCGGAACATGCCGAGGAACTGTGGCCCGGATGCATGTTGCTTAAGGAGGCATTGTTCCGGCTCGCCCTCTCGCGATCCCGGTTGCCCATCAACCAAAAGCGCATGGTCGCCATTGTGATGGACGAGGCCAATAGGCTCCTCAGCGGGCAAAACCATTTATCAGCGGAACATGTTGCGATGGAGATGGCGCGCTCAAACCGTGTATCATTTATTTTGGCCTGCCAAAATTTAAGCGGACTCAACGCGGTGAGCGGCGATACGATCACGGATAAACTGATGGCCTTATGCGGCACGTTGGTATTTTTAACGAACAACTGCCCGACCACGCTGCGGCTGGCACAGCGCATCTTTGGCACCCACTTGGTGATGCGCGCGCACCGGACGACCGTGCCAGCGCTGGCTCCGCCACAGCTATTCCTCACGGATGAACCGGATGAGCCAGAGCCGGCCCAGGTCACGCAAGTGCCCACCGAGGTGCCGTTGATTTCGGCAGAAACGCTGTCGCGCCTGCCCGCGGGAGCTGCTCGCGCGAAGCTTGCGGATGGGTCTGTGCACGAGTTTCAGTGCACGTTCGATTAAAAATCTCCGCACCAAACATTTTTCCGACGCTGGCCACCGTGGTGCAGCGCGGAACCACCGCCCGCCGATGACCGTTACGCTTTTCCGCCGTCTCTGGGTTAATAAAAAATAAAAAGTGAACCAACAACAACATGAACCAAAACAAATCAAATCACTGCCAAGTTACGAGCGAACCGAACGTAGCCAAATCTCAATCTGGCGACGTCGTCAATTACCGTTCGGAAGACGGCGCGGTAGAAATCGTTACCAAGGTCACGACCGCCCGACGGCATCCGCAGCACAGTTACCCTGTCGTGTGCCTGCTGCTGCGCCCCAGGCCAGGATCGCGCGTGCAAACATTGACGGATGGCTCTGGTGGGCTCGATGTATTACTGAACCACCCGGAGGTTGCCGCCCACGTCCACGCGCTGGTCAAAGCTGATCCCAAGTGCGCCGGCTACCGCGTGCCGAATATCCCGGCCAAGTCGGCGGCGCGGAAGAAATACTGGGACAAAATCAACCAGGAACGTCAGGAAAGCCGCTCAAAATAAACTGATAACTGGTATGCCATGGCGGTGCAGGGGGCATCGCCATGGTTCTGGTTATACGCCATTCGCGAACAGCGAACGGATCACTGCCCCTGTCAAACTGCCTAGCATTGGGCCTCCAACCTTGGGAAAAGCTCAAGCCTAGGCAAAATACCAACCGTTGCCATTTTCAATTTTTAACGAGCTGGCGGTCTGGGCAAATCGGCAAGCAGCCAACGGGGTTGGAAAATCAAATTCCGAGCTTCACTCGTAGCATAGCAGACTCCGTTTCGCACGATGGCCTGCCGATTTGAAGCAGCTGAGGAATTTTCTGTGTGCACTGGTAGTGCTGCCGTCGAAACAGGGTGCAAACACGGGGATCTCCTTCGGATAGGCATACAGACTCATCAATTGTTTATAAACGCGAATGCGAGCCTGACGACGATCTAGATTATGCACGAATTTTTCCGGTTTCTCCAGATCGCACTTTTCTTTCATCGTCTCACGATAATTTCGGTATTGCATTTTTTTAGCCTCATCCCATTGAGGATTTGAGGAAAGATCACGCCATAGGACCAGCGCCTCGCGGTACGATACGTCAGGCTTCTTTTCTCCTGCCTTCGCCTGCTTGACCTTAACCACGCACTTAAACTGAGCTAACTTTTCGTAGGGAGGTAGTGAAGCCCCCAGCGCCTGGTTCAAATTCTGAATGTATTGATTCCCGCTCGCGGGCGCCGAGTCAGCCAACAGAACAACATACCCAGGAGGCACCAAAAAATTCACGATGTCCTTGGGACGACACGCTTTCCAATTGACCAGCTCTAGATCAATGATCGCCAGGGACGCATGAAATTGTGCCGGCAGTCGGGGATTGCCGAATTTATGTAATTCTAATTTGTCTTTGCGGGCACCTGATCCTCGGGGCACCGCCGGCGCGATACGTTTTACCGAAAAAACCTTGGCCGTGCCCCACAGCGCCCGGCGAAACCGGTCGTCAGATCGCCGCAGCTGGAGCAGCGCATACTGCAAGTGCCGCGGACTGACGCCCACCAGCCTGGCCAGGACATTTTTTACCGAGGCAGCCATGGGTTCCAAGCCCAACAGCGCCGCCATTCCGTGTAGGTGATTATGGCAGGCGCCCGCCAGCGCCGCTGCGGCCAGCGCCCGCCGCCATTTTTTCCAGCTCCGGGGAACATGGTTATGCAAATACCAGGCGAGAACCACCGCATCCGAGGCCCTATATATATTAGGTGGCAAAATTTCCGCCAGCTTCCGGCCTGAGTCCAGCCACAGCTTCAACGCGAACGCGTCGGTCAAAATCCGCCGGGTTTGGCCAAACCGCACCACCAGCACTGGAGCCGTCCAGCCTTCCGCTGCGAACCGGTCTAATATCACCTTGGCATATTCTTTCTCGGGCTTGGGTAGTGGAATACATCTTAATAGTGGATGCAGAACCAACCCAGATTGCTCCGTCAATTCAGCATCCAGCCGCTCGAAAGCCGCCTGTTCCCCGTCATCCAGCCGCAGTGCCGGCGGTCGCGCACCGCGGACTCCCCGCCCGGTGCGCGTAGCCATGTTTGAGTCGGGCAAGGAAACGCTCATCTACCGGACAACATACACCGGCGAACGCTTTAGTCACTAAAAATTGCACAACAAAAGCAAAAAGTGCGTCTGAAATAATATTTATAGATAAACACTCCTGTATTTAAAGGGCTTTAAACAGTTTGAATCAATTAAAAAGTGGAGGTCTGGCAGCATACTAGAACCCGAATATACTAGTCATTACAGTTTGAATTTATGAAAAATAAAGCAAAGAAACCGACAGCCCCGCCCTTAAAGGCGTCGTCCAACCTTGGCCTCGTCCCCATCCCCAGCCCGGGCACCAGCATCATTGCCTTTCTGGAAAGCGGTGCCCTCGGCGCGGCCCAACAAATAAAACCAACCCAGGCCAGTCTTCTCCTGGTCATCCTTCAATTCGCAGTCTGGCTGGTGATTGCGAAATCACGGTTGCAACATCGCACTATCGGTCAATTTATCAAGCGATTGATTGAGCTTTGCCCCGGTCTTCCCAGCCGCAGCGAAATAGACCTCTGGGTGCGCATGCTTTTGCAGTCCTTATTTAAATACGGATACCTCCCCAGTGGTGACCTGAAATTTTACCGTCGCGACCCCGCGCCTCTGCACCATATCACTTTCGCCCAATTAAAAAAAATCGCCGATGACTACCTCACTCTGCGGGCGATGCAACGCGAGTTTGGCAATCCGAAAGCAAAATCACCTGCGCAGATCATTATTGAACTTTTTGTCGCCTTGCGCCGCCGCGTCGAGGCGTCACCGGACGCCGTTTCCGACGAAGTCACCACCGAATTTCATGCGCTCCAAACTGCGATGCGCGCCGCTAAGGAAACCACCAAGGCCACAACAGTTTCGAACCGGAAAACATCCGGCGGAAAAAAGGAAAACCGCCGCCTCCTTAAGCGCGGTAAGAAACAACAAAAAAGAAAGTAAAACACAATGAATACATTAACTAACACATCCTTGCCACCGCCCAAGCCGGCGGCGGCACCAGCCAGCAGCTCGCCACCGCTCCCGCAAAACCTGCCGCTCGCTCAGGCCAAGGAGCCGGCGCTCAACCTCAAAGTTGAGCTATTGGCCGAAGGTCTCACCAACACGCCCCAGGCCTGCAATCGCGTTGCCGAGTGGGCGGTGAATCAAGTGACCAGCGACATCATGGGAACGTTTGTTCCCGTTCTCGACAAGCAGGGCAAAGTCGTCAACCAGCGCCGCCTGACGCCCGGCGAAATGCTAGACCTGCTCACCGGTGCCAAATCCGGCTTGCCGGGGGTTGCGATGACACGCCCCGCCACACAGTTGGTCGTCACCCGCCCGGCCGCCCGCCCGGTGATGGGCAGTGACAAAAACGTCAGCAGCTGCAGACCCGCCCGTGCCCGCGTGACCCAGCTGCTCGGCGTCTTGGGCCTCAACAACAAGAAAAACCTCGCCCGTTTTCTGGCCTGGGCACTGACCACCGGGTTCGAGCAGTTCTTGCAACTGCCAGAGAATCTCCGCAAGGGGATACTCTCTGGAAAGAGCGTTCACCCGGATTCGGTTCTGCGCTGAGACTGTAAACCCCGTTGTAAAATCAAATGAGCAACGTCAGCATCCACTCCACCAAAGCCTTGGCCTCCGCGCTCGCGCGGCAGGCCAAGGCCGACGCGAAGGCCGCCAATGACGCCCTCGCCGGGAAGCCCGGCCGTTTGGTCCAGCCCTCCCTGCGCCAAAGCGGAGGAGCCCTGATCGAACGCCAAATTCAGGAGTTGCCCTTGGAATCTCCGCTGATTGATGCCGTCGGCAATCTCAAGAATCTCACGCGCCGGCTGGGGCGCCACCGGGCGCGCGCGCGCCGCGTTTTGGAAAAAGTCCAGGCCGATGGCGATGAGTCATACCTGCACTGGAAGATATTTAAAGCCGACCTTGAAATGCTGGAGCCGGCCTTGAACACGGCCAGCCAGGCCATCGCCTGCGAAGCTAAATCCACGGCCAGCGCTTTCGCCGATCTCCATGCCCGCGCCGCCGCCGCCGTCGGGCGCACGCTCGGTCCCGGCATGCCGATGGAGGGGCTGACGGAAGAAAAAATCAAACTCGCCAGCCTGGCGCTGCGCTCGGGCGCGATCTCCCTGCCCAAGCAATTCAAACCTGTTTCGCCATCATGAGCCGCCACCAAAAAAAATTAAAAAAGAACGCGCACCGCTTCACGGTGAAGGTCCGCACCAACACGAAAAATGAATTGAAATGGCGCGCCAAGGATCTGCATTGCACCGAAAGCCAGCTCGCCGATCAAATGTTGGCGAACCAGCTCGTGAACACCAGCGCCCGCCCCCTCATCCGCGCCCGCGAGTTCCAGCTGCTGGCGGCCAGCCTGACCCAGCTCATTGCCCGTCTGAATTCGCTGTGGCATTCGATTGCCCGCCGCAGCAACCAGGCGACTCTCGTCGGCAAGGTTTTTGCCGGTGCGGCCACCCTGGATCGTGTGGGGGAATTGCGCGCCCGCGCCATCGCCACGCGGGATCAGTTAGGTGGTGTCTGGGCCGGCCTGCATCCCCATCCGAAGTTGGCGGATTCTATTAAGGGAGCCCAGGCGCTTCTGCCGTCAGTCATGGGCAGCACCGCCACGCCAACCGGAGGTAATTCCACCGCGCTGGACATCGCCAAATATTTGGTCGCGCTGAACATCCTGGCCGATCCGGGCAAAACCGATCCATCCGGCAGTTAACCCACACCTATAACGCGCTCAACAACACATTTTTTATGGCCATCACAACCATCTACGCGCTGAAAACCGAAAAAGCGGTGGCGAAGAAAAAGAAATATTTGAAGGACAAAAAGGATCTCGACCACCTGAATTATCTCCTGACAAACCTGATTTGCATGGGGAATACGACGTTGGACAGCTTCGCCAAAGACTGCGAAGACCGGGTTGCCTGGTATAAACAGGCCAGCGTCCTCGCGGGCGACACCGACGTAGAAAACATTGCCTATTGGGCGATGCCGCGCTTCGCGGATGGAGTGCTGCTGTTGGATCACGAGCGCGACTTCGTGGACCGCACCGTCCAAAATTTTCTAGATAAAACCATCGGGATCCACAACTGGCACATTCCGCCCTGGGTCTCCTATGGACGACAGAAAGGCGCTGATTTCAACATCATATTTTCCAGCGTTTTGGACATTGGTGGCATCCCCGTTTTGCTGCGCGACCGGAACCAAAACATGTGGGGACAATTCTGCGAGCTCTTCAACTACATCATCAGCGAACTCAACCTCGAGCGCAAAACTAAAGGCCTGAACCTGATTCCCTCAGTGGAGGATGTGAAGCAGCAACGCCACGCCGCCGGCGGCAGCCTCTATCTTTGCGAACAGCTGGCGTGTCTGCCAACGCCGCCCACCTCGGTGCACCAGATCATCAAAGGTGTCAAACTCTTCGGCTACGACCTCGTCTCGACGGGAGACAACGAGGTCGTTCGCATCCGCCGCCCGATCCTGAATTCCCTGGACTTGGGGATGACCCGGAGAAATTCCGGATTCACTGTCAGCTTGCCGGGATTGGTCGAGGAAGTGGCGCTCGCGGTCGAATATCGCCAGAGCAAAATAATCATGCCGCCCGCGCTGATTATTCCGGCCACACGGACCGTCGAACCCGCCAAGTCCGTCGAGAAAGCCATCACCCTGTCTTGCGCACCAACGGTCGCACTGAACTGGAATAGCGAGGAAGATTTTCTCTTATCTCTTGGGCTAAGGGTCGCCCGCCATGGCCAGCAATTGTATAAAATATCAAACGCCAATGAGCAGTTTGCCGCGCTGGGCCTGGTGTGGAAGGAAGATTACAACAACGGCACGGCAACACTCCGTGAGGGTGAGAAGTCCATCACCCTGCCCAATTATCGCCCGTTGTTCCTTCTGCAATCTGCCTGCGTGCGACACGAACTCGACGTGATGGGTCTGGCGGTGACCCCGCCGGCAACCATGGTCACTCCCATCAACGAAGGGGAGCATCAAGCCGCGCGGAAATTCACCGTCCTGGCGCACCTCAGAGAGGGGCTCTGGCTTGAGACCCGTAACAAGCTCAAGCAGCCACCGATTCTATCGGTGCTCCAACGTGAGTGGCCACACCTCGCCACCGAACCCGATGAGTTGGTGAAAGCCAAGCGGCTCCACTGGGCATTGATGCAGAGCCGCCAGCTCAACTGGATCGAGGTCAATCGCATCGTGTTTGCAGTATGTGATCCCATGGCTCAACGCATGGGCACCATCGGACCGAAGGTTCTCGGACTGGAGCAGGACTGCGCACCTAAAAAGTCGTCCACTGTTGTCCCGCGTGTGCCTCCTTCAAAACCCCGCGCCAACACCAACGTCAGTCCCACCATCAGCCCCACCATCAACACCAACGTCAACACGAAGGCTCCAGTCAAGGTCATCACACCGGTTCCAGTAGCAGCACCGGTCGCGTTCGACTGGAGCAGTGAGGAAATGTTTTTGCTGTCACTGGCGAAGAAAGCCGTGCAGCAAGACCAGGATCTGCGAGCCATCCTCGACGCCACCGATAAGTTTTCAGCGCTGGGCCTCAAACCTGAACGTAAAAAACATTCCGGGAGATTCATTCTAAGCGCTGGATCCCAGTCCATCACACTGCTCGAGTATCGTCCACGGTTTGTCGTCCAAGCCGCCAGCATCCGATCCGAGCTCGCCTCGCTCGGGCTGGATATGGAACTGCCGACACCAGAGACTTCGGCCCTTAGCGCGGAGGAACACAACGCCGCTCAACTGTTCACCGGCGTGGCACGTCTTGATACCAGGCTGTGGATACGAACCCGGGACAAACTGCGCGACCCGAAAATCATTGCCGCCTTGAACAGCGCCTGGTCCCAACTCCGCACTGAGCCTGACGAATTGACCAAAGCCAAAGGATTGCACGAAGCCTTGTGCCAGCCCGGCCTGCTCAAAAAAGACGACACCAACCGCGTCGTGTTGGCGGTGTGCGATCCCCTGGGTCGCCGCTTGGGCTCTATCGCTCCTCAAGTGGCGGGCATACAACATTTGATTCAACCCGGCAAAAAAGCCGATCCGAAGAACTATGGGGACTAACCCAAACCATGAAAACATTGAACACAACATTGATGGCACCCGGCAATTTGGCTGGAGATGCAGGCCGGCAATGTCTGTGTATCCACCGCCAAGACCAACACGGTGGTAAGCCGGGTGTGCCGCTTGACCCCAAAGAATATGTGGCAAATGAAAATGCAAGTTGCACAGCGTGCATCACGCCTCAAACCACCCCCCTAGAACTGACCGGCTGCAACTTGATTTCGCTGAAATGCGCGGACGCGCGCTTGATGTTTATTTCAGTATCAGGACGTGTTGGAACAACACGTAGTGGAGAGGAGATTTTGAGGCGCAATCGGTCCAGACGCTTCGCGTCTTCGCTGCACCGGTTGCGCCGTATAAATGGGACAGTCGTATGAATCTGAATATACATATGACACGAACCGAACGCGTTCAGCGAATCGGTGCGCTTCTTTCGAAAGGGGTATCGTTGATGTTGCTCCGCGAAGCTGAGGCGAAGCGCAAGGCGGAGTTTATTCCGACCGCAACTGCGGCAGTCGAGCAGGCCGAGCGTGTCTTTGATGGTGATGAATCGGAGACGGATGTCTTGAAATATATCAGCCGGGTCGGAAGTGCGTCTCCTCGTGACGTTCAACGCGGCCTGAGTATTCCCAAAACGACGGCTTTCCGCCGCCTGGATCGGCTGGTTAAAGCTGGCTGTATCGTCCGCACCGGGAAGACGGCGGCCATTCGTTACCAGCTCGCCGCTCAACAGCCGGTTGCTTCATCGTGAAGCATCGCTGGTCGTTGTCATGGACTTTGCTTTGCCCAGTCTCGCACTCGCGTCATGGTCTCATCGCGCTTCTGCTGGGGAAAATACACAGGGGCCATTCGATTCTCCCAGCCCAGCAGAGTCGCAATGGTCACTGCAGCCCGATCACAAACCTGCCACTTCGTTCCCAGCCGCATGGGTGGCGAATACACAATCGGCGTGGTGTCGTCCAGCAGCGGGACCAGATCACGGACACAATTAGTGGCTTGGATGTTGCACAAGGTGACCAGCGCTTTCTCCCGCAGGTAGCTGTCCAGCTGCTTATCCTTGGCGGTGGTCAAGAGCTGATCGGTCAGACGTGCGGGCGCAAGTTTTCCCAGCGCCGAAGTGGCCACACCCTCATAATCGGTGCCGGACAGCTTGAATAACTCATCCGTTGCCGGTGCGTATCGCAAATTACCCAGCGCTTCAATCAGTGCGTAGGCCAAGTCATAATTGTGGATCGGCAAATCAAAGGGCCTGGGCGGCAATCTCATGACAGCCCGCTTACGAACGTTGGCGGTGACCTCGGCGTTCACATACAACCGCAACCCCATGTTGTCAGTATCGAGCACATGGACCGCATGGTTTTCATCGCCTTGAAACTCTTGCCGAATCTCAGCAGCTTGGCCCGCCAACGGGTCAATCGGAGTGTTGTTGGTTGCCAGCGTCACCTTTAATTTTTCGAACAGGGCGGGCGCCGCATTGGTCGCCCCCAAACGGGTCAGTGAATATGCCGCGACCGCACCGACGAACTGGTTCGTATCGTTCACCGCCGTCAACAAGGCTGTCTGGATTTGCGGGTCATTCCCACCCACTTTGCCCAGTCCCAGCGCCGCCTGCCAGCGCACCCCAGCCACCGGATCCTGCATTGCCTGCAAGAGCAGCTTACGCGTGGCCTCGGTCTGGTGGGGCTGATGACTCAGGATGGCACAATAGATCCGTCGTGTGCGTGGCGATTGATGTGCATATCCAGCCGTTAACAATGTCGTGTCCAATGATGCGGGCTGTTCGATGAAGATGCGGGCCATCGCCTTGGCCAAGATGGTGTCCGGCGAAGCCAGCAGCTCGACCATCTGTTTCTGGCGTGTCTGCCATGACAAGTTGCCGATAATCTCCGCTATGCCGTCCACCACGTCGCCTTGCTCGTCCCCCTTGATGTGGGTCAGCACATTGAACAGGGCTGGAAAATCTTTCTCCGTCGCTCTGGAGCCAATCTGGAAGAGGATGTCCTGCGTGTCGCCATAATTGGCGTTTTCACTTCCGGCTTGGGCGTGTAGGCGATTGAGCAATTCGCCAACGCTGGTTTCTGCATAGAAACTGCGTGTAAACGGCGGGGGTGGCGGCGTCTGGCCCTTGAAAATCATTTCCCGCCAGGCGTCGTCGTCCAGCAACGGATCACTCGGCCGGACAAACTCGCGATAGGTGAGCACGGCGCCGCGATACAACTGCAAAGTTTTGCCCTGAGGGATGATCACATAAAGCGCTTGCGGCCGGGCAATTCCGGCATACAGCAGGGAACTCGTCAGCGGACTGGAGAAAACCCGCGTCACCATCGGAAAATCATCGCGGGGGACCTCGTAGGAATTGCCGTAATAAAAACTAAAGCCCGCGAGCGTGACGCCGTAGTTCTCGATCCATTTACCGTCATCCTCCGTCAAGGCTTCTCCGGTCAGGGACTTCGTGGCCAGAGCGGCGAGGCGGTCGCAAACCGGGGCATATTCGTTCAGCAGGCGGGAGATGTTCTGCCGGGAATCGTAGTACAGACGAAGCGTTTCAATGTCGGCCGCGTTGGTGGTTCCATTTACCGCACAGCGCTGGGCCATCGCCACCAAATCGCTTTCGATACTTTTATTGGCTTCGCGCGACCGGTTGGTTTCAAATTCGGCCCGGTGTTTCTCGTAATAGCTTTGGTAAAATTGCCCGAACTGCACCAGCTTGGCGGAGTTCTCCTCCATATCCTTCTCATCCCGGGAGGCGGATATTTTCTGCGACAGTTCCAGCTTCGTCAGCAACTCTGCGGCGACGGGCTTGATTTCAAAGGTTTGGCCAAACCCACCCTTATCAAACGCAGCCGCGGTTTGCCGCGTCAATTTGGCCAGACCGGAGAAGAAATCAGGATATGGCGCCACCATGCCTCGCGGCGGCGAAATAATGCCCATGACCATCACCGTCATCTTCGTGTGCAATGCCCAGGTGTGCCGCTGCTCCGCCCAAGCCCCCATCTGTGTCCAGAGTTGCAAGTCCGACCAAGCCTCCGTGCGCAATGGTTTGGGCGCGGTTGCGGGCAATGGCTTTTGCAGCGTCGCCAACAAGCGCATCGCCTCGCCATGTAGCGAGTCCGGCAGCGGGCCACAATCCGCTTTAAGAATTTGATCGCCGATGGTTTTTCCAAATTCACTTTGCACTGCCCGCCGGGCCGCTGGCGAGGTCAGTTCCGGCGATGCAGCCAGAAAATCTAAGCCAGAAGGAAACTCGCGCCCGGGAATCTTCGGATCCACCGTGTTGTGGAAACAGACGGCGTCCGGTAGGCGGCGCGGAGGCAGCAAACGAAAGCCGCGGGTCTGCTTGGCAAATTCAACGTATTGTGCCGGCGACACCAGTTGATCGCTCATTTGCGGCAACGGCAGTTGAGATTCCAGCTTTTTTTGGATGGCAAGGAGCTGCGCCTCAGAAATCGGGGTGATTTGAATATTGGTGCTGCCTAGCACAACGGTTGCAACGTCGCCATATTCGCGAACCGTGCCGTCTTCGGCCGGCCCCAAAAACGCGTCGAATGGCTCGGACAGTTGCCGCCATAACGCCAGCAATTCGGGATCGGCGTTGATGACCGACGTGAGAGTAAGAGCAAGTCTGGTTTCGCGCGGATTTGCCAGGCGGAATACCACGCTGGCATACCATTGCCGGGCCGCAAAATAATCACTCAGTTCCGGAGATTGGGTGTAAAAACTTTGCGCGCGAAATTGAGCTGGCGACAATTCAAATCCGATGGGCACGACCACGGGTGTGGAGCCCTTGCGTAATCCCTCCACGATCTGTTTTGCCGCTGGTGCCAACGCTTGCCGAAATTGTTCGTCCTGCAACGCAAGGCCGACGGAAGCGAACAGGATCAAATCTCCGGCGCTGTTGCTGGAATTGGTCGCCGATGCCAGCAGGCGTTGCGAAAAAGTGCGCAACCGTTTGCTTTGGATTTCCTCCATGCTCTTCACGCCTTCTTCCAGCAGGACATGGTAAGTGTGCCATGCCGAATCCGGCGTGATATACGATGGCAGAGAGCCGCCCATGGGGGCTTTCTCAGAAGGCGCTTCGGTTTGAGGAGCTTTGATGTAAGCCTCGAAAATCTGTTTGAATGACGGGTCGGCGACCACGAAGCCATTTTTGCTGAGCAGTTCCTTTGCGCCAGTTGAACCATTGAACGCCTCGATGCCTTTGACCGATCGAAGATTGTAGGTTTGACCACAAACCACAATCGGATGGAGCCAGAGACCAACGCCAGCCACCAGCGGCATGAGCCATCGACATCGCATCGTCGTTATCTTGTTAAAGTGAGAATAGAGTTTCATGGATTGAAATGCGGTGCCGTGTTCAGCCTGATCCTGATCGTTCAACAATCTTGAACACGGTAAACAAAATCGGGAATGCCACTGCCGAGCAGATGTTGCCGATCAAAGATGCCAGCCAACATTTAGTCATCGTCGGTCGGGGAAGCGTGGGATTTGCGGGAGCGATCAGCCAGCACATGGCATAGATGAGTAGCCCTTCAACCACCACGACCAAACCTTCGCCGATGGCCACGGCAAAAGCCGGTCGCATCGCTTGCAGCAGCCAAAGCAGACCCATAAACGACGGATACGTGATCAAGTGCATCCCAACCAGCCACAGAATAAAAAATCGCGGTCGGCGGGAACGCCGCAACATGAACCAGACGCAAATGACCTCAATCAGGATGGCGAGTCCGATGAGAAAAGAGATTTCCGGGATGATGGATTTTTCCGGAACTTCAATGGGGTTGGCCTGGGCGCTGACGATCGGAAAAATGACCGCCGCCAAAATTACGAGCGGGCGAATATAATCGGTGATGTCGGATTTCGTTTTCATTTATTTGGGGCCGGCGGCGGCGGCGAATTCAGCTCTTGCAAATCGCCCTTCACGTTGAGACGAACTTCGGAATCGGGATCGGCCAGTAGGTTCGTGAGCAGGATAATGATCGATTGGCGGTGCTCTGGAAATCGGTCGGCGATGCCTTCGGTGAGGCTATGCGCCGCTTCACCGCGAACCTCCGCGAATTGATTCGTCAGCCCTTTAATCAAAACCGGAATCGCATTCGTGCCGGTCCCCAGCGCAGAGACCATGGCGTATAGAACCAGGCTTTGGTTCGTGCCATCCAGCAGGACTTGCAACTGCGGTAACGCAGGAGTTGCTTGATCGCCTAACGTGATAAATCCCCGCACCCCATCCATGTTGACATCATAATCGGGCAGGCCAAACGGTGATTTCACATAAACCAGCCGACGCAGCAGCGCAGGAATGGCATTGGTCCCAATGTGATGGATCGCATTCGTTGCTTCCTTGGAATAGGAATAATCCCCCTGACGCTCATAAATTTTCAGCCATTCGCCAAGCCGCTTACCCTCGTAACTAGGATCATCTAAAAACTGTGATTCAAGTGGATTTGCCTTTAGGTGATTTTCCGTGAGAATTTTTTTGGCCTGGGTGGCAATCTTGAGATCAGAATCAGCGGCAGCGGCTTGCAAGGCTGATTCAACGGGTGGAGTCAGGGGATAACGGCACAGGAGCCGGAACGCAACGCGGCGCGTTTCGGTGTCGGGCGATTGGAAACGATCAAGAATTATCGGGAGGGCTTGATCAGGGGCAACGTCCACGAGTGCTTTTAGCGCCACCGCAGTTCCGGGTTTTCCACGAGCGAGGCAGTTTGTCAAAATGGGCAGTGCCTGCTCTGGATCAATGATGATGATTGATTTCAACGCCGCGCCCGCCACAGTGGGGCCGCCGTCCTGGACCAAGTTGGTCAGAATGGGGAAAGCGACCAGCGCGTTGGTTCCGAAATTCGCGAGCGCTCCCGCTGCTTTGGCGGTAACCGCTGAATCTTTTAACGCTTCGATTAACAGCGGAACGGCGAGTTCCGGCGCGCTGGTCTGAATGCCAATGGCGTCCACCGTTGTGGCGCGCACGGCATCAGAGGAGTCAAGGAGGCGGGGTTTGATCCGGTTGATATAGACTTCGACATCGTCCGTGACGGAGGCAAGATGCTCAATGGCCCATTGTCTGACGGCCACGTCCTGATTAGTCACTGCCTGACAAATGACAAGCTCAGCCGGTTTGCCGATGGATTCAAGACATCGGCCGATGACTAAAAGCCGCTTTGGTTTGTTCAAGAGTTTTCCCAGTGCCTCAGCTGCGGGGGAGCCATTCGTTCCCAAAACTTCGAATCCTCTCTCACCTAGCCACCAAAAATCCTCGGCTGAATGCCAGCGGATGAAGCGGTCCCCGATATCATCGCTGATTCTCAATTCATCCCCAATGAGCATGATCGACATGCTGACCGGGTCATCTTCAGACTGAACCAATTTCAATAATTTCGGCAGCGCCTTCTTTGCACCAATCCCAAGGATGGCGTTCTGAGCTTCGGCAAGCCGTTGCGTTTCCATCAGCGGCGTGTCCCAGCATTGCTGCAACCAGCTGGTCAACGTTCGGTTTTGATAGCGTGGCTCATGCGTTAACAGCAGTAGCAGACCGATTCCAATCAGGACTAGAATCAGAACCGGGAGGGGGAATGCGCGCCATTTTTTCATCCATGCTTTTGTCCCGAACGGTTTGCGCCTTCACTGATTTCATTGCAAGCACAAATGGCAAGGCACACCGATTAAATTTTGCCGGAAGAAAAACAAAAAGGGGAAATGGGGTAGTGGAAAGGAATAATTCTGGGTGGAGACGTGACTGCGGGGGTGAAAATTATTGCACGACCAGTCCGGACGCTTCGCATCCTCGCTGCACTGGTCGCGCTGAGATTCGGATCCGGGAGCATGAATCTGAATGATTATTTTACAAGATCGGAACGCATAAAGCGGTTGGGAGAATTATTGGCAAAAGGAATCACCCTTATGGTGTTTCGGGAAGCTGAGGAGAAACGAAAGGCAAACTTTATTCCGTCCGCGACTGCGGCGGTCCAGCAGGCTGAGCGGATCGTTGGCTGCGATGAAACACCGTCCGCTATCATTCGATACATTGAACGCATTGGTAGCGCTTCGCCACGGGATGTTCAACGAGGCTTGGACTTGCCGAAGACCACGGCTTTTCGCCATTTAGATCGGTTGACCAAGGCTGGCATCATTAGCCGCACCGGCAAGACGGCAGCTATCCGTTATTGCTTAAAGCCTGTTGTGAAGGTTGATGGCGTAAACTCTGACTGAACTCAAATATGAAAGGTGTGCATCCACGTCCCGTTTCACCGCGTGTTGCCGTTTGACAACGCCTCGAAGCCGGAGATTACGTCGAAGAGCTCTTCGTCAATGCCAGCCTGACGGATGCGGTGAAAAGTGCCATGAAGTGTCTCCTGCAATTCATCAATGTTTTTGTCGGCGCGTTCCATCGCTGCGAGGCGGCTCGTGTTTTCGCTCGCGAGGGATTCAGCGCATGCCCGAAAGAGCGAGATGAAAAGGTATTCTCGAATAAGCGCGCGGAGGGTGATCGTGCCACTGCACATAATTTCCGGCAAGAGTTTGGTTGGCCACGGAACTTTGGCCAGACCATGCTGCCATGACGCGTCGAGCGGTAATAACCGCTGGCTTACCGGTTCATAAAGTGCGCCGGACTTCGGGCGGTTGTGAAAAATGTAGAGTTGGGCATATTCGCCTTTGGCGCGACGAGCTTCGCTTTCGATTTGGATCTGCCCGACGAGTGGCGTGATGGACTGGACTGAATTTGGAACAGAAAATAGCCCCATGAGTGGCACGCCCGCATCGGCTAGACGTGCGTGAACACGTTCGCCGACCGCCCAGACTTCCGGTTTGCCGGGCAACGCAGCCAGGGTTTTGACCGCAAAATCGGCCACCACGTCATTGAACTGCCCCACGAGTCCCTGATCGGAACCAAACACGACCGCGCCAATCGCCCCCCCATCAGCTTTTCCTTTTCGTTTTACTTCCGGGACTGGAGGCTGGCTTTCCCGAAAGCACGCGCTCAGTCCCAATTCGACCGTGCGATAATAGTCGGCCAATGCCTGCACCGATTTCTCGTATTGGCCGATGCTCGAGGCCGCCAAGGCTTTCATCGTGCGCACGACTGATTGAAGGTCGCCGGCACTGCTGATCTTACGCGTCAAGCTTGCCGTGGAGTTGCTCATGGCTTCTCCTTGAGTTCAGCCGTCGCCGTGGATTTGTGTTCCGCTGGGAACTCTGGCTTGGTTTCGGCTTCAGGTTTCGTCTCGGACTTAACCACCGGCTTAGGTTCAACTTTGGCCTCCGGATTGGGTTTGGGTTCGAATTTAGCTTTCTCTTTATCTTTGGTTTTCGGCTCGACCTTAACTTCGGGTTTGGTTTCAGGTTTAGGTTGGAAAGGGACGAGCGCTTTCCGGGCGATTTCAATGATCGCTTTCTTATCTTCGTCACTCAATTTTGCAGCGGTTTCAAAGCGCGAGCTGACTTCAGCCGGAATGGTCGTCGCAGATTCTTGCACGGCGTGGGCGGCGGCGGTCATATTTTCCAGCGGCACGGGATCGAAAAGATTCGCCGTCAACGCGAGCAGAACGGTGATTTGCGCGGGAACAGAAACCGGAGAAAATTCTGGTTGCTTGAGGCAGGCGCGAATTCGCCGCCCGTGTCCGATGATCTTGCGGGTGTCGTCGTCCAGCCGCGCGCCGAAGCGCGCAAAGGTTTCGAGTTCCTCAAACTGCGCGTAGGCGAGCTTCAAGTCGCCGGCGACGGCGCGGTAAGCCGCCCATTGCGCAGCGCCGCCCACACGCGAAACGGATTTACCGACATCCACCGCCGGCAGCACGCCCAGTTCAAACAGCGTAGGCGAGAGGTAGATTTGCCCGTCCGTAATGGAAATCAGATTGGTCGGAATGTAGGCGGAAATATCCTGCGCTTCGGTCTCGATGATCGGCAGCGCGGTGAGTGAGCCGCCGCCGCGTTCCTTGCTTAAATGTGTCGAGCGCTCCAGCAGGCGCGAGTGGATGTAAAATATGTCGCCGGGAAATGCTTCGCGGCCGGGCGGGCGGCGCAGCAGAAGGGATAACTCGCGATAGGCTTCGGCGTGTTTCGTGAGATTGTCGTAAACGATCAGCACGTCACGGCCCTGTTCCATGAAATATTCCGCGATGCTCGTCGCGGCGTAGGGCGTGATATAAGTCAGACCCGGCGTATCGTTACCTTCGGCGACCACGATCACGGTGTATTCCATCGCGCCCTTTTCACGGAGATTCGCCACGACTTTAGCGACGGCGGAAGCGCGCTGGCCAATCGCACAATAAACGCAGATCACATCTTTCCCGCGTTGGTTCAAAATGCTGTCGAGCGCGATTGCGGTTTTGCCCGTCTGCCGGTCGCCCAAAATCAATTCGCGCTGGCCGCGGCCGATGGGAATCAGCGCATCCACAACCATGAGCCCGGTCTGAAGCGGCACGGTGACCGGCGCGCGATCCATGATGGCCGCAGCGGGACGTTCGATGGGTTGGCGCTTGGTCGCGTTCACCGTTCCCTTTCCATCCAGTGGCCGACCGAGCGGATCAATGACGCGTCCCAGCAATTCCTCACCGACCGCCACGTCCATGACCCGGCCCGTGCGTTCGACTTCGTCGCCCGCGTGCAAATCTTGATACGGACCGAGCAACACCACGCCGATTTCGTCCTCGTCCACGTTGAACGCGATGCCGAGCACATCGCCGGGAAATTTTACCAACTCCTCAAAACCGACGCCAGGCAGGCCGGAAACCTTCGCTATGCCCGTGGCGACACTCATGATCGTGCCCACCTCGCGTGGCGTCAGTTGCGGCGTGAAGTTTGCCAGTCTCTGGCTAATACCGGCAAACGTGCGGTCGAAGACGCTCTGCAATTTTTCAGGGGCAGCGTTCATGCGCTCTTTATTGCGGGCTCGGCTTCTTCAGGTTTAGGTGCGGATTTGGGTTCAGGCTTGGGCTCAACTTTGGTTTCCGGCTTTGTCTCGGACTCGGCTTTTTTATCACTTTCGGGCTTGGCTTCAGTTTTAGTCTCCGGCGCAGGTTCGGGTTTGGGTTCAGCCTTAACTTCTGGTGTAGGCGTTGGCTTTTCTTTGGGCTTTGGCGATTCAGCTTTCGGTTCAACTGTGACTTCAGGCTTGGGTGCAGGCTTGTCCTTTTCTTTCAGAAGTTCGCCAACACCCTTTTCCAACGACGCCAGATAATCCGCGATGCTCCAACCCACTTTTTGTCCGTTCGAGGATAATTCGATCCCACTGACCAAGTCCGGCGAGGTTTCAAACCGAAGGTGAATTTCTGCCGAAAAAGTTTCGTTAAGCGCATTTTGAATCGCCGCACGTTGCTCGGCGGGCAAATCAAAAGCACTGCGAACCAGCGCGGGTTCGGAATTTTTCTTGAGCGCGTCGCCAAGGACCGTTTTCGCTTTGTCGTCCAATCCGTGCAAGCGGCGGGTGAACACCTCGCCCATCCGCTCTTCCAAACTCACCGTGGCCAGATCCGTCAACGCCTTGCGCGTAATGGAGAATACCTCTTTCTGCGTCAACTGACTGATGGCCTGGTTCAAATTTTTAGCGTCGTTGATCAACGATTCCTGACGCTTGGCGCTCAAGCCATCGGCCGCTTTGCGGGCTTCGTCGAGGAGTCGCTGGCGTTCGGCTTTCGCCTCGTCTGTCGCCTTGGTCAAGAGGGCGGCACGCTGCTGGTCGAATTCCTCATTCTTCTTTTGGAACTCGTCGCGCTCTTTTTGGGCTTCGGTCTTTTTCGCGTCGGCGTCCGCGAGTTCCTTCGCGATTCGTTTCTCTCTCGCGTCAATGGCGTTGAGGATGGGTTTGTAGAGGAAATGCTTCAACAGCCACACTAGGATGAGGAAGTTCAGCGCCTGCGCACCCACTGTAAACCAGTCAATCAACATAAGTTCACTTTCCAGCCGCCTGGGCCGCCCCGGCGATGACGTGATTCCAGAACGGGTTGGCGAAAATCAAAATCATCGAGACCACGAAGCAATAGATGGCCGTAGACTCAATCATCGCCAGACCGACGAAGAGGGTTCGCGTGATGGTGGCGGAGGCGTCGGGCTGCTGTGCCAGCGCAGTCAGGGCGGAGCTGACTGCCTTCCCTTCACCCATCGCAGGCATCATGCACCCGATGCCTGTGGTGATGCCAGCGGTGGCGATTGATACCACCGCGATGATTGTCATGCTGTCCATAATGATCCTTTGCTTAGTTTGTTGTTGTTTCGAGTTTCGGCGCTGGCTCCTGCTTGGTCTTGCGTTTCCGCGTGGCCGCCGCGATGTAAACCGTGGCCAGGATGAAGAAAATGTAGGCCTGCACCATGCCGGTCAGCAGACCGAGCAAGGTCATGATGACTGGAAAAATGAACGGCGTAATCGTGAGCAGAATGCCGATGATCATCGCGCCGCTCATCATGTTGCCGAACAGCCGGACGGCCAGGGCAAGCGTGCGCGAAAGTTCGCTGATGATGTTAAACGGGAGCATGATGATCGTCGGCTTCGTATAAGACTTGAGGTAACCGCCAAAACCTTGCTCCTCGATGCCGAACAACGGCACGGCCACAAACACGGACAACGCCAGCGCGGCGGTGGTTGAGAGCGAGGCCGTGGGAGGCTCGTAACCGGGAATAATCGTGCAAACTGCGGCCAGCGCGACGAACAGAAAGAGCGTGCCCAGAAAGCCCATATATTTCTTCGGGTTCTGGAGACCGACGTCTTCGATTTGTTTCTCGATGGCAGTGACGACGATTTCCAACAGATTTTGCCAGCGGGAACGGGTGTGTTCGGTGGTGAGTTTTCGCGTGATCAGCTTTGAACCGACAGCGAGCACGAGCATCAGCCCCCAAGTGAACACAATCGTCGCGTTGAGTTTGAAAAAACCGTGCTGCCAGAAAATCATCTGATCGGGACTAAGGCGCATGGCTCGCCTCCTTCGCGATGGAAGCGGTGGTTTCGATTCGCGTGCGAGTCAGTCGCATCACGATGAACCGCGCGATGATAAATCCGGCCAGACAGGCCACCAACCGCTGCCAATCTCCACGTCCGACAAAATAAAATCCAGCGAGGACAATGCTCATTCGCATCACCATACTGCCGAGAAACCAAAGCGCCGGATGCTTGGACGAAACGCCGTGGCGAACCGTCCACCAAAGGCCGCCAAAGAAGATCGCGCCGAGCACCAGACCCGCGACCAGCGCGAAGGCCAAAATAAAATAATTATTCATCGCCATCCTCCGGTTCGTCCCGCATCGCTTTTTCTTCCTTGGCCACCCAAAACCATGCGTTCAAACAGCCGACTGCCAGTCCGGCTACCAGGAGAGCCAGCGTCCAGGCATGTTTGCCCGGATGATGTTTGTCCAGCCAGATGCCGAGCGCCGCGCCGAGCAAGGTCGGCACGACCACCGACCAGCCGACCAAACCCATCATGCCCAAGCCCAGCCAGACGCCTTGCGTGGATTTGCGCGCCTTGATTTTGCGCGCCGCCTTCGCGCCGATTTCTCCCGCGAAAGTCGGTGGGGGCTTTGAGGTTTTGTTGGGTTCGTCACTCATGTTGCAAGTTCGCAAAACGCCGCAAGAATCCGGTTTCCAATTTGGCACTGACCTGACGCACGTTTTGCTCGTTGTCGTCCAGGGTCAAGAATTCCTTGGTCACCGCCGTATGCAATTGGCCAAGATCCGTCCCGCCGATGGCCCGGCGCACGGAGACGAGCACGTCCATGCCGGTCTTGACCAACACGCCTTCATCCACGGCCACCAAAACTTCGCCGCCGGATTCAGTCTGATAAGTCAAAATGCCCGGCACGAGCGCCGCGACACAATCCAGCCGGTGCGGCAGGAGTCCAAACGAACCTTCGCGCGTCTCCGCGACAATGCTCGTCACGCCAGTTTTCTCCGCGAAAACTTGGAACGGCAGAAGCACTTTAAGATGCATGAGCGACGTCGGCATGTTCGTCCTTGGGTTGAGGTTTCGCTTCCGGCAATGGCGGAACGGGCGCGGCTTTGGCAGGCGTGGGAGCAACGGGCGTTTGTTCAACCTTGGGTTTAGCCTCGGTTTCAGACTCTGGTTTCTGCTTCGCCTTTGCATCATTTGTGGCGTCTGGCTTGGCTTTATCGGTGGGCTTTGATTCAACTTTTGCCCCAGGCTTCACATCTGGTTTGGCCGTGCCAGCGGCCGGGGCGGCGTTTGGTTTTCCCTTGGCTTCGCTGATCGCGCCGATCATGTAGAGACCGCTCTCCGGGTAGTCCTTGAATTCGTCGTGCAGGATTCGTTCACAACCGTCTAGCGCGTCCTTCAGGCTGACGAGCTTTCCAGTCAGACCGGTAAATTGTTCGGTTGTGAAAAAGGGCTGCGTGAGAAACCGCTCCAGCAGGCGGGCGCGCACGACCACTTTGCGATCCTCCGGCGAAAGTTGTTCCAAGCCGAGCATGGCGATGATGTCCTTGAGCTGGCCGTATTGCGCGAGCGTCCGTCGGATTTCCTGTGCGAGGGCGTAATGCCGTTCGCCGACGATGCCCGGTGTGGCCATCTTGGAACTGGATTGCAGCGGATCAATGGCCGGGAAAAGTCCTTCGCTCGCCCGCTTGCGCGAGAGCACGATGGACGCCGAGAGATGCGAAAACGTATGCACCGCTGCCGGATCAGTGAAATCATCCGCCGGCACATACACCGCCTGAATCGAGGTGATTGCGCCGGTGTCGGTGTTGGCGATGCGCTCTTCCAAACCCGACAGCTCGGTTCCCATGGTCGGCTGATAACCGAGGCGCGATGGCATCTGCCCCATCAAGCCGGACACTTCCATGCCGGCCTGGATGAAACGGAAAATATTATCAATGAGCAGCAACACGTCGCGATGCTCGTCGTCGCGGAAATACTCGGCCATGGTCAGCGCCGTGTGCCCCACACGAAAACGGCTGCCCGGCGGCTCGTTCATCTGGCCGAAGACCATCACCATGTTCGGCAACACGCCCGCCTTCTTCATTTCGCGGTAAAGCTCCTCGCCTTCGCGGCAACGTTCGCCGATGCCGCAAAAAATGCTGACGCCCTGCTGATGCCCAATCATGTTATGGATCATTTCGGTGAGCAGCACCGTCTTGCCCACGCCGGCGCCGCCGAAGAGTCCCGCCTTGCCGCCGCGTTCCAGCGGCACGAGCACGTCAATGACCTTGATGCCTGTCTCGAAAATTTCCGACTTGGTAGAACGTCGCGCCAGCGGCGGCGGCTCGCGATGCACCGAACGCCATTGGACATCCGTCGGTGCCGGCTGCCGGTCAATGGCGTTGCCAAACACATCGAACATCCGGGAGAGAATAGCCTTGCCCACCGGCGCTTTCAAAGGTCCGCCCGTGTCCGTAACCACCATACCGCGCGACAGTCCCTGCGTGGGTGTCAGCGCGATCCCTCGCACATGACGCGCATCACGCTGTGCCAGCACCTCGATGACGATCTCGCTTTTCACCCCCGCGCGCAGCACTGAGTAGATCGGTGGGAGTGGCCCGTCAAACCGCACATCCACGACGCTGCCGCGCACCGAGGCGACCGCGCCGAGATTTCGTGTGCCGGTCTCCTCGTTCATGGCTGTTTGGAGATGGATGGTTTAATCGCGATATCCACGATGCGAATGAAAGCCTCGTGGTCTTTTTCTAATAAAAACTAAGTCACGGACTGGTCGTTTGCTATGGGGTGTTCACCCCACATTACGACCGACAAACGCTCATTCGTTCCGAAGCGATACGACTACGTTTCGCCTAAGAGTCCGTCTGAATAATCCAATTTTGCAGTTTGGGGCCCTGGTTCACGGGAGCATTGGTGTGGCGAGAAAGAATAGTGAAAGGATAAGTTGACATCCGGCTTGGCTTCCGGCGGCTTATTTTAAGCGGAGCTTC
>CAINLR010000069.1 GCA_903850425.1 uncultured Verrucomicrobia subdivision 3 bacterium | reverse complement strand
CCGCCGCGTGCGCGGGGTAGCGAAAGGCACGCCGAGGGTGACGTTCGGACTAACCAAAGATGGCGTGCCGGTGCTGGCGTAGCGGTGGCGTTAGCCGCCGCCGCCAGCATGAGCGTCAGGCGTCCGCGCACGCGCCACATGGCATTCGTCAATGGAAACCGTGAATGGGTGGCGCGTTCGTCATTATTGAGCGCATAGTGAATCAGGAACGGAGCGCGAACTAATTTATCTATTGAGCATGGCGAACTAACATTGTCTTGCGAGGGCGCACGGATTTCAAAAAAGCATTCGCATTATCCACGGCTCACGGCTTCACCTGGCTGCGTGTGTCGAATTACCAGTTACCCACGAATTGCCGACACGCAAAAAATTACCGGCGTCGAACGATGGAAAATTCCATGCCCAAAAAAATTGCATCGCCGAAAAATTTCAAAGGCTGGCAAATTCTCACGGCTTCCGTCTGTTTCTGGAAACTGTCAAATCGAAATGTGGCCGAAAAACTTCATCTGCTGACACGTTGAAAACACCTGCCGTCACCGCAACGCACGAAGATTCACGGACAGCAAAAAGTGTGCAAAAAACCCATGCTATAAATGAATTGCCAGGACTCGGCGGCGCAATTGACTTCGTGGCTTTAGTGCCATGACTTGCTGAAAAGAATCTGCCCGGTCTGGCACATGAGATGCCGGTGCAAAGCACACATCCTGAATACGACGCCAACCTTGTTGCATGGCAACGAGCGCGTGATGTCATTGCCGGTGAAGATGCCGTCAAAACTGCCGGGATAAAATACCTGCCGCGTCTGGATTCCCAAACGGATGATGAATACGTCGCCTATAAAATGCGCGCCGCATTTTTCAACGCCACGGCGCGAATTGCCGATGGTTACGTCGGTCGAATTTTTCGCCGTGAACCCACTTTCAAACTGCCGGACACGTCCGCCGGCATCGGTCGTGCGCTGGATGCCTTCGTCGCGGATGCCGACTTGTTCGGCACGCCGATGTCGGCTTACGCCAAACACGTCACGCATGAAATCATCGCGGTCGGTCGCGCCGGCACGCTGATAGATTGGGAAGATGAAGCGGAGCAACGCGCCTTCGTGCGGATGTTTGAAACCGAGCAAATCATCAACTGGCATTCGCAACGGGTGAATGGTCGGAATGTCCTGACGCTGGTGGTGCTCAAGGAACATGGCAAAAATCTCCTGCAAACTGCGCCGACTGCCGAAATTCTTGCCGCCGGTCAAAATGATCCTTACCAACCTGAATCCGTCGAACAACTCCGGGTCTTGAAACTCGTGCCGGATGCCACGCCTGCCGCTGATGGCTCAACGCCTTGGTCGTATCAAGTCGAACTCTGGCAACACCAACCTGGAAAATCCAAACGGACAAAAACTGAATGGGTCGTCGTGGACACACGAACGCCGCTCCGTCTCGGAAAACCTCTGCCGCTGATTCCCTTTGTCTTTCATGGGCCGAAAAATTCCCTGCCGAAAGTGGATAAACTTCCGCTGGCCGACATCATCGCCATCAACCTCGACCATTACCGCCTCAATGCAGACTATAAACACGGTCTTCATTTTACTGCTCTGCCTACCGCATGGGTCAGCGGATTTGACAAGACTTCAAACCTTCGCATCGGCAGCAGCACGGCATGGGTGGCGGAAACTCCCGGCGCGACGGCGGGCTATCTGGAATTTCATGGGCAAGGTCTGACTACCTTTGAACGGGCGATGGCGCAAGACGAGCAGGACATGGCCGTGCTTGGCTCGCGGATGATGGAAGAACAAAAGCGCGTCGGCGAAACGGCGGCGTCCATCGAACTCCGGCAGAGCGGCGAAAACGCCGTGCTGTCCGCCGTGTCATTGAGCATCAGCCAATCGCTGTCGCAAGTCCTGCGCTGGGTCTATTGGTGGAACTCCACCGAATCCACGCCGGGGGACATTGGCGACAAAACCGTGCTGGTGTCCCTCAACGCTGATTTCAGCCTCAACGGCATGGCCAGCACCGAAATTGCCGCCGTCGTCGCGGCATGGAAAGCCGGGGCCATCAGTCAGGACACGATGTTCGACCTTTTCCGCATGGGCGATGTCCTGCCGGTCGGTCGCAGCAACGAGGATGAGGCCAAACTGGTCGCCGGCACGCCGCAACCAGCACCGGTCGCGCCTGATCCCGGCGCGGTCACGCTGCCGGTTCCCGCTCCGGCTGGCACTGCACCGGCGCAACTGCCAACCAAAAACCTCTAAAACTTTATGGCACTAAAATTCAAATTCAAAACCAAAGACGAAATCCCCGCCGAACTGCAATTCCTGTATGTCGAGCGCGACGGCGCTTGGACGCTGGACGCCGAGGGCGTCGTCGAGAAGTCCAAGCACGAAGAATTTCGCACCAACAACATCGCCTTGACCAATCAACTGAAACGCTTTGAAGGCATTGACCCTGACGCCGTGCGTCAACTCGCCGAAGAAAACAAGTCCTTGCGGACTGCCACCTTGAGCGAAGACGCCAAGCGCGAAATGGATGCCCAATTGAAAACCGCGAAGACGGCTTTTGAAAAACAACTCGCGGCGGTGACGGGCGAACGCGACACGCTGAATGGTCGCCTCACCGCGATTCAAATTGATCAAGCCGTCGTCACCGAATCCACGAAACGCGGACTCCGGGCGACGGCGCTGCCTGACATCACTTCGCGGGCGCGCTCCGCTTTCAAACTGGTGAACGGAGTTCCCCAGGCATTCGAGGCGGACGGGCAGACTGCCCGGATGGGCAAGGATGGCCCGATGACTTTGGCCGAATGGGTGGATGCACTGGTGTCCGATGCACCGCACTTATTCGAGGCAAACGCTGGCGGCGGTGCCGCTGGCTCTGGCTCCGGTGGGGCTGGCAACCGGTCCGTGAAGAATCCCTTCCGCAAGGAAACTTGGAATCTCACGGAACAAATGAAATTGCAGAAATCCGATCCGCAACTTGCCGCACGTCTCAAGGCGTCGGCATAACCGGGTCACAACACAAAATCAACTATCATGGCTAAAACACAATTGGCAGACATCATCGTCCCCGCACAGTTCGCGGCTTATGTGCTGCAACGCACGGCGGAGAAATCGGACTTGTTTCAATCTGGCATCGTCGAGGCAAATCCTGATTACGACACCCGCGCCGCACTCGGCGGCACACAGGTCAACATGCCGCATTGGAATGACCTGACCGGCCTCCGGCAACCATTGAGCGATTCATCGCCTCTGGTCACGGTGAAGATTGCGGCGGATCAAGACATCGCCCGAATCCACAACGACGGCAATGCGTGGTCTTGGAATCATCTGGCAACCGTCGTCTCCGGCGACGATCCGGCTCTGGCGCTGGCGGACTTCATGGCTGGCTACTGGAACCGTCAAAACCAGTATATGCTTATCTCGTCTCTCAAAGGCGTGTTCGCCTCGGCTGGCATGGCGGGCAACCTATTGGCGATTCAAAGCGAAAGCGTCGCCAACCAGACGACCGCCACGCGCTTGAATGGTTCAACCTTCGTGGACGCAACTCAACGTCTCGGCGATTGTGGCGACCGGCTCGTGGCCGTGGCGATGCACTCGGCAACGGAAGCCGCGCTGCGCAAACTCGACCTGATTGACTTCATCCCGGATAGCCAGGGTGAGGCGCAAATCCGCACGTTCCAAGGCCGTCGCGTCATTGTGGACGACGGTTGCCCGTCGCGCGCTGGCACCACGGACGGGCAGGTTTATACCACCTACCTGTTTGGCAACGGCGCGTTCGGCATGGGTGCTGCCGACTTAAACGGTCAACCCGTCGAGGGTGGTCACGGCACGGAAGGCTTTGAAATGGCGCGTGACGCCTTGAACAGCGATACCAACCTGATCAACCGTCGCCGCTTCATCCTCCATCCTCGCGGCGTCAAGTTCACCAGCGCGAGCGTGGCGGGTGCCAACCCGACGAATCCCGAATTGGAACTCGCGGCCAACTGGACGCGCGTTTGGGAAAACAAAAACGTCCGCGTCGTCGCGGTCACTCACAACATCTGAACCAAAGGCGTGCCGGTGTTCGCATCGGCACGCCGATTAAACCACATACTTATATGGGCAAACTTTTACCCCGCAGTTTTGCGGCTATTCGCAGTGGCGAACAAATTCAACCGCCAACTTTTACCAACGTCGCGGCGGCGGTCGCGGCGGGCGTTACGGCGGCGAAGTTCCCGAAACGCATCATCTACCTGTCCGCCGGTGGCACTGGCTCCGTGCCGTGTCTCGCCATCAGCGACGGCACGAACTGGCGGCAAGTCGCCATTGGGGTCAACGCCATTTGAACCATGAACGGATTATTCCCCATCATCCGGCGCAAGCGGCGTCCGCTGGCCGTGCCGGACGGGTCGCCTGCGGTGAATCCGCTGGCGCTGCAACCGGATCGCCTGCCGCCGGTGGCCGTCGTGCCGGAGTCCATGCCGGACGCGCCAACATCGAAGCCGAAAAAATCCCGTGATGTCGCAACTAAAAATTAACCGGCGCGGCTGGCTTGCTTGGTTCCTGCAAAAGCGTCGGCGTGAACGTCTCCCGGCCATCCTGCTCGCGTCGGATGGTCACGGTCATTTGACCTGGACGTATAACTTCATTCCGCCCAGCGACAATTCCCAACCGGGCGTGCCTTACGACAGCATCAACATCTACTTTTCCAGTGACGGCGTGACGTGGGGCAGTTCCCCCTTTGATGGCTGGGACTTGGCGGCTGGTAATCGCGATTGTAGCGGTGTCGCGGGCTATTTTCGCATCTGCATTTGCGATTGGAATGGTAACGACGTGCCGCCTTATTCAAACGCGGTTCACTCGGACGGTTTGTAAATCATCATGTCAATTACGCTCGTCAAAGAAGATGGCACCGGCTTGGCCAACGCCAATGCCTACGCCTCGGCTGCCGATGGCGACGCCTACCACGCCGGCCATTTATACGCGACGGCATGGACGGGCGCGACGGACGATCAAAAGGCCGCTGCGCTCGTGATGGCGACGCGGCTGATTGACGGGCAATTTCAGTTCAACGGCCTGCGCTCACATTCCGGGCAGGCGTTGCAATGGCCGCGTGTGAATTGTCCCGACCCGGACAAAGCGCCGATTCCCGTCCTCACCAGTCTGCTGCTATACGATCCGTTCGTGCCGTTTAGCATCGTGCCGCTGGCCGTGGTGCAGGCGACGTGTGAAATGGCGCGGGAATTATTGATTGCCGACCGCACGGCGTCGCCGCCGGGTGAAGGGCTGAAATCCTACGCCGATACCACCGCCGGCAAGACGACGGTGTATGACAAAACCGACACGCGCCCGGTCATTTCGCCAATCGCGCGAGCGATGCTGATTAAATTCGGCTCGCTGCTGTCGAGCAAAAGCGGTGCGGTGCGGCTGGTGAGGGCGTGATTGGAAGACTTTCCATGTCATTCCCAGCATCCGAAACATTGCAAACTCGGTTTGACTTCTGTCGTTTTGAAAGAAAGGTTCAAGCATGAAGTCAGCTTTATTTTCTTTCATTTTCGGTGGCAGTTATGATGATTCTGAAATGGCTGAAACAAAAACATTCCGCATCAAATATGATGGTGAAGCGTTGGCCGATCACACGATAGATGTGAATGAGCTTGCCCCCGCCTTGATGGCTTTGGGCGATTTGATTCAGGAGGCAAACAGTTTGGCAAATCAGGACAGGTCTAGTGTTTCTATCAAAGTTAAGGCGACTGAAACCGGATGTTTTCAAATTTCCATCCAAGCAATTCAAACATTGGCTGATGACGCTGTAACTCTTCTGGCGGGGCAACAATTCACGGCATTGGCAAACTTGCTTCAAATCCTGGGTTTTGCCGGAATGAGCGGCGCGACGATTTTGTGGCTGATAAAAAAATTGGGCAATAAGCCACCAAAAAGTATTTCTGAAAATGAAGGCCGAATTGAAATTGATACCGGTTCCGGCGCGGTGACGATTTCAAAACTGCAATGGGAAATGTATCAGTCCCGGAAAATCAGAAAATCTATTTACGGCATCTTAAAACCACTTGAAAAGCCCGGTGTGGAAATGGTCGAATTTATAGATGTGGAGTCGAACGTAGTAGCTACGACCGTCCAAAAAAGCGAACTTCAACTTTTCATTCCGCCCGAAGAAAAGCCCGAACCATTGCAGGAACTACCAATCCGCGAAACTTATGTGAACGTCGTTCACATGTGGTTCAAAGATGGCAATAAATGGAAATTTAGCGAAGGTGAAAGCGAATGGCCGGCTGAAATGAAAGACCAGAATTTTTTGGTCAAGCTCCTGAAAGGGGAAACCTCAATCCACGCCAACGATTTTCTAAAAGTGAAAGTGAAACAGGTGCAATACCGGGAAGGTGCATCGGTCAAATCAACTTACGAGATTATTGAGGTTTTAGAGCATACCAGATCACCGAAGCAAACGCTGCTCATGTAATCATTATGTGGCAAGGCGTGTTTGCTTGGCCCCGTCGAGACGATTCCCCTTAAAACGTCTTTCGGTTTGATTTCCGGCTCGAAAATCAAAGTTTGAAGATTTTCATTTTTCCATTTGCTTTTCGGTTTGTATTCGAGTAGCCTCCCTATGTCGCCAATGGCGATTCTATGGAATACACCAAAGAACAACTAAAAGACTTGGAAAAGAAACTGGTTTCGGATTTGGAAACTGTCCGGCGCGTTATGGCACTTGATGCCAATCCTGATTTGATGCGCGTTGCCGAGTTGCTACGCGATAAAAAGCCCGCCAACGGCGAGCAAACCCTTTTTGAAACGCCGATCCGACCGCCTTCGCGAAAAGGGCCGATTCGGAATCCTGAAATCTTTGGGGTGATTATGAAATTTGCCAACAACTTTAAGTTGTCAGATGTTCGCGCTGCGGTTGAAAAAGAATTTCCCGACAGGCAGTTGAGGACTTTTTCAATCCCGGCGGTGCTTCGCAATATGCGTCAAGCCGGTAAAATTAAAGAGGTTTCCCCGCGTGAGGGTCGAAATGGAGCCACCTATGGCAAGGTGTAACAAATTTCCCTTGAAAAAAGGGGCTGATTTTGCGGCATGAGCCGCATCGAACGAACAAATAAAATGTTATTAAATTCAAGCGCAAGACGGTATTGCCCGACCGCGACCCGCGCGATGACAGCCAGCCTAGGAACTGGTAGGCGCAACTAGAGCGTAAAAAAACACCGAGCCGCGTGACGATCCCTAGCAGGAGAAAATTCACGCGGCTCGCAGGCAGCAAGTAAATGCAACCTTGTTGTGCGAGTAGCATCGCGCAACAAGGGCTTCATTTCAAGGCAAATCTTTCGAGAAATGGAAATAAGTCCTCCCCTTTCTCGTTTGGTTTTGCTTTGTTTTGATTGCATTCACAAATATAAAACTTAACCGTGTGACGACGACCCGTCAGCAAGTGATTTGAGCCGTCAGCGGTGTGATTTCATTTCCCCCATTGGCCTTTACACTGCGCTTTTTCATTTTATCGGCGTGGTGCCGTTACTCATTCAGCAAAATCTGCCCGGTGCTGTAATTGTAGCTGTAATTCACGATCTCGCCAGAAATCAGCAATCGCACCGCCGTCTCGATGGTTGCGAGCGGGATGCTGAACCATTCTTTCGGCGTGTGGTAGTTGCCCTGCGCGTCTGTCACTTGGATTTTCGCCGCCGCCGGATCAAAGAAACGGTGAAGCAGGTTTTCCAGCTTGGGCAGATTTACGTTGTAGCATTGGAACGTGCTGACCAGCGCAACCGGAGCCATGAGATACGTCGGTTCGTTCGCCGCATTCTGGATGCGGGTTTCAATGCTGCGACGGGCAAGGCCGATTTTGTAAAGATTGCGGATGGCTTTGATGTCCGGGTGCTGGCTCAACGAACGCAGCACATAAATATAGCCGGTTGCCTTGTCGTCGTCCGTAACCAGCATGGTATTCAGCGTTTCCTCGTCCGGCAGCGTTACCCGGCGGCCGTCTTTGTAAAGCTCGCTCGCCAGTGACCGGAGCAACATATCTGATTCCGTGCCGTTCTCGAAAATGCAGCGGAGCCGCGCATTCCATTTGCCATTTTTTTCCACCCGTTCACCAACCTCCGTCACCAGCAACAAAATCCCGTGCAAAACAAAAAAATGGCCGACTTCAATTTGCTGCTCGTTTGCAAACGGCAGCAGCCGGCGTTTCTCGGCTTTGATTTCTCGCTGGCAGATTTGGAATTGCTCCTCGAACAAATGAAAATCTTTGCACGATTTCCGCTGCGCCACATAATCGGGACTTTCGACATCCTTGGTTAGCGGAATGTTTTTGATTTTGAACATTTCTTCCGCCGCCGGATTCAGGTTGTCGAGAAAATCATCATTCAGCACGTCGTCAATCGTGGCGGGCAACGCCTCTGCCTTTTCCGGCAACTTCGCCACTTCTTTTAGCAGGCCAAATTCATCGAACGGCAAAAGCTTTTCGCATTGCTGCCGGTTGCTGCGAATGGCGTTTAACTTGGCAAACAGGAGTCGTTCGCTCAAATCATCGGCAAATTCCGCCGGGGCGGTGCCGGTGGTTTCCACGAATTTCAAAATCTGCTGGAAGCCGTCCATCAACCGCTCTTCCTCGGTGGATTGTGGCGTGCGCTTGGGCTTGACCGTGAGCAAGCCCAGATCGTCGGCGCTGATCAATTTGGCAAGTTGGTCGTCGGTCATAGCCTACTGGCCGCGCTGCTGCCGGAGTTTTTTAATGTAGATGAGCGCCGACGCCATGCGCTGTTCCAACGGGTCCAGCGCGTTTATCATCGGCTCCCGGTTCTTTTCTTTGACGAACGCTTTCACTTTGGGAAAAAGCAGGATGGCTTCCTCGTCGGTCATCTGGATGCGCGTTGCCGCGATGCAATCTTGAATTGCCTTCAAGGTCGGCGCGTTCACGGTCTTGGAAATGATTTCGTAGGCGCGCTGAAACGGATTGATGGAATCAATCAGGTCTATGCTCAAGTCATCTATATTGATGAAGCGCCCGGCCATGCGGATAAATTTCTTGTCGCCCTGGACTTCAATTTCGCCGTTTCGCACCACGGAATCCACCACCACATGCTGACGGACTTGCTCCCGTTCGTCGTCCGTTAGCTGCGGGTATTTGGTTTCAATCACCTTGGGAATTAAAACCTTGTTCAACACCTCCGGGTCAACCGCGCCGGTGATGGCTTTGTTCACGGAATCGTCGCTCAAGATGGCGGCTTTCAAATCATTGATGTCCTCCGCCAGAATTTTCTTCACGCGCTCGGTCGTCGCGCCTTTCAGCCCCTTGACGCGCAACTCACCCGGCGGCGTTTCTTCATCATCCTGCTTGGGCTTGAATTTGATCACCGGGGCCAAAACTTGTTCCATCAGCAATGAGCAGGTGATGGCCTTCAACATATTGTTCACCGAAATGGCAACGTCCGTGTCCTTGGCGTCCGGCTGGGCGATGAGATTCGTGAACTGCGCGTGGACTTTGCCGACACTGTCGCGGGTGCATCGGCCAATGATCTGAATCACTTCCGTCAGCGAGCCGCGATAGCCGACTGTCAGCGCGTGTTCGCAGAATTTCCAGTCAAAGCCTTCCTTCGCCATGCCGAGCGCGATGATTAAATCCAAATCCTCCGGCTTCTCAACTTTCCGCAGATAGGCAACCACCCGGTCGCGGCGGACGGGATCGTCGTCCACGAGGTCGGCCACCTTGATGATTTTGCCGTCTGATTTTCGCTCCACATTCAGCACGCCGGTTTCCGGGTCGGTGGAAACCACCGTGCCGATGATGTCGTGGATGGCGTCCACCTCGCCATATTTGTCCTTGGTGGATTCACCGGCGCGGACGTGCGGGATATGCAGGATGGTTTTTTTGTCCGTGTCCAGCACGTCGCCGATGGCCGTCAGATAGCGGCCTTGATAGAAATGGTAGCCGATGCCCAAAGATTTAAGGTATTCGTAGCCGTTTAGCTGCTCGTAGTAATTATAGGTGACGGCGGTGAATTTTTCTTCATCCTCCGGCAACAGCACCGGCTGGCAGTCGCCGCGAAAATAGCTGCCCGTCATCGCCACGATATGCGCGTTGCTGCCGGACATGATTCCGCGCACCAGTTCGCCCAGCCGGCTGTCTTCGTTGCCGGAAACGTGGTGAAATTCATCCACCGCCAGCAGGCAATCACTGAAGGCGGCGCTGTCCAGGGCATCAAAGGCAAACCGCAGCGTGGCATGGGTGCAAATTAAAATGCGGCCATCGCCGGCCAGAAACTTTTTGAACGCATTGATTTTGCCTTTGTCGCCGCCCGGCGTGCAAAGATTCTGCTCCGGTGGCACCGTCCAATCGGCGAAGAAACCGAATTTGCTCAAGGGGGTGTTGCCGAACGAGCCGCCGATGGAACGCTCCGGCACGGCAATGATGGCCTTGCGGATGCCCTGATTTTGCAGCTTGTCCAGCGCGATGAACATGAGCGCCCGCGATTTGCCGGATGCCGGCGGCGCTTTTAATAGCAGGTATTGGTTGGCACGCGCGGCGTAGGCGCGAGCCTGCATTTCGCGCATTCCCAGGCTGTCAATCGCGGTGCTTTTGCCGGTGGTGGCGTATTCGACGTAAATCAAATCAGGCATGGACTTTTTTCTTTCGCGTTGTGGTTTTCTTCGCGGGTTCTGCTGCCAGCAATTCGGCCTGACCTGCCGCTGTCATCTTTTCATATTCGGCAAACAGAAATTCAAGCCGCTCCTCGTCACTGGCGAACGCTTTGGCGCGGTAACATTTTTCCACGGCGGCATCCAACTCACGATGAGCTTTCAAAAGCTCGGCTGGCATGGTGTCAGGATCATAGAGTTGCGCGATGGTTTTTTCGGGATGGCTTTCTCTTTGTGTCAGCACTGCCTCGGCACACTTGCCCAATTCCTGTTTCTGCGTCGCGCTGATTTCGGGGAACGGAAAATTGTTGTAGCAGATGGTGTTTGAATAACGAATCCGCTCTTCCAATCGTCCCGCCACCGCACGAACCCAAGCCATGTGCATCTTACCTGAAATGACGGCGAAAATCCAAGGCTCGGCGTGATAGATGGCAGATGCAGAATCAGCAACAACTACGTCGCTCCCAAGATAGCCAAATGGAATGTAGTCCCGGCGTTCTGAAGAGTGCCTTGGAACAATAATCGAAGGTGCAGCTACATGGCGTGGCTCACTAAAACGGTGTGGTGTTTCTGCTTCTCGCTGTGTTTCAATTTTTGGGCTGGCGAGGCGCATCTTCCGCACTGCCGCAAGGCGTCTTTTAATTTCTGGAATATCCTTGAACTCTTTGGCCTGTGAATCACTCAACCATAAGCAAAAACGTAGTTTTCCGTCTATGTAGTCTTCTGCCCCTGCAAAGCGATGAATCACCGCTTTGAGTTCTGGATGCTGAATTAGTAATTGCTCCATCTCTTCGCGTGAGAGGATCAAATTGCCACCGTCAGTTGGACCGCTTCCCTTATTCATCGGGTTCAGGCGACTGATGGGTTCGCGCCGTGGGGTGATGAATATATTCTTGGCGTTGACGAGATAGGCATTGATGTTCTGCGCGTTTCTCGCGATTTCTCCCTCGTAAAGTTTTTTATTTTGAACCGGCCCATCCTGAAGTCCAATGATGACACAAGTGACGCCCGCATTACTTTTGGCATTATTCGTCCATTTGAATGACAAATGGGCGAATGAAATTTCGATGCCTGCCGAAAAAACGTGCGGCCAAAGCAGGGCGACTTGTTCACCCTGACAAATGGAATTGGTCGTCACAAACGCACATCGTGCCTTGGCACTTTTAAGATACCGCGCCGCCTTGAGAAACCAGCACGCGATGTAATCAAGCTTTTTGAAATCTTCGATGCCGTGAAAAACCACCGCCATATCTTCTTTCTGCGATGCGTCTTGAATACTTGAACCGAGATACGGCGGATTACCCATTACAAATACTTCGTCGCAGGAATCCTTTGGGCAAACTTTATTCCAATCTAAACGGAGCGCATTGCCGCAGACAATTTTCGCCCCGTCTTTAAGCGGCAATGACGCCGGCGCATTTCCAAATGCCGCCTTGAACTCCACATTCATCTGATGCTCCGCCAGCCACAGCGCCAGAATGGCGACCTCGTGCGCGAAATCGTCCAGTTCAATCCCATAAAATTGGCTGACGTGGATGCCGGGCAGCCGCAGGGTGGCCTGGCTGACCTTGAGCGCTGGCTGCTCATTGGCGGCGTGGAAACCTTTGCCTTCAAAGCCCGGCTGCGGTTCTTCCACCAGCGGGCGATTTTCCGCCTTTTCCAATTCCTTGAAAATGAGCATTTCCAGCCGCCGCAATTCCTTGTAGGCGATGATGAGAAAATTGCCGGAACCGCAAGCGGGGTCAAAAATGCGGAGCCGGTAAATGCGATTCAGCAATTTATTCAGCCGGGCGACGGAGCCTTTGGCCTTTTCAAATTCCTCATAAAGTTCGTCCAGAAACAGCGGACGGATGACCTTCATGATGTTCGGCACGGAGGTATAGTGCATCCCCAGCTCGGCGCGCTTCTCGTCGTCCACCACGCCCTGAAACATGGAGCCGAAAATATCGGGATTGATCTCTTTCCAGCTTTTGGTGCCGAGGTCAATGAGCCGCGCCCGCGATTTAGTGGAAAAAATAGGCACGTCGGCGCAACGGGCGTGCGTGTCGGTGAACAAGCCGCCGTTCACATACGGGAAAACTTTGAAATGGGGCTTGGCCTGGTGGCGGGCCTTTGGCTCGGTGTTCAACGTCACGAACAATTCGCGCAAAAATTCGGCGACATCGGAGCCGTCAACCTGCGTAAAGCCGTCAATGGCTTTGGTGAACGCCTGCTCCGGGAAAATGCCGGTGTCCTCGGCGAAATAGCAAAACAGCAGCCGGGTGAGAAAAACATTCAGCGCGTGCCGCTGCTCCCGCGACTTCGGCGGATTGTCCTCCCGGATGAGGTCGTAAAGTTTCGCCATGTTGTCGGCGGCTTTAACATCCGCCTCCGTCTCGGCCTGAAACACGGTGCGCTCCATGCCGGCCAGCGGCAGAAAAAATGCGTAGTGGTCATGCAACTCGGCGATGGAAAACGTCACCGTCTCGTTTTTCCGGGTGTCGAAGGCGGCGAGATTCTTGAAATCCGTGGCAATGAGGAAGCGCGGCTTGTTGCCCATGATCTGCCGCGTCCGCTGCGCCGACTGGATCGCTTCGGCGGGCGTGTAGGATTTCAGCAGGTCCGGCAGCAGCGGTTCAAAATAGACCTTGGCCTTGAGCAACGTGCAACCGTCTTTTTTCGCGAGATTCAAGTCGCCGGATTTCAGCCGTGAAATCGTGGCCTTGGGCGTGCCAAAGGCGGTGAGGAAATCATAAATAAATTCATCCGGCTGGATCGAAGCGGAGAGCTTCGTGAGGCTGGCGATGATTTCGGAAAGGGTCATGCGTGGTTTCCGGCGCGAAGTATTACCAATCAGGCGTTTCTGTGCAAGGCGTGTAACCTGAAAACGCTTCTTGGCTCAAAAAAGCGGCTCGATTAACGTGCCCGCCGAGAAAATATCATTGCTCAACCCAAAAAAGACTCAAGTTCGCTTTTGACTTGACGATATTCCTGTATGGAATAATATCTGTTCTCATGTGGAGCCTAGAACCATCAACACAATGGGAAAAAGATGCCAAATGGTATGAAAAAAAGCGGCCAGATGAACTGGCAGCGGTCAACCGTAATTTGGGCAGGTATTTGGCTTTATTAAATGTGTCCAAAAACTCCAAATGCGTTGAAGCTGGCTATTTACATAAAGAACCTGGCGGGATTATTGCTGTTGACCAAAAGGGAATCAGCGGTAATTTACAGGAAACACGACTTTATACATTTGCTGTTGACGCGGCAAAAACTGTTCATTTGATCACAATTGGCAATAAAGAATCGCAACATTCCGACGTGGAATATGCGAAGAATTTTGCAAAGCTGTTTGATGATGAACAGGGTGGGACGCGATTGGCGGCTAAATAGAAAAAAAACGAACAACGAAAAAAACAAAAACAACTATGACTACTGAGATTGAAAAAACACCAGCAAAGCCGACGGGACGCAAATATGCGTCTGTTGACGCCTTGCTGCGTGGTGAGGGACTCTCTCAGGACGCTCAGTCAAAAGCAAAAGAACTGAAGAGCGAAACGAGAGTGGTTCTTCAACTGGCAAAACTGCGGCAAGCGACAGGATTGACCCAAGAAGAAATGTCGAAGCACCTTGGCGTCACACAAAGCGCTGTCTCAAAACTAGAGGCGGGGCGGGATGAAGATGTGACATTAAGAGAAATACGCGAATATGCTCGCGTCACAGATCAACGGATTTGTGTCATGTTTGGCAAGCCTCTGACCCATGTTGAGGCGGTTAAACTTCATGCCTGTGGACTCAAGGAACGTCTGGAGGCACTGGCAAAAATTGCCAATCAAAACGAAGAGTTTCAGAGCGAAATCAAAGGCTTCTTTGGCGAGGCATTTTTCAACCTTTTCAATATCCTGGCCGGTTTCAACAATATGTTGCCGGCCGAAGGTGATGTTGAAATTAAAATCGAGGTGGTTCGTGGACAGAATCCATCCGCCGCCTTGGCACCGTTGCCGAGAGCTTGTAAAAAAGAACCGGTGATGGCTTAAACAAATCTGCTCAAGGCAAGCCCCGCCGCGTAATGCGGCGGGGCTTTTTTTAGACTTCACTCATCGCCCCACCATTGCCGCTCGAACATATCCCGGTCAATCCGCACCGGCTCGATGCAGCGCGGGTCGTCCAGCTTGGGGCTGTTCACCAGATCGCTGACGGGATAAATTTTCAAGGGTTCGTCGGGCGCTCGCTCCAGCGCCATTTTGTGCGACTCGCTGCGCGGGTCATCGTCTTTCAACCACCAGCCGTAATGACTTGGCGCGATGATGACCGGCATCCGGTCGTGCAGCGGCGCAATCGCCGCGTTCGCCGCTCGCGTGATGATGGTAAATGATTCAATCGTTTCGCTCGGCGGGGCTTCGTCCAAGTCCGTATCGGCGTTTTCCCGCGACGGTGGTTTGACCCATTTTTCCCACAAGCCGGCGAAACAAAACGGTTCGCCGCTTTTCAGCATCACGCGGAACGGCTGCCGTTTGCCCTCGCGTTCCTGCCATTCATAAAAACTGTCGGCGGGAATCAGGCAGCGCCGATGCTTGAACGCCTCGCGAAACGCATTCCGGTTGGGCAGCGTTTCCGACCGCGCATTGATATGCGCGTTGCCGACGCTTTCGTCTTTCGCCCAGGACGGAATCAAACCCCAGCGCATGAGCTTCATCGCCGGCTGGTGGCGTTCGTGGTAAATCACCGGCGCAAGCTGCGTCGGCGCGATGTTGTAACGCGGTGCAAAAAACGGCACGCGCGACATGATGACGCCGACGAGTTTGATCAGCTCGGTAAAATCTTTTGCCGCCGTGTATCGTCCGCACATTCAGGATTGAAGCACTAATGTTTGATTTGGAACTTTGTGTAGCGATTAGCTGTCTGGCTGATGACTTTTAATTTTCTTTGAGAAATTCAACCAGTCGGGTCATGGATCGCTTCAGGTCCCGCTGCCTGCCAATCTGGACTCCTTTTTTAATTTGAAGACAAATATGGTCGTAATTGTTCGCCTTTAGGAGGTCATCATACTGCGAGTAAATGCCTTTCGATTTTGGGAGTTGGATGCCCAGCAGCAATTTTGAAATGGAATGAAGCAGAAGAAACGCATCCTCAATCATTTCAAAGGTGATTTCTTCGAACTGTTCAACCGCATTATTGCCTTTCGTGCAATACCATCGCTCACAATAGCTGACGAACCGATTCTCCAACGAATCTTGAAATGAAAAATCATTTTGGAGTTGGCGGGCGATCAAAGCCACAATCGTCCATTGTGCCGGCCCTTTGAAATCTTTTTGCTGTTTAATCAGGCGGTCGCCGATGCCGCGCCACCGCTCTTTACCGTCATAGGACATCTCGACAATTTTCTTGAGCCAGTAGGCAAATTTGCACCGGTTATGTGATGGATCTTGAATGGCTGGAAATATAACCGGGAAAAACTTGCCGAAAATATCGTTGGAACCTTGCGCGCTGATATTGGGGTTTTGTCTTAGCACGGCTGCAATGCAGCGCGCTAGGTGGTCCGCATCAAGCCAAAAATATTTCCATTTGGCATCTTGTTCCTCTTTGCTGACCACTTGTTTCTCGCCCTGTTTCCGCAAAAGGTAATATTTTTTTTCAGTGTCTTTTAATTTTTCGGCGAAGAGCCGGTGAAAAAGTGTCACCATCATCGGGTGATTTGACTTCAGATCACGATTATCAACCGGATTCTGGTTGTTACGCGCAATTGCGACTTCAGATGAAATGTTAGCCGCATCCTTTTTTAGCTCGATGACCGTGACAAAAACCTGTGCATTGGGGTTGGCACCTTCATTCTCGCAAAAGTAGCGGTCAATATTCATCACGGTCTGACAGCCGTTACTGATGGAAGCACGCTCCAAAAAAATATGGTCGTGATTGAGGGTGGCCTTGCTGCATTGAATCGTCACGCCATTGTTGCACACGATGAATTGGTCTGGCTTTTGGCTGATGGTCGCCCGAATAGCCTCGGCTATTTCCTTGCTGCGTTTTTTGACGTTCAAGTAACTACGCACGTTCGAGGCGAACAACGCCTTCAGCTTCTTTTCCTTTTTGTGAGCCTGAATAATCTCGTGAATATTTTTCAGAACAACCGACGCAACGAAAACCTGGCCGTAGTCGAAGGTCAATTTAAGGGGTGATTCATGAAACATGAGCTTGAACGAACTCATTCCAGTCTGACCGTCCAGAAATTCTTCGCCGCGTTCAAGAAGTTCCTCATTTGTAAAGAAATCATAGTCTTCCAGCTTTGAATTTTTCCGTATGCGCTCACGTTGCGGACCGCCAAAATGTTTTGGTGTCACGAAGTAATACCGTGGCGAGTAATGCTCCTGCGTGATCAACATTTTTGCCCGACGCCATGCCGACCGTGCCCGTTCATGCAACGCTTCCGGCAACGAATCTTCCGATAGATATTTGCAAAACTGGACAAATGTATCGGTGGCTTTCGACTCGCTGGCGGGTATTTTATTCCAGTTGCCTGCATCGTATTCGACCTGTCCTACCAAAACCTTTTTACTTTCTTTATCCTCCCAGATGAAATCCACCCCGAAATCATTGGATTCATCGAGCACACACTGATGGGCTTCTTCGTATGAAATGCCAACCTCCTGATGGAGAAACCAAATCGCTAGTGCCTGCGCATCCCCGAGAACCGAGTTTCCGGACGCGCGGCCGGATTGAATAATAATCCGTTCCAGTTCCTCTTTCAGAAATTGGATGAGATGATCCGTTTCATATTCTTGACTTGCAAATGACATGGTCAGTTTTTGGTTTAAGGTTCTTCTAAATAATTTGGGTGAATTTTTTCAACATCGTAATCGCTGTTTGTCGCTATTCAACACGAAACAAGTCATTCGAGGCATCTGGTAAACATTTAAACAACTGATGCGTTTGTCATAACAATGTGCCTTGAACGGGTTTCGCCGGGCCGTCCGCGCCCCAAAGTTTGGCAATCATTTCCCGCTGGGGCGTGAACGGACATTTCGCCTTCGGCTGCTTTTGCGACTCATCAATGTGCCGGAGCGCGAATTGCGCGCCGGTCATCAGCGCGGTTTTGCCAAGCTGCTCATTCAGCTTTTGCGCCACGTCATCCACCGCGCCCCAGCGTTCTTCATGCGTCCGCCCCCACAAGGTCGGGTGCGTGTCCAACCGTTCCAGATTATACATCGCAATCCGAATCTGCCGCACCGGAAGTCGCTGGTCGGCCATGATGCCGCGAAACATTTGCTCCATCACTTCGTTGATGACGGAATTGAGAAATTGCGGATGCTTGAAACGATGACTCGTGCCGACTTCGGTAAAATTCGTGAACCGGACGGCCACGCTGAATTCCCGCGCCTGCATCTTTTCCCGGCGCAACTGGCCGGTCAGCCGCGTGGATTCGCTCAACATGAAAGTCAGCGCCGCCTCGTAATCGTGTTCATCCTGCGGGAGCGTCGTGCTGCTGGAAATCGTCGTGCGGTCTTTGATTTCCAAAACCAGCGGCTCATTCCATTGCCCGTTTGAAAACAGCCAGAGCTGTTGCCCCCAAATTCCGAACTTCTGCTTTAGCAGCATGGACGGCAGTTTTGCCACATGGCCGAATGTCAGCGCGCCGAGTGCGGCGAGCGAGCGTTGCCGGTTTTTGGCGATGCCGGACAATTCCTGCACCGGGCGCTCATTCAGAAAATCTTTTTCCCGGCCCGGCGGAACTTCGATAAAGCCGACACCCTTGGCGGCGTCGGTGGCGAGCTTGGCGAGCTTGGCGGAGTTCGCCAGTCCCGCCGTGACCGGGAGCCGCGTCTCTTTCAAAATCCGGTTGCGGATGCCCTGGACGTAATCCGTCGGCGTGGTGTTGCGCCAGACGTGGGTGTCCATGCTGGAAAAATCCAGAAATCCCTCGTCAATGGAATACGGCACCAGCGTCGGCGCGTATTG
>CAINLR010000068.1 GCA_903850425.1 uncultured Verrucomicrobia subdivision 3 bacterium | reverse complement strand
GGGATGAACAATGCTCACATGCAATCCATTCATGCGGCTTGTTTTTTCATCCAGCGGCGGCCGGTGAAGATCAGGGTGCCGCAACCAAATATCATCATGCCCGCCATCGCCTGAGTCGGCTCGGGAACGGCGGTGGATTGAAAATTCAAGTAAGTGTAACCCGTCCCGCTGGCGACCGTCAGGCCACCGGCTTTTGAACTTTGGTTTACGGTTAACCCCAATGCATACAAACCGCTGGAGAAACCATCTCCAACTGACCAGGAAACGGTCATGGTGTAGGGCGTGCCATTGTTTAGCGCCTGTCTGGACGTGAGCCCGCTGGCGGTGGCTGTATACAACACATTTAACTGATCGCTATAGTCATTTAACACGTTCCCGCTGCCGTCGACTTGTAAAAAAGTGAATGATTTCCCGGCATAAAAACCGCTATTGGCAAGAACTGATATGTCAAAAACTGTCGTATGGATGCCGCTTCCTGAAGCAATGGTTAAAGCGTTTCCAACCGTGCCATAAGTCGCGGCCGTGGTTGATAAAGCATAATCGGCGCGCACATTGATCCCGCCAAGCACCAGCACCCCCAAGAGTAATGTATTCAGTGTCTTCATATTTTTTCTTTTTTTTTTCTTTAAACTCTGACTGTAGAATTAGCCGGCACCAGCCCGTTTGCGAGTCATTTGCTTTGAGCGATGCCAAAATTTCAGTAAGCGCAGGTTTTATCGTGCCAAACCGCAAATTACTCTGGTTTTCCGGCATTTATCGCCAGCCGTCGTTGCTGCTCGGCCAGTTGTTTTTTGCCCAGCGCATCATAAACTTTTGCCAGCGCCATTCTGGTTTCCGCCGGCTTTGCCAGCCTCGCCGCCGCGAATTCCAGATCCGCCGCGGCGTTTTCGTTGCGCCCGAGCCGGGCCAAAACCCGGCCGCGGGTGTCCCGGAATCCGGGGTTGTCGGGAAACTGCTCCACCACCGACTGGATCAGTTTCAAGGCGCGCTGCAGGTCTTCCGGACTGCCGCCGGCCAGGTCCATCGCCAGATCATTTCTGACCACCGGCACTTGCGGGTCCAGTTCGTAGGCGGTCTGCAAATGGTGCCGGGCAGAGGTCAGGTCGTCGTGTATCCGCAATTCGGTCCACAGCAGAAAATGCCAGCGAGCCGCCGATTCCTTATCCGCCCCGGCCACCAAACCATCCAGCAGTTTTTTGGCGGCCGGCGCGGAATCGTTGCCGGCCAGCGCCGCCTCGATCAGCATCAGCCGTAATTTCAGGTGCTGCGGGGAATGGGTTAATCCTTTTTGAATGAGCCGGAGCCGCTCCGCCGCTCCGCCGGTTTGATCCGGCGGAATTTTTTCCGTCCGCAGCGCGCAGATGTCGGCGATGGCGGCGTGGTAGGCCGGCTCCTTCTGGATGGCCAGGCCGGCTTCCAGCGTATTTATCGCTTCGTCAAAATCATCCGCCATCAACAAGGCCCGCACTAATCCGAACCGGTCCGCCTGGCTGTCCGGCTGGCCGCTTTCCCTGAGGTTTTTTTTGAAGGCATCAATGGCCGCGTCCGCCCAGGTCCGGGTTTCGGCGGAATTATGGTTGGCGTTTTCAATGATGGCGAGCAGCAGCGCGACATCATTTTTCAAGGGATAAATGTCCAGCAACGGCGCGCGCGCCTTGGCGAAATCGCGGGTGTTGATGTAGAAACGTCCGAGCATTTCCTTGATTTCCGGTGATTGCGGATCCAGTTCCAGCGCGTATTTTAAATGCTTTTCGGCCTGAAGAATCATGGCCGGAGTGAGATTGGTGGAACCCAGCAGCGATCGGGCCACCGCCAGATGCGCCGGCCCACAGCCCGGATGATCCGGCGGGGCGGCGGTCGCCAGCATGCCCGCCGCCTCCGCCGGATGCCCCAGGCCGTTCAGCGCGATGGACAGGTAAAACAGCCAGAGCAGTCGCGCCTGATCGTCGCTGGCGAACGCCAGCCCGCGCAAACAGGCCACCCGGGCAAACTCGTAATTTCTCGAATTGAGCGCGCTGATGGCAACCCGCTGGTAGCGCTGGCGCAGTCCGTTTTTGCCGCTGGTCTGCGCGCCCACCATGGCCAGGGTGGCCAGCAACAGCAAACCGGCGAGCAGGGCAGGCAGGCTGCGCCAGAACAACGGCCACGGACGTGCCGAGATCCAGTCGTTGATTTTATGGACGGAAAAATTCATGGCTGGTCAAAGTTGGGGCCGGGCTGGAAGACTGGCCGGCAGAGCGGCTACGAGAACCTGATGGTTCAAATTGAAAATTGATCAGGCACATAAGCCAGCTTGCCAATTCGGAGCGAACCAACTTCAGATCGCGAGGCGAGCCGATTGTCGCCGTTAGACCGGGTAAAGATCGCAATAACCCGCCGCTGGTCAGAAAGAGGTTCCAATGTCTCCTTTGCCACAAATTTACTTCAGAATTCAATGCGTAATCGGTTTGGAGAACTGGTTCATCATTTGCTGACGCAGCAACTGGCTGGCTTGATAAAACAATTCCCGAGCGCCTTGTTCTACGTTGTCCGGAATGGGCGCATAAGCCCCCGTAAAAACCTGAATCCGGTAGCCGGTCTGAATCGTGGGCGCCGTGTTGCCCAATAATCGCACCTGCCAGCCCTCTTTTTGAACTGGCGGTTGCAGCCACTCGCCGCGTTCGTTCAAAACCGCATGGAAAACAACGGCGTGCTGGCAGATGGACCGTTGCAGCGCCAGCTTGAACGTCGGCCGGCTGGTGCTGCCTTGGTCCATCATGATTTTTTCCTCGGTCTTGATCTGCCAGCCATTGTTGAAATAGCAGGCTTTGACATTGTGAAACCCTTCGAGCGGATAATCCACGGCCACGACCAGCTCGGCTCCGTTGCCGGCATAACGCCATATCAGGGACCGCACCCCGAGCGTTTCCGCAAACGAGGTTTCCGGAACGTTGTTCAACTGCCGCCAGCCGGCGATTTCCGCCGGCAGGGACAATGGCAGGTCTCTCGGCGTGCTCATTCTCGAACCGGGGGCAACGGCATGACTGCCGCCTGGAATAATCCGCCCGATACAAAAGCCCACCCCGACCACGGCCAGAAACCACGCCAGGTTTCGGTTTGTGCGCGCGACCGGCTTCGGTGAGAAATCATCTTCGCCTGGTGGTAGCATGGGATTATTCCGGTTGTGATGCCCGGCTGGAATCGAGGTTGCCTGCCTCCCTAAAAACGCCAGCAGTTGATCCAGGCTCCAGATCAGCGCGCCGTATCCGAGGATCAAAGCCAGTCCGAAGATTTCGTGCGCCCGGCCGCTTAGCCAGTCAATCTGGTAGTAATAATACAGCGCCGCGCCGGTCGTGATGCGCAGGACATTTCCGAGCCAGACAAACGCACAGGTCAGCGGCAGGGCGGCCAGCAGCCAGCCGGGCGGACGGCGTTGCCAGAGACTCCAAAACAAACAGAGTGCGATGCCCAGCAACACGGAATTGATGCCGCTGCAGGCTTCCACCACCAGGAGCGACTTGCCGGGGAGCAAAATGGTGTTGCCCTCCAGCGTGTGCACGACCTTCAAAACGTCCAGCAGACAACTGCTGGTCACCACGGCCATGGAGCGCAGCCAGAGCGTCAATGTTTCGTCCCCGCCCAGCGGCGGCGGGATGATGCTCGACAGCATCAACAGCCCCGGCAAAAAAACTTTCAGCGCCCGGCCTCCGCCCAAGCTCCAGGCAAAAAAGATCAGCACCAGCAGGCTCGCGAAAATTCCCAGCCACGGCGACCACAAAACATTTCCCGCCAGAAAAACCAGGCCGGCGGCCAACGCCAGCATTGTGGTCATCCGGGATTTTCCCCTGACCGGGTGGGCGCTGAATTCCCGGGCTGCCCGCCCAGCCAGCAGTCCCGTCGCCACCAGCGCCAGCGGAAAAAACTGATACGCGGAACGGTGCCAAAGCGCATTGCCGAAAACCCACAGCAGCGGTGCCAGCCCCGCCGTCGCCAGCAGCAGGTTCAGCCGGTTCGCCTTCAGCCAATTTTTAAGGACCAGGTTCAATTTTCGTGCCGTTCGGTTGGCCCGGCTTAGGGCTGGGAATAATCATATCGGATATGATTTCCGGGCGCGGGGGTTGTTGGCCAATGGATTTGCGTGAGCGATTGGGACAAAATGGCCAGCGTCTGGTTT
>CAINLR010000067.1 GCA_903850425.1 uncultured Verrucomicrobia subdivision 3 bacterium | reverse complement strand
GTCACTTGGATCAGGTTGAGTCGCCATTGTCAAAAATTAAATTCGTTACCGGCTCACAAAATTCATTATTTTCAGGCGGTTTGCCAGAAAAATCATTACCAGTCAATTCGCTGTTTTAGCGTCTGTTTCCGGCCTGGCCCGGTAATTTGCCCGCGTTTTGATCATTTGTGCGGTGTTTGCCATTCGTGCCACATGCAACCAGGTGAAGTCGTGTGCCGTGGACAATGCGGATGCTGGCGGTAATTCGATTGCGCTCGAAACGCAAAATTAGTTCGCCCTGCTCAATAGGAAATTAGTTCGCTTTGCTCAACAGGACGAATCGCGCGGCAAATTCACGGTTTCCATTTACGATGATCATTTCCCGCGCGCGGACGCCGGCGCTCATGACTGGCCTGTAAACCCTTTATCCCACAGGCCAGCACCGGCCAGCCATCATCGGTTTACGATGATCAGTCACGGCTGGCCTTTCGCTGATACGTTCTCCACAGATATTCACCGGTGGCGAGGAGAGCGCACGAACTCCCCGCAGCCACCGGTGAATAACTGTGCCGCGCAAAACTTTTGCGGTGGGAATAATATCTCCCATCGCATCGCTCCCCGGCGGAACACGGTTGCCTTTCGCTAGTCTCGCGAAGACCTGCTGTAGTTCACCGGTCCGCCGGGCAGCGCCTGTCCAAAAGTCTGAGAGAACAATTGCCCATGAGGCTCCTTGTATCAGCTTGACTGGTGACAGGAACGCGATGCGCCAAACGAAAGGAGCAACTATGAAAAACAACTGGTCCGCAACGACTCACTTCGCCGGCTTTGATTGGGCCGACGACCATCACGACATCGTGATCATCGATGCCGAAGGCGCGATCGTGACCGACTTCCGCATCGCGCACTCACAAGCTGGCTGGGAACAGTTCCGCGAACGCATTCAGGCTTATCCCAGCCTGGCCTTCGCCGTCGAAACCCGCCATGGACTGGTCATTGACCAGTTGGTCACCAGCGGCTGCACGGTTTATCCCGTCCATCCCATCAGTGCCGCCAGCTACCGCAAACGCAAGGCTCCCAGCGGGTGCAAGACGGACGCCATTGATGCGTGGGCGCTTGCCGCCGCCCTGCGCACCGAGGGGCAGGACTGGAAAGCCATCGCCCCCAACGATCCGCAGGCCGAGCAACTCCGGTTGTTGTGCCGCGACGAAGTGCGCCTCATCCAACAGCGCACCCTGTTGGTCAACCAACTCGAAGCGACCCTCAAAGAATACTATCCCGCAGCGGTGGAGGCGTTTGACCGGTTGACCCTGCCCGCCGCCTGGGATTTCATCCTCCAATTCCCCACGCCGCAACAACTGGTTGCGGCGGGGAAGCGGCGGTGGGAAAAGTTCCTGCATACGCACCGGCTCTGGCGACCGGAAACTGCCGGGCCTCGTTTGGAAGTGTTTGCCCGCGCCGACCAGTTCTGTGGTCGCGCTCCTGTCACCGCGGCCAAAAGTCAGCTCGCCCTCAGTCTGGCCCACCTGCTCAAAACTTTGCAGCTCCAGATCGATCACTATCATGAGCAAATCCAGGCGCTCTATCGTCAGCACGCCAACTATCCGTTGTTTGAATCCTTGCCAGGGGCGGGGCCATTGCTGGCACCACGGCTGTTGGCCGAACTGTCACTCAATCCGGAACGTTTTTCCGATCCCGCAGCCTTGCAAGCCATCGCGGGCACCGCGCCGGTCAGCTACCAGTCCGGCCAGATCCACCGGACCAAAATCCGGCGCCACTGCGACAAACACCTGCGGTGCGTCCTGCACTTGTGGACGAACAACAGCCGACGGAAATGTGGCTGGGCGTCCATCTACTATCAGCACAAGCGTGCCGAAGGCAAAAGCCACGCCTGTGCGCTACGGTGTTTGGCGCAACGCTGGCTGAAAATCATCTGGAAGATGCAGTCCACACACCGCCCCTACGATGCCGAGCTGCATCAACAAAACCAACTCAAGCATGGGTCGTGGGTGCTGACCTTGCAAACGGTCAAAGTCACCCAAAAAAAGGTGGTGAATAAATCAGAAAAAAACTAATTTACAAAACAGAGAACAACTACCCCGCGCGCGCCATGGACGTCGCAGGTTATCGAACGGTTTTCGTTCCTGCCGACCGTTCAGGTTGGCGGATGATTTTGGCGCGGGGTCGGCAAGAAAAGTTAGTGGATTGATTCCCTGTCGCTATCGCTCCACCCAATGATGGCCAGTTCGGCACGCACCCCGGCGTCAGCGAGCCTCGCCATCTTTTCGCTCAGGGACTGCGCAAACTCCGCCCGTCGCTCGATCTGGCTCGGCACGCTTCCGCCCGCGGCCTGGCCGGACTCGCCAGCTTTCCGACCGCTCCACTTCACTGCCGCGAACCGCTGCGCGGACGCTATCGTTTCGTTCCGACGGTCGAAAACTGGCGAGACCGGATGAAACCGGCCGCGCCCAAAGGTGACAAGCTGCAAAGACCTCGCCGCTGCGCGGCTCGCGGCGGCGAACCCCTCCTGCGTCGGGGTTCGCCTGATGTGCAACAGCCGCGAGCGCGAGGCGGCTCAGAACAAAAATGGCCGCGCGACTTCGTCCGGCCAGGAACAGCAATACGGCGCGAGGCGTTGCCTGTCGCCGAAGACGAAAGCACCGCGAGGCTGCGCCCGGTGCAAGGCGTCAGCATTATGCTCCAAGACCGGCGGCCTTTTCTTCGCGGCCACTTCGTTCACCGCTACGAAAAACCGCCGGACTTGTCGCCCCGAATTAGTCAGTCCGGCCACCAGTCGAATCGCTTCACGGCCTGCCGTTGGCATTTTGCCCTGCCACCCCAAAAACGCCCGTCATTCCGCTCCGCTGATTCGCCTGGACGCCGGAAAAGATAGGCAACGAGTCCAGACGCCCCGACAAAATATCGCGAGCTTCGCGGCTCCATTGTCATGCAGGATGCTTCCGGGACATTACACAACACATATTGTGCGTGACCCTTCGGTCATTTATTCCGGGCGCACAGGGAACCCCGAGACCCTGTGCTGGAAGTAAATGACGCACAATATGGCGTTGTGTGACAATCCCGCTGCCGCACTGTCACGCTGACTGCTAATCCGCACCTCGCATTCGTGCGGGCAGTCATCGCGCCAGTTTGCAGGCATCCTTCACGCCAACGTCGCCGCTCCGCTGTTTTGGAAGTTTGGTCGGGGCGTCTTTCCCCAGGCCCCCGCCCATCCCCCCGATGCTCGTCCCCCCTTCCGTCCCCAAGGGGGGACTGCGCACCACGCTCCGCTTCTGTCCTCGCTGATAGCTCGGACGCACGCGCGAAAGACGCGCTCTTGTGTTCCACTCACGCGGCCACCGGCCGCTTTTGTGGCTGTCTCACGCCAGCCACCGCACGCTCGCCGACTCGCTTTTGTCCTTCGGACGGCTTCTGTCCTCATGCGCCGGACAGCTATCACCATGCCCCCATGTGTTGCGGCAGCCGACCGCGTAACCACACCGTCGCTTTTAGAGTGAAAACTGTCCCGTCGTCAGAACCCCCGCAACTTGCATTGCGTCACCGTGCGGATTTTCGTCGCCACCAGATACCGCAGACAATCGGCGGCATCGTCGCCGCCGACACCATCGTCATCAGCATCCACTTTCAGCACATCTTCAGGCCGGTTCGGGTCGTGTTGCAGCGTCGGAATCGTTTCCACCAGCCGTTTGCACCGCTGGTGAATGAATAATGTCGGTTTTACACCATTTTCTGGATCACCGAAGCCTTGCATCAGTTCTGGCCACCCATTGATGCGGTCCATGCTGGCCGGTTTCAGCCGGATCCCCAGCCGTTCATACTGACTGGCGACGGTGGAACCATCGCCCTGACGGGAGAACACATCCGCGCCGGCAGAGAAGCGGCGAAGACGCTCAGGCTCCAGACCATGCCGGGCGAGCATCGCCCGGATGCCGGCGGCATGGCGCTGCGGGAGCCAAAGCCGCTCCGCGTGTTCGTCCACGATGAAGATGTTGCCATCGCCGTCGCGGCAACCAAGCAGCGCCACGGTGTAATGCGCGAAACCATAGTCCAGGGCGGCGAACCATTCCACGCCACGAGCATCGTCGAAGTCGCTCAGAACGTGAATTTCGCGGCGGAAGTTGGTGAAATATTGGCCGGCGGCAATATCCCAATCACCGTCGAGCCAAGCCCGCTTTTGCCAGCCGGTCAAACCTTCGAGCACACGGACATAATCCGGATTATTCCAGCGGTTGTCCGTGACGCGCGCCGGGATAAACCGCGTGTCGGTCTCGCGCCGTTCCAACATCGGCGCCACAAACTTCGTGCGATACCAGGCGTGACCGACTCCCCCCGGATTGGTCGTGGAATAAATCCGGGGACGCCAGTTCGGTTTTGAACTGCGGCAGCACGTCGTGATGTCCTGGTATTTCCGGCTGGTGAGGGTGGTAGCCTCCTCGATGCCGATGACGTCGTATTCGAGCCCGAGGTAAGCATCAATATCTTTCTCGTTCTGGAAGTGACCGGCGATGATGCGGGACCCGTTGGCAAACGTAAGAATGCCACGGAAAGCTGAGAACTCGTGCGGCAGACGGTTGAACAGCTTGCGCCGAAGATCCTCGAAGTGCTCCAGGTTCGCTTTGCCGACCTTGCGGAGCAGCAGGCATTTCAATCCAGCCACGCGCTGGCAATCGTCCACCCCCATTTGCGCCAGCAACCAATGACTCTTGCCACCGCCGCGCGCGCCGCCGTAACCCACGGCGGTCGGACCGTTCGGCTGGTCGCACAGGCGCGCAGCCGCGCAGGCCAGCAGTTGCCGTTCCTGCAAACAGGCTTCGCCTTTCACCAGGTTGAATGTCTGATCCATCGGACAGCCGGCGGCTACCGCCGCCTTGGCCAGAATGTCGTAAGCGTTCATGGCTTCACCTCCTGAACATCCACGATGGCCGGGGCAGTCGGTTCAGCCACCGCATACGCTTTGCGGATGGCTTCCTCCCATTCGATCGAAACCTTACCGGCGTGCAAGTTGTGAACCTCCTTGATCTCGCTGGGCATACCGGCGGCGAATTGTTTTAGCTTGAACGCCAGATCCAGCATCCGCGCCATGCCTTCAAAGCCCACCGTCCGACCCGACTTGCGCCAGCGCTCCCGCGCCTCGCGCACCATCGTGATGGCTTCCTCGGCCTCCAGCCACGCCTGACGGCGGGCTGGTTCGTGAAGCTGCCACCACTCGACGGCTTTTTCACACGCCAGCCGTTCAATCGCCTGTCGCTCCAACTCGGCAAAATGCCGGTTGAAAGCGACCACCCGTGCAGGCCAGTCATATTTCCGGCTGAGCCATTCCAGCCGCCGCTTGCTGCAGCCCAACTTCGTCGCAGCGGACACCAGCGACCGGTTCGGCCCCAGGTCGAGATAGGTTTTGAAAGCCGCAAATGCTTTGCTGCTCTCCCGGTTTTGCTGCTCAAAGGCCAGCGCGGTTGGGGCCTGACCGGCCCGGTCTTTTTGTTCCAGTGTGTTCGTCATAATTTTCTCCATGTTCAATTTTCGTTAACCGTCAATCCTATGGCAGTGAGGGAAGAACCACCCGACCCCAAGGAGGGTGGTCTTCCCCCCTGCCTGTTTTCTGCTATTGCGCCATATCCTTTAAAGGGATGTGGCGCAAATGGCGCAACTCGTTTCAATTGTTTGTATCCCCCTTGTTTTCAGCCCAATACAACCCGCCATGCTGGCGGATCACACCACCGGCCAAATTCCGCGCCAAATACCGGTCTGCCGACCTTGGCGACAGGTCCAGAAGCAGCTTGGCGCGCTCCCGGATGGTCTTGGTCGGAATGGAGTCACCGGCCAGGACCGTTTCCACAAACTCACGGTCGGTGCAGACCTTGTTTTTACCCTGGGGCCGGCGCAGCGCCGCCGGGTTCAGATCCTTGGCGAGCTTCATCAGCGGGAAATCCCATTCCAGCACAAACTCCGGCATCATGGGGAGGTTGCGCAGGGTCGGGCTGACGGTGAAACACCGGTCCTCCTCGTGGGGCGACAGGATGAACAGCGAATCCGGATCCCGCGCCCAGGCTCCCGCCCCGCTCATCCGGTCAATCGAAGTCTTGGCGGAACTGTCGCCTTTGGCGAAGTGATGCGCGATGATGATGGCGGCCCCGGTCTTCTGCGCCAGCGCCTCAAACTCATTCATCAGGCTGGCAATCTCGCCGTTGGAATTTTCGTCGCGGTTGCCGAGCAGTTTGTAGGCGGGGTCCAGGATGATCAGGCCAAACTCGTGGCGCGCCAGTTCCGTTTCGAGCTGGGGCCGCAGCACGGTCAGGTCGGCGTTATGCCCGCGCAGATGCCAGAAGTGCAGCCGCTCGACGCCGCTGGCGCACTCGGGGCGGACGGCGCGCACGGCGCGGATCCGTTCCGCCATGGCCCACGGCGCCAGCTCGAAGTTCAGGTAGGCGACCCGCGCCTTTTCGGTGCGGTTGCCCCACCATTCCTGACCGCTGGAAACCGAGATGGCCAGATCGAGCAGGCTCCACGACTTGTTCGACTTGCTGGTGCCGGCCAGAATCATCTTGCCGCCCTGATGCAGCACGCCACGGATTATCTGCGGCGGCGCGGGCGCGACCGTGCTCATGAATTCCGTCTCCGTCTGCATCGGCGGCAGAGCCGCCGGCACGGCCCCGAGGTCCACGGCGATGTCAATCGGCTCGCTCATGGCTGTAGATTCAAGCCGAGTTGTTCGTGCATCCGGCGGAATTGTTCCGTCAGCGCTCGCTGATCCTTTTCCAGCTTCTGGAAAATCCCCGCCAACTCCGCCGCCGTGAACACATGCCCCAACTGGCAGGCTTCAAAGTAATGGGCGCGGTGGCGGGAATGTTTCTCCAGGCATTTCAAGTCGGCCACGATGTCCTTGACCCGGACACGTTCCATCCACGTCCGGGCGAACGTCCGTGCCTCCAGCTCCGTTGCCGGGTCCGAGGCCGCCCATTCCCGCGAGACTTCATCTCCCAATTGCTTGTGTTTTGTTTTCATAATCAGTCCTTCAGCCACACCAGTCGTTGCAGTTTCCCCTCCCGGTAAGCCCCGGGCACACGCACGGGCTGGGAGTGGGTAAAGACTTTCGGGTCGCAGCCGAGCGCGACCAGGCCGGCCTTGAGCCGGTTTTCCAACAATGGGTTTTTGGGGGCATCAAACCACGCGTGCAGCGACTTGCCCGCCGTATCAATGATGCAGTGCAGCGGATATTTCAGCCGGCGATGGAGATAGGCAAAGATCGCGCCCACCTCATCCTTCGCCAGCGTGTCCGATTCCACCACCATGAAACGCTCACCCACGATGTTCGCGTTGCTGCGTTGGAAAGAGCCCGGCTTGAACGCCGCGCCGCAGGTGTAGTTCCCCATCACCGGCCCGATCTGATACCAGTCGGCCACCGGCCGGAAATGGGTGCGATGCTCCGGCTTGCCGGTGGAATACACATCGCCGATCCAGACCGTGCTGTGCGCCGGCCAAAGCCGCAGCCAGGTGCGGAACTGGTGATCGGGATCGCGGTCGGCCACGAGCAATGGCGAATCAGATAAAATCTGCGCGAACGGCCAGCGGAACGTCGCGAACATCTCCGATGCAAACCGCGTCGCCAGCATGGTGATGCTGGCCAGCAACACCGCCTCGCCGGCATCGCGACCTTCGGCGCGGGCCTTCGCCTGAATGACCGCGCGCGGTAAAACCGTGCCACTTGGTTGCAGCACATCGCCGCTCCGCAGCACGCGCCCGCCGGGCAGCGTGATTTCCCATGGACTTTGTCCCATGGCCCGCCGCAAGGCGCGATTGCTGGCCGCCACCGCCGGCGCGCACGACGCATGGAAACAATAGATCGTCGGCGCACCATCCACGTTCACGCGGCAATCCTTCTTGCCGGTGGGATGCGTGTGCAGCGACTCGCCCGGACAGCGGCAAAAACCGCTGACCTCGGATTGCCAGTCGATTTTGCCCAATAGCGCGGCGGCAGTTTGGCGGGGATCAGTCATTTGAGGACAAATCAGACCCGACTTTTGACGTAGGAGCCTCTGTAGCGATTGGCGGCTGTATTATGGTGGCCCGTGCGGCACGCACCGTCCTGGGGCAAATGGCGAGGCTAACCCCGTCATTAGCGCGTGTTTCGTTTTGAAGCCCGGAGTCACGCGCAATCCATGCCTTCGACATCCCGTAATAGATTTGGGTCGCGTCGGGATAGCCGGGAAAGTCGTGACACACGACGCTATCCAGATCGCTTTTCATCAGGTCGATATATTTCAGCGCCCGCCGCACCGCTCGACTTTCACGGGACGATTTTGTCCCAATGTTAATCACATGCGATTGCATCAAGGTCTCGCGGAATTCTTTGACCCGCTCCCCGAGTTCAAGGTGTTGTTCAAGTGTCATTTTCATGGTTTTCCTTTCGTGTCTAAAATTGCAGTTCAGGTTCAGCGTAATTCTTTGCGGCCGTCAGAAAGTCCGCCGGACGGCGGATGATTTCGCCCGCGGCCTTCGGCGGGACGTAAAAAAGGTTTTTCGCCCCCCAGCGAAACGCGATGTAATCCAGCACCATTTTTTCCACGCGCGCATCGCCGCCGACCACCCGGTGCAGATGTTCCACCACCTGCACCGGCAGCCGGCCGGTTTCGGGATTGAGGGCGATGTCCATAATTGCCAGTGCGGCTCGCACTAATTCAGGTGGTTGCGGCTGGACGCCATTAGCCGTTGGAACCGGCGATGCTTTTCCCGCTGGCAATGCGCGCAGGCTTGCCGAATCGTCCAGCGATGGACGACGCCGAGCAGTCGGAAATACAGCTTATCGAGTTTGCGAAGCATGGTTTTACCCTTTCAAACATCCACGACCGTCACGGTTGGGTCGTAATCGTTCTCCGTCATCCACAGCTCGCGCGCCGCCATGAAAGCCCGCAGGCCCGACTCCATTTCCGACTCGGTCCAGACGTGTTCCACCGGCATTTCCGGCGTGACCGAATTGACGATGAGGTTGATGCAGGTGGCGCGGACACCGAGCGCCGCCCGATACGCCGCGAGCTGATAACACCAAGTCGAATACGGCTTGATCTTGTATTTCGGATTGAGCTTCATGGTTTTCAAATCCACGAGGCACAGCCCGTGAACCCGATGCTCAATCAGCAAATCCGCCGTGCCGGCATAACCGAACAGGGAGGAAACCACGCGCTGTTCCGTCCAACGACAGTCCACGACGTTTTGCTGGAACCAATCGCGATACAGGTCGAGCCAGGACGTGAGTAAATCGGCGCGGTCCACCTCCAGCGACTTGGCGATTTGTTCCGCGCCGTGATGAAACGCCGTGCCGAAATCCGCCGCGCCGTCGCGCGTCGTCAGCGAGTCCTCGACGACGCGCTTGGCAAAAGCGTCTTCGCTTTCGCCGGCAATGCGCGGCAGCGTCAGTGCGGCCAGCACGGCTTGTTCCTGCAACCAGGACGTGAGCCCCGGCTTGGCGATCACGCCAAGGATGTTGGTGACACTCGGCAACAGGCCGAGCTTGCGGGCATCGCGCAACGTCGTTGCGCGCGGCTCGCCTTTGGCCGAAAGAACCGTGTGCAACGGCGAACCGTCGCGCTGATACCAATGGGCCGAATCAGGTGCGAATAATTTCATGAGCGTTTTCCTTTCCGCGTGGTAGGGACGGACCGCTGGGCCGTCCGGCTTGGTTTATTTTTTTGAAGGCAAGGCCGGCTGGGGACGGAAGCGGTGGCGATGCCCCCGCGCCAGACCGAAACACTGCCGTTCGATTCGACGAGGCAATGGTTGATGTTTCCGCGCCGCATATCGGCGAGGACGTTGTCGAGCATGGATCGCTCTTGCGGCAGTTGATAGCCGATGGTCAGCGGACGAAAACCCGCCGCCTTGGCCGCTGCCGTATCCAGTAATTTCAAATGTTTCATGGGATGATGTCGTAAGATTCTCCCGCTCCCTCCGCCGGGCGGAGGGAGACGGGATGAGGTTTAGAAGCCGACTTCAGGATCGAAGTCGTCGGGCGGCGTGGTCGCCGCGCCACTTTTGACGGGAGCCGGAGCCGATGGCGAAGATGCCTGTGGCGCTGCCACCGGCGCAGCCGCAGTGGGTGCAGACCCCGTCTGCTTGGCTTTCCAGTCGGCGTAACGCTGACGCGCCGCCGCCGGATCGTAGTTGCCGCTGGGCGTCACCTTCTTGGTCGGCTTGCTCACCGCATCAATCGCGGCGTAGGTTTTGCCCGACAGATTTTGCTGGTGGGAAATGACCAGCGTGCAGCTTGCACCGATCAGCTTGTCGAGGCCGATGGTTTCGCCCGGCGCGACCTGGCGACCGCGCCATTTGCCGAGGAACTCCGACAGCTTCGCTTTCGGATGGAGGCTGGCGGTGAAGTTCTTCGACACCGTGCAGGGTTTGCCATCGTCGCCTTTGGCTTCCGACTCGAAGGTGAGCTTCACCTTGTTGACCATTTTCTTCACGCCCTGGAAATCCGTCTCGACGAGACCGAGATCCATGACATCCACGCAAACGGCGGGATGGATGCCTTCGGGATGCGGCTTGAAATCGCCGCTGTCTTTGCAGGTTAATGTGAGGTTGTTCATACTATTTTTTCTTTCGTTTTGGTTGTTGTTTTACTGCTGGCCGAGGACACACATCCCCGGCCAAATTTTTTAGCTGGGGACGGACCGCTGGGCCGTCTGCGCGTCAGCGCATTGGCCGGCACGCAGTGCCCAATCCAGAATGAGCAGCGCGTCGGCGGTCTGGAGCGTGACGGTGAGTTCAGGAAAGCGCCGTTGCGCCTCCGCCTTGAGTTTGTTTTTCCACTCGCTTTTGCTGGCGCAACGCGACGCCGTGCCGAGGCCGAAAACGCGTTGCCAGACTTGCGGCCGCACCAGCACGAGCCGGATGCCGAGCGCTTGGACGATGCCCTTGAGAAAACCGTAGCCCTCGCCAAACTTGAACATGGCCGAGCCGGGTTGCGCCTTGCCCACGAAGCCGTTCACTTCTTCCAACACGCACAGGCAGTCCGCACCTTCGGTGTCCGCCGTGCGCTTGAGGTCGCGAATCAATTCGAGCCGGTCGCCTTCGGTGCCCGGCATCGGATGACAAACCGTTTTGCCGAACACCGTGACGGCGATGCCACCGGAAACACCAGGATCAATCGCAATGACAACTTTCATGGCGTGACCTTTCCGTTGGCGTTGGGACTGACGACCCCACGCGGACTGACCGAAAAATGGGTTTGCAGATGGGCGAGAACCGTCGGCCAATAAAAAATCACCACGTTGGCAACCTTGATGAACGGCAGGTAACGCTTGCGCTGCCAGTTTTCAATTGTGCGAACCGAGACCCTGAGTTTCGGCGCCAGTTCCTCCTTGCTGAGCATCACGTCGGCGGGCGCAGCCGACAGGCACGCGGGTTTTTTGGGAGTGGCGGCGCTCATACCCCGACCTCCCAGGTGTGGATGCCGAGCAACTCGGCAATGCGCTGCTTCAATTCTGCTTCCGGCAGGCACCGGCCCGTTTCAATCTTGGTGATCAGCGATTCCGTGCAGCCGGCGCGCTGGGCCAGATCCAGTTGAGTCAGGCCGAGGCGACGGCGTGAGTCGCGCATGGCCGGGCATTTGATTGTCTTCGTCTTCACTTTTTTCTTCAGCGGCTGTTCGCGTCATGCGATAGCTGCCTAAAAAGTGGGGCGAGTTCACAAACCGAATGGGGGAAATGAAAAAGCGCCTGTAAATACAGGCGCTTTACGCTTGTGAACAGTTCACAAACTGTTCACGAATCAGTCATTTTGACGGACTGAAGTCAGTTTGGGGTGGACGAACGGGGCAGTTCGGGGTTGAATTTGGCCGGAATAAAAAAACTTTAATGGGACAAATGAGCATGAATAACCGACTAATTTTTTGCCTTCTGGCCGCATTGCTGGTGGCGGATGGCTCAACTCTGGCTCAGCCCGTCATCACACAGCAACCGACGAATCAAACGGTTCTCGCGGGCGGCAATGCCAGCTTTGCAATTTCCGTTTCCGGCGCTGGGCCATTCAAATACCAATGGTATTTTAGTAATTCGAATCTCCAGGTCACTGCTGGGGGCGTGGCGCTAACTTATCTGACTCCTCCATGGGGGTTTGTTTATGGGGTCATCGTCACCAATGGCGGAGCTGGCTATACCACCATACCGCAGGTGCATTTTATCGGCGGCGGCGGCAGCGGTGCCGCTGCCACAAACGCTGTCAGCAATGGCTATGTAACAGAAACCACCGTGACGAACACCGGTAGTGGTTACACCAACTCGCCGGCAGTCGTGTTTGATCCGCCCAATGGATTGTTGATCGGTCAGACCAATGCAAACCTCCCCTTGAACACTATCACCACGAATAATGTGGGAAGTTACTATGTGGTCATCACCAACAGTTCCGGCAGCGTGACGAGCAGTGTGGCGAGCCTCACAATCACATTGCCTCCGGGTTACAATCAATTGACCGGTCAGTATTTGGGCGGCGACAAAATGCGATTTTCCTTTGTGGGAAATGCTGGCGGAAATTATGCCTTGGACCGTTCTTTCAGTCTCTCTCCACCCAATTGGATTCCGCAGGGCACCAATCCCGTCGGTGCCGGTGGCGCACTCGTGCTGACCAATACGCCTGATCCGTCCACCAACAATTTCTGGCGCATCCGCTCGGTGCCATGATGTAGCAGTGAACTGATGAATTGAGCCAGTCGGGCACCCTCACTCATCGCCCTCGTCATCCTCGTCCCGGTCCGCGTCCGCATCCCATTCGCGGGCGTCAATCTGGGGGCTGCCATGCTTCTTTTTGGCATACTTGTCCGCCTTGACGGTCGTTTGCCGCTCCTTCAGATCGGAGGCAAAGTCCAGCAGTTCAAGCATGGTCATCTGGAAATGCCTCTCAATCACCCCCACCCGCCGGGTGATCAGCGAGGGGGCGCACTTGCAGGCCACGGCAGTTTCCGCGTGGGTCAATTTTTTGAGAATCATCAGGTCAAAAACCTGCGCGGGCGGGGCCTTCAAGTGGGTGCCCAGGGACATCAATTCTCCAAACAGCCGGAAGACCAGCTTGGATTTCGCCTCTTTTACGACGCCGGTTTGCTCCGGCAGGAACGGCGCAAACAATTCACCGGCCCGCTTCGCGGCAATCAGCCGCCCCGATGGTGCCAAGGCGAGGATCGCCTCCAAACTGAAGAAGCCGGCCTTTGCCCCCTTGAGCAACGATTGCGAATGCGCGTCATAAAACCGGCCCGTCGGAGCCAGCAGAATGAAACGCTCCTTCAACGTCGCTACCAGATGAGCCACCACGCCGGCAAAACCGGCGCGGTCCTGCTGGATCGTCAGCACCACCGGCAGACCCGCGCCGCCGAACGTCGCCACCTGAAATGTCCCGGCACCGAGGGCCGTGCAGTTTGCAATGTCACAGTCCAAAGCGGCTGCGATGGCCCGGCCAAGTTTCGGCCAATTCAATTCCACCAGCATCGTGTCGGCTGGTTCCAGGGGAATGTCGTCGCAATTCCACGGCTCACAGCGGCACACCGCCACGATCCGGTCGCTGTCATGCCGGATGATTTCATGGGCGCAGCCGCATTCCAGCGGACAGGGATAAGAAAAAGCGGGCTGGTCCGTCGTGCGCAGGAAACCTTTGTGCATCGCGTCATAATGCCCGTTCGCCAGCTCGCGCCACTTCGCCGGCACGGCTGCCAGCGAAGTGTTAAGCTGATAACCAGCCGCCAGCGTTTCAAGACAGCGCCAGGGGTCCGACATGGGTGATGCCTCCGCGATTGTTTCGGTTCAGGTCACCGCCATTGCCCATCCGGAAGGATCGCTCGGCCAGAAACTCATGCACAATGCGGGCATCACAATGACGGCCCAGCTTCAGCGTGTTCGACGGCTTCACCTGCACCTTGCGCGGCGTCTTGCAGCCGGTGAAATAAAAATCGAAACTCGCGCACACCAGCCGACCGCCCGCCGGAATGGCGGCCCGCTCAAACGGCGCATCCGCCGCCGCCGCAAACAAATCATCCGCCCGCCGGATCACGGATTCATGGTGCTTGTTGTCGTAGGCGATTTCCAATTCGCGCAGGACAATCTTGGCCAGACCGGCGATGCCTGACACGTCCAGCGCGTCAATGCCCAGCAGCCGCAGCGGTTCCAGCGTCAGGGTTTTGCGGTTGCAGAAATAATTGTCATCGCCGAACAGGCGCAACCCGAACGTCGTGCGATAAAGTTCCCGCTCGCCCTTCGTGCTCGCGTGAATGCGGATTTCATCCCGCTTCGGCGAATACACCACCACATCATCCTTCGCCGGACGGAAATGGAGCACCTCCGACGTCTTGCGCATCAACTTCGTCGTGCGGGCAAACGCATCGCCGTGCCGGATCAAAAACCAGAACTCGCCGTCAATCGGATAAACCTCGACGTGCGCCGTCTGCTCACCGCGATTGTTTTTGACGAACCACGCATCCAAATCCGCCGTCAACAGGGTGAGTATTTCCGCTGGCTCGTCCAGTTTCGCCACAACCGTCGGCACGCATGATGGCCCGTCCGGCACGGACCCGTGGTATTCAAACTTCGCCAGCCGGATCAGCCGTTGCTCATTGTGCTTCTCCGCCAGCAAATCGGGATTGGCGAGATACACCTGCACCGCCACGTCGCCGAAGGAAGTTTCGTCGCCGAGCTTCAAATCCACCTTTGCCAGTTGCGCCGCCGCCAGCAAACGGTCGTGCCCCTCGTCGTTCGCCATTTCCTCGATCTTGAACAGCGCTTCAATCAGATTATCCGGCAGCGCATCCGGCGCCAGGGTGATCCGCGACAACGACGCGAAATAAACATCATCCGGCGCGTCGGTGGCGGGCAGCTTCAGCCCGTGCGCGGTTAAATCCCCGTCGAATTTGCCGAACAACTTGCCCAGCATTCCCCGTCCAATCTGCTCCAAAAACTGCCGTTTCGTGAATTTTCTGAATTTCATAATGCTCCTGTGTTTTATTGCTTCATCGTTTTTTGTGACCCCTAAAAAATCCGAAAAAAACACCGAGACGGGAATAAAAAAAGTTATTCTTTTTTATTCGCATGGACAGCCAATGTCCAACCCCCTGTGCGATAATTTGGGCATGAATTTAATCTGTCTAATTATCATATTTCCGATTCCTGATTTGAGCATTTACGATTTTATCTTTTCCCCCGGCTCGCCCCGCGTTGAAAAATCGGTGCCGATTTTTCCTTTCCTTCAAATTCACCAATTTTTCCTGTGAAGTTATTGTTCCCAAGTGCATCATGCAAAACATGTCGCGCACATCGCCCCGGGAATATGACATTGTTCCGCCGGAACCAGCCGCATTGATTGAGTCTTTGCGTTCAGTTGGTTACACGCTACCCGCCGCCGTCGCAGACATCATTGACAACAGCATTGCTGCGGGCGCAAAAAACATTCGCGTCACATTCCACTGGGCCGGAAAGGAATCCTACGTTCTCATCCTCGATGACGGATGCGGCATGACCGAAGACGAGTTGCGAAATGCCATGAAGCCAGGGAGCCGGAACCCGTTGGAAGAACGCAGGCCGGAAGACTTGGGACGTTTTGGTCTGGGATTAAAAACAGCTTCGCTTTCACAGTGCCGCAATCTTTGCGTCGCTTCTAAAACTGCCAAAGGCGCATTAAATGTCCGCACATGGGACTTGGATGCTCTCATAAACTGCCCTGAATGGCGTCTCCTTCTTCAACCCCCAAGTGCGGCGGGTGCAGCAATCAAAAAACTTGAAGCCATGCCGAAAGGGTCGGCAGTCATTTGGAGCGCACTAGACCGTCTCATCGGCGACGAGCAGGCGGGTGATGCCGTTGCCCATGCCAGATTCAATGACGCAATAGACCATGTTCGCGAACACTTGGGTTTGACGTTTCACCGTTTTCTTGAAGACCGGTCGGTAAAACTTTTCCTGAATGAAAAATCCGTTCCGCCTTGGAATCCATTCATGCGTGATGGACGCACCCCATCGTCGTTGACACCGGAAGAGTTCATCCAGTTCGGCAAGTCCGGCGTCACGTTCCAAGGATTCGTTCTTCCACATAAGGACGCCCTCACCGAAGAAGAATTTCAGAAAAATCGCGGGCCGCGGGGATGGACAGCTCAACAAGGTTTTTATGTCTATCGCAATAAGCGTCTCTTGGTTTATGGCGATTGGCTTCGCCTCGGCCGTCCATCGGCATGGACAAGGGAGGAACACTACCGATTGGCGCGCATCCGGCTGGACATTTTGAATGACGCCGACGCTGAGTGGCATTTGGATGTGAAAAAATCCACGGCAAGGCCACCGGTGCTGATACGCGAACGCCTTACCGACCTGGCCGAGAATGTGCGTGCCAATGCCCGCAGCGTTTTTGCGCACCGGGGCAAATACGGACGCAGACCGCCCACGACTACAAACACCGAACGTCCCTGGCTTTCCGTGGTCCGGGAAAATCGTCGGGTTTACTCGATCAACCGCGATCATCCTACAGTCCAGGCCGTGATGAGCGCTTTTCCCGGAAAATCGCCGGAACTAACAGCCTTGCTCCGTTTGCTTGAAGAAACGGTCCCTGTCGAACAAATCTGGCTGGACACGGCGGAACAATCACGCGATCACGCACCACCGTATGCCGGCATCGAATTTACCATCATCAAGGCCGACATGCGCCGTGTGGTTGAGTTTCTGGTTAAATCTGGCATTAACCGCGCAACCGCGATTGAACGTCTCCGATCAATTGAACCGTTCGACCGATACCCAAAACTCATAAATGAGCTCTAATCTTTCAAACGCCACATTCGCCACGGTGCTGGCGATGTGCCAGATGATGCTGAAGCAACGGGCGGCCACCGCCGGACGTTTTCTGAAGACAGCGGATATTCTTGAAGTGGTGAACGAAGTTTTGGCGATGCCATCATTTGCGGGACTCGACAAAGAAAGATTAGCCGCCGAGCTGGAGGAAAGGTTCACCGTCGTTACAGGTGAACACCAGACACTTGGCAACAACGACGACCACAAAGCATGGTTGCCGGCACGTCGCACCACAATTGCTTGGCGCTATTGGGATCGTTACCTTCTTTATCTGGAAGAGCGAGTCCCACGATCGGCGGTTGATAGCGTGGATAAGGTCACAAGCGATGTCCTCGAAAGGATTGAAGATCCCCAGCGCCAAGGATCATGGGACCGGCGCGGTTTGGTGATGGGGCATGTGCAATCCGGCAAGACTGCGAATTATTGCGGCCTCGTCTGCAAAGCCGCTGATGCTGGCTACAAGGTAATTATCGTTTTGTCCGGTGTTCACAACAGTCTGAGAAGTCAGACGCAAATCCGCTTGGACGAAGGATTCTTGGGCTTCATGAACGACGTGCTTGGTGATGGCCAGCAGACTTTCAAGCCAGTTGGCGTCGGTATGATTGACGCTTCAATCCGTGCAAACACAGGCACGAACCGGACCCAGCTTGGCGATTTTAATGAAAAAGTTGCCAAGCAATTTGGCATTCATCCCGGCGGCCTGCCGCTGGTTTTTGTGGTTAAGAAAAACGTCAGCGTATTGAATAATCTCATCAAATGGATTCGTTCTTGCGCGGACGCACAGGACGAAGCCACAGGCCGGAAGTTTGTGCGCAATGTGCCGGCGCTCATCATTGATGACGAAGCCGACTTGGCTTCCGTTGACACTCGGCAACAAGAATTTGATGAGGATGGAAAACCTGACGAAGACCACGATCCAACCAAGACAAATCGGAACATTCGACTACTACTTCGCGCGTTCGAGAAAGTTGCCTACGTTGGCTACACCGCCACGCCATTTGCGAATATCTATATCCATGAAAAGGGTTCCACTCGAGAGTTGGGGGATGATCTTTTTCCGCGCAGTTTCATCGTCAACATCCCGCCACCCAGCAACTACATGGGGCCAGCTAGAATCTTTGGTCTGCAAGAAGACGAGGATGCAGGGTTGGGTGAAGTTTCACCCCTGCCAATTGTTCGCCCTGTCAGTGACCATGCCAATTCCGACAATGTTGACGAAACATCAGGTTGGATGCCGCCAAAACTGGAAGCAAAAACCAACCACATTCCACGATTTAATGGGAGCCGTGCGGTCCCACCATCACTGCGCGAAGCGATCATGGCATTTCTTCTGGCAACTGCGGTTCGCAAGCAGCGGGAAAAAGGCGCGTTGTTTAACTCCATGCTCGTCCATGTTGTTCGCTTCACCAAGATACAGAAGGAGGTGGCAGCCCAGGTTGAAATTGCGCTCAGGGAGATTCACCAACGTCTGAGAAATGGTGACGGCGACCGTAAACCCACAATCATTGATGAGTTTGCAGATTTGTGGCGGCGCGACTTCGTGCCAACGTCGAACAGGTGTGCTGACATTCTTAAAGGCTCCCACCTAGTCCTGCCGGAATGGGAAACAATTCACCCAAAATTGGAGGGCGTCGCATCAGGAATCCGTATCAAAATCATAAACGGCAGCGCGGGCGACATCCTCGACTATGAAGAGCACCGGGAAACCGGCATGGACTTGATTGCCGTCGGCGGCGACAAACTTTCGCGCGGACTGACACTGGAGGGACTTTCAGTTTCATACTTTCTCCGAGCTTCCCGGATGTATGACACGCTCATGCAGATGGGTCGCTGGTTCGGTTACAAGGAAAAATACATCGATGTTTGCCGCCTCTACACGACCGCAGAATTACTTGAGTGGTTTACCCACATCGCCGCCGCGAGCGAAGAACTCCAGAGTGAGTTTCAGCACATGGTCAATGTCGGCGCAACGCCAAAGGATTACGGACTAAAAGTCCGGTCTCATTCCGCGATGCTCGTCACATCGGCGGTGAAAATGCGTAACGGCACGGAAATGCGCCTCTCATTCTCCGGCGATATCAGTGAAACCATCATATTCAAACGCGACCCCAAATGGCTCGCGTCGAACTTCGGTGCGATTGAATCATGGCTCGCATCACTCGGCCCATGTGACGCGGCCGGAAGCAAGGCCGGTGGTTATACTTGGCACATAGCTGCTCCCGCCGTTCTTGATCTGTTGGGTAGATATAAGTCACACGAAGATGCCCGAAGAGCTGACACAGAACTGCTCGCTCGTTACATCAAGGCTCAAACCAAAAACGACGAACTGATAGATTGGACCATTCGCCTTGTTTCCTCGGGCTTGGCCGAAGCTGGTCAGAAAAACATTCGTGGCCTTGACGTTGGCTTGGTCCGACGTGCCCCATTCCCGGAAGAACAGAGGAATGATCGATACACAATCCGGCGTCTAGTCAGCCCCACCGACGAGCAAATTGACCTTTCGGATGAAGAAATGGCGTTCGCGGTCGCGCTGGCGGTGGCTAATTGGCATATAGACAAGCGCCCATCAAAGGCAAAAGAACCGCCAACAGCACCGGGCGGCAAGGATATCCGCCAGTCACGGCCCAAGAAACGGGGCATGTTACTGATCTATCCCCTGGACCCACAACACGCGGGCTTGCCGGAAGGCAGTCCCCCGGTAATAGGGTTGGCAATAAGTTTTCCCAAGAGCGATACGGCGACGGAAGTGACCTATACAGTCAACAACGTATTCACCACTAGGGGCGGCGACAATGACAGTCTCTGAAATACTCACTCAGACATGGGGCACCGTCGTTACCGAGGCGTCGCAAGCCGATGGCTACTACCACCGCCGCATCCCGCTGACATGCATGTGGCCCGCGCACGCTGGCATTCACCGTCCAACGGATGCGCGTATTCTCATTCTTGAAACCGATCTCGGTTCAACTCGCGGACTCCGCTTAGCGGATGAAACCAAGGGCTATTCAATTGACGTTGGCCCGGACGAAGCCGGACGGACTGACCGGGCCACGATTCGGATTCAGGAAACGAGCGCGGGCTATCGGGAGATATTCACGATTTTTTGCTCGGATATTTTGGAGCATTGGATTCCACATGCGGGCGCTTCCGATTCTCTCAAATCATTGAGCCGCCGGCTTGCGCGCTGGAAAAAATTCTTTCAGCGGGGGGCACAGTTTGGTTTGAGCCGTGAGGATTATGTTGGTTTGTATGGCGAACTCTCCTTCATCGAGGCGTCAATAAAAGCGGGTGCCGCTAGTCTGCCCATTGTAAGCGCGTGGCAGGGTCCACTCGGAACAAATCAGGATTTTCTTTTCGGGCCGCTGGCAGTGGAGGTTAAGACGACCACCGGTAATGAACTGGACAAAGTCCGAATCACCAATGCACGCCAGTTGGATTCCACCGGCCTCCAGAGTTTGTTTCTGACTCGCTACGCGTTTGATTTTCGCCAGGGAAGCGGCAGGACGCTACCGCAGCTCGTCACGTCCTTGAAAACGGCGCTCGCCGCAAATTCACCCGACGCGCTATCAGTTTTCAACGACCGGTTGTTGGAAGCTGGATTCGTGGAAGGCGTGCCAAACGAGTTTGACATCTGGGGATTCACCCCCCGCCACTTCGACGCGTATAATGTTGGCGATGGATTTCCTCGTCTCCTTGAATCAAGCCTGCCATCGGGAGTGTCGGAAGTTTCCTACATCCTTAATCTCTCAGCGGCAGCCCCTTTCCATATCCTGGAACCTGATTTCTGGCCCCGCATCATTTCCTCCTATGCCTGACCCATCCGAACTCCTCACGTTCCTGAACGAGATTGAAAACGACATCACTGCCGATGTGCAGCCGAATGCCGGCAATCCGGCTGATTTCCGCGAACTCGCCTTCAGCCGGATGCTCGCCGATGAATTGGACGCCGCTGGCGTTCTTGAGTCGCCGGTCGTCTGCCATTGTGAGCATGGAAAATCTACTGCGGCCTTCAAAGTAAGCGGCTATGGGGTGCCAGACGAAGATAGCCGACTCGACCTTTTTCTTACGATTTACAACGCCGGACCACACTCTGAAGTTCCAACCCTAAACGCATCGGAAATTGATACGTCGTTCAACAAACTTGAACGTTTTCTCGGACGGGCTTTGGATGGGCTGCATGAGGAACTTGAACCGGCGCTGCCCGAGCGTTACATGGCGGAGCGAATCCAGCAGCTTCAGGGGAAATTTGACCGGGTTAATTTTTTTCTGTTCACCAACAGTCGCTTGGCGGTGAGACGGGAAAAGCAGCGCAAGGCCGAGATTCAAGGAGTTCCCGCCGCCTATGAAGTATGGGACATTGAACGATTTCGACGACTTCGGGAAAGTGGCGCAGGTTACGAAGCGCTGACTGTTGACTTGCGGACACAACCCGATGGTGGATTGCCATGTGTTCGGCTTGACGCCGGGGACGAAGGGTATCGCACTTGCGTGGCAATTTTCCCCGGTTCACTGCTTCGCGATCTCTACGACGAGCACGGGTCACGATTGCTTGAGCTCAACGTCCGTTCCTACCTTCAGGCAAAAGGGAAGATCAACATGGGCATCTTGGATACTCTGCGAAATGACCCGGCGGATTTTATGGCCTATAATAATGGCATAACCGTTGTTGCCGAGAAAATCGTGTTTGGCCAGTTAAAGGATGGCACAAGAGGAATCCTGGAGTTGCAGGGGATGCAAATCGTCAACGGTGGACAGACGACTGCCTCAATCCATCGTGCCGCCAAGGAATTTGAGGCGGATCTTTCAAAGGTCTATGTGCAGGGTAAAATTGTCACCGTGGATCCCACCAGATTCAACGAGGTTGTCCCGTTAATCTCGCGTTACGCGAACAGTCAGAACAAGGTGACAGACACCGATCTTCAGGCTAACCATCGGTTCCACGTCGGTTTGGATCTCGTGGCTAAACGTGAATGGACTCCAGACCAGACAAGCAAGTGGTTCTATGAACGAGCGCGCGGCAGTTACCAGACCGCTAGAAACCGGGAAGGAACGACCGAGGGTCTTAAGAAGAAATTCGACAGGGAATTTCCAAGTCATCAGCGCTTTAGCAAGGAAGACCTGGCAAAATTCGTCAATTGCTGGCGCGGACTGCCTTATGTGGTCAATCGTGGCGGACAGAAGAACTTCACGGAATTCATGACTTTCATCAAGAAGGAACTTGGTGAACTTCCTGAAAACTGGATGCCAACATCGGAGGAGTTCAAACAATATATTGGCAAGGCCATCTTATTCCGCGATGTCCAGCGCATCGTGAAGGCCCAGGAGTCCATCACAGCTTACCGGATTAACGTCACCAACTACACCGTTTCGCTGCTGGCGGATAAAACCGCCCGGCGGATTGATCTTGATGCCATTTGGAAACGACAGGCAATCAGTCCCGCCCTTGCCAATACGGCAAGCCTTTGGTCGCCGGTCATTTTCAAAGCGTTGCTGGATTACTCCCAATCGCAAACAGTCCACATTGACAACATTCTGAAGAGTCAGGCCACATGGGAACACATGCTCTCTCTTGATCTCCAAATCAACCACGCGAGCGAAAAAGAATTGCGCCAGTCATCGGCTACAACGGCCAGTGTTTTGAGGGATGCTGCGACTTCCGGTAATGGTCAGGAACTCAGCACCCGCGACCACAATAACGTGGCACGCTGCTTGGAAGTGGACGCTGCTAATTGGTTGGCTGGCGTTAATTGGGCCAGGCAGTCGGGTAAATTTTCAGACCTGACCATGAATGTTGCGGCTACCTTGGCTGGGTATGCCGCTCAAGGCTGGACAAGAATGCCATCACCCAAGCAGGCCAAACATGGTGCCGCCATCATCGAAGCCGCCCGATCAGCAGGCATTTTGACACGTTAAATCCCCCGCATGTCAGCCATTCCCATCATTGATCTTTTTGCCGGTCCAGGCGGCTTGGGCGAGGGGTTTTCTGCGCTGCGGCGCGGTGGCCGGCCCGTTTTCAAAATCGGAGTATCCATTGAAAAAGACCCGGTCGCCCATAAAACACTGGAACTGCGCGCTTTCTACCGTCAATTTCCCAATGGTGCTCCGCCAGAATACTACCAATATCTCGACAATAAAAAAATTTCCCGCGAGGACCTATTCAGTGCCTACGGCAAGGAAGCCAAGGCTGCTAGGAATGAGGCTTGGAACGCCACTCTCGGCGTGACGGACCCGGCAAAAGTCGATGCTTGCATCACTGCCGCTTTGGGAGGTCGGGATGATTGGCTTCTCATCGGCGGTCCGCCCTGCCAAGCCTACTCGCTTGTTGGCCGGTCAAAGATCATCGGCGAGCGGGGCCGCAAGGAATATGAGGCAGATCACCGGCATTTCCTGTATCGCGAATATCTTCGCATCATCGCAGATTTTCGCCCGCGCGTGTTCGTCATGGAGAACGTGAAAGGGTTGCTTTCCGCCAGAATAAACAACGAGGGGATTTTCAGCCGCATCTTGTCTGACCTTCAGCAGCCACTCGAGGCCATTTATGGCGTGCATCATCGTCGGGGAAAATTATCTTACCGATTGGTTTCGGTGTCAGTCCCACCGTCGGAAGATTTTGCAGACCCCGATCCTGGTGCCTACATCGTCCACGCAGAAAACTACGGGATACCCCAAGCCCGCCACCGTTTGATCATCGTTGGCATCGCCGATGGTGTGAACACATCACCGACTCAGCTTGTCCCAAAACCAAAAGTTTCCGTTGCAGAAGCCATCAGCGATCTGCCCGTGCTCCGCAGCGGGTTGTCAAAGGAACCAGATTCACCGGACAAGTGGTATCAGGCTGTCCGCTCAATCCGAAAAGCTGCATGGTTGAAAGACTTGAAAGTGGACGATCTGGTGCGTCGAGAAATTCGCTTTCAGCTTCAAATGGTCACGAACGGGTTGAACCGTGGAGCTGAATGGATTCGACCTTCGCGTCGGGGCATCCGGATGAATAAAGATTGGTTTCTGGATAGCCGGCTGAAAGGGGTTTGTAATCATGCCACCCGCTCGCACATTCGAGCGGACCTACACCGTTACTTTTTTGTTTCAGCTTTCGGGTTGGTTCATGGCCGTTCGCCGTTGCTCAACGATTTTCCAAGTGCATTGCTCCCGGATCACGAGAACGTCGCGGCGGCTTTGAAAGAAACCAAATTCAACGACCGGTTCCGCGTGCAGGTGGCCTCCCGTCCCGCCACCACAATCACGTCCCACATCTCCAAGGACGGCCACTATTTCATCCACCCCGACCCGGCGCAATGCCGCAGTCTGACCGTTCGGGAGGCGGCAAGGTTGCAGACATTTCCAGACAATTATTTTTTTGAGGGTGAGCGCACCGCGCAGTATCACCAGGTCGGCAACGCCGTGCCGCCATTGCTGGCCCACCAGATCGCAAAAATCGTGGCCGAGATATTTTGATGAATTTCTTCCTGGCGTGATGCATCCAGCCTGGTAGCCTGGAAGTCATGAAAAACGTGATCTATATTCCCAAGTCTTCAAAAGATGCCGGCGCGCAGATCCGTCATGCGCTGGCCTGTCCGCTGGATCAATTGCCGAAATCCAGTTTCATCCGGGCATGGTCATCCATTGCATATCTTTTTCCCGGCCTTCATCCCGATGGTTTTGAAGATGCCGAAAGCGGTTGGCCGCGCGTCCTGCGCCGATTTGCCGCCGAAGCATGGCGGCGCGCAGAAGCCGGCGAACTCAATGACGAGGAACTTTATCCGTCCGACGCCCAATGGTCCGGTCTATTCGACCAGATAAAAGACCCCACACCCGACGAAAACCACCGGCGGCGTGAGTTGGCAGGACTTTCGTTGCAATGCGCCCATGCCTGACGTTTTTACCAAGGCGAAACGCTCCGCCGTGATGTCGCTGATTCGCGGACGCGGCAACAAGGACACCGAATTGGCCCTGATAAAACTGCTACGCCGTCACGGCATCACCGGCTGGCGGAGGAATCAAAAAGTTTTCGGCAATCCTGATTTTCTTTTTAGGCAGAACCGGCTGGCGCTCTTTGTGGACGGCTGTTTCTGGCACGGCTGCCCCAAGCATTGTAAAATTCCCGCTGGCAACCGTGTATTTTGGAAAAAGAAATTTGCCGCTAACAAGACACGCGACCGGCGCGTGAATCGTGAGTTGCGTCGGCTCGGCTGGCAGGTTGTGCGGATTTGGGAACACGACCTCGCCAAGCGGGGCGGGGCGTGCATTCGGAAGATTCAGGCCGTGACAAACTCATCCCGCTCCGCGTCCAGATAACCCGCGGCGGCGAACCGCTTCACGATCTGGCGGAACCGGGGATCGGGGCTGTTCACAAAACTCTGGAAAGTCCACCGGGCGCCCTGGTGCGTCGTGGCCACATCTCTGCCATTCAAATCTTGCAGCGTCGCCGGGAATTGGAAAAAACCGAAAACCGTCTCGCGCTTCTGCGCGTCCGTCACCACCAGCACCACCCCACGCTTGGGTATGACGCGGCACGAACCTGTCACCGGATCATGGTGCCAAACCTGCCCGTCGCGCAGCAGCACCACGCCCTTGAGCTTTTCGCTTTCCAGCCTTGCGCCCGTCGTCAGTTGCCGCGCGAACTTCTGCCGCTCCGGCGTGTCAAACGCCGCGTCCAGCACCATCACCGGATCAAAGCCCAGCGCCTTCGCGTCGGCCTCGACATCATGCAGAAAATCCTCCAGCACCGCCGCCGGCGTGGTGCCGGGTGCGCTGAAAGCGTAATGGTAAGTCAGTCCCATAAATGGCCTTTCGTATTGCTGTTATTATGCACGACCGCTCGCGCATAAACAACAACAATCTAGGGCTTTTTAGGCTTTTTCGACCAGCGGGCCAGAGCGGCCTTCCGACCGGCAGCTTTGCGTTGCGCCGGAGTCATTTTCGCCGCCAGCGCCGGCCCGCCCTTCAATCCACCCAGCCGCCCAAGCGCCACCGCCGCTGGATTCTTTTTGGATTTTGTTGCCATGCCTGCAGCTTGCCACGAAACGTCACCCGACTGAAGGCCGAAAATGTTGATCCTGACCTTGCCGCCAGAATCGCTTGGCTGCATCCTTGCACCAAGCACATCATGATGTGATTTATGAAATGCATAATTTAGATGCCATGAATTTCCAAATTCCAACCGAGTTGCATCCGTGGCCACCGCTGCTCGCCTTCGTCCTAGATCTCGACAGCACGGACGTTGTCTCCCTCATTGACCGAACGGGTATAACCGTTGATTGGGAACTGTTCGGAAATGATGCTTTTTCAAACAAGACTCGCAACCGGGCATATCGTCCCCGGATTGATAAAGCGTTCCGAGGACTCGCCGAAGATACTCAATTGAGAGTTGCATGGATACTCACGAAGGATCTCTTGCAGCGCCGACCACAAGTTGAGGAGCCACTCCGCGCCAAGCTGGCCGAAATCGGGTGGCAAATTGATGCTGGGAAACTGGTCCCGGGATCAAGTCCGACTCGCGAACTGTTTTTAACCCAAGGCACCGAATACGATTCCTATCGCGCCATTAAACAGGTCATCCAAGAAGCGAAACAAACCATTGCGGTCGTTGACCCATACCTCGACAGCACGATTTTCACGATGCTTGCCACTATGTCAGCACCGACTCTAGCGGTCATGCTCCTGACCGCAAAAGTGCCATCTGATTTTGCTTTAGAAGGAGGTAAGTTCCTAAAGCAGTTCTCCAATTTTTCAATCGAAGCACGCAAGACAGCCGATTTTCATGACCGATTTATTATTGCTGATAACCACCGGTGCTGGCACATCGGTGCATCAATCAAAGATGCGGGAGGCAAGACGTTCATGATCAGTGAGCTAGAGGACGAGGCAAATCGGGACGCGCTTAGGAAAGCTTTTGCTCAAAGTTGGATCGCAGGTTGCGCAGTGATATTTTCCTGACGGGACTAAATAATCGAACCAAATTGTATGCCTGATTTTTCCATCGGCCTTGACTACGCCTGGCGAACAGCCGCCAACGAGGTAACCGGCACGCGGCATGAGTTCATTGAGCCGGAACATCTATTCATTGGCGTCTGCAAACTCGGCAATCTGCTGTCGCTGAATGATTGGAACAACATCGGAATTTCTCCTGACGCGGCGGCGGTCATGAAACTTGAGGCTGAAGCGGTGGCCGCAGTTTTTCAGCAGACAGGCTGCGACCGGGTTGCATTATATCGGGAAGTTCGCAAACAATTAGGTGACGGGAAGCACACCGACAAGGGCCGGAAGAAAATCAGCCGGTCGCCGGCCAGCAGACTTATATTTGAACGGGCGGGCAAACTCGCGGCGAATATGCCGATAGTCACTTCGCTCCATCTGCTATTCGCCCTCATCGAAACGCCGTCATCCGCGATTGCTGCGGCATTGGCAGAAAAAACTCCGGGGGCAGAAACAATGAAGAAAGCGATTCTTAATTGGATTGCCGCCTCTCCCTCACCACAACAGCCTGCGGCAGCCAGCTTCCTGCAACATTTTGGCAAAGACCTAACGCAACTGGCACGCGATGGCAAAATTTCACCGTGCATCGGGCGCCGGGACGAATTGCTGCAAATTATCCGCGCCCTCAGTCGCGAGACGAAAAGCAACCCGCTCCTTTTGGGCGACGCCGGCGTCGGCAAAACGGCCATCGTCGAGGGCTTGGCGTGGCGCATCGCGCAAAACAAAGATGCCGCGCTCGCCGGCAAGCGCCTCGTGCAACTTAACGTCGCCGATCTGGTGGCGGGTGCATCATCACGCGGAGATTTCGAGGCTCGGATGCAAGGAATACTCCGCGAAGTCGCCGCGTCTCCGGACGTGATTTTATTCATTGATGAAATCCATTCCCTCGTGGGCGCAGGCGCGGGCAGCGGCCCATTGGACGCCGCAAACATTATGAAGCCGGCACTGGCGCGCGGCGAGTTGCGGTGCATCGGCGCGACCACACAGGCCGAGTATCGGAAATACATTGAGCGGGACGCGGCGCTGGAACGCCGTTTCCAACCCATCACCGTCAGCGAACCGACCGCCGACGAAGCGGTTGAAATCCTCACCAACGGTTATTTGAAGCGGTTCGAGGAAAAACACAGCGTCACGATTGCGCCGGAGGCGATTCAGGCCGCCGTTGCCTTGAGCATCCGCTTTATGCGTGACCGGCGACTACCAGACAAAGCCGTGGACGTGCTCGACGAGGCGTGTGCGCGGATTGCCGTCCCCATCCTCAGCGCGCAGCCGGGGGACAAAATCGAGGCCGCAGTCGTGACGGTTGACGTCATCCGCCAGGCGGTCGCCGAGAAGACCGGGATTCCGCTCGCACAAATGAATGAAGGCGAGCGCGAGCGCCTTGTCGGCATGGCAGACCAGCTCAAACGCCGGGTTATCGGTCAGGACAAAGCCTGTGAATCAGTCGCGCAGGCAGTCCAGCGCGCTCGTGCCGGATTGAAAGCCCCCAATCGGCCAGTAGCCGTGCTCCTTTTCACCGGGCCAACCGGCACCGGCAAGACCGAGTTGGCCAAGGCCACGGCGTCATTTTTGTTCGATAGCGAACGCGCCATGCTGCGGATTGACATGAGCGAGTTCATGGAGAAACACACCGTCTCGCGGCTCATCGGTTCGCCGCCGGGCTACGTCGGCCACGATGAAGAAGGGCAGTTATCCGGGCCACTGCGTCGCACCCCGTATTGCGTCGTGCTTCTGGATGAAGTTGAAAAGGCGCACCCGGATGTCCTCAATTTATTCCTCCAGGTATTTGACGATGGCCGGCTGACAGATGCCAAAGGCCGCACCGCCGACGCATCCAATGCCCTTTTCATTCTCACGTCAAACTTGGGCCAGACTCGGTCTCGCCCGGCAATGGGTTTCGGTCAAGTCGGCGGCGTCGAGCCGCCGCCAAACCCGGAGCAGGCCGTCCGTAGCGCATTTCGCCCGGAATTTTTCAACCGGCTCGACGCGGTCGTGGCCTTCAATCCGCTGTCCAGCGGTGATGTGGCAAAGATTGCTGAGTTGATGCTCGGCCAAGTCAAAGAACGGCTGACCGCACAAGACATTGAACTTACAATCACACCGGAGGCGGTCGCATGGATTTGTGCCCAAGACCGCGACCCATCACTCGGTGCCCGGCCCATGCGCCGCACGATTGAGCAGGCCGTGGAAAATCCGCTTGCCGCCATGTTGGTGCGGGCAGAAATCAAATCAGGAGATCAAGTTGTTGTCGGCTTGAGGGCCGAGGCACTCACTTTTGAAATTAAACACAAGGGAGCGTTATGAACGCAGGCCGCTACAAGAAAGGCGATGTCTTCAACGGCAAGTATGAAATCCATGGCGTATTGGGGCAAGGCGGGTTCGGCATCGTTTACCTGATTCGGATGCTCAATACGGGCGAGGCGTTCGCGATGAAGACCTTTCTTGATGAGCGGATGGCCGATTTAGCAGCGCAAGATGCATTCAAGAAAGAGGCGTTACTGTGGGTAAACTTGGAGAAACATCCTTGCATCGTGGCGGCGCAATGGGTCGAACAAGTTTCGGGACGTTTGTTCGTTTTGATGGAACACATCGCCGCCGATTCAAAAGGTCGGGTGACTTTGGCTGACCATTTGGTTCAGCCAGATCGTTCCTTGGACACGAATCAAGCACTGGAATGGGGAATCCAATTCTGTCTCGGCATGGAACACGCGCAGTCGCGCGGCATTAAATGCCATCGCGACATCAAGCCCGGCAATATTCTGATTTCCCAAGATGGGACACTCAAAATTAGCGACTTTGGCTTGGCACTAGCCGCGCAGTCCGCCTGGCATGGCGCGAGTAAGCAAGGCGATCCTGCTGTAACGGGTGGCGCTGGCGTCGGCTTTCATTTCAGCTTTGTCGAAGCTGAAGGCAAGGCGAGGTGTGGCACGCCAGGATACATGCCCCCCGAAGTTTATCGCCGAGATGGAGCAGGTATTCGCAGCGATATCTACAGCTTTGGGTTGGTGCTATGGCAAATGGCCATGCGAAATCCAACGCCACCGTTCGCAGTGCCGTGGCGAGGAGATTACGAAGCTTACCTAAAGGGCACATGCGAACAACAGATGTGTGGGCGAGCCCCTTTGGTGGACGGACCGATTGCATCAATAATCAATCGTTGCCTGCATCCGAACCCGCAGAATCGCTACGGCAGCTTCCAAGAGTTGCGCGATGACTTGCAACCGCTCTATGAGCAAAGGGCAGGACGGAGATTCCAAATTCCAAGAGTTGGAGAAAAGACCGCGACATTTTGGAATAACAAGGGCGGATCGCTTGCCGCACTTGGACGACATGATGAAGCGATTCGTTGTTACGACGCGGCTCTCGCAATTGATCCAAGTGCTGCACAAATCTGGAACAACAAAGGCAGCGCGCTCAGTGCTCTTGGCCGAGGCGATGAGGCGATTCGCTGCTACGATCAAGCGATTGCCAAGAATCCACGATTCGCCATGGCCCTCGACAACAAAGCCCGCGAATTGATGGTTCGCGGGAATCATCAGGAAGCCCTACGGTGTTACGATCGCGCCCTGTCCTCCGAACCCCAATATGCAGAGGCATGGCAAGGGCGAGGCAACGTTTTCACCAAGTTGGAGCGTCACGAGGAGGCGTTGAATTGCTACGACCAAGCCTTGGTGATTGACCCCAGGTTAGCAAACGGGTGGCACAATCGTGGACTTTCACTCCTTGGCCTGAACCGGGATGTCGAAGCGCTAGAGAGTTTCGAACGAGCACTCGCCATCAATCCACGACTCATAGTGGCTTTGGACAGAAAAGCCGTGGCCCTTGCAGCCTTGGAGCGTTACGCCGAAGCAATTCCATGTTTTGAGCAAGTGCTGGCGCTCAACCCCGAGAACGCCAATTCGTGGCTCATTCTCGCCCAGTGCCGCTTGGCAACCGGAGACATTGCCGGACAAATAGACGCGCTGAATGAGGCACTCGAATGGGATTCAACCGACGAAAAGGCGTTGGTCTGCTTGGTGCAGACTTTGGTTGACCAAGGGCGGTATGAGGAAGCGATCGCAGCGTGCGACAAGTTGAATAAACTTCCGGCTGTCGAAGGCAGATTAGCTTGTGAGGAAATCTGGACCAACAAAGCGCACCAGCATTGGCAAAATAAAGAATTGGAAGAAGCGCTTCTGTGCTTTAACCGAGCCGTCGCACTTAATCCAAAGAACATGAAATCTTGGTGCAACCGAGGTGTTGCACTAAAAGCGCTCGGCAGGCTGGACGAGGCGGTTGCATCCTACGACAAGGCGCTGGCGCTTGACCCGCACGATGTAAAGACATGGTTCAACAAAGCAAATGCGTTCGCCGCACAGGAGCGTTATCAGGATGCACTCGTTTGTTTTCAGCAAGCGCAAGAACTCGGACACCCAGAGGCCGCCAGTTCCGTCGAGCAATGCCGGAGACTTTTGAAAACCGACGGAGATCATCTTGGAGCGTCGGCAGCAAACGCGGATGGCGCACAGGAGTATTTTTCAAAAGGCGCAGGCTTGGCGAAAATGGGCAAGCACGCAGAAGCGGTTTCATGTTACGAGACCGGTCTCAGACTCGATCCAAAAAACGCGGCTGCTTGGTTCAACATGGGCCACTCAATCGGGTTCCTTGGGCGTCATCAGGATGTCGTCAAATGTTGCGACCGTGCGCTGGAGATCAATCCGTATTTTCCCCCACTCTGGATTCTGAAAGGACTTGCCCTCCTTTCAATGGAGCGTTTCCGGGACGCAATGGATTGCTTTCAACAGGCGGAGAAGATGGGCGACGCGAGCGCCGCCGGCCACATGGCGCGTTGTCGAACGGCGCACGCTGAATGGTATTTCCGGCTTGGTTCAGTGTATCAGCAGGAAGGCAATAACACCGAGGCAATCAACTGCTACGAGAAGGGTCTCGCCCTCAACCCGGTCGGTAACGCAATCATTTGGAGCAACAAAGGCGCGGCTTTGCTTGCTTTGAAACGCGGGCAGGAGGCTGTCGTCTGCTTTGACCGGGCCATTGCCCTCGATCCACGCGATGCCAGCGCTTGGAACAACAAAGGCTGTGCCCTGCTCGCCATCGGCAAGCAATCCGAAGCGATGGCTTGCCTCCAAGAGGCTAAACGTTTGCGCCAGTGACACCGCCGGAAGCCCCGGCGCATCCGGTTAATTGAACACGTCTGGCAGCTTGTTCGCCGCCTGCCGCAAGGTGTCCGTTGGAATGTGCGTGTAATGCTTGGACACCGTCGGCGAATCATGGCCGATGAATTCCCGCGCCACCGCGTCCGAGACACCAGCGGACTTGAGCAACGTGGTCGCCGTGTGCCGCAACGAGTGAAAGCTGATTTCATTCTGTTCACGCGCGGCGTTGCGGCCTTTCCCATCCTTGGTTTTATGATGGCTCCGTTTGGTGGCGTAGCCGGCATCCACCAGAATCTTGTGAAACTGGTTGCTCAGATTCCCGGCGCGGCCTTGCCGCTGCAAAATGCCGTGGGCGCGGGGGAACAGGGGAGCGGCCGGATCGTCACCGGCCGGAAGTTTTTCCACAAATTTGAGCAGCGGCCCGACGAGCGGTAGAATCTGCCGCCGGCCCGTCTTGCCGGTGGTGAGCCGGATTTCTTCGCGGGACAGGTCAATGTTCTGCCAGGTCAACGACGCAATGTCGCCCAGCCGTTGGCCGGTGTAGAGACCGAACAGAATCATGCCGCGCCATTCATCATCCGCTTTTTCCAAGATGCGTTTTAATTCCGGCATGGTGAATGGACGGCGTTCAATGGCATCCTTTTTGCGTTTCAAGATCATCACGCGCTCGGCGGGATTATCGTCCATCAAACCTTCGCGGCGGGCGGTGGCGAACACCGACCGGAGAATCTTCAACATCAGGTTGGACGTGCCCACGGACAGCCGTTGCGCGGCGGCATCCCGGAAACCGGCAATATCCGACGCCGTGACCTTCTTGATGTCCGCGCCGGCCTTGTGCTTGATGTGTTCAAGGAATTGGGTGACGACGCCGGTGTAGCGTGAGTGCGTGCCCTCGTCGGCCTCCAGCGACTTGCGGTCGAGCCAGACCTTCAGAAAGGCGCGGGTGGAGGAATTTGGCAAAACTTCGGTATTGGCGAGCGAGTAAATGTCTGCGATAACTTTCCGGGCACGCGATTCCACGAAGCGTCCGGCTGACGCTTCGCGGGCGGCGTCCTCATATTTGAGGGCGATGGTCAGAGCCTTGCGCCGGTCGGCGGTGCCGGTGGAGCGTTGCGTGCGTCGGCCATCCGGCAGGGTGTAGCACGCGAAGTAGAACGGTGAACGATCTTTTTTGCGGAGCGATGCCATAAAAAATGCCTTTGGTTAAGGTTTCAGTGGCAACAATAATGGCAACATTTGCGGGTGTCCAGCAAGTTTTTAAGTGTCAGAAAGCCAACAAAACAGCATATTTACAAGGCGGAGTGGTATCGGGGGTTCGAATCCCCCTCTCTCCGCCACTTTCACTAATTCCCAATAAATTAAAGCTTTCAAAGGGATTTTCTGCCTGTTTTTCCTCAGCAACTGTGTGTAAACTGTGTGCGAAAAGTTCAAATACTCACCATTGTGCATTGTAGTTAATAGCCAGTCGCGCACCCCTTGCAATGTTGATTTGGATTAAACATTAATCGAGATTTAGCCGGCGGTCTCCCTCCCCGCCTGTGCTGAAGTCAAAGCGATGCCTGGAACTGTGTTCCTTGCAACAGCCCCCGCCTTTTGTGTTATGAAGTTTTGATAGAGACCCCGTGTCCCTGTCACATCCCCGGCGCTTTTCAAGTGCCGGGGATTTTTCGTTTATAACCCTCCACCGAAAGGAATCATCATGTCCCCGCAAGCTGGTTGGATTCTGCAGGAAGAAATCGTCCCCCGTCTCCGTGGTGCCATCCCC
>CAINLR010000066.1 GCA_903850425.1 uncultured Verrucomicrobia subdivision 3 bacterium | reverse complement strand
GGTGTCGTTGGTGCCCGCACCGACGCTTCCAACGCCGTGCGTTGATCCGAATCCAGTTCCAAACCGCGTATGGGTCTTGCCATGCACCCAGTTTAAACAAATATCATGTTATGTCCACTGTATTCGAGAACACAACACTAGCTGGCGGTCGGGCCATCATCTCTTCAAGCGTTTTCATGATTTAGTTCGCCCGCAAACCGAGTTGTTTTCATCCAATTAGTCTGGAAAGGTTAGGCGGATCGCCTGGCTCCGTCCACTGAAACTACTGACGGCTGTCAGTCTTGGCTATAACGACCCTCCTCGAATGATTAGAAGACACCCTGGCTATCCCGCCTCATTCCAGCCTACGTTTTTGGAGCTGAATTCAAGCTGTGTTTGATCCGAAGCCCAGTCCAAGATTGACTTTCATCCATAAATTCAGCTTAATACTGCTACTATGAGTTCTATCATCAACCTATCCGTCCGACAACTAAACCAAGCGGCCGACCTCAAAGAAAAAATTGAAGGCCTGCAAAAAGAGTTGAGTCAGTTGCTCGGTGCTACTGCCAAAGAAACCCAGACTAAATCCGCCAAAGCTCCGAAGAAGAAAGGTGGCATGAGCGCCGCCGGACGCGCGAGCGTTGCCGCCGCCATGAAGGCGCGATGGGCCAAGATCAATGCGGCGAAGTCGGCGGTTAAATCTGTCAAGGCAGCCAAACCTGCCAAAAAGAAATCGGGCATGGATGCTGCGGCCAAAGCCAAACTGTCCATCGCGATGAAAGCCGCATGGGCCGCGCGAAAAGCCGCTAAGAAATAGTCCGGCTACCAACCCTTAAGCAAGCTGGAGTCTTTACCGACTCCAGTTTTTTTGTTTCGAGAGCCGCCACGTCCCTCCATGAACTCGCCGCCCTGGTTGACCGCCGTTTATGTGTCTGCCCCAGTTGCACAGTTGGCTGGCTAGTAGTTCGAGAGTTGGAGCTATCGTGAAGAATGGCGGACCGATGAATTCTTTTAATAAATGTCCGCCGATTATACGCAAGAACACCTCAGCGTTCGCCGCCTCCGGACCCGCTTCAATTGGTGCAGGCAATAGCCAGCGTGGAAATGTCTCCACGCATTGTTTGATTGTGATTTGGCGAACATGCGCGCCATTGCCACCGCCAAGCCTCAACCATTCCATGACGAGCGGATCGGAAATTTGCGCGGCTCAATCAGGCCGTCGCAGTCGGAAGAACCGGTTGAGGTCGGACAGGTCCAGATTGACTGTTTGCGTGATGTCGGCGGCGACGGGGGCATTGGTCACTGTGGACCACGTTGCGGGGGCCAGGCTGGTGGTGCTTTCCAACACATAGTTGGTGACGCTCGACGGCCAGCTCAACCGGATTTGACTGCCTTCAAGTTGGATGGCCAGGGTGGGCGGCAACTGGCGCAAGACATAGATCATCACTTGGGCACTGCTACTCAAGCCGTGACTGTCAGTGGCGGTGACAGTGATCAAGTGAGTGCCTTCGCTTAATAGATCGGTTGCAAAATACAAAACGGAACCAGCGCCCAAAACTCCATCGCGACTGGAAACCCATTGCACGTTGCCGCCATCGAGCGGCCCGTCTTGCGGATCGTTGGCCGAGGCGTCGAAGAAAACTTGTCCGTCAGCAATCAAGGTTGAGCCGTTCATCGGGGCATTGATGCCCACTTTGGGCGGATGATACGGGATGGTGAACAGGCTGCTATAAGCGGGATCTGACGTGTTGAAGCCATCGCTGGCAATGATGCGAACCATCCCTTGCGTGGTGGCCTGAAGATATAGGCTGTCCACTTGAAAGCTCGGTCCGCTCCAGTCAAGGTCCAGCGCGTCCCAAGTCAGGCCGCCATCGGCGCTGTATTGAATGGCATAAGTCAGTTGGGCGTTGGGATCGGCGTCGAGACCGAGCCAGTGAATCACCAATGGTCCCGCACCCGTGAACGCACTGCCGTTGGTGGCCGACAGCGTGACCGAAGTGACCGTCGGCAGATTGGTGGACGCGACGATATCGGCCACGAGGTGATTGTTTTGACTATCCACAATTTGCACATGTTTGATCGCCGGATCGGCGAGCAGCGGAATGGAGAACAAGCTTTCGACCGCGTCCGATTCATCAATTTCAAAAGGCTGGGGCGCAAAGGGAATGGCGTCCAGAAGATTCCCGTTCCCGTCAAAATACATGGCCAGATAATCTCCCGTCGGCGGTCCGGGCGGCGGCGTGGCGACGGTCGAAGTGACCGTCCAGAACGGCTCAAATCCGCCCACGTCCGTGTCCTTGTCCACAAAGCCGCGGATGAAAAACCACTGGCGCGGCGGACCGGGCGCGAGCGCCGGGGGCGGGGCCGCGAACACTGTGTTGATGCGGTTGCGGAAGCCGTTGTAGGTATAGGTGGAACTCCATCGTTCCAGCGGACTGTTACTGCGGCAGTAACTCATCAGGTCGAAACAATTGTTGGGATCCGCCACGGGATTGATGTTGGTGGCGTTCAGCAGCGTGAATGTGTCCAGTCCATAAATCAAGGCATTGGCTCCGATGGTCATGGGGCCTAACGTCGGTTTGAGCACGCCATTCGGCGGCGGGATGGGTTGGAACAGCGGGTATTGCAGATCGGTTGACAAGCCAACATTACAAGAGCCGCCCGCGAGATTCGTGTTGGCCACGCCCGCGTTGGTCACGAAGCCGAACACCTTGAAATTGACATCGTGCGGGAAGCCGAGGTTGTGGCCGATTTCGTGCGGGATGGTCTCGCGCGCACTGAGCGGACCGTAAAGCGTCGTGAGCAGGAAGCTCGCCGAAATGTTTGGCGCTTTGGTGGCGATGGTGTTGCTGCTGGTGACGAATGCGCCCGCCCAGCCGAGTGTGCCGGTGGTGGGACCGGCCAGCACGCCGCAATAGATCCAATTGGTATAGCCGAACCGCAGGCTCATCAGCCAATCAAAAGCCTGTATCTGGAGCAGCTTCGCATTGGCATTCAGCAAAGCCCAATTGGGTATGGTCCGCAGACTCGCCGGAATGGTCAGCGGAATCACGCCCGGGACATCCAGAATAGCGGGCGGCACCAAGGCCGCCAGGTTGGCGGTGATGTCCGGCACCGGATACACGGACACCACGCGCTGGGGCACGGTGTCATAGATTCCCAGATCCACCTTCTGGAATACGCCCGAGCCGGCATTGGTCCAGTTGAAAGCGAAAAACTTTAGCGGCGGAACCGAAGTAGGAACGAAACTCACTTGCACGGAACTATTCGCCGAAACGGTGTTGGTGGGAACCACGGTTAGTTGGTTCGTGCAGACCAGTTGCAGCGTAATGGTTCCCGCCGTCCAGCTCGGGGGTAGTTGAAAATTCAAACTATTGTTAAACCCGCCGCGGAGCACTGAGGCGTTTGTGGTGGCTACCAGAATATCGGGACTGCGCCCGGGCGCGTAGGGACTCAGCGGTGAGCCGGGCAATGCCCCGCCGGTGCCTGTCCCAAACAGCCGCGCGCCCTGGACTAATACGGACGGGCCGTTGGTGGGCAACTGGAGATGCGCCCGCACAAACGTCTTTTTCGCCTGAATGAGCGGAACACTATTGCTCCAGTCTTGAATGACCTGCACCACTTCCAACGCGACCAGATGAACGACCCGCGCGGCGGCGGCGAAATTAGTCACGGCGGCGCAGTTCGTGGCGTTGAGCACGACCGCCGGATTCGTCGGCGTGAAAACATAACCGTTCGTGACGACGGCAGCCACGGTGTAGTTGCCCGCCGGTGTATTGGTGAAAAGGTAATAGCCGTTGACGTCGGTGAGCGCCTGCCGCGGCTTCGGCAAACCACCGCCAGCCAGCGTGACCAGATGATTGGTGATGGGTTGGCCAAAGTAGGAAACGAGTCCATAAATAAGTCCGCTGCCGCCGACGAAAGTAGGCCCGATGACGTTGCTGCTGTTGACCGTAATGGGGGCACTGGCCGGCACGAAGACGTTGCCGGGCTGCGATGGAGTGAGGGTGTAAACTCCGTTGGAGACGGCGTTGAAACTGTAACCGCCGTTAAATATCGTGGTAGTAGTTTGGCTGGCTGCGCCGGTGAGTTTCACCGTGACATTCGCCAGCGGAACCCCATTGGAAGAGCAGTTGGCCACATAGCCCGAGACGCGATATACCGGCAGAACATTGACGATGCTACGGGCGGAATTGTTATTCGTGTTCGGATCATTCACTGTGGACGGAACGTTTACCTTCACCGTGTTGGTAAACGCGCCGGGGATCGGTTCGTAAGTCTGGATAGACATGACCGCTCCCTGGCCCGCCGCCAGCGGAACACTGAAAGCCCAGAGTCCATTGGAAGCAGTATAGGAACTACCGGCATTGTTGACGGAACCGGCATAAGGCAGTCCGGCGGGCAACAGATCCGTGAGCGTGAGATTGGTGACTGTGTCCGGCCCGAGGTTGGTGACGGTCAGGATGAAATTGAAGGACGAACTACTGTTGACGGGTAGCGCATTGGTGGACACGGTTTTGGTGACGGCGAGGTCGGCTTGCAGCGGCAGAATCGTGATCACCGCCGAGGCTGTGTTGTTCGCGGCATTGGTGTCGGCCGGCGATGAACTGGTCAGCGTGGCCGTGTTGGTAAAGCTGCCGGCCGCAATGCCAATCGCGCCGATATTCAGGAGATAACCCTGGCCCGGCAGGATACTGGCGATGTTCCAAATGCCATTGGTCGGGTTGTAGTTCTGATTAGTCGCCCCGTAGCCCAGCCAATAAACATAGCTGAGTCCGGCGGGCAACAGATCATTGCCGACGAAGTTCGTGACGGCCACGGAACCGACATTTGTGACGGCGATGTAAAAATTAAATCCCTGATAAATTTTTACCGAGTTAGTGCTCACCGTCTTGGTTACCTGCAAATCGGCCGCCGGATTGACCGCCGTATTGGTGGCCCAGCCGACATTGTTGGTGGTGTTCGGGTCCGGCGTGGAGCCATAGGCGTTGGCCGCATTGATAATCGGTTCCGCATTGGTGGCCTGCACTGTGACCGTCCAAGTAAAGACACTCCCTGCGGCCAGCGTAAACGGCGCCGTATCCACGCGGAGGAAGTTCGGATAGTAGGTATAGTCCGGCGGCATCGCGCTCACGAAGGTGGTGCCGGTGGGGATAGCATCGCGCGAAATGATGTTGGAGGCAGTGTTCGGTCCGGCGTTCGAGACAACAATGGTATAGGTGATGTTTTGCCCAACCAGGACGCTGGCAGGCGTGCCGGACTTAGTCGTGGATAGGTCGGCCGCCGGATTGACCGCCGTATTAGTGGCCCAACCGACATTGTTGGTGGTGTTCGGATCCGGGGTGGAACCGTAGGCGTTGGCCGCATTGATTATTTGTTCCGCATTAGTCACCGCCACGATAACAGTGACATTATAGGAAGCGAAGGCCGCCAGGTCGCCAATGGAAATATCCACGCGCAGGAAATTGGGATAATAGGTGCCGGACGGATTGGAACTGACATAAACCGTTCCAGCCGGGATGGCGTCCCGGACGATCACATTGGAAGAAGTATTCGGCCCAGCGTTATAGACGGAAATGGTATAGGTGATGTTCTGGCCCACAACCACCGGGTTAGCGGGACCGGACTTGGTGACTTGCAAATCGGCTTGCAGATTTGTAGTGACCGTAACCGTGAAGCTGCAACTGGCACTGTTGCCACAAGTATCGCTGGCACTGCTGTTCACCGTCGTTGTGCCAATCGGAAACGTGCTGCCGCTTGGCGGAAAGGAACTCACAAACGGTGGCGGACTACAACCACCGCTGGCCGTCACCGTATAAAAAACGATCGCGCCGCCCGAACTGGTTGCCGTCACCGTCATGTTCGACGGGCAAGCGATACTGATGGGCGGGGTGACCGTCACGGTGAAGCTGCAATTGTTGCTGTTACCGCAATTATCAACGGCATAGACAAACACCGTCGTGGTGCCGATCGGGAAGAGGCTCCCGCTCGCCTTGCTGGCCGAGACAATCACCGGCGGCGGCGTGCAGCCGCCCGTGACCGTGGCCGAGAAGAATACAAATGCGCCATTCGTGGCGGTCGCCGGCACCGTGATATTCGTCGGGCAAGTAAGACTGAGGGGCGGATAGACGGTTACCGTGAAGCTGCAATAGGCGCTGTTGGTGCAAGTATCGCTGGCGGTGCAGTTCACCGTGGTTGTCCCAATCGGAAAGGTGCTACCACTCGGCGGGTTGGCGGAGATGAACGGTGGCGGACTGCAACCGCCGGTGGCCGTCACCGTATAGAACACCGTTGCGCCCGCACCGGTCGCCATCACGGTAAGGTTCGTCGGGCAGGTCAGCAGAATGGGCGGATTGGTATTGGTGATCGAATTCACCGTGACGCTGGCCGAGGATGAGTTGTTGGTGAGAATGCTGTCGGCGGGCACGGCGACGGTGATGACGGCGGAATTGGTCCAGATGCCGGCGTTGGTCGCTAGAACCGTGATCTGAAGAATGGAAACGGCGCCTGGACTGCCTGGCACAAAATTCCATTGCCCGGTCGTGGGGTTATATGTTCCGGGGCCGGTGGCGGACAGATACTGCAGGCCGGCAGGCAACACGTCGGCGACGACGGCGGCGGTGGCGACGGCGGGGCCCAAATTGGTCACCGCCAATTGGAACGAAAGCACATCCCCCACCTTCGCCACGTTGGTGCTGGCGGTTTTGCCGATGGCCAGGTCGGTGTTGGTGGTGAGCGTGGCGTGCGCGAAGTCAGCTGCGAGCAGAAACAGACTCGCAACCACGGTTGGAAAAATCCGGTTCATTTTCATGGGCGAACGAGATTGCTGAATTGGGCCTCTATGGGTTACGGCAACCGACTCGCTTGCGCGGTCATTTTGACATATTGAACGTTACTTAAGATCCGCTTGTCCTTATTGTCAAGAAAAATAATAACAAAATCCCCGCATCTGGCCGATGGCCGCTCTCTCCCGCTGGGGGAGAAGGCCACCAAGAACCGGCTTCAGCCGCACCCAAATCCACCTCGCCACAAATACGGGACTTGTGAGCCGTCCTGATTTTGTCCACCTTGGCACCATCCATTAACTCACCCGCAAAAATCGGCAGTGAATGTGCGCGCGGTGGGTGCGGGTTGAAGTGTGCTAAATCAATAATATCCAAATAAATTCGATTATGAAAAAACAAACACGGCGCAGTTTTCTCAAGTATTCCGTCCTCGGTGGCGTGGGCGCGGTGGCCCTCCCCACCTTGCTGCCCTCGCAGGTCTGGGCGGCGGACACCAAACCCAACGCCCGCTTGACGATGGGCTTCATCGGCATGGGCATCCAATCACGCGGATTGCTCCAAGGCTTTCTCGGACAAGCCACCGAGGTGGTGGCGGTTTGCGACGTGGACACCACGCGGCGGGAGAATGCAAAAAAGACCGTGGATGAACACTACGCCAAGAAATCCGGGCCGGCGGGCACCACCTCGCCGTCGGCCGGCTGCGCGGCTTACAATGATTTTCGCGAACTGATCGCGCGCAAGGACATTGACGCCGTGTGCATCGCCACGCCGGATCACTGGCACGCCCTCATCACGCTGGCGGCCCTGCGTGCGGGCAAGGACGTTTATTGCGAGAAGCCGTTGACCCATAATATCCATGAAGCCATCGAGGTGATGAAAGCCGTCACGGACAACCAGCGCGTCTTGCAGACTGGCTCGATGCAGCGTTCGAGCAGCGAGTTTCGCGTGGCGTGTGAGCTGGTGCGCAACGGCGTCATCGGCGCCGTGAAGTCGGTGGAATGCGATTTCGGCCCGCCACCCGTGCCGTGCGATCTGCCGGAAGAGGCGATGGAACCAGGCTTGGATTGGGATCGCTGGGTTGGACCTGCGCCGATGCGGCCTTACAATTCGGTGCTGAGTCCGCGCGGCATGCATAATCATTTTCCGAACTGGCGCAATTACTCTGAGTTTGGCGGCGGCATGGTGTGTGACTGGGGCGCGCATCATCTCGACATTGCGCAGTGGGGCTTGGGCATGGATGCGAGCGGGCCAGTGCAAGTGTTGCCGCCGCCGGCAGCGAACGACAAGCGCGGAGCAAAACTGGTTTATGCCAGCGGCATCACCGTGACGCATGTCAGCGGCTTTGGCGTGGATTTTGTCGGCACGGAAGGCCGGGTGCGCGTCAATCGCGGCAAGTTCGTTTTCGAGCGTGACGGCAAGACGATCGCTTCTTATCAGGGCAAAGCCGACGAAGTGACCAGCCTGGACCGTGAAGTGCAGACAGCGCAGAAGGAGTTCCTGAAGGATGCCAAGGTGAAACTCTATGTCAGCCGCAACCACATCAGTGATTTCATGAATTGCGTCGCGTCGCGCCAGCAACCCATCACCAACGCTCAAATTGGCGGGCACACCGCGATCTGCTGTCACCTCATGAATCTGGCCTATGCGCATCGCCAGACCATCGAGTGGAACCCGGAGCGACTCAGCTTCGCCAAGGGCAGCGGTGATCCGAAATGGTTGACCCGCGACTATCGCAGTCCGTGGACAGTCTGAGCGCCTGTCTGAAAACCCCGGCGCGGCTGTGTCGGCCCCGACCAGCCGCGCTCTTTTTTTAATCCGGCTGAGGCGCGTGCGAGTCCTGAATCGTCCTTAGCCAGGTTTCCGGCTAACCCTCTTGGAGCTTCGTTCCGTGGTGGTTCAACGTGCGGGCTTAACCGGTCCCGTCCGCAGTCAAAAGTTTTTCGGCTGGCGGCCGGGACTACGATGCTGGTTTGCTCAAGAGCTCGTTCGTGCTGCCGCGACGGTAGCCCTGCAAATCCAGCGTGATGTGGGCGTAACCAATTTGTTTCAACGCGGCGGCAATCTTGTCCGCCACGCCGTCCGTGAGAAATTTCTGCATTTCCGCCGGGCCAACCTCAATGCGCGCCAGGTGCGTGACGAGTGACGGAGGCCGTGTGGTTGGAGCGGTTTCGCCTGTCACCTGCCACTTATCACTCGTCGCTTTTAACTCGTGATGGCGCACGCGCACGTCGTGGAAACCGAGATCGCGCAGCGCATATTCTCCCAATTCGATCATGCGCAGCTTGGCAGGTGTCACCGTTTCGCCATAGGGCACGCGGGAACTCAGGCAGGCCATCTGCGGCTTGTCCGCCGTTGGCAGGCCGAGTTGCGCGGACAGTTCGCGAATTTCTGCTTTCGTCAAACCGGCTTCTTTCAGCGGTGCCCGCACTTGGAATTCCGCCGCCGCCTGTGCGCCGGGGCGATAATCGCCGATGTCGCTGGCGTTTTCGCCGTAGGCAATCACCGCGAAATTTTCCGCACGAGCCAGCGGCGTCAATTCCTCGAACAGCTCGTGTTTGCAGAAGTAGCAGCGGTTTGCCGGATTGGCCGTGTAATTCTCGTTGGCAAATTCCTGCGTCTGGAGGACGCGAACGGGAAAGGAAAATTTGGCCGCGATGTCGAGGGCCTCCGCCAGTTCGCGGCGCGGCAAACTCGGCGAATCCGCAATGGCTGCCAGCGCGCGGTCGCCCAGCACCTCATGCGCTACGCGCGCGAGAAACACCGAGTCCACGCCGCCGGAATAGGCCACAAGGCAGGAGCCGTAGCTGGTCAGCAGCGTCCGCAATTTCTCCAGTTTGTCCGTTGCTTCACTCATTGCTTTAAATTTTCTGACTGTAGGAGACGACGTGAGGAGTCTCTAACTTTGGTATTAATTTGAGTCTCGGCACCTCGGCTCCTACATGGTTTTGATTTTTTGTCGGCCGCTGACCTCTGCCGCCGCTTCGTAAATCTGTTTCACCGGAACTTTTTTTTGCGACGCCAGTTTTTTGGCCGATTCAAATTCCGGCGCGGCTTGGGCTACCTTACCACCGAGCCGGCCAATTTTCACGGTCACATTTCCGAACGCGGTTTTCACTTCGGCAAATTCCCGGCGCAGCTTGCGGCGCTCGGCAATCGTCTTACGAACGCCAAAGGTCGTGGTTTCGCGCAACATCAATTCGCTGAATTTGTCCGCCTCATTTTCAGCACACAATACCGTGAGCAGCACGCCGGGCCGGTTTTTTTTCATCTGGATCGGCGTGTGGAAAACATCCAGCGCGCCGGCGGCCAAAGCCGTTTCGACGAAGTGGCCGAGGATTTCGCCGGGGCAATCGTCGAGATTTGTTTCCAGCACGGCCACCCGGTCGGTTTCCCAATCGCAGCTCTGGATTTTGGATGGTGGGTGTTGAATGTTGGGTGTTCCTTTGATTTCTTTGCCCCAAACCGCCCGCAGCACATTCGGCCGCGTCTGGTTGTCGCGCGTGCCGAGGCCGAAGCCGATTTTTTCCGCGACCAGATTTTCCATCGCGCCAAAGCTCTCGACAAATTCCGCGAGCAGCGCCGCGCCGGTGGGCGTGACGAGTTCGTGTGGTTCCTCGCATTGCGTAATACCGATGCCGCGCGCGCCAAGAATAGCCAGAGTGGCTGGGGCAGGAACGGGGAAATGTCCGTGCGCGCAATTGATCCAGCCCGTGCCTTCAACGACCGGCGACGCGAGCACGCGTGGCTTGCCGAGCAGTTCCAGCGCGATGGTCGCGCCAACGATATCCACAATGGAATCCACCGCGCCAACCTCGTGAAAGTGAACTTCGTCGGGCGGCAGGCCGTGAATTCTGCCTTCTGCCACAGCGATGCGCTGAAACACGGCGATGGATTTTTGCTTCACCCAGGCCGAGAGTTTGCTCCGCGTGATGAGCTGTTTGATCTCGGAAAAATTCCGTTGCTCTGCATGCGCATGGTCGTGGTGATGATCTTCTGCGTGCTGATGGTGCCCATGATCGTGGGTGTGGCCGTGGCCATGTTCCTGATCATGATCGTGCGTGTGTTTGTGGCCGTGCTCATGCTCATGGTCATGCCCATGCGCGAGATGAACATCAAACTTCACGCCGGCGATGGCGGATTTTTCCCCGCGCACAATGTGGAGATGATAGCCGTCCAGCTTGAGTTTCTTGAGTTCGCGTTCGAGTTTGGCGGCATCCACGCCGAGGTCGAGCAGGGCGGCGATGAACATGTCGCCGGCGATGCCGCTGAAGATGTCGAGGTAAAGCGTTTTCATTTCAAAAAGGGGAAACATCGAACATTCAACATTCAACATTCAACACCGACTGACTTCGCCGGCACAAACATTGGATGTTTGGCGTTGAATGTTGGTTGTTGGATGTTTTCGAAAACTTCATTTTTCAGCCAAGGCATTCATCTGGCTGGCGGCGTAGCCCGCGCCAAAGCCGTTGTCTATGTTCACGACGGTCACGCCGCTGCCGCAACTGTTGAGCATGGCGAGCAGCGCAGCAATCCCGCCGAAACTCGCGCCATATCCAATGCTCGTCGGCACCGCGATGACTGGCTTCGAGACCAAACCCGCCAGCACGCTCGGCAGCGCCCCTTCCATGCCGGCGACGGCGACGATGACATTGGCCTGCTGGAGCGTGTCCATCCGCGCGAGCATCCGGTGCAGTCCGGCTACACCGATGTCGTGAATGCGCTCCACGCGGTTGCCCATGATCTCGGCGGTCACCGCGGCTTCCTCGGCCACGGGCAAATCGCTCGTGCCAGCGCAGACCACGGCGATGAATCCGGCGCGCTTGGGCAACGGCTTTTGTTCAATCGTCACGCAGCGGGCGAGGGCGTGATGCACGGCGAGCTTGAATTTTTTCTTCAACGCTCGGGCATGGTCAAGCGTCACCCGCGTCACGAGCACCACTTGCCCGTAGTCCAAGAGTTTGGCGGCGATTTTGACCACTTGATCGGGAGTCTTGCCCGCACCAAAGATGACTTCGGGAAAATCTTTCCGCAATGCGCGGTGGGTGTCCACCTGGGCGAAACCGAGGTCGGCCACCGGGGCGGCCTGAAAGGCACGCAGAACTTTTTCGCGCGGGATGTTTCCCGTGCGAAATTGGTCGAGTAATTGCGCTGCTTCGGCCGATGTCATCGCGGGACAATGCCCCACGAAACGCCGGCTGTCACGCGGGAATTGCACGCGGCATCCCTCCTTGCGGCGTTGGTTGAGGGCAGCATCGTCATTCATCGGGTTCAACGGCTGCGCAGCTCCGGCGGATTAGAACAGCGGCCAGCCGTTGATGGTGAGAAATACCCCATACAAGGTGTGGCTGGGCGCGGGCGCTTCGGTTAGGATCAAACAAAACTTACTCCCATTTTGGGAACCGACCATTGACCGAAAAATGAAAGCAAAAACCGAAAACACCGTGGCCACACTTCAGCTAACGATCTCGCGGTCGTTCCTTCGCCTGGTCACTTTCCTTTTGTTCTCAACCGCATTTTTTAGGGTGCTGGCAGGCGATGGCGTGGCGACAAACAATCCAATGCCGGTTGCGGACGCGCAAAAGGCCATTGCCTCCACCGTTGCGCAGGCGCGATTGGATTATGGGCCGGGCAAGCCGCCGAAATTTTGGTCTGTTGCCGCTGCGGATACCGTGATGGCGCGGTGGCCTGATTTTACGAAGGCGTATTTCAATTCCTGGACTTATGTGAACGGCTATGAGTTGTGCGGATTTGAGATGCTGGCTCACGCCACGGGCGATCAGAAATATTTCGACTTCATCCAGCGCTACATTGACCAGTGCGTGGACGCAGATGGAAATTTTCTGGCGGTCATCAATGCTAAAGGCCGGACCAATCGGCCGAGTTTCAACAATCTGGACAGCATGATGACCGGCAATACGCTGGTGCTGCTTTACGAGGCGACCAAGGATAATCGCTACAAACAGGCTGCCGAAAAAATTCGTGCCGCGCTCGACGACTATCCGCGCAACCGCGATGGCGGATTCTGGCACGCCCGCAAAATGAGCGGGCAAATGTGGATTGATGGCATTTTCATGGGCCAGATGTTTCTCCTGCGCTACGGCAAATCCATCGGCGACCGCCAGCAGTGCTGGGACGAGGCGAGCAAGCAGATTTGTGTTTATGCCCGGCGCGCGGAGCAGGGCCATTCAGGGCTTTATTTACATGGATATTTTGAAGCTGGCCACGGCACCAATGTGCCGAATTGGGCGGATCCCAAAACCGGTTTGTCGCGCGAGGTTTGGAGCGAGGGGCTTGGTTGGTATGCGCTCGTCGTGGTCGAGGCGCTCGCTGACTTGCCGCGGGACCATCCCCGGCGCGGGGAGGTGGCGGATATTTTTCGCCGGATGGCGGCCGGTTTAAAGCGCACGCAAGATCCGAAGACGGGGCGTTGGTTTCAGGTGGTGGACAAAGGCGAGCGACCGGACAATTGGACCGATACTTCCGGCAGCGCCATGTTCACTTACGCCCTTGCGAAGGGCATTGAACTCGGGTTGCTGGATCGAACCGAGTATTCGCCAGTCGTCAAACGCGGGTATCAAGGCATCATCGGCAACGCTCGGATCAACGAGCAGGGATTGCTGGACATCTACAGCGCGTGCGATGGCCTTGGCGTCCAGAGCAGCTACGAGCGCTACATCAATTTCAAACAATCGGTCAACGCCAAGGAAGCCGTGGCGGGTTTCCTCTGGGCAACGGCTATTGTTGAGCAACCGCAATTAGAACTCTTGAAGCAGAAATGAGCCCGAATCCGTTTTGGACATTGAGGCCTTGGTGGATTTTGGCCGGAGTCAGCGGCGTGCTCGCGGCCGCGCCGGCCTTGGCCCAAGCGACCAATCCAACTCCAGGCAAGGTGGAACATCGCTTCGTTTGCACCGACTACACGCAAGGCAAGGTATTCATCATTTCGCGCGCCGGCAACATTGAATGGGAATATGACCGCGCAACCAACTGCAATGATCTCGAAGTCCTGCCCAATGGCAACCTGCTGTTCAACGCCGGCCATGGGGTGAAGGAAGTGACGCGCGGAAAAAAGGTTGTTTTCGATTACGAATCAACCAGCGGGATTTACGCCTGCCAGCGATTGACGAATGGCAACACTTTCATTGGCGAATGTAACGCGGGTCGCTTGTTGGAAGTTGATCCGGCCGGAAAAATTGTGATGGCGACGCGCCTGCTGCCGGCGGGCGTGGATGGTGGTCATGCCTTCATGCGCAACGCGCGCCGGCTGGACAACGGCAATTATCTGGTCGCCCATTATGGCCTGAAAGTGGTCCGCGAATATGATTCGACCGGCAAGGTGGTCCGGGAAATTCCCGCCGCCGGTGGCCCGCACAGCGTGCTGCGCTTGCCCAATGGGAACACGCTTATTTCCTGTGCGGATGGCCCGGGCGGATCGCGGGTGTTTGAAGTGGATGTGTCCGGCAATACGGTCTGGCAGGTGCAAGGTCACGAACTCGAAGGCGTGCAGCTCAAATTCATGGCGGGTCTGGAGCGCCTGCCCAATGGCAACACCCTCATGGCGAACTGGCTCGGCCACGGAAATCAATTTGGCACGACGGCGGACTTGATCGAGGTGACCCCCGACAAACGCGTGGTTTGGAAGTTCTCCGGCGGCAAGGAAATCAAAACGATCTCGAGCGCCCTGATTTTAGACTAGCGGGGCTCGGCCAGGTTTGGCGCTCAGTTTTCGCAAAACCACCCGAAAGAGTGGCTGACCTTTTTTCGGGAGCAGAATAGACTTTCGCCCATTCAAATTCGTGTGCCCGACGGCAGTCGGTTTTTGCCGAGATTTAACCGCACGGATTTGGAAATTTAAAACTATGAAAATGAATGCTCGTTCACTCGTTTGGTCCTTTGTTCCGGTGGCGGTGGTGTCGGCCGCGATGATGTTCGCCGGCTGCAAGTCATCGAATACCGCCTGCTGCCAGCAACCGGCAGCAGCCATGACGCCCATGACTCCAAAAGTGGCGGGGCCACCTGCCGCGCCAGCCGTGGCTCCCGTTGCGGCCGCCGCGCCGGCTACGATGGCGGCGACTGGAGTTTCGTTTCCCTTGCGCATCAAGGCTGGGGCTTCCGCGCCGTTGAAGGATGCCGCGGGCAATACCTGGTTGCCGGAACAGGGTTTTGTGGACGGTGATTCGATTGAGCGGGCCGATCTGCAAATCGAGAACACCAAAACGCCGGAGCTTTATCGCGCCGAGCATTACAGCATGACGGCGTTTTCCTGTCCACTGCCCAATGGCAAATACACGGTGAAGCTGCATTTCTGCGAAACCTATGACGGCATTCAAGGACCGGGCCAGCGCGTGTTCTCCTTCAACGTAGCGGGCCACGAGTTCAAAGACTTCGACGTGTGGGTGAAAGCCGGTGGCCCGCTCAAGGCGTATGTCGAAACCGTCAACGTGAACATCACGGACGGCAAACTGGACATCAGCTTCACCAGCAACATCGAGAATCCGCAGATTAACGCCATCGAAATTGCTCCCGCGGCTTGAACTGCAATGGCGGCGCGAGCAAAGGCATCGCCTGATTTATGTAGGAAGCGGTCTTGAAAAGCAGGCGCAGATGCGATTTCATCCGTTCAACGCTATGTTCAAACACTCCAAAACCAAACTTGTGCTCGGCAGCCTGTTGTTGGCGGCCATCCTTCCGTCCCTCGTTTCTGCCGCGGATTCGCCGGATCCCTATGCCAACGAAACCACCGCGCAGCGCGACGCGCGGCTGGAATGGTTTCGCGCGGCGCGCTTCGGGATGTTCATTCACTGGGGCGTCTATTCGGTGCCGGCCGGCACTTACAACGGCAAGCAGATTCCCGGCATCGGCGAGTGGATCATGTGCCACGGGAAAATTCCGATGGCCGAATATCAGGCTTACGCCAAGGCATACAATCCTTCCAAATACAACGCCGACGAATGGGTGCGCCTCGCGAAAGAGGCGGGCATGAAATACATCGTCATCACGACGAAACATCACGACGGCTTCGCGAATTTTGAAACCAAGGCCAGCCCCTGGAACATCGTGCAAGCGACGCCTTACGGCAAAGACGTGCTGAAACCGCTGGCGGCCGCGTGCCGCAAATACGGTGTGAAACTGGGTTTTTATTATTCGCAGGCCCAGGACTGGAACAATGGCGGTTCGGAGTGCAGCGGCCTCTGGGATCCGGCGCAGCAGCACAACATGGATGACTACATTGACAAAGTCGCGGTGCCGCAGATGAAGGAGTTGCTATCCAACTACGGTGAATTTCCCGCCGTGCTCTGGTGGGATACTTCCTGCGACATGAACAAGGAACGCGCGGATAAATTGATCGAAACGCTCAAACTCAAACCCGGCATCATCCACAACAACCGGCTCGGCGGCGGCTACAAGGGCGACACCGAGACGCCGGAGCAATTCATCCCCGCCACCGGTTATCCGGGCCGTGATTGGGAGACGTGCATGACGATGAACGACACCTGGGGTTTCAAGAGCTACGACCAAAATTGGAAATCCACCGAGACGATTCTCCGCAACCTCGTGGACATCGCAAGCAAGGGCGGCAATTACCTGCTCAACGTCGGGCCGACGCAGGAAGGTTTGATTCCCGGTCCAAGCATTGAGCGGCTCAAGGCCGTCGGCGCGTGGATGAAGATTAACAGCGAAGCGATTTACGGCACGACTGCGAGTCCGTTCAAGCGCCTGCCGTGGGGGCGCTGCACGAAGAAGGTTTCCGGCGATGAAACGACGCTGTATTTGCACGTCTTCAACTGGCCCGCCGATGGGAAACTGGTGGTGCCGGGATTGAAAAATGAAGTGGTGAAAGCCTGGCTGCTCAAGTCGGACTGGCTCGGCGGACACAAGAAACTTGACGCGGTCAGCGATGCGAACGGCGTGACGATCTCCGTTCCTGAAATGGCACCGGACAAGATTTCCTCCACGGTGGTTTTGAAAATCAAGGGCGCAGCGGAAGTTGCCCCCACGGCCATCTTCCAGGAATCCGACGGTTCGGTGAAATTGATGGCGAGCGAGGCGGACCTGCATGGCGGCCTCCAATATGAGTCGGGCAACGGCAAAGACAACGTGGGCTTCTGGACCAACCCGGAAGACACGGCGAGCTGGACGTTCAAAGTGGACCGCCCCGGCAAGTTCAAGGTGACCGCAGAGATCGCCGCGCAGGATTCCGGGAAATTTGAAGTCATCCTCGGCGAACAGAAAGTGGCTGGCACCGCTCCGGCAACGAAGGACTACACCAAGTTCAAACGCACCAACCTGCCTGGCACCATAGAACTTCCGGCCGGCACTACGACGCTCACCGTGAAACCGATTGCCGACGGTTGGCAGCCGATGAACCTGCGCAGTCTGACGCTGACGCCGGCGAAATAAACCGCAGCCAAGTTTGTCAGGCGTTGGTTGTCGCTTGGATATCTGGAGGAGCAACCGGCGTTTTGGTGCCTCGGCGGGGCGAAGCGTGACGGGGCAGCCGCAACGTTCACACGGAATTTGTTTTGTTACGGTCGTGATCATTCTGAGCTAGGCTGGTCCAATCGCTGTGATCGAAACCTGGCAATTGACTAAAGTGTTCTGCGACCGGAAGCGCGGCGAGGCGCGCGCGGTGGATGGCATCAATCTGCGCTGCGAGCCAGGGCAAATATACGGGCTGCTCGGTGCCAACGGTGCGGGCAAAACCACCACGCTGCGGCTGCTGGCCACGCTGCTGAAACCCAGTTCGGGGACCATCTCGGTCGCGGGCTGCGACGCTGTCCGCGAGCCGGAGAAAATTCGTGCCCGGATCGGATTTCTTTCCACCGGCACAGCGTTATACGGTCGGCTGACGGCTCGGGAAACCGTGGAGTATTTCGGCCGCCTGCACGCGGTGGGCGAAGCTTTGCTGCAGAGCCGCATTCGCGACGTGTTTGCCCGGCTCGCGATGAGCGACTTCGAAAACCGCCGTTGCGACAAGCTTTCCAGCGGGATGAAACAGAAGGTGTCCATCGCGCGGACGCTGATTCACGATCCGCCCGTCATGATTTTTGACGAACCGACGCTGGGGCTGGACGTGATGACGGCGCACACCATTGTTCAGTTTATTCGCGAGTGCCGGCAGCAGGGCAAAACCGTGATTGTTTCCACGCATGTGATGAGCGAGGCTGAAAAACTGTGCGACCGCATCGGCATCATTGACCGCGGCCGGCTGTTGGTGGACGGCACGCTGGCGGAACTGCGCGCCCAATCTGGCCAGACCGATCTGGAGGAAATCTTTGTGCGAGTCGTGGAGGGCCAGCCATGAAGGGGCGCGCCATCCGGATTGTTTATGGCAAGGAGCTGCGCGATTCCCTGCGCGACCGGCGCACGATCATCTCCATGATCGTGGTGCCCGTGCTGGTCATGCCGCTGCTGATGTTCGGCATCGGGGCAATGATGATCAAGACCGTGACCAAAGCCCGGCAGGAGATTCCCCGCGTGATGATCATCGGAGCCGAGCCCTCGTCAAAAGTGCTCGCGTCGTTGAATGCCGCCAAAAGCCTTCAGGTCATCCCGGCGACGGAAGATTTCACGAATCAGATCGTGGAGAAAAAAGTGCGCGCCGTGGTGAAGCTGCCGCCGGATTTTGACGCGATGCTGGCTCGCGGGGACGCGACCAAGGTTGACATTTACGAATACGCCGGCGAGATGAAATCCGGCTTCGCGGCGGAAAACCTGAATGGCTTTTTCCGCAACCTCTCGGACGCGACGGTGCGGGAACGGCTCGCCAGCCGGGGCGTTCCAGCCGAGGTGCTAACACCATTCACCATCCAGCGGCAAAATGTCGCGCCGCCGGCGAAGGTCGCCGGCAACGCGCTGGGCGGCATTCTTCCCTACTTCATCATCATTCTCTGCCTGACGGGGGCCATGTATCCGGCGCTGGATCTGACGGCGGGTGAGAAGGAGCGGGGCACAATGGAGACGATTCTTTGCTGTCCAGTCGGTCGCACGGAGCTGGTGGTGGGGAAATTTCTGATGGTGCTGACCGCCTCGCTGGGAACGGTTATGCTCTCGATCATCAGCATGAGCGGAACATTCCTGATCGCCAAGCGGGCGGCGGCCGGAACCTTGCCGCCGGAAGCCTTGAAGCTGGCGGCCACAATTGATGTCGGGGGATTGGTCGGCGTGTTCCTGATGCTGCTGCCGGTGGCGGTAATGCTTTCGGCCGGGCTGCTGATGGTGGGGTTGTTTTCGCGCAGTTTCCGCGAAGCGCAGAGCTACTGCGGACCGCTGATGCTGGTCGCGATCATTCCCACCATGATCGCCATGCTGCCCGGCGTGGAACTCAATGCTTCGTATGCCTTGGTGCCGCTGTTGAATGTCGGCCTGGTTTGCAAGGAAATGCTGGCCGGCACGTGGCATTGGCATTACATCGCGCTCATTTTCGGATCAGCCTGCGTTTATGCCGCCGCCGCGCTGGCCGCGGCTGTGTGGATGTTCCACCGCGAGGAAGTGTTGTTCCGATCCTGAGCGCCGGTCTGAAAATGGAGCGCGGTTGGTCGAGGACGACCCAACCGCGCCCCGGGCTTTTCAGGCCGGCGATTACTCGCTGACTGGTGTTTCCGAGATCTGGCGCGGCAGGAGTTCGGACGCACACGCGCCGATATTTTACCTGCCGGGATTGGGCAGCCTCGCTTGGCGAGATCGAACGCGGATCGGTTCAGCGATATTTCGCCGGTGGCTACCGGCTAAGCAGGCCACACCAAAATGACAATTAATCCGAGGGCGGGCTCACGGGTAAATCATCCGATAAAACACCGAGCCATTCGCCGGATTGATGGTGATGTTGGTGGAGATCACCGCGTCGGAACCAGGCGCGTGTTCTAATTGGTGCCAAGTCCAGACGTCGCTGCGTTGGTCTGCGCCTGCAAATGCCAGCCCAAATGATCCGCCGGCCAGGACAGCATCAACGTGCTGCCGGAAACTGTGGCGGTGATATTCGTGGCGATGGTATTGACGGTCACTGCGGAAGCCACGGCAATGGTGCCATCCACAGAAAGTCTGTTCGTCCAATACAAACTCGAACTCGGCAGTGGCGGCAGCGTTGTAGTGCTGAATGAACCACTGACGGGTGCGCTGAAGAGCATGAAAGTGTCGCCCGCCACCAGGTTGGTCGAACCGATATTGTTCACGGCCAAAGTCGCGCCCGCGTTGAGGGTGCCCGCCGGCGCAGTCAACCGGTCGCTGTTCGTGACAGCGGCGCGGTCAATTTTCATCGTCACCGCGCCAGCCATTGTGGCGGTGCCGCTCATTGTAAGGGTGCCGAGAGAAGCTGTGAGCGCACCGCGGGTGACCTCACTTATTCAAACGCGCACAGCCGCTGGCAAGCAGGCGGTCAGTTGAAGCAGACTGGGTTCGTGCGACGCGAGTAGCGGCCCCAAGGATGCGCCCATTTTTGATTCGTGGTTTCATGCCTTTCTAAAGTAACATCCGCCGAGTCTTTATGACCGAAAACGAATTTACATATTGGGCATTTCTCAGCTATAGCCAGCAAGATAATTGCGGGCAACGCCCGGGCGCGCAGGAGATTCGCAGCGTGTGCTGGGGCGATTGGCTGCACGCCGCGCTGAAGACTTTTTCCATCCCCACTGAATTCGCCGGTCAGAGCAATGCCCGCGCGGAGCTCATTCCAGCCCGGATTGATCCCATTTTTCAGGACCGGGAGGAGCAGCCGGGGAACGCCAGCTTGAGCGAGCGTGTTCGCCAGGCTTTGGACCAATCGAGATGTCTGGTCGTCATCTGCTCGCCCCGTTCAGCCCAGAGCCTGCAGGTGAATGAGGCGGTGCGATATTTCAAGCAGCTCGGACGCGGTCACCGGATTTTGCCCATCATCGTAGCTGGGGAACCCAATGCCAGCGATGGCAACAAATCTGGTATGGTAGCGGAAGATGAATGTTTGGTTCCGGCGTTGCGGCACCCAGTAAAGCCGGATGGAACGCTCGATGTCTCGCGGCGAGAACGGGGATTCATTTTTGCGGATGCCCGGCAGGGGGATGGCAAACGAGAGATGCTGGCCCAAGATCCAGAACACGGAGCAATCGAATTGGAGACCGCCAAAATCCAACTGATCGCCGGACTGCTCGGGGTGGGATTTAACGGACTGTGGGGGCACGAGATTAAACGACGCTTTGCCGCTGCCCAAATTCAAGTGCGGGAAGCTCAACAGCAGCTCCAGGAGGCTCGCAAGGAAGTCCGGGAGGCCCAGGACAAATTGTTGGCGATGCAAAACCTGCCGCCCGACGTTCACAGCCAAATTCAGGAAGCCCAAGCCCAAGCCCGCGAAGCTCAAGGCCAACTCGAGGAAGCTCGAAAGCAAGCCCGGGAAGCCCAAAATCAACTTCAGGCCTTACAAAACCTAGTCGAGGAAGCCCAAAATCAAGCGCGGGCGTCCGAAAGCAAAACGCTGGCCGCGCAGCAACTGGCGCGGGACGCGCAGAACCAACTTGAGGCTGCGCGCGTGGAATTCCGGGAAGCCCAGAATAGTGTTTTAGCCAGCCAAACTCAGCCGCAAGACCAGCCAAGCCAACTTGAGGAAGCACGGAATCAAGCCCGGGAGGCCCACAACAAAGTCTTGGAAGCGCAGGACCAAGCGCGCGCTGCTCAAAACCAGGTTCAGGAATTTCAAAATCAGGCGCGGGAAGCTCTCGACCAAGTTTCGGAAGCACGCCACCAAGCTCAGGCAGCGGAAAGCAAAGGTTTGGAAGCGCAGCAACTGGCAAAGGAAACCCAGAACCAACTTGACGAAGCCCGCAATCAAGTCCGCGCGGCGCAGCGCAAAGATTTGGAAATCCAAAACCTGCCGCCGGAGGTTGAGCGCCAGCTTCAGGAGGCGCAAAACCAAGTTCAGGCCGCGCAGGACCAAGCTCGGAATGCTCAAAGCCAGGTTGCGGAAGTGCGCGCTGAAGCTCGCGCGGCCCAAGCCAAATTCTTGGAAGCGCAGGAGCAAGTGCGCGCCGCCCAAAGCCAGGTTCAGGAAATAGCAGACCAAGCCCGGCAAACGCAAATCCAACTTGAGGAGGCTCGCAGGCTAGCCCAGGCCGCCGCCAGCAAAGTTCTGGCAGCGGAGCAGTTGGCGCGCGAAGCACAGAAGCAGCTTGAAGAAACCCGCGATCAACTCCGCGAAGCGCAGAACAAAATCGAGCAAATAGAAAACCAGGCGCGGGATGCGCAGAGGCAACTTCAGGAAGTGCAGAATAAAGCCTTGGAAGCGCAAAACCAAACTCGCGCGGCGCAAACGCAAGTTCAGGAAATCCAAACCAGGAGCCTGGCCGCGCGACGTCTCACCCGGATTTTTGCGATCATGGCCGTGCTCGCGTTGATGGCGGCGGCCAGTCTTGCCATGTGGCAACAAAAGAAGATCGCCGCCGCTCAGGCGAAAGCTGCATCGGTGGCAGCGAGCGAATCTGAGCTGGCGACGGGCCCTTTGAGCCGGGAGCAGATTCAGCCGGCGCTCCAGAAATTGGCCGGGATCGCGCCGGAGGAAACTCGTCGCCGGAGTTTGGACGCACTCGCGCCACAAATTCCCGCCGGGGAAATTTCTGGAGCCATGTCCGCGGCCACGGAGGTCTTGGATGGCCCGACCAGCCGTCATTTTCAGGAGCAATTGCTCGGCTGCTGGAGCAAGACAAATGCGCCCGCCGCCTTCGACTGGAGCTGTCAGTTGACCAACGCGGATTTTCAGTCGCGCGCCCTGGAGCTGACGGTTCCCAACTTGCCCGCTGACCAGCTCACCAACGCGCTCGTTCGCTTGAACGAAATGAAACCTGCGCCCGGCGAACCCATTTACACGCTGTTGTTCCAACACTGGGCCACCAACGATCCGCAGCAGGCCATCGAGCAGCGACTTCAGGTTCCCGGCCGGGATGCCGACGGCCAGATGCTCGCCGTCATTCTGGAAGTCTGGGGCAAACATAACCCCGAGGCTGCTTTGAAATGGCTGGAGGCGCAGCCGGACTCCGAGGAGCTCCCCGCCGGAACCTGGCGCAATCAGGTGATCGCTGCCTCGTTTGATGTCTGGGCGGCGAAAGACCTGGATGCCGCTGCGAATGCGTGCCAACAGTTGCCGGACGGCCCGGCCAAGGAAATGGCCTTGGCGTGCGTATTGAGCCAGAGAATCGCGCAAGCTCCCGCGACCGCTCTGGACGTAGTGAAGAATCTGCCTCCGGGCGATTACCGGCAACGCGCCATTCTTGAATTGTGCGATCACAGCATTGGCCTCAACACCGCCGCGATGCTTGACTGGGCGCAATCGCTTGCCGCGCCCGCCGAACGCATGGGCGTCACCAACCATGTCCTTATCAACTGGGCGAATCAAGATGCGCCGGCCGCCGCGCTATTTGCCAGTCAGCATTCGGAATTATCCGGCGCGGTGCTGGGTGAGATTGCCAAGGCGTGGATCCAAAAGGATTTCGCCGCCACCACCAATTGGATCGCCAGCCTCCCCGCCGGCACGAACCAAGACGCGGCGTTGCTGGCCAGCGCGGACGACTGGGCGCAGAAAGATCCCAAGGGGCTGGCGGCTTATGCGCTCGCACTGCCAGCGGGCAAAACGCAGACCGAATGTCTGACGGCCGCGTGCCGTCAGTTGGTCGCGCGCGATTTGCCAGGCACGATCGAGTTGGTGCAGCCGCTCACCGACGCAACCTTGCGGCAAAGTATCTTGGAACTGGCCGCGCACAGCTACGATTTACCGCACATGGAGCAGGCGGCGAAAATTATTACTGCCCTGCCGGCGGGCACTGACCAAGCCGCCGTCGTCAAGGGCTTGGCTACCAAGTGGACCGCCTTTGACCCCGAAGCGGCCGCCAACTGGTTGCGTTCATTTCCAGAGACCAATGCACAACCGGGGCAGGTGCAATCAGTGGTCAAGGAGTGGGCGCAATCCGAACCGGCGGCAGCGGCGAAATGGCTGACGAATTTGCCGGCGGGAACTGCCAGCGAAGGATTGATCGGTGCGTTTCTCGATGGAGCCGTTGCGAAATATCCCGACTTCGCCGCGCAGTGGACCCAATCCGTGACCAATGATGTCCAACGTCAGACCTATCAGATCCAAGTCGCCCGCCAATGGCTCAAGCGCGATGCATCCGCCGCCACCAACTGGATCGAAAGCCTCAACCTGCCGGAAGACCTCAGACAAACGCTGAAAGCGCCCGCGCCTTAAACAGCGTCCTGAATCCGACTGCCCGCCGCGCCAGCATCAGCGGTTGGCGCATTAAACAGCCCCGTTGCGACCATCGCCAGAGGCACTTCCACCTTGGCGCGAGACGCACCGCCAGCCGTTCGAGCCGTTGCGACGTTCGCCGGAGAATAGCCGACCGCCATTGAAGCCGGGTCCACCCGCGATGAAGGCAGCTCAGCATTGGGCAAAGCCGTTTCGGCATTTGTTAAAGCCGGATCAACTTTCGGCAAACCAATCCCGACAATCGTTAAACCGCCTTCAACCGCCGTTAAACGCGCGTCCACTGTCTATAAATGGCCACCGACAGGCGTTAAATCCGTTCGGAAACCTGATGAATTCCCTCAAACAGCCGATAAACGACCCCGCCGGTCCCCCGGACGCACCCGTGATTTCAATAAATAACCGCGCCAACTGGTTAAGCACGCTCGCCGCCGGTCCAGATGATCGAGAGTGTGCAGTAAACCCAGTAAATCCGCCGTTTTACCACAAATGACTTGACGCAAACGCCCGTTGAGACAATTAGTTGTGTTGTCACAAGTCCTTAAACAAACAAAAGTCATGAATATTCGCTTAACGAACCAAATTAACATGGTTGGCGCGTGTATCACCGTTGCCAACGGCAAAGAATACAAGCTCGTCTGGACCGGCAACGACCCAGCCGACTTCACCACCGACCTGGCCCGCATCCAGACCGGTTATGCGGCCGTCATCCAAAAGGCCGCGCTGGCCGATGGCGCGAGCGGCGGGGCGGGCGACGCCAAGGCCCAGGCGGAAACCGCGCTGGAAGACGCCGCCTATATTCTTGCCCGCGCGCTGGCGAATCATTTCAAGAAAACCGGCAACCTCGACAAGCTCGCGCAGGTGGACGTGACCAAATCCGAGATCGTGCAACTCCGCCAGCAAGACCTGCTCGACAAGACCACCGCCATCCGCGACCTCGCCAGCGCCACGGCGACCGAACCCAACGCCGCCGGCCGCGGCGTGACGCCTGCCCGCATTGCCACTTTGACCACCGCCATCAATGGTTTTACCAGCGTGATGAATAATCCGCGCGGCCAGATTGTGAATCGCAGCACGCTGTTGAAGGAAATGGAGACCGACACCGCGAAGTTGCTGGAACAAGTCGCGGACATGGACGACCTCGTTTTGCAATTCGACGGCACAGATGCCGGGAAGCGCTTCATTGAAGCCTGGAAACGCGCCCGCATCATCGTGGACAACGGCGGCGGTCACAGCAGCGGCGGCACCCCGCCCACACCGCCGACGCCGCCCGCTACCCCGGGCAAATAAAATCAATTCCCGCAAAAGCCAAGCGGCCTTCGGAAACGGAGGCCGTCTTTTTAGTGCGACCGTCTTTTTAATGCGAATGTGAGCAAATAGATTTTTGAAAATAGCCCAGCCATTTATGGCTGGGTCCTGTGTCATGAGAAGGGGAAAAGTCCCGCGAGGGACGGCAGAACATTTCTTTCGTCCCTGGACGGGACTCTGGACGTTTCCGAAACGTGAACCCAGCCATAAATGGCTGGGCTATGCTCAACGGAATGTAGGAGACGACGTGAGGCGTCTTAAATAGGACGCCCCGAGATTATTTTCAAGTGAGAGACTCGTCACCTCGTCTCCTACAAAAATGACGGTGACCGGGTGCATGGTGGCTGGTCGCCGCCGCGATGGAGTTGAAGCGGCTCGGCATTTCCGGCAAGCCGATGTTTGTCGTTCCCAATCACATGCTCGGCCAGTTCTCCAGCGAGTTGCTGACGCTTTATCTCGGCGCGAACATTCTGGCCGCAAGCAAGGAGGACTTCGAGTCGCAGAATCGGAAGAAGCTTTTCAGCCGTATCGCCACCGGCAGCCGTCGTTCTTGATTCTTATCCGCCGCGGAACCGTTCCGCTCGCGCCACCACTCTCAACGCCCATCACACCGCGCCCGGTGTTAAGCCATCACCGGTTCGTTGAGTTGCGGCAGCAGTGGCTGCTTGTCGGCCTTGTGGAATTTCACGCTGACAATCTTGCTCACGCCGTGTTCTTGCATGGTCACGCCGTAAAGCACATCCGCCATGCCGATGGTGCGCTTGTTGTGCGTGATGATGACGAACTGCGAGTGCGCGATGAACCGTTGCAAAATCTTCACGAAGCGGATCACGTTGGACTCGTCGAGTGGCGCGTCCAATTCGTCCAGCACGCAGAACGGGCTGGGCTTTACTTGATAGATCGAGAAGAGCAGGGAGACGGCGACCATCGTCTGTTCACCGCCGGACAGCAGCGAGATGCTCTGCAACTGTTTGCCCGGAGGACGCGCGACGATTTCAATGCCGCTTTCCAAGACATCGGTGGTGTCCGACAAAACGAGGTCCGCTTTGCCGCCGCCGAAGACGTCCACGAACATCGCGCGGAAGTTGTCGCGGATCTTCTCGAACGTCTCGATGAACATCTGCCGCGTCTGGTCGTTGATGCGATTGATGATTTCGAGCAACTGCGTTTTGGCGTTCACCAGATCGTCGTGCTGCGTCGAGAGGAATTGATAGCGCTGCTCGGTCTCCTCGTATTCCTCGATGGCCACGAGATTCACCGGGCCCATGTCGTCAATCTTCTGCTGCAGCGCTTCGACTTGCTGCTGCACGGAGTTCCAATCGGTTGCCGCGCCGGCTTCGGCCATCTGCTCGGTCGTCAGCGTCTCGACCTTTGCCGGACCTTCGTCGGCGTGCGTGATGGTGAGGCACTCGCTGCGGATGTCGTCGAGGTTGAGGTGATATTTCGACTGCACTTTCTCGCGCAGGTTCTGGACGGTCATGTTCTTCTGCGCGAGTTCCACATCGAGTGCGCCGCGCGCGTTTTGGATTTCCGTCAACCGATTGCGCTGCGAACGTAACGCTTCGTCGCGCTGCGAAATTTCGCCGTCCTGCGCATTCTTGTGGCCGACCAGTTCGGCCGTCTTCACGCTCACGCCCTCACGCTCCATCTGGAGGCGCTCGATCTGGGATTGCGAATCTTGAATCTCCGCTGCGGCCGACTCCTTGCGCGTGACGAACGAGGAACATTCATTGCGCCGGGCGTCCACCAATTGCCCCAACTCACCGATGCGAAATCCGAGCGACGTGAGTTGCTGGCGAAACGATGAAGCGAGTTGCTCGTCGGACGCGAGGGCGACTTTGCTCTCGGTCAACGCCGTGTTGGCGGCGTCGCGGGCCACGCGAAGTTCTTCCAGTTCGCGCGTCAACGCGACCACCTGTTCCTGGGTCTCACGCTCACGAGCTTCGAGTTCGTTCAACCGCGCCGTCAGCGCCTCGCGCTTTTGAAAACCTTCCGCTTCCTGCGCAGCGAGGCTTTCGACTTCGAACACGGCCGTATCAATCCTCTGGTGCAGGATGCGGTTGGAATTGTTGAGCGCATTGAACTCGCCTTCGCGCGTGGCGATGGCGACTTCCTGCTGGCGCAATTCCATTTGCGCCTGTTGCAAGCTGGCTTGCAAATCCGTTTGCTCAGTCAAACGCGCGGCGCGCTTCTGGGTCGCCTCGGCGACATGCCCGTGAAGTTCCGCGAGTTCTGCCTGCAACTCGGCGATCTGATTCTTGCGGCCAAGAATGGACGAAGGTGCCTTGCCATTGCCACTGCCATTCAGATAACCGCCGGTGTAAATACCGTGACGATTCAGGAGTTCGCCGCTGAGCGTCACGAAGTCGCAACCGGCGTGACCGTTCTGGAGCTGCGCCTTGGCGGTTTTCAAATCCGCCGCGATGAACGTGCGGACCAACAACGATTTCAGCAGTGGTTCCACCGTTGGCTCGGCCTGAATCACACTCAGCGCGTGAACGATCTGGCCAGATTGCAGCTCAGTCACCGGGCCGGATGCCGGAGCCATTTCACCCGTGAAGGCCAGTTGATTGGCGCGGCTGCATTGCTGAGACGACAGCGCCACGACGCTCGCGCGACCGGATTTGTTCGCGCTCAAGTCCGCGAGAATTTCTTCCGCCGAGGACGATTGTTCCGTGAGCACCAATTGAAGATTGTGACCCAGCGCATTTTCCACCGCCGCGATAAATTGATCCGGCACGCGGATATGATCCGCGAGCGAACCGATGACCGAACGTGATTGACGCAGTGCGGCCAGCGCGCCGGCATCGAAGCCTTCATGCGAACCTTCCAATTGTTCGAGCAGTTGGAGGCGGGAACGTTTCTCCGCCTGCTGTTGCACAAAATTATCCTGCTCCACGGACGCCGCCTGCAACTCCGTGTGCAATTCGCGCAGGCGGTTCTGGCGATGCTCCACGGAATCGCGCGTGGTGACGACATTCAATTTTTCCGCTTCGACACTCGCGGTGAATTCCACCAACCGCGCTTCGAGCCGGAAACGCTCTTCTTCCAACTGCATCTTCTCCACCGAAAGTTTTTCGAGGCGAACCGTGTTGTTCTGCTTCTGCAATTCGAGCGCATTGAGTTCGTTGCGGATGCGCGAGGAATCCTGCGCCGCCGCGAATGCCGATGACTGTGCCTGGCGCAGCGATTCCTGCCGCTGGCGCAAGCCTTCCTCGACTTCGCGAAGCGCGTTCTGCTTGGTCTGCAAGGCTTCCTTGTGCTGCATCAACGCCGCTTCTGCCGTGGCCAGACTGTCGGTGACCACCACCAGTTCCATCTGTGCTGCGCGATGCCGCTCCTCGGTCTGGGCGATCTCCTCCAGCGCCTTCATGTTCTGCGATTCGATTTCGCGAATGCGCTCCTGATTGAAATGAATGCGGCTTTCGTGACGATTGATTTCGGACTTCAATTCCAGTCCGCGCTGCTGCTGCTCCGCAACTTCGTGTTCGAGGTCAGACAACAGCGTCCGCAATCGGGAGATTTCTTCTTCGAAACGGATGACCTCACTTGATCCCGATTCGATTTCGTTCCGCAAATTTTCCACCGCCGCCTGCCGGCCGGAGATCTCTTGTTGCAGCACGTCGTATTGATGACGCACGAATTGGGTCTCCAGATGTTGCAACTCCGCAGCGATTTGTTTGTAGCGCCGCGCTTTGGCGGCTTGGCGTTGCAGCGACCCGATCTGGCGTTTTACTTCGGCGATGGTGTCGGCGATGCGGAGGAGGTTCTGTTCGGTGTATTCCAACTTGCGCAGCGATTCCTTTTTCTGCGCTTTGAATTTGGTGATGCCGGCCGCTTCCTCAAAAATCATCCGGCGATCTTCCGGCTTGCTGGAAAGAATCTGCGTGATGTGGCCCTGCGCCAAAATACTGTAGCTAGTGCGCCCGATGCCGGTGCCCATGAAAAACTGCTGGATGTCCTTGAGCCGGCATGGCGTGCGATTAATAAAATATTCGCTGCCGCCGTCACGGAAAATCCGGCGCGTCACCGTCACTTCCTCGTAAGTCACCTCCACGCCTGCCGCCTTGAGACTTTCCGCGCCGACGCCACCCAGAGTGAGCGAGACTTCGCACATGCCCATCGGCTTGCGACCATCGGTGCCGTTGAAAATCACGTCGGCCATTTCGCCGCCGCGCAAAGCCTTGGCTGACTGCTCGCCGAGCACCCAGCGAATGGCGTCGGACACATTGGATTTACCACACCCGTTTGGCCCAACAATAGCCGTGACGCCGGGCTGAAAGTTCAGCGCCGTCTTGTCCGCGAAGGACTTGAAACCGTAAACTGTGAGATTCTTGAGATACATTTAATTGCTAGTGCTAGCCAACCAAAGCCGTTATTCCCTGTAAAGTGAAAACCACAATAGGTTGCGCACAGGCCAAGCTGCAGCCCCAACTAATTGTGAATAACTTTCATTTGACTAACCATCCAACCTTGGTTTTTCCGCATGCTTTTCTTGCGTTTCTATCGGCCAGATGGCCAATAACGGTGTGGGTTTTCATAATTTAGGGAGAGTGCCGGCTGCAGGCTTGGATATTCTGCCTACGATACCTTTAATGATCGGGCCAATGACGAAAGGAAATATTGTGTCACAACCAACAACCAACCGCGATGCGAGGCTGAAAAAATGCCTCAACCGCATCGCCATTTATTCGGCCGCAGGAGTCATCCTGCTGGCGAACGGCTTCCAAGCAACTGCGGCGAATGCGAAGAAAGAGGAGATCGCGCCAGTGCCCAAGATGCGCAAAAATGATCTGACGCCAATCCCCGATATCCAAAAACCGGTGTCGGCGCATAGCCCGTATCAGGATGGTGATTGCAGTCTGTGCCACCAGCGGAAGGATCGGAATGATCCCGGCATGATCAATAAGCAGGTCAACGAGCTCTGCCTGGATTGTCACGATGATTTCGCAAAAGTCATGGCGCGGAAGTCCAGCCACGTCCCCGCCAAAATCAACTGTGTCACCTGCCACAATCCGCACAATTCCAAACAGCCCAAGTTGCTGGTCGAGGAATCCGAGGCTCTGTGTCTGAGTTGCCACGCCTCCATCAGCAACCTGGTGGCCAACGCCACGGTAAAGCATGACGCGCTGACCACCGGTGCCAAATGCGTCAATTGTCACAATCCTCATGCCGCCAACGTCGAGCATCTGCTCACCCGTTTGCCCTTCGATCTGTGCGTCGGCTGCCACGGCCAGGACGGCGTCAAGGATCACGCTGGCAAAGCGCTCACCAACATGAAGGCGTTGCTGGCGGAGAATCACGAACAGCACGGCCCGGTGGCGGGCAAAGATTGCAGCGCGTGCCACACGCCCCACGGTGGAAATAATTTCCGGCTACTCACCAAGGCGTATCCGGCTGAATTCTACTCGCCTTACGAGCCTAAGTTGTATGACCTGTGTTTCGACTGCCACGAGGAGTCCATGGTCAAAGATGCCAAGACCACCACGCTGACCAAGTTCCGCAACGGCGACCAGAACCTGCACTACCTCCATGTGAACAAAGACGAGCGGGGCCGCACCTGCCGGGCCTGCCATGAAGTGCATGCCTCCAAACAAAAGCATCAAGTTCGCGACGCGGTGCCTTATGGCCACACCGGCTATATGCTGAAGGTCAACTTTACCCAAACGCCCACCGGTGGATCGTGCGATCGAACCTGCCATGTCACCCGCAGCTACACCAATTCGGTGGCGGCGCTGGTGCCGCCGAAAACCGACGCGGAGCCGCCCAAGGCGCCTTAGTGCCATGCGCCGGCTTGCCTACCTCGCTGCTGGCGGCATGCTTTGGTCATGGTCGGCTTTGGCTTTTGCCAATGTCCCCATCGGCACCGTGGTCGAGAATGTTGCGCTGCCGACCTTGACCGGCGGCGAACATAGCCTGCTGAGTGACACCAATGTCAGCGTTTTTATTTTCGTCAAACCCGGACAGGAGCACTCGAACCAGACTTTGGTTCAGATTGCAAAATGCGAGAAGGAAATGGCGGGCAAACCAGTTCATTGGTGCGCCATCGTTTCCGACCGCATTCCGAAGGCCGAAGTGGCGGCGGAGGTTCGTGCCGCCGGGCTCACCATGCCCGTGCTGATTGATAAAGGTGATGCGTTATATGGAAAATTTGGCGTGGTCCTGCATCCCGTCATCGGCATCACGGACCAAGACCGGCGACTCGTTGCCTATCAGCCTTTCGCGAAGGTGAATTACGGCGCCTTCATCCAGGCGCAAATCCGCCATGCTCTGAAGGAAATATCAGACGAGGAACTGTCGGAAATACTCAAACCGACTGCGGCCGTTCTGGGCGGGGACGCCTCCGTGGCGCACCGGTTTTTTCGATTGGCGGAGAAACAATTCCAGTCCACGAACTACCTCCAAGCCCTTGCCAATATCAGCAAGAGCCTGGAGAAACACCCGACCGCTGCGGCCCATTCGTTGCGCGGCCGCATTCTGGCAGCGCAAGGAAACCGCGCAGAAGCGGTGGCCGCCTTTGAAGCGGCGCTCGCGCTGGATCCGCACGACGCAACGGCTTTGGAAGGAATCAAAGGCAGCAAAGAAAACGCCCATTAGACCTCGCCGATTAACTCGCATCAGAATACTCTAGACGCGCAGTTTTACTGCCTTAAGCTTGGCCTTCTGCCATTCCAAAAATGATCGAGAAATCAAAATGATGGAGCCAGCTCAGTTATGTTCCGGCACTAAAAGCATCTGGCGTTCCGCGCGGCCTGGGCCGCCCTGAAAGCGTCACGGGCACCACCCACTTCTGATCCTTAAATCAAACTCCATGACTTCCATGAAAAAACTCTTTTTATGTTTCGCGTCCAGTCTCGGGCTGGCCTCCAGCGTGCAAGCAGAATTGAAACTTCCCGCCGTCTTTGGCGATCACATGGTGCTGCAACAACAGCAGGCCAATCCGGTGTGGGGCTGGGACACGCCCGGCACCAAGATCACAGTTCGGTTCGCCGGGCAAAACTATTCCACGACCGCCGCCGCCGACGGCAAATGGACGATGAAACTTGCGCCGCTGCCCGCCAACGCCACGCCGCAGACGCTCACAGTGGTCGGTTCCACCACGCGCGAAATCCAGGACGTGCTCATCGGTGAAGTGTGGCTTTGCTCCGGGCAATCCAACATGGAGATGGGTGTCGGCATGGTTGACAACGGGCCGCAAGAAATCGCCGCCGCCAATTTTCCGAACCTCCGGCTCATGATGGTTCCCAATCTCTGGAAGCCCCGGCCCGCGGCCGACGTGGCGGGCACTTGGAAAGTTTGCACGCCGGAGAACATTGCGGCGGGCGGCTGGAACGGTTTTTCGGCGGCGGGATATTTTTTCGGCCGTGAACTGCACCGGAAGTTGAACGTGCCCGTCGGATTGATTGATGCGGATTGGGGCGGCACGCGCATCGAATCCTGGACGCCACCGGAAGGGTTTGCCGCTGTGCCGGCATTGAGTTCGTTGAACACCGCCGTGCAACTGGGCGATCCCGGCAGCGCCGCGCACCAGCAAAAATTGGAAGGTTTCCTGGGTGAAACCGAACGGTGGCTGGCCTTGGCGCGCACCGCGCTGACGAACGCCACCCTCGTGCCGGCCATGCCGACTTATCCCTCTGATCTTTTGCCGCCCCATGATCTGCAGCATCCGACCGCGCTCTACAACGGCATGATTCATCCCTTGCAGCCCTTTGGGATTCGCGGCGCGATCTGGTATCAAGGCGAAGCGAACAACGGCGAGGGCATGCTTTACGCCGAGAAGATGAAAGCCTTGATTCGCGGCTGGCGGCAATTGTGGGGCGAGGGCGAGTTCCCGTTCTTGTTTGCCCAAATCGCGCCGTATAATTATGGCAACCGTCCGGAACAACTCAGTGAACTGTGGGAAGGCCAAACCGCTGCGGCGAAGGAAATCCCGAATGCCGGCATGGCCGTCATCAACGACATCGGCAACCTGCGCGACATCCATCCCAAGAACAAGCAGGAGGTCGGCCGGCGCCTGGCCCTGCTGGCCTTGGCGCAGACCTATGGACAGAAAGATGTGATTTATTCGGGCCCCACTTTCCAATCACTCGCCATCGAAGCCAACACGCTGCGCGTTCGGTTCGATCATGCCGATGGCGGCTTGGTCAGCCGCGATGGTCAACCGCTGAATTGGTTTGAGATCATTGATGCCGATGAAGGCGGCTATGTGAAAGCCGAGGCGCGCGTTGACGGAACTTCGGTGGTTCTCTCCAGTCCCGAAGTTCGTCATCCGGTGGCGATGCGTTTCGCGTGGAGCCAAGTGGCTGAGCCCAATCTAATGAACGGTGCCGGACTGCCCGCCGGCGCGTTCCGCGCAGGCCAGATGCCGGAACGCGATTGGCTGGGAATGCAGGTGCCGGAGGCCAAGAGTTACCAATTGGTTTACCTGCTCGACCTGGCCAAGCTCGGCACGGACATCCGCTACGACATTGATAATCGCAGCCAAATCAAAGGGCCATTTGACCGCGTCGCCTATTGCCTTGAACTCCAAGACGCCAGCGGTGCCACCAGTGATGTGTTCGTCTCGATGGACGCATTTACCGACTCTCTCGATAAAATCGGCGTGCCGACGGTCCAATCTGGCGCCCGCTTTCAGCAAAACGTCGCGCACCTGAATATCTTTTCGAATGTGAAAAGTATCGTGACCGGCACCAATCTGGAGGTTGGCAACCTGGAGTTCTGGCCGAATAATTACGAGCCTAACAACGCGGCCAAAGTGCCGAACGCCTCCTCGGCCAGTTTTGACTTTGGTGACGAACCGTCTGCGCCCGCCGACGGTTATGGTTCCATGCAATTGCATAATCACGACGCCAAGCAGACCGTGTTCGCCTTGAACCATTGGCGCGAAGGCCAGCGCGCCGATCTCGGCATCGGCAACGCGCCCGAAGGCAATCAGGACTGGACCTTCGCCGCCAACGCCGGCAGTTACAAAACTAAACAGCTGCGCATTTACGTGCGGTGCAAATAGCCTCCCCGTTTCACTCGGGGAAAATACTCTGCCAACATGATGGGTTTCGGCTTGCGTTTCCTCGTCCGGCCGGAAAAACTGCTCGTTCATAATTATGCAAGCACAAGCAGATCCTACCGAATTGATGTTCAAACTCTGGCCCTGGCTCGAGGCAAATAAAAACCGCCTCCTTGGCAGCGTCGCCGCCGTGGTCGTCGCCGTTGGGCTTTATTACTTTGTTTCGTGGCGGCATGATCAAAATGAAATCAATGCCGGCGAGGCGTTGACGCAAATGCTGGTTGCTTCCCCGAGTTTGACGCCGGAACAATCTGCCGAAGCGCTCGGCAAGCTTGCCGCCGACCATGCCGGCACAGCCGCGGCGCAGCGGGCGCAGTTGTCGGCGGCGGCGGGGTGGTTCAACGTCGGGCGTTATGCCGACGCGCAGACGCAGTTTCAAAAGGCACTCGACGCCAATGCCACCGGCCCGCTCGCGGCCACGGCGGCGCTGGGGATTGCCAGCAGTCTCGAAGCCCTGGGAAAACTGGAGGACGCCGCCGCGGCCTATCGCAAGGTGGCCAGCCAATTTCCGGATTCGGCGGCGGCCGCGCCGGCCAAGTTCGCGCTCGGACGGATGGCCGAACAGCAAGGCAAATTCGCCGAGGCGATGAATCTTTATCAGGAACTGTCCCGCAACAATTTTGCCGGTTCGCTCGCCTCGGAAGCGTCGTTGCGCGCGCTCGAACTCAAAGCTAAAATTCCGGCCGCGCCCAAGCCGGTCGTCGCGCCGGTCGTCGCCCCCGCCGCGCCCAAAGCCAAATGAAGCTTGCCATCATCGGCACGGGGTATGTCGGTCTGGTTACGGGGACCTGCTTTGCCGAAGTGGGGCATCACGTCATCTGCGTGGACAATGACGCGGCGAAGGTGAAGATGTTGCAGGCGGGCGGCATTCCCATTTACGAACCCGGCCTGGAAGAACTCGTCAAAAAGCACGTGGCCTCCGGCCGACTCCGGTTCACCGCCAGCACGGCTGAGGGCGTTCAAAAGTCCGACGTGATTTTCATCGCCGTCCCGACCCCGCCGCAGCCGGACGGTTCGGTGGACCTGAGCTATATCGAACGCGTCGCCCGCGACATCGCGGCGGCCATGACGAGCTACAAAATCGTCGTGGACAAAAGCACGGTGCCCGTCAAGACCGGCGAAAAAGTCTCGGAGACCATCAAGCGCTATTGCGCGGCCAAGGTGGAGTTCGACGTGGTCAGCAATCCCGAATTTCTCCGCGAAGGTTTTGCCGTCGGCGATTTGATGAACCCCGACCGCGTCGTTATTGGCGTTCGTTCGCAACGTCCCGTTGCCGCGATGACCGAGGTTTACACGCCGTTCAAAGCGCCGATCATCGTCACCGACATCAACTCGGCCGAACTGATCAAGCACGCGGCCAATTCCTTTCTCGCGCTGAAAATTTCCTACATCAACGCCATCGCCACCATCTGCGAAGCCGCCGGCGCGAACGTGCAGGAAGTCGCTCACGGCATCGGCCTCGACGAGCGTATTGGCCGCCGTTTTCTCAATGCCGGCATCGGTTTCGGCGGGAGTTGTTTCCCGAAGGACTTGAGCGCCTTCATCAAAATTTCCGAACAGGTCGGCTACGAATTCAAACTGCTCAAGGAAGTGCAGCGCATCAACGCCGACCAGATGGAACGCTTTCTCAAAAAAATCACCGACACGCTCTGGGTGTTGAAGGACAAGAAAATCGGCGTGCTCGGCTTGGCGTTCAAGCAGAATACCGACGACGTGCGCTCCTCGCCTGCCATTGATCTCTGCCAGCGTTTGCTCAAAGACGGCGCCACCTTGCGCGTGCATGATCCCAAGGGCATGGACAAGGCCAAGGCGCTGCTGCCGGACGTGACTTATGTGGATGACATGAATGCCGTGGCCGAAGGCTGCGACGCCCTCGTGGTCGCGACCGAATGGGACGAGTTCAAGCAGCTCGACCTGGCCCGCGCCAAAAAATGCCTGACCCATCCCATCCTGTTCGACGGTCGCAACCTCTTCGACCCGGCGGAAATGGAACGGCTCGGCTGGATTTACAAAAGCGTGGGACGGTAGTTTTGAATTTTTGGTTTTTAATTTTTAGTTGAGATGAGCATCTCCGCTTCCGATCCAACTAAAAACTCAAAATTAAAAATTAGAAACTGCGTCGAGGTTTCTGCCGCCCTCATCTTTCACGCCGGCAAACTCCTCATCACTCAGCGCCACGCCACATCGCATCTCGGCGGACTCTGGGAATTTCCCGGCGGCAAACGCGAGACTGGCGAAACTTTTGAGGCCTGCCTCGTCCGCGAAATCCGCGAGGAACTCGGCGTGGACATTGCCGTCGGCGAACTCTTCGAGGACCTCCGCCACGACTACCCGGACAAATCCGTCCACCTGAAATTCTTCAGCTGCCAACTACTCGCCGGCGAACCCCAGCCGCTGGACTGCGCCGCCGTCCGTTGGGTGAGCCAGCCGGAGCTCGCCGACTTCGCCTTTCCCGCCGCCGACGCCCGCCTGCTGGAAAAGTTGCGGAGCCAATCCGGTTTTTAGCTGGAGTTCTCGTTGCAACGGCTACCGCTGGCCACTCTTCTTGGGTAGCGGACACCGGTTTGTGCCGTGGTGGAGACGAGAGCGAATGAATGGATCGCTGAAGGTGAGCTAACGCCAAGGCTCCGAATGTCCGGCCCCGTGTTCGCCCTTGAAAACAGATGTGATTCCTGATCTTCAATCCCTGTCCCCGCCGATGAATACCAACCAGGTCGGACGGTTGAGTAAGCGGAATGGCACTGCGGGACTGACCACTGCGGTCGGTTCGTCCCGCCGACTCCCACGGCGCTTATTTTATCGGGGCGACCCCGGTGCGTTTTTTTCATGGTGAATTAGAAACGATGCCCTAGACTTTTGACATGCTTAGCCCACGACAACGCCCGGTCTTTCTGGCATTGGTCGCCCTCGTAGTGATCTGGCTGGTGGCGATTGTCGGGTATAAAATCGCCCAGAACGCCACGGTCACACCAGCGAAAGTTCGTGCCTACACCGAGTCGGTTGAGTTCGGCCATTTGGCCGCTGCCGACCGCGCGGCCGCCATCCAGAAACTGGCGCGCATGCTCAATGCACTTTCCCTCGAAGAACGGCAAGGCTTGCGGTTGGACCGCAGCGCTTACAAGTGGTTTGAAAAAATGAGCGAAGCCGAAAAGGGCACGTTTCTGGAAGCGACCATGCCCACGGGTTTCAAACAGATGCTCACGGCCTTCGAAGACATGCCGGCAGACAAACGACAGCGCGTGATTGAACAATCCCTCAAGCAAATGAAAGAGGCGAGCGCCAAGCTGGCCGCCAGCGGACAGGCGCCGCCGCAAAATCCCAACAGCGTGGTGCTCAGCCCCGAATTGCAAGAACGCGTCACCAAGATCGGTCTGCAAAGTTTTTACAGCCAAAGCTCCGCGCAGACCAAGGCCGAACTCGCGCCGTTGCTGGAGGAAATGCAGCGCATGATGGAAAGCGGCCGCATGAACATCCGGGTCGGCGGGCGGCGGCAATGAATCTCTCCCCTCCAGCCAAAATTGTTCGGGCGTTCACGCTCATCGAATTGCTCGTGGTCATCGCCATCATTGCCATGCTCGCCGCGCTGCTGCTGCCCGCGCTGGGCCGCGCCAAGGAAACCGCGCGGGCCGGCGTCTGTTTGAGCAACCTGCACCAAGTCGGCATCGCGCTGCAAATTTACGTCTCGGAAAACAATAATAAGATGCCGGCCATGCGGGATTTTTCCACGAACCTGCCGCCGAGCGATCCCCAATATCTTCCGCCCATTGATAAGCGCCTCGCGCCGCAGCTCGGCAACACCAACGTGCTGCGCTGTCCTTCGGACCGGTCGCATATTTTTGAAACCACCGGCTCCAGTTACGGTTGGAACAGCCTGGTGAACGGCCAGGACGCGGAGCATCTGCGCCTGTTCACCTACAATTTTGATTCGCATCAGGTGCATCTGGTGTTCGACAAGGAAGACTTCCACCGAGCGCGGGGCAAAGACAAATCCGTGAACTTTCTCTACGCTGACGGCCACATCAAAAACCTCCTCGAAATCGCCGGCCCGCCATGATTCAACTGACCAACGTCATCAAAAAATTCGCCGGTCGCCTGGCCGTGGACGACTTGTCGTTCACCGTGCCGCGCGGTGAAATCTTCGGGCTGCTCGGCCACAACGGCGCGGGCAAAAGCACCGCCATCGGCATGATGCTCGGCCAGGTCTGGCCCACGAGCGGCGAGGTGAAGGTCTGCGGCCACGACGTGCAAACCAACCGCCGCGCTGCGCTGATGAAGGTCGGCGCGATTTTTGAAACACCGGTTTTTTACGATTACTTAAGCGGCGCGCGGAATCTGGAAATTCTCAGCACCTACACCGCGCCGACGTCCCCGGCGCGCATTCGCGAAGTGGTGGAATGGGTCGGCCTGACCGGTCGCGAGCAGTCCAAGGTGCGGACGTATTCGCACGGCATGCGGTCGCGGCTCGCGCTGGCGCAGGCGCTGTTGCCCAAGCCGGAATTGCTCATCCTCGACGAACCGAGCGACGGCCTCGACCCCGAGGGCATCCACGAAATGCGCCAGACCATCATCCGCCTCCAGCGCGAACTCGGCCTGACCATCATGCTTTCATCGCACTTGCTGAACGAAGTGGAACAGCTCTGCACGCGCATTGCCGTGCTGCAAAAAGGGAAGAAAGTGTTCGAAGGCAACGTGGCCGACGTGAAAGCCGAGCTCGGCAAGGTGGCGTTGAAGACCGCTGATTTTGCTGGCGCCACGAAACTGCTTCTCGAACGCGGCCTGATCACCGCGACGGCGATGGAAAAATTCATCACGCTGGCCGCCGGCCGCACGACGGCCGAGATCACGCAGACCCTGGTCGCCGCCGGCATTGCCGTGGATGGCATCTGGCAGCACGAGCAGACCGTGGAGGATTTTTATTTAGGCCTGATCAACCGGCAACGAGAAGAAAAGAAATGAGCATCCAACCCTCAACACCCAACACCCAACATCGAATGGGGAGCGTCCTCGCGCCCGCATGGTTGGATGTTCAGAGTTGGATGTTGGGTGTTGGATGTTTCCCCAATTAAACCATGTTCCTCGCCCAACTTAAGAACGAACTCTGGAAGCTGTTCGGCAAGAAGCGCACCTACATCGGCTTTGGCGCGTTCCTGCTCGCGCAGACGGCGATGCTGATGGCGTTCCGCTACACGCGCTGGCAAAGCGATTTTGAAAAGCTGCTGAACGGAAATGGCTATCTCGCCGCCGAATTTATTTCGGTGCTGACGGTGTCGGTCGTCATGCTGATTCCGCAGATCATGCTGCTCATGCCGCTCTACGCCACGCTCGTCGGCGGCGATCTGGTGGCGAAGGAAGCCGAGGACGGCACCTTGCGCATGATTCTTTCCCGTCCCATCTCGCGGGTGCGGCTGCTATTCGTGAAATGGAGCGCGGGCATTATTTTCGCCTTCCTGCTCGTGCTGGCGCTGGGGCTGACGGCCATGGGTTTTGCGAGCCTGCTGTTTCCGTGGAAAGGGATGTTTGTGTTCGCCCCCGGCCAGGCGTTCAGCGTATTGACGGCGCACGAAGGGCTGGTTCGCTTTTGTTTTTCCACCCTGTTCATGGCGGTGAATGCCAGCGTGATGGTATCGGTGGCGTTCATGTTCTCGTGCTTCAACATGAAGCCGGCGGCGGCCACGATCCTGGCGCTCTCGTTTCTGTTCGTGAGCATGGTCATGGAAAACATCCCGTTCTTTAACCGCTACGAGAACTGGTTCGTGACGCACCACTTCAAATGCTGGCTGCTGATCTTCCTCAATCCGGTGCCCTGGACGGAAATCTGCCAGTCCGAAATCGTCCTCTTCGCCATGAGCGCCACCGCCTTTCTGATCGGCGCGATGGCGTTTCAGGTGCGCGATATAAAGTCTTGAGATCATTTATTCGCGAAAAAGCCCTCGCCGCAGGGTTGGGAAATTGACGCCGTCGCCACGCTCGCCAATGAAAAGCGTGATTCACGCGGCTAGCCTAGGGGAGTGCTTCTTTTCTGCCGGAAACGAGAACGGTCGAACGCTTAACACGACTGATGAAGTTTGAAAATAGCCCAGCCATTTATAGCTGGGTAAAGCATTTAACCAACCAAGCCAGTCCCGTCAGGGACGAAAGAAATTGTCGGCCGTCCCTTGCGGGACTTTGAAATTCGGGTTGCGTTGTTCCCAGCCATGAATGGCTGGGCTATTTTCATAAGGCCAGCCGCAACGAAGGCGATGTGGTGCTCGACCCGTTCTACGGTTGCGGCACAGCCGTTCACGGCGGCGCCCGCTAAGGTTATTCCAATTCGCGTTCAAGTTGAGCCTGTTATTAGCACCGGGCTTTAGCCCGGCGTGCCCCATCGGCAGCACGCGTCAGCCGTTTTAACGGCTTGGATTCAGCGGCCAAAGCCGTTAAAACGGCTCGCGTCTCCAGCTTGGAACCGGCCACCGGGCTGAAGCCTGGTGGTAATGAATTAAAACCGGTTCGTCTTACCTTGATCGCGAATTAGAATTAGGTTGCAGCCGCGGAAGAAAAGCCTTGACGGCCCCGGTAGTAAGTTTCTTAATAGCCGCAGCTTTCGTATGGGCTGGCGGTCACACATGGTCTGGGTTCCCGCATGTTCTGGGGAACTGGTTTGGGTGGGGCAGGGGGTGAAAGTCTCCCGCATCCTCAAGGCCACGCTTTGGCTCGTAACGCCCACTTTTCGGGCAGCCCTTTTTTCCCCTTTGCCGTTGTTGGCGGTAGTCCGCTGCGTGACGGCGGCGTTCCCCCGGTTGGGAGAGCGTCTCCGTCACTTGAAGCTCCGCCTCCTTCAAGTGACGGAACCCTTTTTTCACTTGGCAGCGCCGTTCCGCCAAGTGGCGGACCCACTTTTTCCGGTGACGGAGCTGCTTTTTCAAGTGACGGAATGCCTCCGTCACGGGGCGGAGTCGTTCCGTCATTCGCGCACTTTGCGTCAAACCAACGCAGAAACCAGCAGTTAACAAAATGCAAATAAACATGTTATGAAAAAACAATACTTCATGCCCCAACCCCAGGGGGCTTACCTGAAATGGCACGATAATGTGAAGGCGGGGGTCACGGCGACGACGCCGGGGGCTACGGCGGCGGATGTGACGATGTTGGCGGCGGATAATGCGGCGTTGCACCTCAAGACCGCGGCGGTGACCAACGCGGCGGCCGCCAGTCTGGCCGCCCACAAAGATTTAAATCTGACGATGGCCAACAGCAAGGCCAACGCCCGCAAACTGGCCAAACGCATCAAGGACAGCCCGGCCTACACGGAAGTGATCGGCACGCAGCTCCAGATCATCGGTTCCGAGGATACCACTGACATGGCGGTGGCGCAGCCGACACTGGACATCGTGACCAAGGCGGCGGGCGTGGTGGAGGTGGGTTTTTACAAGCTGCTGGCGGAAGGCGTCCACGTTTACTCACAGCGGGATGGGGAGGCGGGTTTCAGTTTGCTGGCCAGCGAAACGCATTCGCCGTATGTGGACAACCGCGCGTTGCTGGTGCCGGGCAAGCCGGAGAACCGGCATTACAAGGCGGTGTTTTTCCAAGGCAAGACGGAGGTGGGCCAGGAAAGCAACGTGGCCCAGGCGGTCGCGCGTCCGTAAATTGATTTGCCGCCATTTTGTCGTGATGGAGAGGGCATCATTGGAGGTCGGGAGGCGGCAAATACAACGATACGCCCGGCCTGCCTATCTCAAACCGCCGCGGGCGACGGTGTTAATGTCCTCATCGCCCAAACTTCTCCGGCCGCGCGCCCACGGGAGCACGCGCCGGGGCCAGTTGATCCCGAGCTACTGGGCTTTTTGAAAAACCGCTTGGATGGCTTCGAGATAGCCGTAGCCGTATTGCTCGGCGGGTTCCAGGCAACTGCCCTCGGGCCATTCGTTCCAGGCATTGATGGTGACGATCTTCGGCTGCGTCGGCGCGGCCAGCAGCCGCTGCTTGATGATCTCCAGGGATTGTTTGAACGCGGCGGGCGTATTGCCTGTGACCACCGGGTTCACCACGTGCGCGCCCGGATGGCTCCAATCGGCATTCGCGGCGGCGCGCGGACTGTTGTCCCAATTAACCATGGCGTTCGGGAAATAGGGAATGCCATAGTCCGTCTTGGCGCGTGCCCAGAAGGACAGATATTTCTGGCGGCCCCAGACGTAATCGGACACGGGGAAGGTATTGTAATTCAGCGCGCCGTGATGCACCCAGGTGTAGCTGGTGAGACTGTCGAGCGCGAGGTCGCGGCAGAGTTTGGGCCAGCCGGGCGGGGTTTTGCCGCCGGGTAAATTCGGCTCGCCCCAGACGATGGCATTGACGTGCAAATCGGGAAAGCCAGCGGCGCGAACTTTGCCACGGAATTTATCCAGCGCGGCACGGGCATTTTCAATCGAGCCAAAGCTATCGAGGAACTGGCTCATTTCGTAGATGGAGAAATAGGGTTTGCCGTCCACCAGCCAATAGCTCGGATGCTTGAAGTAGCGGGCGATGACGAGGTCGCAGATTTTGTCCCAGGTCGCGGGCGTGACCTTGCCGGGATACAGCAGCTTCAGTTTGTTCGTGGGATTGTAGCCTTGGATGTCATACCAGTCATGGTTCGCCCACATGAGGGCGAACTTCACCCGGGCGTTGTTGGTCGCGTGGAGAAAACCTTCCTCCAGCGCGCCTTCGAGATACGGCCCGTCGTTGTAATAATACCAGTCGAAGATGAACGCGTTCACGCCATAGTCGGCGGCGGCGGCGATTTTCTGCGCCATCACCTCCGGCTTCGCTTCGTTTCGATAGCCCCAGACTGGTGGGTTGGGCTGGCGGTGTCCCGGAAAGCGCGGCTTGGCGGACTTGATCTCATCCCACTCCGTGAAGCCGGGATACTTATTCTTGTCCCAGCGGGGATCCGGATGTGTGCAGGCATAATAGTAAGCGGCCACCGTAATGGGTGTGTTGGCTGCGGCGCGCGGCTTGTCCACCACGGAGCCCGGTGCCTGAACGGTCACGAAAACATTGTCGAGCGCGGGTGTGGATTGCGTGGCGTCGAAGCGAATGACGATCGCGGTGCCAGCCGGCACCCGCTTCGCCACGAGGGTTTGCTTTTCTCCGTCGGTAAATTCACCACTCGCAAGTTGATGTTGCTCGCCATCGAAAATAGACGCCTTCAAAACGGTCTCGCCATTGAAGACGTCCGCGACATCAAACGTCAGGACGACGTCGCCCGCTTCTTCCAGCGTGCCGATCTGCTGATGCAGATGATCCACCCGGGATGGATTGCAGACCGGCGGTGTCGCGCCGGACTTCTGGTTGACCGCATAATTGTCGCCGGCACCACTCCAGCCCTGGGGCGTTCCAGAAAACCAGCCATCGTTGCCCGGTGTTAATCCCGTGAGATCGCTGAAGTCGCCGTTGACTACCTTCAGGTGCGCCTGCATGGTCGCTGTCAGTCCCAGCAAGAGGACGATTGTCAGCGCCAGCCAGTTTGGAGTTTGGCATCCGGCGGCGGCCATCCGGCGATTGCGCGAAAGAATTTTGGAACTCATAGTTTGAAGTCCAGATGAAAACGGAAAAACGCCGCGCACGCAATCCGTGAAAGTAGCCAAACCATCATCCCGGTGGCTGGCCATAGTCCCCAAGCGCGGGTTTGGAAAACCGAAGCCGAGACGTTCGGCGTGGCGGTGATTTGGGATGATGACGCAGTGGTTTTGGCCGCGCCCGGTTGGGCGTGGTGTGGGCACGCGGACTATGCCAGCGTTTCTCTTTGCCGATTGATCCAACCCGGCCACGCGCTACACGAATTTACCCGGATTCAAAATGCCATTGGGGTCGAGCGCTGCTTTGATCGTGCGGTGCAATTTTTGCGACTCGGCAGAAACCGCCTGCGGCCACCAGCGTTTTTTGGCCAGGCCGATGCCGTGTTCGCCGGTGATACTGCCACCGGCAGCGATCACCCAGCGGAACAAATCATCGAGGCATTTTTCCGAACGGGCTTTGGCACCGGTCTGGGTGTAATCCACCATGACATTCGTGTGGATGTTGCCGTCGCCGGCGTGGCCGAAGCAGGCGAGTTGCAGTCCGTGCTGCTTTTGCAGCGTTGCGGCGAACTTAAAAAGGTCCTCCAGTTTTCCGCGCGGCACGACGATGTCTTCGTTCAACTTTGTGAGGCCGGTGTCGCGGAGCGCGTAGGAAAATTCGCGGCGAATCTGCCAGATGGCTTCGCACTGCTCGTTGCCGAAACCGCGTTCGACGAACAGCGGCTTTTGGTGGCGCACAATCCTTTCCACGGCGGCGATTTCCTGGCGCACGGATTTTGCCTGTCCGTCCAACTCTACAATCAAGTGCGCCTTGCAGCCGAGCAGTCGTTTGCTGCCGGTGCGTTTGGCGGCGGCGGCGAGGGTGAATTGATCGGCCAGTTCCGCCGCACAGGGCAAAAAGCCGCCGGCGAAAATCGCCTGCAACGCGCGCACGGCCGCGTTCATCGCGCTGAAGCCCACGGCCAGATTGGCCCGGAACGGCGGGAGCGGAATCAGCTTCAACGTCGCCTCGGTGATGACGCCGAGCAGCCCCTCGGAGCCGACGAACAGCCGGTGCAGATCGAAGCCGGTTTTGTTTTTGTGCGTGCGGCCGCCGAGTTTGACGATGTCGCCGTTGGTTAGGACCACTTCGAGGCCGAGGACGTAATCGCGGGTGACGCCGTATTTCAAACAGCGCGGCCCGCCGGCATTGGTGGCGATGTTGCCGCCGAGCGAATTGTCCTTGCGGCTCGCGGGATCGGGCGGATAAAAGCGCCCGCGCTTTTCCACCGCCGCCTGAAAGGCCGCCGTGTTGACAGCGGGTTGGACGACGGCGACGAAATCCGCCGGATTGATCTCCAGAATTTTCTTCATGCGCTCGGTCGAGAGCGCAATGCCGCCGAGCATCGGCACGCAGCCGCCGACGTAGCCGTGGCCCGCGCCGCGTGGCGTGACGGGGATTTTGTGTTTATCTGCGAACCGCAAAATTCTGGAAACCGATTTGGCTGAGCGGGGCAGGGCGACGGCGTCAGGTTGATGGACGGCAAACCATTTGTCGCCCGCGTATTTTGCCAGCGTGGCGGGTTCGAGAAAAATTTCTCCGGGCAGAAGTTTTTTGAGCTGCCGGAGTTGAGTGATGTGATTAGTAGCCATGCGCAACGCGGCGAATCATACTACAAGTCAGTCGCAATACGCCAGCCCCGCCGCTGGCGATAGCTATTAACGGGTGCAGCTTGACCCGGTTCTTGGTGGCCATCCCTCCCCGGGGGCGAGGGCGGTCGTCACCACCAAAATTCCCGCCGCTGCCACGCCTGTGTTAAATAGCTATACTTCAACTCTACCAATTACCCGGCGGCTTCATCCCCAACGCCTTCACGAGAAAGCTCAGTTCATCCGTCTTCTCTTCGATCAGTTTGGAGGTGGGTTTGCCCGCGCCGTGGCCCGCCTTGGTTTCGATGCGGATCAGCACCGGGTTTTTGCCGGTGTTAAATTCCTGCAATCGCGCGGCGAACTTAAAGCTATGCGCCGGCACCACGCGGTCATCGTGATCGCCGGTGGTGATCAGCGTGGCGGGGTAGGCGACGCCGGGCTTGAGGTTATGATAGGGCGAATAGGCGTAGAGCGCCTTGAATTCATCCGCGTTATCCGAGCTGCCATAGTCGGAAGCCCACGCCCAGCCGATGGTAAATTTGTGAAAACGCAGCATGTCCATCACGCCGACGGCCGGGAGCGCCGCGCCAAAGAGTTCGGGCCGCTGCGTCATGCACGCGCCGATGAGTAAGCCGCCGTTGCTGCCGCCTTGGATCGCGAGCTTCTTTGACGAGGTATAGTGGTTCGCAATGAGCCATTCCGCCGCGCCAATGAAGTCGTCGAACACATTTTGCTTTCGCAGTTTGGTGCCCGCCTGATGCCAGTCTTCGCCATATTCGCCGCCGCCGCGCAGGTTCGCCAGCGCATAGACGCCGCCGCGTTCGAGCCACGCCACGCGGCCCACGCTGAAGCTCGGGGTGAGACTGATGTTAAATCCGCCGTAGCCGTAGAGCAGGGTGGGGTTGTGGCCATCGAGCTTCAATCCCTTCTTGTAGATAAGAAACATGGGGATGCGCGTGCCGTCTTTGCTGGGGTAGAAGATTTGTTGCGTCTCGTAGGCCGACGCATTGAAGTCCACCTTCGGCGCTCGGAATACGGTGCTCGTGCTGGTCGTGGCTTCATAGCGATAGATCGTGCCCGGCGTTGTGAAGCTCGTGAAGGAATAGAAACTCTCGGTGTCGGCGGGTTTGCCACCGAAGCCGCCCGCCGTGCCGAGACCGGGCAACGCGACGTCGCGGACGAAACTTCCGTCGAGGTTGAACACCTTGACCAAGGTGTGCGCGTCCTTGAGATAGCTGGCGACGAATTGGTTGTTCAGCACGCTGATGCTTTGCAGCGTGTCGGCACTTTGCGTAATCAACTCCTGCCAGTTGGTTCGCTCTGGCCGCGTGACCTCTATCGCGATCACGCGGCTGCGGGGCGCGTTGAGATCGGTCTTGAACCAAAAGCGCGGACCGTCGTTGCCGATGAAATTGTAACTCGCATCAAAGTCCATCAAGAGTTCGACTACTGGTGCATTGGGCTGGGACAGGTCGCGGTAGAGGACGCGGTTTTTCTGATCCGTGCCTTGGCTTGCCGTGATGATGAGATAGCGTCCGTCCTCCGTCACACTAGCGCCGAAGCCCCAATCCGGCCGATCTGTCCGCTCATAGACCAGCGGATCTGCGGACTGTTCGGTGCCGAGCTTGTGAAAGTAGAGTTTGTGGAATTTGTTCAGGCCCTTGAGTGTATCGCCTAACTTGGGCGCGTTGTAGCGGCTGTAGAAGAAGCCGCTGCCATCCTTGAGCCACGCGGCGCTGGAGAACTTCACCCATTGCAAACGATCGGTCGTGTCCTGGCCTGTGCGGACCTCGCGGACTCGCCATTCCTCCCAGTCGGAACCGGCGGTCGCCAGTCCGTAAGCGAGCCAGTTGCCGTCGTCGCTAACCGCCATGCCAGCGAGGGCCACGGTGCCGTCTGCGGACAGCTTGTTCGGGTCCAGCAACACGCGCGGCTCGGCGTCGAGCGAGGTGAGAGTGTAGAACACGCTTTGGTTTTGCAGGCCGTCGTTGCGCGAATAGAAGTAACGATTGCCCGCTTTGAAGGGCGTGCCGTAGCGCTCATAGTTCCAGAGTTTGGTGAGCCGTGCGCGCAGTGTGTCGCGACCGGGCAGGGCGTGGAGATAGGCAAAGGTCACTTGATTTTCCGCCTCGACCCACGCCTTGGTGGCTGGAGAGTTATCATCCTCCAGCCAGCGATAGGGATCAGCCACGGTGGTGCCGTGATAGTCTTCCACGACATTGGTTTTGGCGGTGACGGGGTAGGACAACTTCCCGGAAGGGGAAACACACCCCGCCGCCAGCATGGCGGCGGCGGCGAAGGACAAATTACGGATAAGCATGGTGGTAGTTAACGGGAGTTAGCGGAAACGGGTTTGGGCGGCGGGTCAATGGCGTCAGAGTTTGGCATCATCGCGCAACTTGCGTGCGGCCTGCTCCAGCGCATTGGCCACGCGCTCATGGGCGCTGACGAACCGGCTCAAGAGCCGCAAGACGTAAATGATGACGGCGGCGACACAAGCGATATAGAGCATTGCGAGGAAGGCTCCAAATGATGCCATAACTTATGATTCCTTTTGTTTGTGGTATGGTGTTTGTGGTCGTCTATCGTGGGAGACTAGCTCTTCTTTCTGCCGCTGTGATTTCATTTTTGTTCCGGGGCCAGCACAGGTTGTGTTTCGCGCTTCCACACCGACAATGTTTTTCGGTCACCGGGTTTGGTGGTGAAGTCCGTGGGGCGCGGATCGCCCGGCGCACTGAAGCAAGCCTTGAATGTGTCGCCAGCCAGCTCGTATATTCCAAGCTGGGTTTTCCCTTGGGTGACTCCTTCGGTCATCTGATAGTCTATGGTCTTCGGCTTCGGCAAGGCATCAATGGTGGTTTTTGCCTTGAAATAGACCTGTCCGCTCATGGTCGTGATGACCTCGTCCCCTTTGCAGACGCGTTTCATCTGCTGGCGCAAGGACTCTGGCATTGGCTGGCCGTCGGCCGAACTGGACACCATGGACCATTGGCCCTGCAACTCGGCCCTGTCATTCTTGACGGTTTCAGAATCTTCGGCCAACGCCCGCGATATGACGAAGACAGTCAGTCCGATTAGCAATGCATTTCTAAGTGTTTTCAGAGTGTGTTTAGGTTGAGTTGCTGCGGCCTTAGCACCCAAGCCTTGCATTGCCGTGTCATCTGTTGAGTCCAAGCCATACGACATTCTCAAGACTGAGTTTTTCGCGACGCCAGCACTGCCCAGGCTAAGATCGCAAATGCGCAACTTGCGGCTGCTGCTCTTGTCCACACTGAGGCAAGCTCGTGGCGCAACGCCATCAGTCCCGCAAACAACACGATGCCGAGCACAATCCGCCACACCCGACGTGTGTTTCCGCCGGCGGGCTGTGATGGTGATGGGGTGTCCATGGGCGCGAGTTAGTGGAGTCGGCTATGCTGGGCTGCGATCAAAGTTTTGCGGCACGAGTCTTTCCATGGCTCCGACCCTATTTCTAGCCCTTGCCTTTGTCGAGGACTATTTCGGCGCACGCCAAACTAATTACTGCGGATTTTCCGGATTGCACGAATGATTTAGGCGAATCATCGGAATTGCCGGCTGCGGATTCATGGGTTGGTTTGAGTTGTTTTTTTATTCGCGCCGTCCGCGGTTTGTATTTCGGCTGGTTAATCTGGACATTTCACAGACTCTCCTGATTTGTGGCCTCAGTTTTCATTAGCACATCGCTGCAGCGGGGTGCTAATGAGAGGGTTGCCGTGGGCCGCAAACACCATTGTTATTCGAGGTTGAAATGCCGCCAAGGTCAGGCGAGAATCATGCCGTGAAAATCAAAGTCTGTTCTTACCTGCTGCTGGCAGGATTGTTTGGCGGCGCGGTTTGCAATGTCCCGGCGCAGGGCACGGCGTTTTTGTATCAAGGCCGCCTGAATGACAATGGCAGTCCGGCCAATGCGACTTACGATCTGCGGTTTGCCATCTATGACGCGGCGACGAATGGCAATGCCGTCAGTTTTTCGCAGACCAATTTCGCCGCAGTCGTCAGCGGCGGACTGTTGACGGCCACACTGGATTTCGGGCCGATCTTCAGCGGCGCGAACTACTGGCTGGCCATCGGCGTGCGGACCAATGGCAGCACCAATGCGTTCACGCTGCTGTGGCCGCGTCAGCCGTTGCTGCCGGTGCCGTATGCGATGTTTGCGGCGAGCACGAGCAACTTGCTCGGCGCGTTGCCCGCCACGCAACTCGCCGGAACGCTGCCGTCGGCGCAGTTGGCAGGGACTTATTCCAGTGCGGTGAATATTACGAACGCGGCGAATACTTTCTTTGGCAAATTTTTCGGCAATGGCATTGGGCTTACGAATCTGAGCGCCTCGATGCTGGCCACCGGCACAGTGGCCGACGCCCGCCTTTCCACGAATGTGGCGCTGCTCAATCAAAGCCAGACCAACGGCGGCGCAAACCTGTTCACCGGCGGCAATACCTTCACCGGGCCGAATACGTTTGCGAACGGCGGAAATAGTTTCCTCGGAGCTTTTGCCGGCAATGGCAATTTGCTGACAAACCTCAACGCCACGCAGTTGATCGTCGGCACGGTGGCAGATCTACGGCTCTCCACGAATGTGGCGCTGCTAAACCAGAGCCAGATTTACGGCGGCGCGAACGTGTTCACGGGGTCGAATTATTTCAGCGCGGCCAATGGCTTCGCCGGCCCGAACAACTTCACCGGCACAAACCTTTTTGCCGGCGTGAATGCGTTCACGAACGGCGGGAATACCTTCTTCGGTGCCCATGCCGGGAACGGCATCGGGCTGACAAATTTGAGCGCGACGATGCTCGCGACGGGCACGGTAGCGGATGTGCGGCTGTCCACAAACGTCGCGCTGCTGAATCAAAGCCAGACCAATGGCGGCGCGAATTTTTTCACCGGCGCGAACAACTTCACGAATATTGCCAACAGTTTTTCCGGTAATTTCTTCGGCAACGGACTGGTGGGCTGGATTCCGTATGCCGGCACGAGCACGCAGGCGGTGCGCGACACCGGTTATCTGCTGACGGGCTCGCAGCTCACGATCATTACTATGCCGAGTGTGATCTTCGCGGGCGACATCGTGCGGATTTCCGGCGCGGGTTCCGGCGGCTGGCGTGCCGTGGGCAGCGGCAGTCAAACTTTCATCGGCAACTTCTCCAGTTATCGGAGTTCGCTTTGGGTTCCCGCCTCGGTCTTGACGGGCAACAACTGGACTTCCATTGCCTCCTCGGCGGATGGCTCGCGGATGTATGCGGTGGCCAACAGCGCCCTGGGCGGAGGCTTCTACACTTCCACCGATGCAGGCCATACCTGGACCGGGCCAAACACATTTTTTTCCGGTAGTTGGACGGCCGTGGCGACTTCCGCTGATGGCATCAAGGTTTACCTGGTGACGAGCGGCAAAGCGATTGAGGTTTCCAGCGATGGCGGAGTGAGTTGGGGTCCGGTCAACAGCCTGGTGGCGAGTAATTGTCTCTCCATCGCGTGCTCCGCCGACGGCACCAAAGTGATCGCCGCCGTGAAGAACGGTTCGGTCTATGTCTCCAGCAATTCCGGTGGCAGTTGGGCGGGCACTGGTCTGGCCGCCGGCACCTGGGTTGTGGCTTACGCTGGCAACGGCAGCAACTATGCCGCCGCCAACAGCGTCGGCAACACCTTTTCATTGGTCGGCGGCTCGCCCGCGTATTCGGCCAATTTCACCGCGCTGGTTTGTTCTGCCGATGGCAGCAAGCTCGCCGCGAGTTCCAGTTCCGGTCTTGTTTATGTTTCCGCCAACAGCGGCGCGAGCTATGCGGCCAGCGCGGCCCCCGTGGCGGCCTGGAATTGTCTGGCCGCATCGTCAGACTGCTCGCGGTTGGTGGCGGGCGTCAACAACGGCCCGATCTACGCCTCGGCCAATTTTGGGGCGAACTGGTCGCTGCTCGCAGGTTCCAGCAGTCAAGTTTGGTCGGCCCTGGGCGCTTCCGCCGATGGCACCAAAATGGCCGGCGGAGTCAACACGGCCAGCGGCGGACTTTATTTTTTCAGCGCTGACGGCCAGAGTTTGAACACTAGCACCAATAGTTTTATTACTGGCAGCCAGGGTTCGGCGGTGGAATTGCAATTCATCGGCAACAACCAGTTCATGCCGGTCAGCTCGGCGGGGAGCCTATGGGTGAACTGATTTCCCGCCGCCCGATTTGCGCCTTTCAACTTTTAATTAAGCCGCCGCTCTGCTATTCAACTCGCCGTGAGCATACCATTTCGACTCGGCGTTTTAGGTTCTGGAAAAGGTTCCAACTTCGTGGCCATCGCCGACGCAATTGCGGCGGGGACCATTCCGGCCGAGGTCGCGTTGGTGTTGAGCGATGTCGAGAACGCTGGCATTCTGGCCCACGCGCGCGAACGAAAGCTGCCCGCACAATTTATTCCGCCGGGAAAATTTCGCACCAAGCTGGACGAGGCCGCCGAGCACGCCGTCGTTGAGGCGTTGCGCGCGGCGAAAGTGGATCTGGTGGTCCTTGCCGGTTTTATGCGCGTTTTGAAAGGCGAATTTTTGCGCGCGTTTGAAGGCCGCATCGTCAACGTCCATCCGTCGTTGCTGCCGTCGTTTCCCGGCCTCGCCGCGTGGCAACAGGCGCTGGATCACGGCGTGAAAGTGACTGGCTGCACGGTGCATTTCGTGGACGCGGGCGTGGATTCCGGCGCGATCATCGGCCAGCAAACCGTGCCGGTGCTGGACCACGACACGCCGGAGAGTTTGCACCAGCGCATTCACGCGGCGGAACATGAGTTGTATCCGAAATGCGTTGCGGCCATTGCGCGCGGAGAAATTTCCGTGGTTGGCCGGCGGGTGATTTGGAAGAAATAATTGACCGCGGATGGACCCGGATAAAGACGGATTCAATAACCAACGGGAGGGCGACCTGGGCCTTCTTCATCTGCGTTCATCAGCGGCTTAATAAAAAACGACACAAGATTGGCCCGCGGAAAGCCAAAAATAAGTTCGCCAGTTCGTGTCCGGGCAGGAAAACTATTGGCAGAAAGAAAAATCAATGAGCAAAAAATTACGATTCGGTCTGCCCAAGGGCAGCTTGCAGGAGGCCACCATCGAGAAGATGGCCAAGGCCGGTTACAACATCCAAGTCAGCAGCCGCTCCTATCTGCCGTATGTGGACGATGAGGAAATGGAAATCCGATTGATCCGCGCGCAGGAGATCAGCCGCTACGTCGAGCATGGTTACTTGGACTGTGGCATCACGGGCCATGATTGGATCATCGAAAACGGCTCGAAGGTTCACGAGGTGGGCGAATTTCTGTTCAGCAAAGTGTCGCGCAAGCCCGCGCGCTGGGTGCTGTGTGTGCCGGAAAATTCACCGGTGAAAACGGTGCAGGATCTGGAAGGCAAACGCATCGCCACCGAAGTCGTCAACCTCACCAAAAAATATCTCAAGAAACACGGCGTGAAGGCCGAGGTGGAATTTTCCTGGGGCGCGACCGAGGTGAAGGCGCACGAATTGGTGGACGCCATCGTCGAAGTCACCGAGACGGGTTCGTCGCTGCGGGCGAACAAACTGCGCATCGTGGACGAACTTTTGAGTTCCACGCCGCGCTTGATCGCGAACGTGGAGGCTTGGAAAAATTCCTGGAAGCGGAAAAAAATTGAAACGATGGCGCTGCTGCTCAAGGGCGCGTTGGACGCCGAATCCAAGGTCGGTTTGAAGATGAACATCGCGCGCGACCACCTCGACGCCTTGCTGAAAAGCCTGCCGGCATTGCGCAATCCCACCATTTCGCAGTTGAGTCAGGCGGGCTGGGTGGCGGTGGAAACGATCATTGACACGCACGTCGTGCGCGAATTGATTCCGCAACTCAAGGCGGCTGGCGCGGAAGGCATCATTGAGTATCCCTTGAACAAAATCGTTTATTGATAAAATTTGATTGGCTTTCCGCCGATTTATGGTTAAGTAATCGGTTCAATAATTTATGGGTTCACTCAAAAAACGCCGTAAGGCAAAAATTAATAAGCATAAACGTCGTAAAAAATTGCGCTTGAATCGTCACAAGAAGCGCACCTGGCAGAAATAGCTGCGGCGCGAACAATTCAACCGTCGGCGGCGGGGCTCAGTCTTCGCCGCCGACGGTCTTTTCTTTTCGGTGATGAAATATCGCTTTAGCAAACACTATACCCGCGACGAAGCGCGGGCGTTGCTGCCGCAATGCCGCGCGTGGCTGGCGCAGATCAAGCAGTTGCGCGTCGAGGTGGATCGTTACGACAAACGCCTGGGCGGGCTGAACGCGGACGGACAAGACACGGGCGGAGAAACGGTGAACAATTGGATCCGCGCCATTTCCTCGCTGCAAGCGGTGCTCATGGAATTTGAGCGTCGGGAAATTTCCATCAAGGACGTCGAGCGCGGACTGCTGGATTTTCCCGCGATCATGGGCGACAAGGAAGTTTTTCTCTGCTGGGAAGCCGACGAGGACGACATCGAATTCTGGCACGACCTGGAAACCGGCTACGGCGGTCGCGAGCGGTTGAAATAAAGGGCACACTTTTCGGTCCGGTGCAATCGCGCGCCCTCGGCCCACGGCGCTTCGCCCGCCAACCCCGGTCCTTATTTCCTGATCGCGACCGGTAATTCGCAACCTTCCTCCGCGCCGACGCAGGGCATATTCATGCTCTATACAAGCTGGTCTGGTCTGCTAAGTTTGTTTTCACTGATTTCATACGAGCATGATGATTTTCAAACTTGCCAGCGGCAGGCGGGCGTTTAACGCACTAGTTTCAGCGTTCACGTTGATTGAATTACTGGTGGTCATTGCCATCATTGCCATTCTCGCCGCCATGCTATTGCCGGCGTTGAGCAAGGCCAAACAGAAGGCTTCCGGCATCTCCTGTATGAGCAACTCGCGGCAGTTGGGCTTTGCCTGGCGCATGTATGCCGAGGACAACAATGACCGGCTGCTGGCGGCCTACAATGCCGCCCCCGACGGCACGGCGATCACTCCGCCCGCCTGGGTGACAGCGGCTCTGATGCTGGACTTCGCCAATCCGGCAGCCCAAGGGAACTGGGATTACGCCAACACCATTGATAAAAGTCCCCTGTTGAAGTATTGCGGCAATAACCGTGGCATTTGGCACTGTCCGGCGGATCCGAGTCAGGGCAAGGATCCCACTGGCAAGGTCGGTCCACGGGTGCGCAGCATGAGTATGAACGGCTGGGTGGGCGGAGTTTGGAAAGGCAACGGTGCCAGCGATGATGACGGAACCTATGGGCGCGCCAACGGCACGGTATTCAAGAAACTCAGCCACATCTCTTCTAAAATGAGTCCGTCCGACGCGATGGTGTTTGTGGACGAACGGCATGAGAGCATTAATGACGGGCTGTTTCTCGTAACCATGGTGGGCTATCCAACGACGCCGCCGCTCCTGGCTGACTTTCCGGCCATCTACCATGGCGGCGCGGCAGGCGTGGCGTTTGCGGACGGCCACTCGGAAATTCACAAGTGGAAAGATGGCAACACGCTTTTACCGAGCATTCCTGTGGGAGCCTATAATACGCTCGCCGCGCCGCATGATGTGCTCTGGCTGCAAGACCACGCCTCGCGGCCTTGAACCCGGGCAGCGGAGTTCGCCAATCGCAGAAGTGTTAGCATGACCAGAAAAAGACAATCGAGTCTGCCCAGGCATGACCGAGCTTTCACGTTGATCGAACTGCTGGTGGTCATTGCCATCATCGCGATATTGGCGGCGATGTTGTTGCCAGCCCTGGCTTCCGCCAAGGAGCGGGCCAAGCGCATTTCCTGTTTGAACAACCTGCGGCAGATCGGCATTGGGATGACGGTTTACGCCGGCGATGCCAATGATTATGTGGTTCAGGCCCGGCCTGCCAGTGCGGGAATTCCGCTTGCGACGAAACAAGGCTTCAACCAAAACGCCATCAATGCGCCCGAAGCTGCGTTGGCCAGGGAATGTAATCTAGATCCGACCCAGACGAACAGCACTTCGGTCTGGTCCTGTCCCGAATGGGGTGACGGCCATGCCAGTTGGAACAGCACTGTCAATCAATGGACCATCGGCTACCAGTATTTTGGCGGCGTGCGATGGTGGATTAACCATGTCTATAATAGCGCCAGCAGCGCCAATCCTTCATGCAGCCCCATCAAACTGGGCCAGTCGAAACCTTCGTGGGTGCTGGCGGCGGACTGCGTCGTTTACACCACCACCGGATTGTGGGGAAAAAAGCCGGTGCATCAACGGAAGAGTGCCGTCCATTCGGATGGCGCGAATCAACTCTACAGCGACGGTTCGGCCAACTGGGTGAAAGTGGAAAAGATGTATGAAATCACCGGTTGGGGAAACCTAGATTACTGGTGGTATTTTTATCAGGAAGATCTGTCAACCATTCCGGCGAGCCAGTTGGCCGCGCTGAAATTCACGCCGACTCCCCAATGATCGTTGATCCGCTTGTAAGAACAAAACCACTTTGATGCTTAACTTGTCCGCAACTCCACTGAGTTTGAATCCAGCCATGCAGCTAAACCCGAACCATAACTAAACCCGAACCATAACACATGAAAACCCTCCGACCATCCCTAACCTCCACCGTCCTTGGCCTGTTGCTCCTGGCGGGCAGCGCTGACGCCACCACCCGCAACTGGACCGGCGCGGGGCCCAACAGCTTCTGGACCACCGCGACCAACTGGGACACCTATCCCAGCATTCCAGCGGTGACCGGTGACGCCCTGGTCTTTGCCGGCACCAATCGGTTGACCATGACCAACGATTATGCGGTGATTACCAACACCATGACGTTCAACAGCGGCGGTTGGACTTTGAATGGCAACCCGGTCTGGCTCGGCGGCACACTGACCAGCGCCATCGGCACGAACGTGCTCAATGTGGACACGCCGTTCGCGCCTTCGGGAGCGCGGACCATTGCTGTCACCGCGAACCAACTGACCATGAACGGAGTGATCAGCGGCACAAACAACCTCACCAAATCCGGCGTCGGCACGCTGGTGCTCACCGCCACCAATACTTACTCGGGCGGCACCACCATTGGCAGCAGTCTCGGCGTGGTGCGCATCACCAACCCGCAGGCGCTTGGCACAGGCACCGTGGCGCTCAACAAAGCCGGCGCGGTGCTCAGCGGCTTCCTGCAATTGAATTTGACCGGAACGAATAATATCACCAACGCGTTTGGCGGTTTCAGTTCCACCACGGCTTTAGGCGACCTGACCGTGCCGTGCATCGAGAACATCTCCGGCTCAAACACCATCTTCAGTCCGCTGATCGTCACCGGTTCTGGCGGCAACGGCGAGTCGTTCAAGGCCAGCGGCGGATTGCTGACGCTGAACGGCGGCATTGGACCGACGATCACCAGCCGCGGCGTTGAGTTGAACGGCTCCGGCCTCGGCGTGATCAATGGCCCCATCACGAACGGACCAAGCAGTGCGACGTTTGTTATTTGGAAGGACGGCACCGGCACCTGGGTGTTCAACGGGGTCAACACCACCACCGGTTTTCTGATCATCAACAATGGCCGGATTGCCCTCGGGGCCGGGGGCTCGATTGTCAACCTGACGATTGTGCTGGGCGGAACTTCCGTCCTGGATGTTTCCGCTGTGCCGAGCGCCTGGACGCTCGCGGCGGGCAAGACGCTTCAAGGCAATGGGGTGGTGGTCGGCAACGTGACCACCACCACCGCGACGATCATTCCAGGCACCGTGCCGGCGCTGAACTCAGGCGCGGGTGCCACCACGGCGGGCACGCTGACCTTCAGCAACAATCTCACGTTGGGTGGCGCGGCGATCCAGATGAACCTCTCATCCGATCCCAGCGGCACCATCAAGAGCAACGACCAAGTAGTGGTGGCGGGCGATCTGGCTGCGACGGGCGTCAACAACTTTGCCCTGGGTGCCAACATCGGTGGCGCGCTCGGGAGCGGAACCTATCGGCTGATCAAATTTGGCGGCTCGTTCACCGGCAGTTCCAATAATTTTTCCGTCAGCGGTTTTCCGACGGGCGGACGCGGCGCGGTCGGCGGCTTCATCTTAACCAACACCGGCAGCATTGACTTGGTCGTCACCGGCACGCCGCCGGCCAACCTGGTCTGGCGCGGCGACGGCGCGGCAAACAATTGGGATATCACGACTACCTCGAACTGGTTGAATGGGGTCAGTCAGGATGAATTCTATAACAACGACGCAGTTACCTTCGACGACACCGCCACCAACTTTGTCGTGACTTTGCCGACGGATGTAATCGCTGGCTATATCACGGTAAACTCGACCAACAACTATTCTTTCAATGGTGGCGCGATCGGCGGGACCGGCGGTTTGACCAAGAGCGGCTCGGGCGCTCTGACCAACAATAACAACAACACCTACACCGGCATTACCACCATCAGCGGCGGCACGATTGCCGTCCCCACGATTGGCGCGGGTGGGGCAGCGAGTCCTTTGGGTGCGGCTCCAAACAACATTGTGAACCAATATATCAACGGTGGCACTTTGGAATACACCGGGGCCGGCGAATCCAGCGCCCGCGACTTCAGCATCGGGCCGAATGGTGGCACGCTGCAAGTGGACACCGGGGGCGCGGTGCTTTCATTCACCACCAGCGGCGGCTGGGTGGCCACGGGTCATTCGTTCACGAAAACCGGACCCGGCACGGTGGCTTGGACGCTGCAACAAGTTCTCGATGGCACGAATACGATCCTCGGTGGCATTTTCAAAATTCCCGGTGTCAGCGTGTTTGGTGTGAATCTCACCACGCCGCTGTTCATCAACGGCGGCGCGCTGGATCTCAACGCCCAAAACATGGATGCCAAGCCGGTGTTTGTTTCCGGCATGGGCGACCCGATTCTTAACGCCATTAGCGGCACGACCAACGGGGCCATCATCAATTCTTCCGCCACGGCCCAGCAAAATGCGCTGCGTTTCGTCACGTTAACTGGTGACACCGCCCTTGGTGGCACGGGGCGTTGGGACCTGCGCGCGAATCCCACCGCGTCGCTCTCGACCGGTGGCAATGCCTATAACCTTATCAAGGTCGGGGCCAATCAAGTGAGCCTGACGGGCGTGATCGTTGACCCGGCCTTGGGCAATGTGGACGTGCGTTCCGGCATCTTGAGCTATGAGACGAGCAGCACGGGATTGGGCAATCCGGCCAAAACGCTGATGGTCGAAGGGGCCGCCACTTTCCAATTGTGGGCCATTGCGAACCCGCTCGACAAAAAGATCATCTTGGCCGACAACTCCACGATGGTTGCTGGCAGCGGAGTTAATACCATCGTCGGTTCGGTAAACCTGCTGGGTGACACTGGCGGGGGCGCGACCGTGAGCGTTGGTAGCGGTGTTTCGTTGACGTTTAACGGCGCGGTCAGCGGCGCGGGCAACTTGAATAAGATTGGAGTCGGCACCTTGACGCTCGCGGCACCCAATAGCTACACCGGATCAACCACGGTTACCGCCGGCAAGCTGGTGGTCAGCAGTGGGCAGACCGGCGTGGGTGTGATCACGGAAAATGACGGAACGACTTTGGGCGTCACCGTCGCCGGTGTCAGCCAATTGAAGACGGATACCTTGACGCTGGGCAGCAGCGTTGGCCCGGTCACGAATGAGTTCAGCAACGTGTCCAGCACAACGATCGCGCCGATCAACGCCACCAACCTCGTGGTCAATGGCCCGACCACCATCAATATTCTGAGCGGCAGTTTTCTGGCCGGCCAGATTTATCCGCTCCTCAACTTTGCCACGATCAGCGGCGCGGGCGGTTTTACATTGGGCACGTTGCCTCCCTTGGTCACCGGCACCATCATCACCAATGGCAACACGATTGCCTTGAATGTATCCTCGGCTGTCGCCATTGAATATTGGACGGGCATCGTGAACGGCAACTGGGATATCAACGCCACGACGAATTGGAACTTCAACGGCGCGGTTGCGAAATACGCCAACGGCAACACGGTGCAGTTCGACGACACGGCGAGCAACACCACGGTTAATGTCACCACCACGGTTCTGCCCAAGGGCCTGTTCGTGAACAATAGCGCGAAGAACTATGCCTTCAGTGGCAGTCCGATTGGCGGCACCAATAGCTTGACCAAACTCGGCACCGCCGCCGTGACGCTGTCCAGCCCCAACACTTACAGCGGTGGCACGACACTTTCCGCCGGCACATTGAACATCAACAACAATGCCGCGCTGGGCAGTGGTGCGCTGGCCATCAACGGTGGCACGCTCGACAACACCGGCAGCGGTCCCGTCACCGTGACCAACGCGCAGAGTTGGAACAACGATTTCGCCTACAGTGGCAATCAAGATCTCACGCTCGGCTCGGTCGGAGTAGTCTTGACCACGAACCGCCAGATCACTGCGAGCGGTTCGGCCGTGCTGACCGTCAGCAGTGTGATCAGTGACGGCGGGCTTGGCTTTGGATTGACCAAAGCGGGCGCGGGCACCGCCCGGCTCTCCGGCACGAACACTTACTCCGGCGGCCTTACGGTCAATGCCGGCAACCTGATTTTGGCGGGCAATCAGAGCGCGGCGAGCGGGGGACTCTATGTCGGCCCGGCCAGCGCGGGCGGCACGCTCACCGTGGCCGCAGGCGCGACGGTTTCAGTGGGCGTCACCAACTTGCTGGGAGCGACCAATCAAATTCAGATCGGCAACACCAACGCCGCCGGCACCACTACCGTCGCGATGAATGTCGCCGGTTCAATCACCAATAACGGCACGCTCATCGCGGCGCGCACTTCGGTCACTACGCTCAACGCGGGCGGTTTCTGGCTGCAAAATGGCGACATGGAGTTGTTGGGCGTGGGTGGTTACAGCGCCAGCTTCACTGTGGGCGCGAGCAGCGTCTTCACTTACAAAGGAACGAACACGATCAAGGTGAATGGGGCGGACGGCAACAGCGGCCAGGCCGTGCTCACCATCAGCGGCCAGTTCAACACGCCGGCGGCATTCGAACAGGACACGACGCCGACCTCGGGTTTTGGCGAAGTCATTTTGGCCGGCGGCGGCACGCTAAAGCTCACGGCGGCGGTGCCGGAATTGAATCCAATTTTGGCCAATGCCTACACGGTGAAATTCGGCACGGGCACGGGCGGCGGCGCGATTGATACGGCGGGCTTCGACACCATCATCAACGATGACATTGTTGGCAACGGCAGCTTCACCAAGGCGGGCGCGGGCACACTGACCTTGGCGAATCCGGCGCAGCTCTCCTATACCAACGACACGTTCATCACCGGCGGCACGCTGGTCTTGTCCAACTCCGCCACGTTGACCAGCACCAACATCCTGATTGCTGGTGGCGCGAAACTGAATGTCGCCCTGCTGGCGACCCAGCCCTATGTGCTGGCGGATTATCAAGTGCTGGGCAACCTCTCTTCGACGGCCGTGCTGCTCGGCAGCGTGGACGTTGCCGCCGCTCCGGCAGCGCTCAGCCTGACTTATTCGTCGGGCGTGCCTTCACTGAACCTTCCTGACGGCGCGTTGACGGTTGGGGCAACTACTCCAGTGACGGTGAACAATACCGGTGCCGCTTTGGGTAACGGCAATTATAAGCTCATCTCCGTTGCTGCGGGCGGCGTGGTGGCGGGCACCGCCCCGGCCACCGTCATCGTCGCGGGCAACGGCCTGGGCGCGGGCGGAACGGCGACTCTCAGCCTCAGTGGAAATGAACTCTATCTGACGGTGACTGGGGCTTCGACGGTCAACACCAACCCGCCGACACTCACAAATAGTGTCAGCGGCGGAAATCTGAATCTCTCCTGGCCGACCGACCACATCGGCTGGCGCTTGGTGATGCAGACCAATCACCTCAACACCGGTCTGAGCGCGAACACGAATGACTGGGGCACCGTGCCCGGTTCCGCCACCACGAACAAGGTATCCATGCCGCTGGATGCCACCAAGCCCACGGAGTTCTACCGCCTGATTTATCCGTAAGCTAAAAGAAACTTCACGGCCCGCGGTGCAAAAAACTGCGCCGCGGGCCTTTTTTTGCTTCTCGAAATTATTTCCCGGGAACCGAGTCAGAGGAATAATTGTCAAGGGAATGAAGAAGATTCCCTACATTTATTCCTCTGACTTCATCCGCAGGGCACGTTTATGCTCTGTTTGCTAGTGGTCTTCCGAGCTAGATTCTGCACTGGCGATGTTGCCGAAGGCCGTTAAAATATAACCATGACCCATTGCAAGAGCCAGCCGAGCAAGAGCCGAAATTGGGAAAGCAGAAAACCGAAAGATTTTCTGCTTTTTACTGTCTGCTTTTTGTTTTTCATGGCCACTTTCCCCGTGCGCGCCGACGAGTTTGACCCGCTGCGGCAATATTGGTGGACCACGCTGACTGGCGGATCCAACAATAGCGCGTCCACGCTCACGAGCCGGGCCAACAGCGCGAACACTTACTGGACCAGCCTGAACACCAATGCCGGTCGCACTTACCTCTGGAGCGACCTGCCGCTGGGCAGCAAGTCGGCGAACATTTCCAGCACCTTCAACCGGCTGAAAACGATGGCGCTGGCCTGGACGTCGCCGGGGTGTTCGTTGGCGGGCAACACCAATCTCGCTGCGGCCATCAACAGCGGATTGGACTGGATGGCCACCAACATTTATTCGCCGACGATTGCGACGGGGTCACAATATGACAACTGGTGGGACTGGCAGATTGGCGGCCCGCAGGCTTTCAATGACACGGTGGTGATGATGTATGCCTCGCTGACCGGAACGCAGATTACCAGCTACAACAACTCGATTGATCATTACAGTCCGCCAACGAAGGCGCTGCTGACCGGAGCCAATCTCACCGACCAGTGCAAGGTAGTCCTCATCCGCGGAATTTACGGCAAGAACAGCGGACGCATGAGTTACGGCCAGACGAACCTGAGTCCAGTCTTTCCCTATGTGACCAGCGGCGACGGTTTCTATCGCGACGGCTCGTTTATCCAGCACACGAAGTTTGGCTACACGGGAAGCTATGGCCTGGTGTTGCTGGCCGATGTCGCGCAACTGCTCACGCTGCTGGACGGCTCGACGTGGCAGATCACGGACCCGGGCGTGACGAATGTTTTCAATTGGGTTTCGGATTCCTTCGAGCCGCTGATCTACAACGGCGAGATGATGGACATGGTGCGCGGCCGCGCCATTTCGCGGGTGAGCACCACGCAGGCGAGCAATGCCAGCGGCGCGATCAACAACATCCGGCAGATCGCCACCTTTGCCCCGCCAGCGACGGCGGCCGCATTCACCAACTGGGCGAATTCCCCCGTGATGCCGCCGAGCCAGTATCATTTCGCCGACATGGATCGCGCGGTGGCGTGGCGCTCCAACTTTTGTTTTGGCTTGAGCATGATGTCGAGCCGCATTGCCAACTACGAGAGCATCAATGGCGAAAATTTGCACGGGTGGTTCACCGGCGATGGCATGACCTATCTCTATCTTGGTAATCCTGAATCACAATTTGCCGGCGACTTCTGGCCGACGGTGGATCCGTATCATCTGCCCGGGACCACGGTGGCCATCACCAATCGGGCCGATGGGAGCGGTCAGGGCGCGTTGTCCACGCAGAACTGGGTGGGCGGGGCGCAGGTGGCGAAGCGTTACGGCGTCGCCGGGATGTCGCTTGCGTCCTACGGAACTTCGCTCACCGCTAAGAAATCGTGGTTCATGTTCGACAATGAAGTCCTTTGTCTTGGCGCCGGCATCACTTGCGGCGGCACGAATGAAGTCCACACGACGGTAGAAGACCGGCGCCTGGGGATCACACCGACCAACAATTTCCAGGTCAACGGCCTGTCCTATCCGTCCGCCGTCGGCTGGAGTTCGAATCTAACCAGCGCGTCGTGGTGTTCGCTTGCCGGCGTGGCGGGATACTATTTCCCCGGCGGCGCGACAAATTTGCAAGCTACGCTGGAATTGCGCGCCCACGCCTGGGCGGAAATCAACAACGGCACCTATGTTGCCTCGACCACCAATCTCAGCACCAACACTTATCTCAAGCTCTGGTTCAACCACGGCGTCAAGCCGACCAACTATACTTACGCCTATGTGATCCTGCCCAACGTGACGGCGAACGGCATGACCAATTACGCCGCCGCGCCGGATATCGTGGTGCTGACGAACACCGCCACGGTTCAGGCGGCGGGCAAGCCCGCGCTGGGTTTGGTGGCGGCGAATTTCTGGACGGATGGCACCAACTCCGCTGACTTAATTACCGTGAACAAGAAATCGTCAGTCATCACTCTGGAGAGTTCGACCGGCATTGCCGTGGGCGTGGCCGATCCCACGCAAACCAATACCAGCACGATCAAAGTGACTTTGAATCGCGCGGCGCTCGGCACCTTGTCGGCCGACACGGGGGTGACGGTGCTGCAGCTCTCGCCGCAAATCATTTTCACGGTGAACGTGAGCGGGTCATTGGGCAAGACCTATCAGGTGGCGTTTTTCTATCCGGCGCCGACCCTGAGCTGGGATGTGAATCTGGCTGCCGCTGGCGCGCAGGATGGCAGTGGAGTTTGGAACGGCAGCAACACCAATTGGTGGAACGGCAGCGGCAATGTGGCTTGGAACGACGCGGCACCGGGCATGGCGGCGTTTGGTGCGGGTGGAGCAGCGGGAATAGTGTCGTTGGCCAATGCACACACTGTCTTCGCGCTTATTTTCAATCCGGTGACAAGCAGCAATTATACCCTTAACGGCACGGACACACTCACGGTCAGCAATGGTCTTACAGCCAATACCTCCGCCACAATCAACGTGCCGCTGAACCTGGGCATGGATCAGGTATGGACTGTGGCGAGCAACTTAACGCTGAATGTGAACGGAACGATTTCGGCGTCGGGGCCGGTCGTCTTGTCGTTGGTTGGCGCGGGCACCGTGAATCTCGGAGGGACTAACCAAATTTCCACCAACATTGGTTCGCTGAATTTTGTGGATACTCAAAATAGGACCACGTTGGCGATCAGCGCCGGTGCGCAGACGATTGGAGCGATGAGCTTGAGTGACGGTGTGACCAATCGAATGACTGGCGGAGGCAGCCTGTTCGTGAATGCGGCGGCTGATCTAAGAGTTGGCGGCGAGACGACGGGTGCGGCGCAGATGTTGGAGATGTCCGGCTTGAACCGCTTCAGCTACATCGCGCCGGCGAATACTTTTGCCGTTGGCGGCCAGAGCAGCGGTGTTGGCGGCAGTGGCACCGTTTATTTGGCGGCGACCAGCAGTATCACGGCTAACGTAGTTGGTGTGCAGAATGTCGTTGGTGCAACCTCGGCGCAAAGTTCCGGCAGTTTGTATCTCGGTCGGAGCACCACCATTAATGCTAATACGCTGAACGTGGGTTTGACGCGGGACAACGGTGCTATCCAGTTTGCCGCCACCCAGACCAATCCCGTGGTGGTCATTCGCGCGACAGATGGCTTGGGGCGCGCCAACGTGATCGTGGGCACGCGCAGCAGCAGCTACTTCACCACCACCACGGCGCTGGTGGACCTGAATAGCAACGTGAGCGGCGCAAGCTTTTTGGATGCGCTGATTGGAACCCTCCAGATCGCCAACGAAGGCTACTGCCTTACCGCGTCGGATATTCTAAACGGTAGTTTTCTGATGAGCGGTGGAAGTCTGGATGCGACTGCCATCATTGTCGGAGCAAAGAGCAGTTCGGTAAGCCAGAGTCTTGGTAATGTGAATGGAACGTTCACGCAGGGTGGGGGAGCGGTCAAGGTCGGGACTCTCACGCTCGGTGACCGCACCACCGGGAACACGAACACGCTCAACGCCAGCTACAATCTCAATGGCGGAACCCTCAACGCGCAGACCATCGCGCCCGGGGCGAATGCGGCGACGCGGAATTTCAATTGGAACAACGGCAGTATCGGCAGCTATGACGATGCCACGGACCTGACGATTGCCGCTGGGTTGAATGTGAATTTGAGTCCGGCCAGCGCGGGCACCTTTACCATTGGCAATGGCCGCGTTGCCACGGTGAATGCGATCATCGCGGGAGCCGGTGCCATCGTGAAAAGCGGCGGCAACGGAACGCTGATTCTCGCCGCGACGAATACTTACACCGGCCCCACCACGGTTAACAGCGGCGCGCTGTTGGTGAATGGTGCGCTTGGCACCAATTCTGTCACTGTCGCGGCGAACGCGGCGGTTGGTGGCGCTGGCAGAATCAACGGTGTGACGACCGTGCAAGCTGGTGGAGCTATTCAGGCGGGTGACGTGGCCGGAGCCGGCACGTTGACCATCGGCACTTTGAATTTGGGCAACGGTCCCAGCGCCGCGACGACCAGTCGCTTCATAATTGCGGCCGGCGGGAAGATCGCCGTGACATCGCTAAACATCAATGGCACCAATACTATTAGCATCCTGGATGGCAGCCTCGCGGTTGGGACCAACACGCTATTTACCTACACGGGAGTGATTGGCGGAAGCGGTTTCGCTGGTTTCAAATTGGGCGCTTTGCCAACCCTGCCGGCCGGGACCACGGCGTATTTGCAGATCAATAGCTTAGCGGTGCAACTCGTGGTGATGTCGTTGGCGGTGCCGGTGTTGGTCGGGACGGCAACTTATGTCACCGGCACGCTCTCCTTTAGTTTCACCGGTGTGAACGGCCAGCCCTATCGCGTGGTGACGAGCTCGGATTTGGCGCTGCCGCTGGCCGACTGGCCGACCGTGGCCGACGGCATATTTGGCAGTGGCGGGGTGAATTTCTCTGATCCGGCGGCGACCAATGCGCAGCAGTATTACCGCATTGTTTCGCCCTGATACAAATTTAGTTTCCGGCCGCGCTTGTCCATTGGCGGTGTGCCACTGGGGGAAGCACCAGCCCTCGCGCGGAAAGCTTTTGACAGGCGGATTTTATTGCGCTACTAAAACCCTGATTCCATGAAAGCACCAAACCAATTCCGTCGGGCGGCTTCGCGACGAGGATTCACCCTGATCGAACTGCTGGTGGTCATTGCCATCATCGCGATTCTGGCGGCGCTGCTGTTGCCGGCGCTGGCCAGTGCCAAGCGCAAAGCGCAGCAGACCGGCTGCCTGAGCAACCTGCGGCAGACCGGTCTGGCGGTGAATATGTGGGTGGATGACAACGACGGTTATCTGCCGCCCGGACGGGAGAACGCCACCGGCCTTTGGACCGGCCAGCCCGTGAGCTACGATCAAAACTCCAAGAACGACCTTATCTATTATGTGGCGACTTACCTTGGCTATCGGGCTCCGGATGCCACCACGCGGCTGGCCCCGGCGATGTTTTGCCCCGGTTACCAGCGCTACAACCAAAACACCGCCAGCACGACGATGTCCAACGTGGTGGTTTATTGCCGGACCGATGCCCGGGCGAACGGCCTGACTAATGCCAGTGGCGCTGTGATTGATGCCTTTGGTTATCCCGATTTCAATGGCACGCCCGGCTTCGCTGCCTCCAAACTCGCCCGAATTTCCAGCCTGCGCTCGTTGTCCGAAGTCTGGTTGCTGATGGACTCCGACCAGTTGGCATTCCCGACCGCCGGCTGGGCCAATGAATTGCCGGCCAAGCCAGTCCATGGCAGCGTGAGGAACTACATCTACTTTGACCAACATGTCAGCTCCAAGAAAGTTGGGCTGGCGGGATCTATTTGAGCGCGCGACACGCAGCCAACTCGTCGCTTCTAGTGGTATTGCCATTTTCCACCTGTTTTCCGCTTGACCTGTGAAGTGTATTTATGAATAACTCATTCCCATCACCCAAAACTGTTGTTCACTTTGGAACCCTGACTTACTAAATAGGTTCTTTCGATTTGATAACTACAACCTCTCGACTTAATGCTTATGAATACCTCATTGATTAGCCTCCGCCGCGTCATCCTGTTGACCGGTTTGCTCGTGGCAAAGCCCGTGCTGGCCGCCACGATTATCTGGAGCGGTGCCGATTTAGTTAGTGGCAATACCAACTGGTCCGACGGCCTAAACTGGACTGGTGGCACGCCGGCGGGTAATGACCTCCGGTTCTATGATCCGGGCGCCGACGCCACCGTATCCAACATCAATAATATCGTGGATGGCAACCTGACCATTCTCTCGCTCCGGTATGGGAACACGAACAATTACCACACCACCTGGATCAAACCGGGAGTGACGTTGACTGTGTCCAACAACGCGGCGGCCAACCTTATGTTCGTGGGCACCTTGGCCGACAATGGCGCGGGCGAAATCGTGAACGCTACGGTCACCGGAGCGGGCGGGCGCTTGATGGTTATCAGCACCAACGTGGCTTCGACCATGGTCGTGCAACAGGGGTCTGGTTCCTCCGGTGCCCACCTGGCCGTTCTGGATCTCTCCGGATTAGACAACTTTAACCTGACGGCGGGCCGGCTGCTGCCGGGCGGATTGCCGCTTTCCAACACGTCTCCCAACAATAACGCGAGTAATCATCTCACCAGTTTGTTGATCTTGGCGAAAACCAACCTCATTTCGCTCAATGGCACCACCACGCCGACGCTCAACATTGGCGACGCGGTTTCCAACGGCGGCTCGGGCGACCCCAACAATGTGCAATTGGGCCAGACCAACGGGCTGTTCATTGACACTATTGCCGTCGGACACAGCAAATCGTATGGGAACCTCCTGTTCAATCCGTCGCTCGCCGGCGGCAACCCATCCGTTTATCTGCGCGGAAGAGGCGCGACCAACCGCGTGGCGGCCCTGGCCATTGGCGACAATTCGGTGCAAACCACCAGCGGTTCGCCGTGTTCGGGCATCGTGGATTTGAGTTTGGGCACCGTGGATGCGCAGGTGAATACTTGCTATGTTGGCCGTGGGCAAAATGGCACCGGCACCGGAACGGCCACGGGCGCGTTGACCATCGGCGCGGGCGTCTTCAACGTAAATACACTCTATGCGGGATATGTGAACATCAATACCGCTGTCGGCAAAGTGACCGGCACGGTGAATGTCACCAATGGCACGCTCGTGGTGATAACCAACTTCATTTTGGGTTACAATCCTGGGGCTGCTTCCGCGAACCCGGCGGCGACTTTGAACATCTCCAACGGCGTGGTTTTGGCCAACAACATTACTTCAACCAACGGAAACGTTACGAGCGCCATCAACATGACCGGCGGCACGCTCGTCGTGAGCAACACGGCGGGCACGCCGGGCTTCCCCATCGGCACGCTGAATCTTGGCGGTGCGACGCTGCAAATCCCGGCGGGCAAAACCGTGGCCAATGTTGTCGTGAGTTCGCTCACCCTTGCGGACGATGCCAGCGTCATCAATGTTTCCGCGGTCCCGGTGCTGTTCGGTTATCCGAGCCAGTTTCCGCTGATCAGCTACGCCTCATTCTCAGGCGGCAGCATGAGTCTTGGCACGCTGCCGGGCACGTTCAAGGGTTATGTTTCCAACGACCTGACCAGCGTCGTCTGGCTGGTCGTCACCAACGGACCTTCCACCGCGAAAGCTGATCAATGGGGCGGGGGCGTGAACAATCTTTGGAACACCACCACTTTAAACTGGACGAACGCTGGCGTGGCGGTGGCTTACGTGGAAAACGATTCCGTGAACTTTGACGATTTGGGCAAGACCAGCACCGTCAACCTGACCGCCACCCGCATGCCGCTGGGTTTGAACGTGACCAACAATGTTTTGAACTACACCTTCAACGGCGTCGGGAGTCTCACCGGTCCCGTGGGCTTGAACAAACAAGGCAGCGCCTCGCTGGCGCTCGCCGAAACGGGCGGGGATAATTTCAGCGGCGGCATCGTGGTCGGCGGTGGCACGGTGATTCTCGACGACGCCAACGGCGCCATTTCCGGCGGCGCGGGCATCACCAACGGCGCGACGTTGCAAATCGGCAATAACGACACCAACGGCGCTTTGCCGGCTGGTGTGGTGGACGATCAAGGAACCTTGGCGTTTAGTCGCTCGGACAATGTTCTTTTGGCCACGAGCTTTGGCGGCGGTGGCGGGCTGACCCAGAACGGCAATGGCACGCTCACCTTGAGCAGCCCGGTGAGTTATACTGGCAATACCATCATTGGCAAAGGCACGCTGGCGTTGACCAATGCCGTATCGCTCTCCAATAGCGTGTCCGTGCTGGTCAGCAACGGAACTTTCGACGTGTCGGGTTTGGTCGGGCAGACGGCGGTGCTGAACAGCTTGACGGTGACTAATGCCGCTTTCAACGTGGCGCTCTCCGGGCTGCAAGCCCCCATCAGCGTGGTGTCCAGCCTCAATGCCGACGGCATCATCAGCGCGAGCAACAAAATCAATGTGCTCGCGTTGCCCATCCTCGCGAGTTACCCGGTCACGTTCACCGTCATCCAATCCGCCGGCATCAATTTGGCAGCCGGCAATTTTAACTTTGCCGTCGGCAGCCTCCCCGCAGGTTATGCCGGCAGCATTTCCGAGAGTCCGGATAATACTGCGGTGCTGCTCACGGTCACCAGCGGGCCGATTGGGATTCGACCAAACGTGATCTGGTCCGGTGCCGACGGTCTCAATCTGAACACGAATTGGTCCGACCGGTTGAATTGGTTCCTGCCCGGCGTGCCGACTCCGGTGGATAATCTCATCTTCAACAACACGGCGGCGGTCAGTGCTTCGGTGCTCTCAACTCTGGGTGGTGGCGCGGGCGCGTTGAGTGCTCCTGAAAACTTCAACAACATCGTGGATGCAAACTTCACCGTGTCCACGGTGACCTTCACGAATCTCACCACTTATCACAACACGGAAATTGTCAGTGGCGCGACGCTGTCCATTACCAACACGCTGACCATCGGCGCGATCAACACGGGCAATCCGGTGCAAAAGGGTTATGTGAACATCTACGGCGCGGGTGGCACGTTGAGCGTGGTGAACTCCAATGCCAGCGTGCAGGTTTGGAATGGCGATGGGGCTGCGGCATCTACCACCACGGGCGTCAGCGGCAGCCAAGCCATACTGGATATGTCCGGCTTGGATAATTACAATTGCACCGTCGCGCAAATCGCTGTTGGCGCGACCGCCGCCAACGCCATCAATTATGTCAGCGGCATTCTTTACCTGGCCAAGACGAATAACATCACGACGACGTTCCAGACCACCACCACGGACACGAGCGGAAACCAAGCCAATGCCGGAATTACGGTGGGCGATTCCATTTTCAACTCGGGCTTGCCATCCTTCCTTTACCTGGGGCAGGCCAACACCATCAATGCCGACACCATAGCGATTGGCCGGCAGAAGACGAGCGCCACGCTACAGTTCAACCCCATTTACCCTAACGTTGCCCCGTATCCCACAGTGACCTTCCAAGGTTACAGCAGCAGTGCCGTCGGCTTGTTTGAAGTCGGCGGTGGTGCCTTTAACACCGGCACGACCACGCTGACCGCTGACGCCAATTTAACCGGCGGGATCGTCAATGCGAAAATCAGCACGCTCAGCGTGGGCTACGCTTCCACCGCCACCAGCGGCGCTGGCACCACCACCGGCACGCTGGAATTCGACGCCGGCAATATTAGCGCCAGCACCGTCAACATTGGCTTCCACTCGGTCTCCAGCGCCTCGAAAGTAGGCAAGGGCACCATCACCATCGGCACCAACCCGAGCATTGTCACCAACGCCACATTGTCCGTGAGCGGCAATTTGAACTTGGCGGTCAACGTGAACTCGCCCTCCACGGCGGGCACCGTGGACATCAACGGCGGAGTTTTGCAAGCGAATGCGATTGTCGCTGGCGCCAACGGTGCGGTGAGCACCCTCACGCTGGAGAACAGCGGCACGCTCGTGGTCACAAACTTTGCGGGCTCGCCCGCCGCGCCGATCAACACGCTGAATCTTAACGGCGGCACGCTACAATTGAACGTCAACGGCAGCGCGCTGGTGACCAACATCGTCGCCATCACGATCAACGCGGGCGGCGCCACCACGCTGAACATTGGCGCGATCGTGAACGGCCTCGGGCTGACCACCTTTCCGTTGATCAGCTACACCGGGTCCGATCCCTACAGCAGCATTACCCTCGGCACGCTGCCGGCGGGCTTTGCCGGGACATTGGTTGACAACGCGGCCAACTCTCGAATTGATTTGAGTCTCACCACGACGCCAACTGCGCTGGCTTGGGTGGGAGCCGTCGGGGCGACGCTCAATGGCAATTGGAATTTCAGCAACTTCAACTGGCAAAACCTCGGCTCCCCCGCGGCTTATGCTGATCCGGAATTTGTGACCTTCAATGACTCCGCCAGCAACAGCGCGGTCACTCTGGTGGCGACCGTTTCGCCAAGTGAAATCAATGTCACCAACAACACGCTGAACTATGTATTCGGCGGGAGTGGGCGCATTACCGGAGCGGCCAGCATTACCAAATCCGGCGGTGGAACGCTCACCCTGGCGGGCACGGGCGGTGACAATTTCAGCGGTGGCATCACGGTTGGTCAGAATGGCGGCAAATTGATTTTGGACAACGCCAACAGCGCCGTTTCCGGCAGCACGACCATTGGCAGCGCCGGCACTTTGCAGATTGGCAACAGCGACGCCAACGGCGCTCTGCCGGGCGGGAGCGTGACGGACAACGGAACCTTGATCCTGCAACGCGCGAACAGTCTTGCCGTGTCCGGCGTCATTTCCGGCGCGGGCAATCTCGTGCAGTCAGGAACCGGTGTGGCGGCCTTGAGTGGTGTGAATGCTTACGGCGGCGGCACGCTCATCAGCAGCGGCACGCTGCAGTTAGTCGCCAATAACACCGTGGCGAATTTGACTGCCGCCGGCACGGGGCCGATTACCAACAACAGTGTTTTGGCCATCACCAATAGTGGTGGCATTCCGGCCTTCGTGACGGTGACCAACACCATCGGTGGGGTCGGCATCATCAATTTGCCGCAGACCGAGGAAATCAATTTCAGCGGGCCGGGCTCCATGTCTGGTTTCACCGGGACGATTAACATTCCGGCCGGCACAACGCTCACGGCCAAAGGAGACATCACCAGCACCAATATCAACCTGAATGCCACCGCAGTGATCAACGTCGCCAGCGGCGGCACCTTATGGGTCGCCAACACGGGTGTGGCCGTGCCGGCCACGCTCAATTTGATCGGTCCCGGCAATAGCGAGGGTTGGGGCGCACTGCGCGTGGACACTGCGGGAAATTATTCCGGCCCGGTGCATCTGTTGGGGAATGCGACCATTGGCGCCCAAAACACCAGCGGCGGCACGATCAGCGGCGTGATCAGCGATGGCGGCAGCGGTTACAGCGTGACCAAACTCGGCGCGCAGACTGTCATCCTCACTGGCGCGAACACTTACTCTGGCGGCACAACGATCAGCAACACGACGCTTCAAATTGGCAATGGCCTTGTCAACGGCACGCTGCCGGGCAACGCGAATATCGCGGTGACCAATACGACGCTCGCCTTTGTGGTGGCTACCAATACCAGCCAGACTTACAGCGGCGTGATCAGCGGCCCCGGTTCATTGCTGGAAAATGGGTTTGGTGGAACTTTGGCTTTGAACGGCATGAACACCTTCACCAACGGTGTTACCATCAATGCCGGCGCGTTGTGGATCACCAATGCCGCCGCGTTGGGCAGCGGCTCCAAAATGATCACCATCGTGAACGGCACCGCTGGTCATCCCGAACTCCATCTGAACGGCGTCAGCGGCAACCTGCTGCTGCCGGCAACGCTCGCGTTCACCACCAGTTGGATTGGCGGCGGCGGCAGCGCCGGCGTGCTGATCAATGAAGCGGGCAACAATGAGATTGACGGCAATTTCAACTTGTTCAGCGGTGGCGGCGGCAGCGCCTTCGTGGTCAATGGCGGGACGTTGAAATTGGCGGGAACTCTGGTTCCCACCACCACTTTGCGCACGGTTCAATTGGGCGGCGTGGGCAACGGCACCGTGTCAGGCGTCATTGCAGACAACGGCACAAACTTACTGACCGGAGTAACCGTGGTCGGTCCCGGCACCTGGACTTTGGCGGGAACTAACGCCTATGTCACCAACACGACGGTCAGTGGCGGAACCTTGCTGGTCAACGGCGTGGTCGGTTCCGGCGGATTGATCGTTCAAGCCAGCGCCACGCTGGGCGGCTCAGGCAATGTCGGCGGCGTGACGACCGTCCAGGCCGGCGGCACGATTCAAGGCGGGGCAGCTACTGGCGCCAATACTTTGACCGTGGCCACATTGAATTTGGGGAATACTAACGCGATCACGACCTATAGTCAGTTCAACGTGGCGGCCGGCGGCAAGGTTGCCGCTACCGCACTGAATGTGAGCGGCACGAACATTGTTCAGATTCTTGATCCCAGCCTGACGATCGGCACCAATACTCTGTTCACCTACACCGGCACGATTGGCGGCACCAACGGCTTTGGCGGCTTCCAACTCGGCCCGCTGCCATCGGGCGTGACCGCGCAGTTGCTGAACACGGGTTCCGCCGTGAAACTGGCGGTGACCTCAGTGGTGACGGTCAATACCAACTCGCCGATGCTGACCAATTCCATCACTGGCAATACGCTGACACTATCCTGGCCGGCGGATCATCTCGGCTGGCGCCTGCAAGCGCAGACCAACTCCTTGAACACCGGCCTCGGCGGCACCTGGTTCACCTGGCCCAACTCGACGAATGTAACGACGGTTCCTATTCCATTAAATGCGGCGAACCCGACGGTGTTCTTCCGTCTCATCTATCCTTAACCCGCACTCGGAAGCCGCGTTAGCCAGCTGCAGTGGGACAGGCATCTTGCCTGTCCCACTACCGGCCGGAATTCCGACTTCGGCGTTCAGTTAATTATTCGCGTGGGCAGCCGCTGCGCTGGCGGGAGTTGGTAAAGGACTGGCTTCGCGCAGTGAACTATCCGGTTGGTCTGCGTCGTAGCTTTGGATTCCCAGTTGCCGGTATTGGGCCATGAACGGTTTCAAACGTGCGCTGAACTGCGCGAAGTCCCGCTGATTATCTGGCGTCCACGCCATTTCCGCCAGCGCCACCATGCGCGGCATGACCATGAATTCCAGATACGGCACGCTGGCGATGCGTTCGGTCCAGACACAAGCTTCCACGCCGAGAATTTGTTTTCGTTGCGCCGATGGCAGGTTGGTCGGAAGGAGTGGACCACGATAAACTGCTTCGGGCGTGTTGAGAAGTTTCCAGCCGATTTTGGGGTAGGACTGGTCTTGCGGATAATCAAGATAGTATGGCGAACGCGGCGTCAGCACGACGGCATAACCGCCGGCCAGCGCTTGTTCGAGCATCTCTGGCTTGTTGTGACGCCACCAGAAAACCACCGTGTTGGTCGTGGGCTTGGCAGAAACGATTTCATCCCAGCCCATCGGTGTGCGGCCCTGTTCGCTAATATACTTAGTCATGCGGCGCACAAAGTAACCTTCCAATTGTTGCGGCTTCGCCAATCCCACGGCTCGGAGTTTCTCCGCCACGTCGGCATCCTTGCTCCAGCCGCTGGTATTGACTTCATCGCCGCCGAAATGAATCCAGGGCGAGGGAAACGTCTGCATCACGTCCAAGAGCACATTCTGAAGAAAGTCATACGTCTCCTCGCGGGCGGGATGGTAGGTGTGCATGCCGCCATCCAGGTGCGGCAACGCGCGGGTGGCGGCACTGGCGTGGCCGGGCATATCAATCTCCGGCACGACGACAATATGCCGCTGCGCCGCATACTGGACGATTGCCTGCATCTCTGCTCTGGTGAAGAACCGTGCCGGCGCATTCGCGTCCGTAAAATTTCCGCGCGCGCCAGCTTGTGTCAGTTCGGGATACTTTTTTATCTCCAGCCGCCAGGCTGCGTCGTCGGTGAGGTGCAGATGAAAGCGATTCAGTTTGTAGTCCGCCATCCAATCGAGCAGTTGTAGCACCGTCGGCTTATCGAAGAAATGCCGGCTGACATCCAGCATCAATCCGCGCCAGGCGTAACGCGGCGCGTCTTCAATGTTCACAAACGGAATTTGTCTGGTCTTTGGATCAAGCAGTTGGCGGAGGGTCTGACCGCCGTAAAACACGCCCGCCGCCGAGCGCGCGTGGATGGTCACGCCTTGCGGATCAACTTCCAGCCGGTAAGCTTCTTCGCCGAGTCCCTCGGCTCCGTCCGTGGTCAGGCGGATTCGGTTTTTTCCCGCTGCAGCGTTGGTTTGTAAATGGATCGCACTCGCCAGCCGTGCGGCTTCATTAGTGAATGGGGCATCGGCCATGACCACGGTTTTTCCGTCCAGCGAAAATTGTCCGGCTCGCGGCTGCACCTTTGCCGGCCAGGGAATCAGATTGAGTTCGGCAGACGACGCGGCCAGCGAGGTTGCCAAAAGACTGATCACGATTATCAAATTTCTCATAATCTGCGGCGTCGTTTTTTTCACTGCCGAGCAAACCGGCGGGCTTTCGACGCTGGTTCGCGTCCTGAAATTGATAGGTGTTAAGTTGGTGTGCATCGTGATCGCCGGCGGAATTCGCTTGTTGCTGACGGGCGAAACTGTCAGGCAGGCATTTCAACTTTCATGATGAAGTGTTGGTCAACATGCAGAAAGAGCATAAACATGCCCTCAAAATCTTGCGGTTCGGGTCGGTTGCGAACATTGACCTTGAGTTGAACCGCGGCTTTTGATGGCATGGGCGCGTGGCCGCTGCTTTTCGCAACTGTATTCTCGGATCTTTGCTGGTCGGGACCCTGTTTTCTTTTCCGCCGGCGAAGGCTCAGGAAATTTCCAATTTGCCGGCGGCGCCTTTTTTCATCCGCTCCTGGCAGAACCAGCAGGGTTTGCCTAACAATACCGTCAACGCCGTGGCGCAAACCCGCGACGGCTATCTCTGGCTTGGCACGGATGCGGGGCTGGCGCGCTTTGATGGCGAACACTGCCGGGTGCTGGGCTTGCCGGAAGGATTGGGCAGTCTGCAAATTTCCGCACTGCTCGAAGACCATCGCGGCGCGCTGTGGATTGGCACCGCTGGCGGCGGTTTGAGCCGGCTGATGAATGGAGTTATCGAAACTTTCACCACCAAGGATGGACTGGCCGGCAATTCCATCCAGGCTTTGATTGAGGCTGGAAGCGGCGAGGTGTGGGCCGGCACACCCACCGGCTTGAGTCGCTGGCATGACGGCCGGTTTGAGCCGCTGGCCAGCAGCCTGGGTTCGATGTATGTCACCGACCTGGCGCGCGACCAGCAAGGCGACATCTGGGTGGCGACGCTGCACAACGGGCTGCTGCGGTTTTCGGCGGCTAATACTTTTACCAACAGCCGGCCGACCGGGGCGTTGCGGCTCGTGAATTTCAGTCCGCGTTGTGTTTTGGTGGACAATCAAAATCGCGTGTGGGTCGGCGCGCGGGATAAATGTGTCTATTGCCTGGACCAGGGCAACTGGACGCGCTTCGGCACGAATGATGGGTTGCCGGAAATTGTGTTGAACCGGCTGGCGCAAACGCCGGACGGCACCATCTGGGCTGCGTCTATTAACGAGGGATTGCATTATGTGCGCGCCGGACGGTTCCATGCCCTGCAACGCAAGGACGGTTTGTCGGATGATGCAATTCTTTCGCTGTTCTGCGACGGGCAATTTCTCTGGGCCGGCACGCAGTCGGGCGGCCTGTGCCGCATTGGCCCGAAAAAACTTTCCGTCTATCATCCGATGGCTGGTTTGTCGGAATGTCAGTTGCGTTCGCTGGCCGAAACCACGAACGGGGAGATCTGGCTCGGCACTTATGGCCAGGGACTTTATCACTGGCAGGCGGGACAGATCGAGCAACTGCCCGGCACGCCTTGGCAGGATCATGTCATCGTGGAAGCCTTGCTGGGCGGGCGTGATGGCAGCTTGTGGTGGGGGGCCGGACCGGGGCTTTACCAATGGCAGGATGGGAAATTGCTTTCCAGATATGATGAGCGGCTGCTCGCCGGCGACCGCATCTGGTGCCTATGCGAAGACCGTAACGAGGGGTTGTGGTTTGGAACTTACAACGGCCAGCTCCAATTTTTGAAACAGAAAAAATTCACCGCCATCAAAGGCTTGCCGGCCCGGCCGGTGACCGCCCTGGCGCAGGCGCCGGATGGGACCTTGTGGATCGGCTCGCTCGGCGGCGGGCTGGGCCGGTGGCAAAATGGCCGGCTCACCCTGCTGACCACCAAGGACGGTTTGCAAAGCGACCTGGTCCGCGCCCTGTTGCTGGACGCTGACGGCACGCTGTGGATCGGCACCGACGGCGGCGGTTTGAACCGCTGGTCGCAGGGGCAGATGCACAATTTCACGACGGAGCAGGGGCTGCCGGACAACAGCGTTTTGCAAATTTTGGAAGACGACGACGGCAATCTGTGGCTCGGTGGCAACCACGGTATTTGCCGCGTCAGCAAGCGGGTGTTGAACGATGTGGCCGCCGGCCGGACCGTGTCGTTGCACCTGATGAATTGCGGGATGTCGGAGGGCATGGCTTCGGAACAATGCGTCGGAAATTTTGGAGCGGCCTTGAAGACCCGGTCCGGCCAACTGTGTTTCGCCACCGCCAAGGGCATCGTGGTGATTGATCCGCGCCAACCAACCCATGTCGCCACGTTGCCAGTCGCGGCGATGGAAGATGTCTTCGTGGACAAGCAGCTTCTTAAAAACCCGCCGGCCACAATGCCGCTTCCGGCGGCGCCGACGCAGGGCAAGGCGTTCAATGGGGCCGCGACCATTCCGGCAGGCCGGCATAGTTTTGATTTTCATTTTACTGGCATCGCCTTTGATGCGCCGGAAAAAATCCAGTTCCGCTACTGGCTTGAAGGACTGGATTCGGGCTGGACTGAATGGGGCGACATTCGCGTGGCGCACTATAGCTATGTGCCGCCGGGAACGTATCGCTTCCATGTCCAGGCCAGCAACCTCAACGGCCAGTGGAACGAGCCGGGAACCGGCATGGCCTTGGTGGTGTTGCCATACTTCTGGCAGACGCTTTGGTTTCAAGTGTTGTCAGTCGTCGGCATGGTTGGTTTGATTGCTGCGGGAATCCGGCTGGTGGAACGTCGTCGCTATCGTGCCCGACTCAAACGCATTGAACAGGAGCAGACGATGGAACGCGAGCGCGTGCGCATCGCCCGCGACCTCCACGATGAACTCGGTTCCAGCCTCACCTACATTTCCATGTCCATCACCGACATCGGCCAGTCCAAAGAAAATAGCGCGGAACAGTTGAAGGCCCGGGTCGAGCAGATTTCCAACTTCGCCGTCCGCACCGCGCGCGCGTTGGATGAAATTGTCTGGGCGGTGAATCCCCGCAATGACTCCCTCCGCAGTCTGGTGGAATACCTGACCCAACTTGCCCGCGAGCTGTTTGAAAACACGGAGGCCCACTGTCGCTTTCAAATTGCCGACAACTTGCCGGAAGTCCCCTTGCCGCCCGAGATGCGTCACCACCTTTTCCTTGTGGTGAAAGAGGCGTTGAATAATGCGCTCAAATATGCTCACGCCACGGAAATTTCCCTGAGCGCCAAAACCATTGGACAACAGTTTGAAATCTGCCTGCACGACAATGGCGATGGTTTTGATCTCGCCACCGTTTCGGAGCGCAACGAGCGCAATGGTCTGGATAACATGCGCCACCGAATTGAAGCCTTGGGCGGACGATTCAGCATCCAAACCAAGCCCGGCCAGGGCACGACGATCAAGCTGACGGTGGCTTATCCCCGCGGCCACGCGGCGGGAACCAAGCCAGTGCCGAACGTTTGAAGTTGTGAACCTTCAACATTCAACAACCAACCTCGAACCGCCAATGTTCACGCGATGGAAATTCTCTGGTTGTTGGATATTGAAGGTTCGAGGTTCGATGTTGTATTTTCGCCAATAAAATGCACAAAGCCATCAAAGTAGTCTTTGTCGAGGATCACGAACAGTTCCGCAGTAAACTCGTGGAACTCGCCCAAGACGCGCCGAATCTGGAGCTGGTGGGTGCCTACCCGGATGGGCCGTCGGCCCTCAACGGGATTCCGCTGGTGAAGCCCGACGTCGTGGTGATGGACATTCAACTGCCCGGCGTGGATGGCGTGGAATGTGTGCGCGAACTGAAAGCCGCTCTGCCCGCAGTGAATTTCCTCATGCTCACAGCCTACGAGGACAGCGATCGTCTCTTTGAATCACTCAAGGCCGGGGCCGGCGGTTACCTGCTCAAGCGCACCTCTTCGGCCAAGTTACTCCAGGCGATTCAGGAACTTCATGCCGGCGGTTCGCCGATGACACCACACATCGCGCGCCGCGTGGTGCAATTCTTTTCCAACGCGCCGAAAATTGCGAAAGGTTCCGCCGCCGAGCTGGAACAATTAACTGCGGGCGAGAAGAACTTTCTGGAAGAGCTGGCGCATGGCTACGCCTACAAGGAAATCGCAGATCATCTGGGTATCTCGGTGCATGGCGTGCGCAATTACATCCGGCGCATCTACGAGAAACTCCATGTCCACTCCAAGGTGGAAGCCGTGAACAAGTATCTGCGCCGCTGACCAGAGATCCTTCGCAACCCGGACCGGAAATGGGAGTGGTTAGTTCAAGCAGTAGCCGCCGACACATGGAGGCGCGACCTCCAAGGATTTGAGTCGTATTCCCTCGGCGGCTACGCCCGCCACGGCCCGCCAGGCCGTCAGGTGCGCTGCCCCACCACCACTGAAGATGTCGAACCGTTACTGGGCCTGGCCAGCATAGGTGTCGTAAAGGCTGTGTATTCTTAATGCGTTCGCGAAGTCCATTTTTGACATTGGTTGGTCGAGCTTGACGGTGAACCGCTGCGTGGCCCCGGGCTCAAGGTGGACGAAATTGTCTGAGAAATGCCCGCTGCCGCCGCCGACGTCGAGCCATACCCATAGCGCAGGATGCTGGACGCGCACGTTGACCGTATAAGCGGTGCCCGATCCAGACACGTCCGAAGCGAGTTGTGGGTCGAGCAATTCAAGCTGAATTGGTTTCGCCAACAACACGGTGTTTTGTGAAATGGTTTTCCCGCTCACCTCAAACGATAGCCAGACGAGCAGATTGTTCGCCCCGTGCTTTTGCACGCAATCAGCTAAGGCGAGTTCGCCAACCTGCAAGCTCGTTTGGGCACCCACGGATACACTTTGCTGGCCAGCACGGAGTTCCTTGCCGGCGAGATCCGAGACGCGCCAGTTCAATTTTCCGGCCATCGGTTGCAACTTGTCGCTGGTGAGCCACAAGGCGAGCGCGTTGTTGGTGGCGTTAAAATCGCCGGACACCAGGATGGGGGAGTAGAAATGCCGCGCGCGATATTGCAGCGCCTTCCAGCGGCCGAAGTAATCCACCGACGACCACGAACTGCCCGGCCAGTTGTCGTTGTATTGCCAATAGACGCAGCCCATGCTCTTGGGCATCTCGCGTCGCCAACCCTCGGCCGCGAACTCGATGCCGTAAGCTTGGTTGATCTGGCTTAACCAGAGGGTGCTTGCAAAATCCTTCGGTTCGCGAAAATTCAGCCGCACAATCTTCATGATCTTGTCCGTGCCGATGGTGCCATCTTCCGCCGTATCCACCGAGGCGCGATTGGAGCGCTCGTGATGTTTGATCATCGGGGCATAGACATTCGTGCGGTCCTCCGGCGCGGTGAAGGCGTTGATCGTGGCAGGCACGGGGAAGGATTGAAAACCAAACTCGCTGACAAAACCGTGAATGTTCCGATAGGCTTCAAATGATTTGCCGCCATGCCAGACTTCCCAGTAGTGGACATCGCCGCAGTCCGGTGAACCGGTGACGTATTCGCTTTGCGGCGCGAGTGTTTTCATGACGCCGCCCAGAGTATCGCGGAACAAACGGTAGTAGTCCGGCGCGCTCATCTTGTTCGTCGTCCACTCGTTGTCGCCGCGAAAGAACACGATCTCGTTGTTGCCGCACCAGACGCCAATGCTAGGGTGATGCCGCAACCGTTTCACCTGGTCCATCGCTTCCAAGCGGACGCTTTCCAGAAAGTGCGGATCAAATGCTGGATAGGTGGAGCAAGCAAACTTGAAATCCAGCCACACGCAGATGCCCAGTTCATCGCAGGCATCAAACAGATCATCTTCCTCATAGTAACTACCGCCCCAGAAGCGCAGCGCGTTCATGTTGACGGCGGCAGCGTCGGCGATGTATTGCCGCAAACGCGCCTTGGTCACGCGATTCTGAAACGCATCGGCGGGAATCCAGTTTGCGCCTTTGACGAAGAACGGCCGGCCATTCACGATGAAGTGCATCGGGGCGGAGTCCGTTTGTTGCGCCACTTTCATCGTGCGCAGGCCAATCCGCTTTTGTGTGGTATCCAGCAGCTTGCCATTCGCATCCAGCAGCTCGACTCTAATCGTGTATAGCGGCTGCGCGCCCATGCCGGCCGGCCACCAGAGTTGCGGGTGAGTCAGGGTGAGTTCGGCGGCGGCGCTACCGTTTGCGAGCGGTGTCGCAACCGGTTTCTGCGTCTTGCCATCGGGAGAAGTGATGGTGATCCGCGCGCTCAACGACGACTGAGCTTTGGTCTCGACGGCAACTTGAATGGTCAGCTTTACTTTATTCGCCTGACTGTGATCTTGCAGAATCTGCACGTTATCCAACCGCGCCGTATCATAGGCGACTAGGGAAATATTTTTCCAGATACCGCAGGTGATCAAGGTCGGGCCCCAGTCCCAGCCGAAGTTACAAGGCATCTTGCGGATATAACCCGCCCCGGGATATTGCCAGGTCGGCAACGGCTTTTGGGCTTCTTTGGCGCGAATGAACGGCGGCACTGGAGCAAAGTGGACTTCGATGGCGTTGGCGCCAGGTTTCAGCCAGCTTTTCGCATCGAACTCCCAAGTGCGATACATGTTGTCCGCCTCGCCCAACTGAACGCCGTTGATGAGGATGGTCGCGAGCGTGTCGAGTCCTTCGCAGCGCAACCAGATATGTTCGCGTTTCAACAGCGCTTCAGTGACTTCAAAGGTTCGCCGGTAAGTCCAAGTCTGGTCGCCCACCCACTGGACCTTCTTCTCGTTGTCGCGGAAGAACGGATCAGGAATCCGTTTCGCCGCCAACAAATCGGTATGCACGCAACCGGGCACGGTGGCGGCGCACCAGTCGTTGCTCCCGCTGACGGACACTTGCCACGCGCCATCCAAATCGAGACGGGCGAGTGCGGGTGTAGTTTCGGCGAGTGCGGGCGGCAGGACGGCCCAGCAGAGCGCCGTGGAAAGCATCAGGCAGATTTGTTTCATACAGATAATTGAATCAGGCCGCAGCGTGGCAGTTTTTAAGTTCGACTGCACGGATTTTCGAAAATGCGTTGACGCACACTTTGCTCCCGCGCTACGTTATTCAAACAAACCTCCTGGACCACGCGCTGATTTTTAGAGCGCTCTATAACTATGAAACTGCTACTACCCAACTGTTGTCTGGTCGTGCTGGCGCTCGGGCTTTCGCTGGGCAATGCGTTGGCGGCGGATACTCACACTCTCTGGCAGTTCGGCCAAGCCGACACCAATAACACCGAGTTCGCGCTCGCGCCGAAGGGTTGGACTGAGTTCAAGTCCGACGCCTTTTTTGTGGTCGGCGTCTCTGAACCAACGCGCGATTGGCCCTATGTGCAACCCGGTCCCGATGATCGCTGGGCCGGTGGACGCGCGCACACCTTCACCATCGCGTTCGGAGTAAAGGGTGCGGCGGCCGAAGGAGAGTGCAAGTTGCAGGTGAATTTGCTGGATACGCAACAGCCTTTTCCGCCGAAACTTCAAGTCGAAGTCAACGGCCGCCGATTTGAACAGCAACTGCCGCCCGGCGCGGGCGATGAATCGCTGCAAGGCAATCCCGCCAAAGGCAAGCCGTATCAACTCACCATTAATTTCCCAGTCTCGCTACTGAAGTCAGGCAACAACCGCATTGATATTTCCAGTGTGGCTGGCAGTTGGGCGCTGTATGATTGCGTGACTTTGGAAACTCCGGTGGGGCTTGCCAGCGCGGCCGTTAATAGCTTTGCGGAGATCCGAACCACCCGCACTATTCCGGCGCTGTCCGAGCGGAGCGGCAAGCTGTTCCAACCGGTAGAGCTGTCCGTGAGTTATTTCGGAGTGGCTCAACCAGCCTCGGTCTGCCTCAATGGGAAGGAACTGAGCCAAGTGAACCTCACCCAAGGCAATCATGCATTGGAAACCTTCGTTCCGGCTGTGGATCTGGAGACTGAGTCCACAATCACTCTGGTCGCGGGCAATAAGACCTTGGCCAGTCGCAAAATAGTTTTGAAGCCTGTGCGTAAGTGGGAGGTCTATGTGCTGATGCACTCCCATACCGATATTGGTTATACCGACCTGCAGCCGAACATTGAAAGGAAACAGGCTCAGAACGTGATTCATGCGCTCGACCTGATCCGCGAGACCAAGGACTATCCCGTCGGCGCGCGGTTCAAATGGAATCTGGAGGTTGTGTGGACGGCTGACCAATTTGCCCGCGTCGCCACGCCGGTCCAAATGCGCGCGTTCGACCAGGCCATTCACGATGGCAACATCGGGGTGGACGCGATGTATGGCAATCTGTTGACGGGCTTATGTCGCTATGAAGAGCTGGTGCGGCAAATCGGTTATGGAACCACTTTGGGCGAGCGCAACGGGGTGAAGGTGGATTCCATGATGATCAGCGACGTGCCCGGATTGACTTGGGGCATCGTGCCGGCGCTGGCCAGTCACGGAGTGAAGTATGTTTCCAACGGTCCAAACGCTTCGCGGACGATGGCTGGCGACCGCATCGGCTATGTGCGGGTGCAATGGGAAAACACTCCGTTCTACTGGCTCTCGCCATCCGGCGAAGAAAAAGTCTTGTATTGGGGCGCGCAAGGCGGTTATTCATTCGGACACCATTTCTCCTCCATCACGGAAGGGTTGCCATTTCTGCTTCAGCGACTCGAAGAGCAGAACTATCTCTACGACATCGTGCAACTGCGCTGGACCAAAGGCGACAACGGGCCGCCCGACGAAGGCGTAATGTCCGCCGTGCGCGAGTGGAACGCCAAGTATGTCTATCCTAAACTGATCATCGCTACGACGAGTGAAGCCTTTCACGCGTTTGAAAAGCGCTACGGAGCCAAGTTGCCGACGTTTCGCGGCGACCTGACGCCGTATTGGGAAGATGGCGCCGGTTCTTCCGCCCGGGAGACGGCGCTGAACCGCCACTCCGTGGATCGCCTGCTGCAAGCCGAGACGCTCTGGGCCATGCATAATCCCGGATTGTTTCCGCTGGCTGAGTTTGCCTTGGCGTGGAAGAACGCCGCAATGTATAGCGAACACACCTGGGGCGCACACAACAGCATCAGTCAGCCGGACCTGCCGTTCGTTACAAACCAATGGAACTACAAGCAAGGCTACGCACTGACGGCGGACAAGGTATCCCGCGAATTGCTGGATAAAGCTCTCGGAGCCAAGCCGCCCGATGCTTCCTCCGTTGATGTTTTCAATACCTGCTCCTGGCCGCGCACGGATCTGGTGACGCTGAAGTCCGCGACGGTCGGGGAGTCCGTGAGGGATGAAACCGGCAATTTAGTTCCTTCGCAGCGACTCTCGACAGGTGAATTCGTCTTCTTGGCCAGCGACATTCCTTCATTTGGTGCAAAGCGCTATATGATTGGAAGCGGCTCATCCGCCACCGCCAATGCCAGAGCTGCCGGGAACTCATTAACAACTCCTTTAATCCAAGTTAAGCTGGATGAGATCACTGGCGATATCGTCAGCCTGAGAAGAGTTGGGCTATCGGGTGAGTTGGTCAAGGATAGGATCAACAACTATCTCTATCTTCCGGGGGGCGACATTAAGAACGTCAAGCCCAGCGGGCCCGCCAAAATCACCATCAAAGAAAGCGGACCGCTCGTGGCCTCGCTGCTGGTGGAATCCGACGCTCCCGGATGCAACAAGCTTGTCCGCGAAGTGCGCCTGGTTGACGGACTCGATCGCGTTGAGATCATTGACTTGGTGGATAAAAAAGCTGTGCGTGCCGTGGAAGGGGTTCACTTCGGTTTTGGTTTCAATGTGCCGGAACCGAAGGTGCATATCAATAGTGCCGGCGCGATCGGCCAGCCGCAGATAGATCAATTGCCTGGTGCTTGCAAGAACTGGTTCTCGGTCGAACGCTGGGTGGACATCTCCAACACCAAGCTGGGTGTGACTTGGGCCACGGCCGATGCGCCGCTGATGGAACTTGGCGGACTAATCGCCAACCTGCCGCGCAGCCAGCCGAATCCCAACGCTTATCTCAAAGACATTGAACCAGCATCCACCCTCTACTCCTGGGTGATGAACAATCACTGGCATACGAACTATCGTGCGGACCAGGAAGGTTCGACCTGGTTCCACTATGCTTTGTGGCCGCATGCTGCCTATGATGCCGTCGCCGCGACGCACTTTGGCATTGAAAGCACCCAACCATTAATCGTCGCACCGGCTTCTGGCAAATCATCAGTTGCGGGGTTGCTGACTCTGGACTCAGATCAGGTCATTGTTTCGTCCCTAAAGCCAAGTGACGATGGCAAGGGACTGATGGTTTGTCTGTATAACCCAACGGAGCAGCCGCAGACGACCCGCTTGCATTGGAGTCAGCCGGTCGGTCACACCTGGCTTTCCAGTGCGGCGGAGGAGCAAGGGCCAAAAGCTCCCGAAGCGATCCGTGTTTCCAAGTTGGGCACTGTCACCTTGCGCGTGGCTCGGTAGAACCCAAGCCGCAGAAGGCAGGCCGCGCCAGCCGTGAAGAAGTCTGAAGAAGTCAGTTCTTGGTTTTGAGAACTCTCGCAACCGTGCGCTTTCGAAATGGAGGCAGCGCGAAAAAACTGGCGGCAACCCTTCGTAAAACCCGTCAGGGTCCCGAAAATGTTGGCAGTGGCGGAAGCTGGCCGGATTGCGATATAACAATGGCGGGCGAGTTGACACCATCAGTGCGAGTTTGGATTATTGGCTGGTTCCTCATGCGTTGTTAATGAGCCAAAACAAGAGTCGTGCCCGTGCGTCAATTTTTATTTACATGTTTTTTTTCAACCACGGATTAACACGGATGGACACGGATAATAACCTGGTTTTACACAGAGCTGCGGAGAACGCGGAGGAGCGCAAAGAATTGGAACAAACTCCGCGAACCCTGACGGGCGCTGAGTCTCGGTGGTTGGCCTTCAATTTGGAAAGCCGGGTTTACCCGTGCCCATCCGTGGTTGCTAATTTCAATTCGCCTGCACCGGCACGACGAACGCGTCCAGCGAGGCCTTGGCGTCGCCGAGCAGCATCCGCGTGTAGTGCTTGTAGAACAGATGATTTTCGATGCCGGCGAAACCGGCGGCCATCGAGCGGTTCATCACGATGGTAATTTTGCAGCGGTCGGCCTCGATGATGGGCAGGCCGAAACGCGGGCGGTTCTTTTCCTCGCGCGCCGCGAAGTGTTTCCAAGGGCACTGCGGAGCACAGAGACCGAGGAATAAACGTCAGCGAAATAGCGAACATGCCCATGACATTTATTCCCGTGACCAGGCGGTTTCGGCAATACTACGGGTGCCTTGGGCTGATCGCGCTACGCAGCCCTTTGGTTGCGGCTCCGCCCCGCCATGCCTTTGCGGCTTGACGGCTTGGCGGCAAAAGTCTTCTGCAAGGTCACGGCTCAGAACCGTGGCCGGACGCACCTGGGACTGACCTCCCCCCAATGTGGTATGGCCGGGCCGGAAAGCGCGTGATAACTTTCGTGCATTCTGACCCGCCGCGCTTTTTTTCCAAACTCATTTGCGCGTGGGGTCAACCTTGATTTGCCATGAAACACACGCTCCGCCCGGCGGCCTTGCCGCTTCTCGTCTTGCTCGGACTCGCTTTGCTGGCCCCCTCAGCCGGTCTGGCGCAGTATCATTACTACAATGTCGCCAGCGGCGCGGACTGCATCCAGCAGGATTACCGCTCGCCTAATGTGCCGGGCGGGATCTACGACGCCATCCACGAGGAAAATGTGACCAGCTCGGACGGCGGGTCGGGCTATTTTTACGGCGGCATGACGCATCAAAACAACGGCGGCACCAGCACACTGGTGCAGTATGTCTGCTGGCCGGCGAGCGGCGGTTTCGCGCCCTACTCGCAGCAGATTCCCACCTTCGCCGGCACGAACATGGTCGGGTATGCGCAGATCGGCGAGGGCAGCAGTTGTGCGATCAAAGGCTACTGGCCGCAGTTCACCACGAACCTCTGGAGCCGGTTCGTGGTGCGCTATTGGCAGCCGGCCGACGGCACGGCGCATCTGGGTTATCAGGGTATGTGGATGAAAGAGCCCGTGAGCGGCAGCTGGTATCATGTGGGCACGTTCATGTATCCGTTCGCGGTGACGGGCGTGAACGGAATGAGCGGCTGGCAGGAGAATTTTTCGGGCTACACGGGCGACTATATTGTGGATCACGCCGGCGGTTATTACCACAAGAGCGGCGTCTGGCAGCGGGCCAACCAGATTCAATTCACTTCGCGGGGCTATGTTTCATTGATTGACACGAACACGGCGGCGGAATCGCAGGTCGGTAATTCGTTCACCAATTTGTATAATGTCCCCATCACTTTAACTTTGAGCGGCCAGCCCTTGCTGCCGACCTTCGATCCGATTGTGGTCAGCAGCGCCACTGCCAGCGTGGTGAGCACGCAGTTGCTGGTGCAGTGGCAACTGCCGCTGTCCAGTTCCCCGCCGCTCGACTATCGCCTCGAGGTCTTCAATAACCCGAGTTATAGTGGCACGCCCGCAGTGAGTTTTTACGATCGTGAGCCTGAGACCCGGCAGCAGCTGTTGAACCTCTCCGGCGTGGCGACGCCTTATGTCCGCCTCACCATCGCGGATATTTTCTATAATACCAATACGCCGATTCTCATCACGCCGACAACCGCCACGCCCAGCCCGGCAACCATGGTGGCTGGCACGGTGAGCGGGCTCGCTTACCAATACTACGAAGCGAGTTCGGGTAACTGGACCAGCCTGCCGAACTTCAGTGCGTTGACGCCGGTGTATCAGGGGGCGGTAAGCTTTCCCGACGTAACGCCCCGGAAGAAACGGGTGAACTACGGATTCAACTACACCGGCTACCTCACCGTGCCCGCCGATGGCTTGTATGCCTTCACACTCCATTCGGGTGATGGCAGCAAGCTGATGATTGACGGAACCACGGTGATCAACTTCGATGGACTGCATGACTCTTCGCAATTCATGAGTGGCGGCATTGCGCTGGCCGCGGGGCAACACGCCTTCAATCTCCAGTTCTTCAAAGGCGCGGCCAACCCGGTCAATACTTCCGCCTACACCGACGGTCTGGGGCTGGCCTACGAAGGCCCCGGCATTGCCAAAATGGATGTTCCTGCCGCCGCTTTTTCGCGCGTGCCGGGTGGCAGCGAACCCGCCATCACCTTGGATTCACCGACGAATAATGCCAGTGTGCCCAACTCCAGTCCTGGTCTGAGCGCCACGGTCTTGGCCAATGGCGCGACGGTGAACAGTGTTCGTTTCTACCTTACCGACTATTACTCCTACTATAACCGTCCCAGTCAAGGCGTGGATTACTTCATTGGTCAGGATATGGGTGCGCCGTATGGGTTGAACTCCATGATCTGGACCGCGCCAACCAACTTGGTGCGGGCGCGGCTAGTCTATAACGGCACCAATACGATTGATTCGACACCGGTCACTCTGGCCACGACCAACTCATCGTTTGGGGCCTGGTATTGGTCGCCGCTGGAAATGCACAACTATCCCGCTGGGGCGAAAATTCAAGCCAATGCCTCCACGCTGCTGGGCGATGGCATGAACCTTTTGAGCCGCAAGGTCACGGGCGATTGCACGCTGATCGGTCGGCTGGCCGGCATCACGCCCAGCGCCGCCGGGCCGGATGGCGTTGCGCCGAGCACCGATTGGCGCGCCGGCATCATTCTGCGGGGCACGACCAATACCACCATTGGCGAGCCGTTGGGCGATGGCAGTTCCACCCGCTTCGCAGCGCTTTTCAGCACGGTCGGCGGCGGCACTTACTTTGAAGACGACACCATGCGCAATGGCAACGGAGATGCCAATGGGTGGTCCAGCAACCTCGGCGGCGGCAACCGCTGGTATCGGCTGCAGCGGGTGGGGAATCAGTTCACCAGTTCCGTCTCGATGGACGGGATAAACTGGACGGTGGCCAACACAACCAACCTCGCCAGTTTCGGTTCGACCATTTACGCGGGCGTGTTCATCCACGCGGTTCAGTCGCTGAATCCAAATATTCACCTGGCTAGTTTCGATAGCTTCAGTCTGACCGGCACCAATGTGGTCGGCCTGGCGAGCGTGAGTATCAGCCCGCAAACGAACGCAGTGATCGGCGGTCTGCCGGCGACATTTTCCGCCTCGGTGATCGGCCCAATTCCTTCCAGCTACCAATGGCAGTTGAATGGAACGAATATCGCCAATGCCACCAACGCCAGCTACGCGATTGCCAGCGTCACCGGCAACGATGTCGGCAGCTACACGGTGGCGGCCAATAGTGTGACCAGTTCTCCCGCCTTCCTGCTGATCAGCGCGCCGGCGGGATCGGGCGTGTGGACCAATCTCGCTGGCGGCTCTTGGACGACGAGTAATAACTGGAACGGCGGATTCATCGCGGGCGGCACTGACGCCGTGGCCGACTTCAGCACCTTGAGTCTCGCCGCGAACCAGGCGGTTACGCTCGACGGCGCTAGGACCATTGGCACACTGGTGTTTGATGATTTGAATCCAGGCACGAAACATAACTGGACGCTGGGCACTGGCGCGGGTGGACCGCTGACCCTGGCCTTGAGCAGTGGCACGCCGAATATCGCCGTGAAGAACGCGACGAACATCCTCAGTGCGATCATTGCGGGCACCCAGGGTTTCACCAAGACCGGCGCAGGTTACTTGACGCTCAGTGGGGCCGGCACATTTACGGGCACAGCCACCGTCAGCGGCGGCACGCTCGAAGTCCAAAATAAGTCGGGCGATACTCCCTACGCCGTGGGCCAGGGCGCGACGCTGAAGTTCGGCTACAGCACCGGCGGCGGCTATGCGAACACAGGCCTGGCGATCAACGGCGATGGCGTTGCGGCCATGACGGGATTCTACTTGCTGGGTGGCAAGAGCTATAACTCCAGTGGTGGGATCGTCCTCCTGACCGCGCCGACTACGATCCGCCAGTATGGCTCCGGCCTGGCCAAGATTGGTATCTTCGACATCAATGGCACCGGATTGTGGTGCACTGCCGCCGCCTCCGGGTCCGCGCTGGATGCGAATATCCAACTGATCAGTTCGGGCTATGGCATGTCCGTCCAGGTGGATGCCGGCCCGAATACCGCCACCGGCGACCTCACGCTCAATGGTTCACTCAATGTCGGCAATCAAGGTCTCTACAAACGTGGTGGTGGTTCGCTGGCATTGAAAAGCGCCGCGACCACGGCCAACACCGCGCTGAATCTTCAGGGTGGCAGCATCATTTGTGGCGCGGTCAACTGTATTGGAGCCAATGCCGCCGTGCCTATATCCAGTGGAGCTAGCCTGCTGCTCAACGGATCTAGTCAGACCATCGCCTCGCTCACCGCCGCCGCCGGCAGCACGGTGAACTTTGGCGGCACCAACACATTGACAGTGGCCAGTGGGACGCTGGCGGGCACCTTGCAGATGGCGATCAACAAAGGTGCTTCCACCAATAGCAGCAGGTTGGTGGTGACTGCGAATCCGATTAATTATGCGGGCAGCCTGGCGGTGACTAATCTAAGTGCCAGCCCTCTGGCGGCGGGAGATGTCTTTACGCTATTTAGTGCTCCGAGTTATACCGGGGCATTCTCTACTTTCAGTTTACCATCTCTGCCGGTGGGATTAATTTGGGATACCAGCTACCTGCCCACCAACGGCACGCTGCTCATCTCTACTAGCGGCGTGAGTCTATGGAACGGCGGCGGCACCAACGGCAATTGGAGCATGGCGGCGAACTGGAGCGGAACTGTGCCGGCCAATGGACAGTTGCTCACGTTCCAGGGAGCGTTGCGAACCAGTAACACCAACAATTTACTGACGAACGTGGGCCAGATTCTATTCAGCAATGGCGGCTTTGCGCTGGCGGGCAGTCCCGTGTCGCTGCTGTGGGGGTTGGTCAACCAGGCGGGCAATAATAGTTGGGCGATTGGTTCCACCCTATCCGCTCCACAATCCTTTGTTTGCAGCAACGGCATCCTGAGCCTCACTGCTGCCGTGACCAACGGCGGCTATGCCCTGACGCTCGACGGCGCGGGCAGTAATTCGGTTTCCGGCGTCATTTCCGGAGCCGGCGGCTTGGTGAAGAGTGGGGCAGGGACTACGGCTCTCTCGGTTCAGAACACTTACACTGATGGCACAACGATCAATGGCGGCAGTCTGAACCTGACCGGCGGCGGTGGCGGCAGCGGCACGATTCGCGGCACGGTCACAGTCAACGCGGGCGGCACTTTGCAACTCAGCGCGGGCGACGCCACCGGCTACAACGGCGGTGCCACTTGCTTGACCGTGATTAATCTGGTGGGTGGCACGCTCAACGTAAGTGCTACCGCCAATCAAACGCTGGGTAGTGCGGTCATCAATCTCACCGGCGGTTCGATTACTGGCACCGCCAGCGGCAATCTGGATTTCTTCGGCGGCGCTTCCGCCCTGAACAGTCTGGCGGCGAACACGACCGCGACCATTAGTGGCGTGGCGTTGTCGCCGCTGCGGCAAGGCAGCACTGTTTTTACCGTGGCTGCGGGCACGACTCCTTCGGGCATAGACTTGGATATATCCTCGGTCATCAAGACTTCTCCTAGTGGCGATGCGGCGAGTGCGGTGCTGACCAAGGCTGGCCTGGGCACCTTGCGGCTGTCGGGCGCGAACACCTATGCCAAGCCTACCATCGTCAGCGCGGGCACGCTGCTGGTGAACGGTTCGCTCGCGGCGGGCAGCACGGTGACTGTGGCGTCCGGCGGCACGCTGGGTGGGACTGGGGTGCTCAAAGGCCCAACTTCTGTCGCGGCCGGTGCGACTTTAACGCCGGGCAACAACGCCATTGGCACGCTCACAATCAACAACAGCCTGGCCTTGGCCGGCAATGCGATAATGGAAATCAGCAAGAATGGCGGCTTGTTGACGAATGATCTGGTGGTGGCGTCAGGCACGCTGACGTTTAGCGGCACCTTGATGGTGACCAATGTAGGCCCCAATGCGCTGGCAGCCGGGGATAGTTTCAAATTGTTCACGGCGGGTGGTTACTCTGGCAATCTTACCGCGACGAATTTGCCGCTGCTGGGGGCTGGATTAGTTTGGAATACCAACAGTCTATTGGTTAATGGCACGGTGGCAGTGAGCAACCTCACTTGCACCTTGGCCTATCTGGCCGGGAGCAACGGGACGATTAGCGGCGCAACTTCGCAGACTGTTTTTTATGGAACCAGTGGCGCAGCGGTCAGCGCAGTCGCTGACTCCGGCTACTCCTTCACGAACTGGTCCGATGGCTCGCCGGCGAATCCGCGAACTGACAGCGGCGTTACCAACAACCTTGTGGTCACGGCGAACTTTGTGGCCAATCCGCCGCCGGTGGTGCCGGTGATAGACCTCGCTTCGGTTTCGTTGGTGGGCGGCAGCTTTAGCTTGGGCGGGACGGGTGGGGCAGGGCAGACCTACATTTTGCTGACGGCGGCGGACCTGGTTTCGCCGGTGTGGATGCCCATTGCCACAAACGTGGCCGGCACGAATGGCGTTTTTAGCTTCACCGATCCGGTCGCGACTAACGAGGGTCAGCGGTTCTATCGCCTCCGCTCACCTTGATCTTGCGGTCTCCCCCGAATGTGGTATGGTCAATTCAGATTTCCCGCTGATACTGTCAAAAATAATCCGATCAATTATGGCTGCTGTTTCCCGCCAAAGGTTCCGCGTAGACTTGAATCGCGCAATTCACACCGTCAGCTTCACGGTCCGCGTCCCTCTACTTTAGTTTATTCCGCCCGCCCTCAACCGCATTGCTCAACCCCTAAAACTCATGAAAACAAAACTCATAAACTGGAACTGTGTCCTCGCCGCGCGGCTGGGGATTGTGTCACTCCTGCTGGTTGGCGGGCCGTCCGCCTGGGCGGCGGATCGCACTTGGGCTGGCGGCAGCGGCACCGATGATTTTTGGAACAGCGCGGGCAACTGGGATGTCACACCCGTGAGCGGCGACAATGTCATCTTCGCTACGGGCAACCGGACGTTCAACACCAACGATATTGTCGGCTTGAACTTGGGCTGGCTGCGCTTCGATATCGGCGATTTCACCGTGGGTGGGAACGCCATCACGCTGGCTGCCGGCATGACCAATACTTCCGGTGCCAACACCCTTACCTTGCCACTGACCCTGAGCGCGGCGCAGAGTTTTGCGAGTGCCTCGGGCGGCACCCTGAGCGTATCGAACACGCTCAGCGTGGGCGCGAACGCGCTCACGATGGCTGGCGATGGTGACGTCGTGCTGGCGGGCGTGGTTTCGGGGACCGGCTCCCTGGTCAAGAACGACGCGGGAACTTTGACGTTTGCCGCGCTCAATACTTACTCCGGGGGACTCACCGCCAATGCCGGAACGATCAATGCTCGGAGCGCCAACTCCACTGGTTCGGGTTGCGTCGGCACCAGCAACCTGGTCGTTAATAGCGGGGCGACGGTCAACGCGCTGGTGGATAATTCTGTGTTTGGCAACGGCGCGACGCTCGCGCCACCTCGCAGTGTTACCATTAACGCGGGTGGCCTCGTGACGACGGTTGACCGTTCTGGTCATGTGTCCGCCCTGATCTTGAACGGTGGCACGCTGTCCGCGACGACCCCCCGCAGCGATTATGGCAACTGGAATTTGGATTATGGCGTCTCCACTCTCACCAACGGTTCCACCTCCAGCATCGAGGGCGGCAATGTCACTTTGGGCCAGACCGGCGGCACGGTGTTCAATATCGGCGCGGGCGACACGGTGAATGTTTCGAGCGTGATTGCTCATACCGCTTCGGCCACTGACCTTGGCCTGATCAAATCCGGTGCCGGCTTGCTGGCTTTGGCGGAAGCCAACACTTATACCAGCGCGACGATCATCAACGCCGGCACCCTGGCATTGACCGGGCCGGGCAGCATTGCGCGGACTCCGACCATCACCCTGGGCACGAATGGCACGTTCGACGTCTCCGCCACGTCGTTTACCCTGAACACGAATCAGGCGCTCGTGGGCGTGGGCCGGGTGGTGGGCACCGTGATTGACAACGACGCCGGCGCGATTGGGTCGGTGATCAGCCCCGGCGGCGCAGTGGCCGGCACCCTCGCGATGGATGGCTTGACGTTCAACGGCAACGCGCTGGTCTTGAATTTTAATCTGGCTAGCGTCACGACCGTGGGCGGCGGGGTGAACGACTTGATCACTTGCACCAACCTCTCGCTCTCCACTGGGAACACGAATATAGTCAATTTCACGTTCAGCGGCACGCCGTCCGCCAGTCCCTATACGCTTATCACCTATCCCCTTGGCCAGGGTCCGGCGGCGGGTCCGGTGACGACGCTCGCCGCGGCGGCCTCGCGTTCCACCTATACATTCACGAGCGATGGCACTTCGATCAAGGTGACGGTCGTCCCCAATGCCGCTCCGCTGGTCTGGCGCGGTGATGGTGCGACCAACAATTGGGATCTCAACACCTCGGCCAATTTCATGAATGGGGTGAACAAGGATGTCTTCCTCACGGGCGATAACGCCACTTTCAACGACACCGGTTCGAATACGCCGCCGGTCAATCTCGTCGGCGCACTCCCGGCCAATATCGTGACCGTGGCGGGCACTAAAGACTATACCTTTGCCGGCAGCGGCAAACTTTCCAGCTCGTCCCGGCTCAACAAGACCAGTTCCGGCACCCTCACCATTCTTACCGCCAATGATAACACCGGTGGCGGCCTGTTGAGCGGTGGGTCGGTCAATGTGGGCAACGGCGGCAACCCCGGCGGGCTCGGCTCCGGTCTTTTGACCAATAATACCAAAGTCAGCTTCAACCAGAGTCTCTCCAGCACTTATGCCGGCAATATGAGCGGCACGGGCAGCGTCACCACTTTTATTCCCGGCGCCACGTTGAGTTTGACGGGCACCAACACCTTCACCGGTGGCCTGACGCATCTGAACGGCACGCTCTATCTGGGCAGCAGCACGCCGACCGCCGGCAGCAGCACGGCGGGCAACATCACCAACTATGGTTCGCTCTACATCTCCCGCACCGATGCCTTCACCAACCAGAACTTCATCACCAGCGACGGCAATCTGAACCAGTTCGGCTACGGGGATATTAATATTCGCGGTGCGGGTGGCATGACGGTGGACGGCACCGCCAGCCTCTCGTCGGGCAACAATGGTAACTTCAGCGTCAGTCAGAGTCTTGTTGGTAAAATGACCGTCAATGCGGGTGGATTGGTCAATGTCGGTGCGATTCTACTCTTGGGCAACCCGGGCAACTTCAAAGGCGATGTCATCCAGAACGGTGGCACGATCAATGTTGTCAACCATGTTCGCATCGGTCACTGGGGCAACGATCTCAATACTCAATGCACCTATGTCATGAACGGCGGCACGCTCAATGTTCCAAACGGCCAGGTGGCGGTGGGCTGGGATGGCATTGGCATCATGAATATGATCGGCGGCACGGTCAACTGCGTGCGCCTGACGGTGGATGACAATGGCATCACTGGCTCGGTGAATGGCACCAACAGCACGTTCTACATGACCGGCGGGCTGCTCAACCTTGGCACCGGCGGCCTGACCAGCGTTTCGACCACCAACCAGGTGGTGCCCACCGTGCAATTGGGCGGCGGCACCATTTCAGCCGTGGCTCCGGCTGGGTTCACGTCTTCGTTGCATATGTGGTTCACGAACGGCACGCCCACTTTCAGCAACAACAACAACAACGTCACGCTTACCGGCGTCCTCAAAGGCAATGGCGGATTGACCAAAGCCGGCACCGGCGTGCTCCAACTCGATGCAACCAACATTTATTCGGGCACGACCACCGTAGCCGGCGGCCGTTTGCAGGGTGGCGGCGTCATTAGCGGCCCCGTGATCGTCCAGACCAATGCGGTTCTCTCGGCCGGCGGCACCTATGCTCGTGGAACACTGACCGTCAGCAACAACGTCACGGTCAACCAAGGTGCCAGCCTCGTCCTGGATCAGGCGAGCACCGCCGCCAGCACCGATTTGATCAAGGTCGTTGGCAATCTGACGTTGGATGCCGCGACCCCGCTCTATCTCAATTTCACCGGCGGACTGCCTTACACCGGCGGCACCAACATCATCGTCACCAACACCGGCACCCGGGTGGGATCGCTCGTTTATGTGAATCCGACTCGTTACGCCATGACCTTGGACCAAAGCAATCCTAATTTCATCTCCACGGGTTTCACCGGCACCAACGCCAACCTAGTATGGAAGGGTAACATTGACAATCAGTGGAACGTGAACAACACGCTGAACTGGCTGAATGGAGCTTCGGCAGACAGGTATTACCAGTCCGACGCGGTGATCCTTGACAACACCGGCATCGCGCAACCAAACATCACGCTGGCTTCGACGATCAACCCGGCTAGCGTCACGGTCAACGCCGCAGGTAACTACAAGCTCGCCGGCGGCGATGTCGTGAGTTTGGGCACCTTGACCAAGAATGGCTCGGGCACGCTGACTCTGGACAACTATAACTGGTTTACGAGTGGGGCCTTCGTGAATGCGGGCACGCTCCAGATTGGCAATGGCGGTTCCACGGGCTACTTCTCCAATAACATCGTCAATAACGCAACTGTCACCTTTAATCATTCCACCGAGTCCACCTATTATAGCACCATGAGCGGTTCGGGCACTCTCACCGTCTCTGGTCCGGGCAAGCTGATCCTGGTCGCGAATCAGTCGCATTTCGGCGGCTCCTTGATCAATGCCGGCTCCACAGTTCAGATCGGTAATGGCCTGCTGGCTAATTCTGGATCGCTGGGTAACGGCACCGCCACCAATAACGGCGCCTTGATCTTCTATGAAACCGCCCTTTCCGTGGCCACGGCGCTCAGCGGCAGCGGCTCGCTCACCTTTCTGGGCACGGGCATCGCCGCGCAGAGTTCTTACCCCTTGAACGCCACCAATACCTTTACTGGTCCGGTGGTTCTCTCGCTCTCGCGGATTCAGAGCGGCTACGGAGCTCTCAGCTTCGGCAATCCTTCCAGTATCACGGTCAATCCGCTCAGCCAGGTCTATGCGGTGTCACAGCCTTTTAGTTCAGTCTTTAACCTGCCGCTCACGCTGGCCGGCACCGGTTGGCAAGACGGCTTGGGCGCGCTGCGCATGGAGCCCAATGTCGTGGGTAATCCGGGCGTCACTTGGGCCGGCCCCATCACGCTGGCGAACAATGCGCGGATCGGCGTGAACACCGCCTCCACCAACACCATCACGGGCACCATCACTGGTGCGGCGTATGAATTGGAAACCTACGGTGGCAACGCGACGGCCGCGCTCATTCTGGCACCGTCCACCCCGAACACGTTTGCCTCGTTGCGAGTCAGCATCGGCACGGCGGGAGCCAAGACCATTGCCGGCAATGCCAACGCCCTTCCGAACAACATTCCGCTGTATATGAACGGTGGCACGCTGCAACTGAATGGCTTCAGCAAGTCGTTTGGTCCCTACCTGAACTTGAATGCCAGTTCGTCCATTCAAAACGGCAGCACTAATGCGTTGACGACGGTGACGCTGGCACCGGTGCTGGGTATTTCAACCAATAGCGGCACGTTTGCCGACGGAGCCAGCCAGCCTCTAAATGTGACTTTCAGCCAGACGCCCGGCCTCTGGACGCTGGCCCTGACAGGTGCCAGTGCCAACTGGACGGGTAATCTGACCAACAACGGCGGCATCATCACCGTTGGCGGCACGACTGGCTCCGCCTACTTGGGAGCGAACGCCGGAAATACGCTGGGCCGCAATATCGTCGGCAACAACGGTGCGGTCTTTTTCAATAGTATTAACAACACGTTGAACGGCTACGCTGGCAACGTGGTGCTGAATAATAGTTCCTGGATTTGCAACCGCTATATCAGCATGGCGGCCAATGCGGGCTATCTCTATCTGGCGAACGCGACTATGACCGGCACCAACAGTTCGGATGGCAACTACGAATCGTGGCTGCTGCCGAGCACGGTGTTGGTGCGCGGCAATGGACCTTCCTACATGCTCGGGACGGGAACTTCGGCGGCGTTTGATCTGCAATCCAGCGGCACCACCTTCGATGTTGCCGATGTCACGGGCAATGCGAATTCCGACCTCATTGTGGGCGGCGGCTCCAGCACGACCTTCCTCCATGCTCCGGCCAACGCCACCACCGGCGGCAGTTTGATTAAAACCGGTGCCGGCACTTTGGAATTGAACGGCCTCAATAGTTACACTGGCTCGACCGTTATTTCCAACGGCGTGATTAAGCTAGGCGCGGCCGCCACACTGCCTACTTCTAGTATCACGGTGGCCAGCGGAGCCACCCTGGACGCTTCGGCGCTGGGCACGCTGACATTGAGCGCGACCGGCGAGACCCTGAAAGGCGGCGGCACGGTCCTCGGCATTGTCTCGGATGGTGCCACCAGCGTCATCGCCCCTGGTTCGGGTGGCGCTGGCACTCTCACCGTCGGTGGCTTGGTCTTGAATGGCTCCGGCGGCACGCTGGCGATCGAATTGAACAGCACCACCACCACTGTCGGCAGCGGCGTGAATGACCTGATCCAGGTCAACGGCGATCTTTCGCTTAATGACTCCGCGCCGACACTGGTGAACTTTGCGTTCCTGAACGGTCCACCGGCGGCTGGAACTTACACGATCCTTAAGTGGACTGGGAATGTGACCGGCACCGCTGCGGGGCTAACTAATACCTTCAACGGCACTTTCACCGTGGATACCTCGGCCAAGGAAGTGCGGGTCACTTTCGTCGCGCCACCGGCGCAATCGCTCGTCTGGCAGGGTGATGGCGGGGGCAACTCGTGGGATGTCTCCACCTCTTCCATCAACTGGTCGAATGCCGCCGCGCTGATGCTGACGAACTTCTTCCAATTCGACGCGGTGCGCTTCGATGATACGTCGGCCAACACCACCGTTGACATCCCGGTTACGGTGACTCCGGCGAGCATCACCTTTGACAGCGTCAACAACTATACGCTTCAGGGAGCGGGCCAGATTTCCGGCAACCTCACCATCACGAAGCAGAACGTCAACACCGTCATTATGAACGCCAAAAACACGGCGGTTGGCCCCATCAATGTCAATGCGGGAACCTATGCTCTGGGCAAAAATGATACTTACGTTGGGGCCACGGTCGTGACGGTGTCCAACGGCGCGGCGTTTGACTTTGCCGGCTACAACGACAATACGCTTGGTCTGGCCCACACCTTTGTCATCGCCGGTTCCGGGCCGGACGGGCAGGGTGCATTGCGCAATGAGAACTTAAACATTGTGAGCTATGCGAACGTCTCCAACCTGACCTTGACCGCGAACTCGGTCATCGGTTCCGGCGGCACCACCCGGTGGGATATTGGTCCCTTTACCAACGGCACGGTGAACGGTCAGGGCTATAGTCTGACCAAAGTAGGCAACGGCACTTTGGACATGCGGGCCCAGTTCATCACCAACGTGGCGAGTATCACGGTGAGCAATGGCTACATGTTCTATGAGAACTATCAGCAGACCAATGCGTGGACGGCCACGACGACCAACTATATCAAGCCGGGGGCCAGCCTGGGCAATTACGGCGGACTCATGATCGGGCTCCCGCTCGTGCTCGACGGTGCCGTCGTCAAGAACGAAGGCAACGGCACGCCCAATTGGGCCGGCCCGATCCGCGTGGATTCCTCATCTGTGTTCAGTAACAACGCGGCGCAGATCGTCTCCGGCATCATCTCCGGGCCGGGTGGCATCACCTTGGACGGCGGCGTGGCGGCAGTGACGGTGTCCAATGCCAATAGTTACGCGGGCGGCACGATCATCGGCAACGCGCCGGCCACGATCATCGGCGCAGGCACCTCCGGCACGGCTGCTTTGATTGTGGCCAACGCCAGCGCCTTGGGCAGCGGGCCGCTGACGATCAGTGGGTCCTCCTATAGCAGCCTGTCCACCAATGCGGCCTACTTCGGAACGAACATCCTCCGCCCAGTGGAGTTCAACCTCACCGGCGGCATTGTCCCTAATGCGATCAACCTGCCGACCACCATCATCACCAACGTCGCTCTGCAGGGGCGTGATGGCAGCAGTGCCGTTACCTTGTCCGGCAAGATCAGTGGCGGTCACACGGCGCTCACCAACTGGTTCGATAACGGGGTTGGCAATGTGGGGGTGATCCGCTTGAGCAATCCGGCCAACGATTTCGTGGCGGGCCGAATCATCGTCAATCGCGGCACGCTGGCGCTCACCACCGATGCGTTGGGCAACCTGGGGAATACCCTGGCCCCGGCCGCCAGCAGCACGGTTCGCATTGATGCGGCCGCCGTCACACTGGCGCATCCGATCAACGCGGTCAACAACCCCGTGTATTTCGACCTGTTCGGGGACAACAATGGCGACGGAGTGCCGGAAACCGTAAACAACGCCACGATCAGTGGTTTGATTAGCGGGGCTGGCACCATTTATCCGCGCGGCACGAATAGTGTCCTGACGCTGACAGGCCTCAATACTTTTAGCGGGGGCTTTGAATTGCAGCAGCCGCTCACGCTTTCGGTGGCAGCCTCCACCAATCTGGGCACGGCCTATGTTGCGATCAAATATGGCAGCACCTTCCGCTATACCGGCACCGGTAGTGAGACGATGACCCGCATTTTGTGGATGGATAATAATGTCGGTGGCACCATTGACATTCCCAGCGCCAGCGCCTCGCTGACTTGGAATCCCAGCGGCGGGACGTTGAATCAGCCCTTGGCCAAGACGGGCGCGGGCACGCTGACGTATGGAACCCAGGTCATCTCCGGTGGCAGCCTCTCCGTCAATGGTGGCGCGATGACCGTGAACTCCGCCATCAGCGGGGCCACTTGGCTGACCGTGAACAACGGGAGCACCCTCACCTTGAATGGCGCCAACACGCATGTCTTCCCGACGGTGGTGAACTCGGGCAAATTGTTTGTGAATGGCACCATCCCCGCCGGCAGCCCGGTGAGTATCTCGGGCGCGGGTGCCAGCATCCTCGGCGGCAGTGGCACCATTAATAGCGTGGTGACGGTCAATGCGGGTGCCTCGTTGCAGCCCGGCGTCAATGCCATCGGCAAACTGACCATCAACAACACCTTGAACCTGGCGGGCAGCACGGTCATGGAAGTGAATGGTGACGGGGTTCGCACCAACGACGCGGTGACGGGTTTGGTCACGCTCAACTACGGTGGCTCGCTGGTGGTCAACAACCTTGGCAGTCAGAATAGCCTGACCAATGGCGTCAAGTTCAGCCTGTTCAGCGCGCTACTGTTGCAAGGCACCTTCAGCAGCATCACCCTGCCGCCGCTCAATAGTGGTCTGGGTTGGAGCACCAACCTGTGGCTCGATGGCAGTATTCAAGTGGTCGCCACCGTTAACACGAGTCGCACCAACCTCACTACGGCCGTGGTTGGCAATCAATTGATCCTGTCCTGGCCGGCCGATCACACCGGTTGGAAGCTACAGGCGCAGACCAACAGCGTGAATGCCGGCTTGAATCCGGCAGGCTGGGTGACGATTCCGAACACGGAATTGAGCAACAGTTACACGAACACCATTGATCCGGTCGCGCCGACGGTGTTCTACCGCATGGTCTATTGAGGAATTGAAAGACCTTCGTGAATGCATGGCCGGGAAGGGCAGCCTTCCCGGCCATTTTTGTTTTAGCCAGAGGGTTCCCCCGAATGTGGGATTGAACCCGCTACGATTCCGCGTAAAGTAATCCTTTAGTAAAAGGTTCCGCAACTGCCGTGGCCAGAAAAAGTCAAACATGAAACCCAATCCTCCCGGCCGTTATTGTGGCTTTACGCTCATTGAACTGCTGGTGGTCATTGCCATCATCGCCATTCTGGCGGCCATGCTGCTGCCGGCACTGGCGCGCGCGAAGGAGCGTGCCTTCCGCATCACTGATGTCAGCAACCTGCATCAGTTTGGTTTGGCGAACTCCATGTATGCCGCCGACTTCAAAGACTATTTGATTCCAGGAGCCTATGATTTCGCACACTTTCCCATGACCAGTTGGAAACAATTACTGGCCTACGGCTGTTCTTCCAATGCGACCGCCTGCCAGAGCATCTGGCGGTATCCGGGCGGGGTTAAAAAACTCCTGGGAGCCGATATCGGCCAGGACGCCCAAGGTGCGGGCTGGTGCTATTTGGGCTGGACTTACTACGGCGGGGACAATGTCGCTAGCGATGACAAAATCATGGGTGGCGGGAAATTAATATATCTCCGTCCGGTGAAGACCACGGATGTATTGAATCCCGGTTCACAAACCCTCACCGCCTGCCAACACTGGGATGATACCTCTTCTTACGGCTCGTTCATGCCCCACATGAAAGGTGGGGCGGCGAAGACGTATCCCATCGGAACCAAGCCACCGGCGGCTGACGGTCTGGCCGTGGGGCGTGTGGACGCTTCGGCAACCTGGGTCAAATGGCTGAAACTGGCTCCGATTGATCAGGGTTGGCAGATCGTCTATTACGAGCCGCGCTGAACTCGTTCGCTGTGAAAATAAATGGCAGCCTGACGCGATTGTTGGCGATGAAGCTCCTTGTTGCTTTCAATACCCCCCAAAACGTGGTATGGCTGCGGCGCTCGAAACTGATATAAAGCAGACAGACATCGCGATTTTACATATTCATCCCGACGGCATTTATTATGAAAGCATTGGTCAAAAAAGAATCCAAACCCGGTCTCTGGCTGCAAGATGTTCCAGAGCCGAAAACCGGCATCAACGACGTGCTCATCCGCGTGGATCGCACTGGCATCTGCGGCACGGATCTGCACATTTACAAGTGGGATGCGTGGGCGCAGAAGACGATTCCCGTGCCGATGGTGGTCGGCCATGAGTTCGTCGGCGCAATCATCGAGGTCGGCGCGAACGTGAACGACTTTCAAATCGGGGACGTGGTCAGCGCCGAAGGACATGTTGTCTGTGGCCGCTGCCGTAACTGTCTCGCGGGTCGCCGCCATCTGTGCAAAGACACCCAAGGCATCGGCGTGAACCGCACGGGCGCATTTGCGGAATACATTTCCGTGCCGATGACGAATGTGTGGCATCACAAGCCGGACATTGACCGCGACGTGGCGAGCATTTTTGATCCGTTTGGCAACGCGGTTCACACGGCGCTGTCGTTTGATCTGCTGGGCGAAGATGTGTTGATCACCGGTGCCGGGCCGATTGGGGTGATGGCCGCCGGCATTGCCAAACACGCCGGGGCGCGGTTTGTGGTCATCACGGATGTGAACGATTACCGGCTGGACCTCGCCAAAAAAATGGGCGCGGATGTGGCGCTGAATGTCAGCCAGGGGAAACTGGCTGACGTGCAACAAAAGCTCGGCATGAAGGAAGGTTTCGACGTGGGACTGGAAATGTCAGGCAGTCCGGCCGCCTTCCGCGACATGATTGACGCGATGGCGCACGGTGGTAAAATTGCGCTGCTCGGCATCCCGTCCGAGCCAATTGCGATTGACTGGAACAAAGTGGTTTTCAACATGCTTACAATCAAAGGTATTTATGGCCGCGAGATGTATGAGACGTGGTATAAGATGACGGTGATGCTCGAAAGCGGGCTGGATATCCGGCCGGTCATCACGCACCGGTTTCATTATACGGAATTTCAAAAAGGATTTGATGCCATGCTGTCCGGCCAATCCGGCAAGGTGGTGCTCAACTGGCGGTAACTTAACTAACTCTCCGCGATTCTCTATTATGAACCGTTCCACTCTAGTCCGCAGCCGCAGCGAAGCGGTGTTGTCGCTCATCGGCAACACGCCGCTGGTGCCGCTGCATTTCGAAGCCGAGCGCCTGACGATTTACGCCAAGTGCGAGATTTTCAATCCCAGCGGCAGCATCAAGGATCGCTTTGCCAAGTGTGTGCTGGTGGACGCCGAACAGCGCGGCCTGCTCAAGCCGGATTCGATCATTGTGGAGTGCAGCAGCGGCAACACCGGCATCGCGTTGTCGCTGATCGGCGCGACGCTCGGCTATCAGGTGAGAATTCTGATGTCTGCCAGCGCCAGTGAAGAACGGCGAAAAATCATCCGCCAACTGGGCGCGGAACTGATTTTGTTCGAGAGCGGCGGCAAGTATCAAACCGGCATTGATATGTCGCGTGAAATGGCGGCGAAAGATCCGCGCGTGTTTCTGCCGCGCCAGTTCGAGAACTCCATCAATGCGGAAGATCACGAACATTTCACGGGCGCGGAAATTCTCCGGCAGATGCTTGGACCAATTGACGCCTTTGTCACCGGGTTCGGCACTGGCGGCACTCTCGCGGGTTGCGGGAAGGCCATTAAGCGCCGCTGGCCGGACGCAAAGATCATCGCCATGGAACCGGCGGAACAGGCTTTGCTCGCGGGCGAATGTCCGTGCTGCCACCTCATCGAAGGCGTCGCGGATGGATTTATTCCGCCACTCTTGCGGGACGCGCCGCTGGATGGCGAGGAGAAAATCAAAAGCGCCGAGGCCATGGCGATGACGCGCCGATTGCACCGGGAGTTTGGTCTGCTCGTCGGCACATCCTCCGGGGCGAACATCGTCGCCGCGCTGCGATTGGCGCAAAAGCTCGGCCCGCGGGCAACGGTAGTCACATTGATATGCGACCGCGCGGAACGTTATTTCAGCACGCCGCTGTTTGACGCGCCGAAATAGTCCTCGTTCCTTTCCAACAAAAACACCTAATGAAATCATCCCGACTCCTGGCCGTCCTGCTGCTGACTGGACTGGCTGCCCAAGCCCAAACCGAACTCCGCGTGCCCGCGTTCACCGCCTATCTCAGTCCCGATGTGGAAGGCGCGCGGGTTTCCGGTCGCTCCGGTATTAGCGAGTGGAATGACCCGAAGATCAGCGTGCTCTGGTTTGGTGAAATCAAAATGTCGGGTCCGCTCGAATGCTCGCTGACCTTGCGCTTGCCGGCTGGTGTGGAAAGCAAGCTGCGTCTCACCGTCGCCGGTAAATCTCATGAGGCCACGGTCAAAGGTGCCGGTGAAGAAGTGGTCAAGGTAGATTTCGGTTCCTTCGCCATCGCGACGGCGGGTTATCAGAAGTTTGCCCTGGAATCACTAAATGCGGCCGGTAAATCGGCAGGCAACATCGAAGCGTTGGTGTTGAACGGCACCGCGACTACGGACGCGCATTTCAATCTCAAGTCGCGTCGAAACACCGCGTCGGTGCATCTCGCATATCCGTCCAAAGAGTTCACCAACGTGAATGCCTTTTACTGCGAAGTCACTGCGACGGAAACTCCGCTATGGACTTACTTCGAGGCCTGCGGCTGGCATCGCGGTTATTTTGGGATGCAAGTCAATAGCCCGACCGAGCGCCGTATCATCTTTAGCGTGTGGGACAGCGGCAATGAAGCCGTAAGTCGCGACAAGGTTGGCAAAGAAGATAGGGTGTCCCTCATCGCCAAAGGTAAGGATGTCTCCAGCGGCGACTTTGGCAACGAAGGCACCGGCGGTCACAGCCATCTGGTCTATGACTGGAAGACGGGCGAGAAGCAACGCTTCCTGATGACTTCCAAACCGACGGATGCCACGCACACTATTTACGCCGGCTACTGGTTTCATCCCGAGCAGAAAAAGTGGATGCTGATTTCCAGTTGGAAAGCGCCGAAGGACGGAAAGTATTTGAGCGGACTTTACTCATTCGTCGAAAATTTCGGCGGCGACAATGGACTCCTCAACCGCAAGGCCCGCTTCGGCAATCAATGGCTGCGCACCGCCGACGGCGAATGGCACGAAGTGACTACGGCGAAGTTCACTTGTGATCCGACCGGAAAAGCTGATCGCTTCGACCGCTTCATGGGCGTTGAGAACGGACAGTTCTTCCTTTCGACCGGCGGCTTCGGTCCGGGCTTCACTCCGTTTGGCGAACTCTTCAATCGTCCAGCCACGGGGAAAGCGCCGTCAGATTTGGCGCTGCCGCCGCTGCCGGAATAACGACGACGAAAATATGTTTAATACTTTTCAACCGCATCTTCAAACGCAGCTCGCCGAGATTCGCCACGCGGGCACTTACAAAAACGAGCGTGTCATCATTACGCCGCAGGGCACCACCATCCGCGTGACCGATGGCAAACCAGTGCTGAACTTTTGCGCCAACAACTATCTCGGTCTCGCACAGCATCCCGCCGTCGCCGCAGCCGCCAAGGCGGCGATTGATGAATGGGGCTACGGTTGCGCGAGTGTGCGTTTCATCTGCGGCACGCAGGGGGTTCACAAAAAGCTGGAGGCGAAGCTGAGTGAGTTTCTCGGCACGGAGGACACTATTCTCTACGGCTCGTGCTTCGATGCGAACGGAGGTTTGTTCGAGACGCTGCTCGGCGAGCCAGACGCGATCATTTCCGACGAACTGAACCACGCGAGCATCATTGACGGTATCCGACTCTGCAAGGCCCAGCGGCATCGCTATAAAAATAATGACATGGCCGACCTCGAAGCGAAGTTGAAAGAGGCCGCGAATTGTCGCTTCAAGATGATCGCGACGGACGGCGTTTTTTCGATGGATGGCTACATCGCCAACCTTACCGCCGTTTGCGATCTTGCCGAAAAGTATGGCGCGCTCGTGATGGTGGATGATTCGCACGCGGTCGGTTTCATGGGCAAGACGGGGCGCGGCACGCATGAATACAATCATGTCATGGGCCGCGTGGACATCATTACCGGCACACTCGGCAAGGCGCTCGGCGGTGCGAGCGGCGGCTACACGAGCGGACGCAAGGAGATCATCGAGTTTTTGCGCCAGCGGTCACGGCCATATCTATTCTCGAATACGCTGGCCCCGAGTATTGCCGGCGCTTCGCTGAAAGTGCTGGAATTGTTGAGTGGTTCGACAGAACTACGCGACAAGCTGGAGACGAACACGAAATTTTTCCGCGAAGGCATGGGGCAACTTGGTTTTAACATTCTTCCCGGCACGCACCCGATTTGTCCAGTAATGCTCGGCGACGCCGCGCTGGCGGGAAAATTTGCCGAGGCGATGCTTGCCAAAGGTGTTTATGTCATCGGCTTTTCGTATCCGGTCGTGCCGCAGGGCAGGGCGCGCATCCGCACACAGATTTCGGCCGCGCATTCGCGCGACGATTTGGAGAAAGCCATCAGCGCCTTCGCGGAAGTGAAAAAGGAACTCAAGGTTTGACGATCGGCTTTTGGACGATGCATTCAAACGCCGAAATGAAAATGCGCCGATCAATTTTTCTGCTGGGCGTGTTGGCGTTGCTGGCCTTGACGGCGTGGGGCAAGCCGCTACCGCCGGATTCATCCCTCAACCTTAAACTCGCCGCGCCCATCACCACCTGGGATGAAGCGGTGCCACTGGGCAATGGCGCGATGGGCGTGCTGCTCTGGGGCAAGGATAATACCATTCGGCTCTCGCTGGATCGCGGCGACCTATGGGACGAGCGGCCGTCGAAGGAATTTCTCAAGGTCAAAAGCCGTTTCACCTGGGCCGAGATGCAGCGCATGGTGGCCAATAATAAGATGGACGAGTTCAACAAAGTCTTTGACTCGAACTATGACTATAACGGCCCGCCCACAAAGCTTCCTGCCGGACGAGTAGAGATAACCCTAGACGAATCGCAGAGCGTCCAAGCATTCGAGTTGAATCTCGCCACGGCAGAAGGCGTCGTTAATGGTAAGGCCGGCGAATTGATCCGCACATTTGTCAACGCGGCCAATGTCAAAGAGCCGGTGGCCTTGGTTCGCATCTCCGGTCCGCCGCTAAAAGACGTGCGTTTGCAATCTCCCGACTCGGTGAAGAAACTCGGCTACGTGCCCCCGCGCATGGGAGAAGCCGAAGGCTTGCGCTGGTTTGAGCAAGACGCTGCGGATGGTTTTTCATATGCCGTCTGCGCCGCATGGAAGCGCGTTGGCAATGAAACTCTGCTCGCGGTGACCGTCGCCACGCGCGCTGAAGCCAACAGTCCGCAGGCCGTCGCGCAACGCCGCGTCGAAACTGCGCTCAAGGCGGGCTACGACAAACTGCTCGCCGATCACGCGAAGTGGTGGGCAGCATTTTGGGATCGATCGCAAGTCTTCGTCCCCGAGCCGCAGATCCTCCAGCACTATTACCTCGTGCGCTATTTCTACGGCGCAGCCTCGCGTCGCGGCGCACCGCCGATGCCGTTGCAAGGCGTGTGGTCGGCGGACGCCGGTTCGCTGCCGCCGTGGAAAGGCGATTATCACAACGACCTCAACACCCAGATGACCTATCTTGCCTATCGCACGGCGGGCAACTTTGACGAGGGCCTCTGCTTTCTTGATTACCTTTGGGAGCGTCTGCCCACCTTCCGTCAATTCGCAAAAGAGTTTTACGATGCGCCCGGTGCCGCCGTGCCGGGGGTAATGAGTCTGGCCGGGCAACCACTGGGTGGTTGGGGTCAGTATAGTCTTTCGCCTACAATGGGCGCGTGGAATGCGCATCTCTTCTATCTGCATTGGCGCGCGACGGGTGATGAAAAGTTTTTGCGCGAGCGCGCTTATCCCTTTTGCCGCGAGATCGGCGCGTGTCTCCGCGCTCGGCTGAAGCCGGATACCAACGGTGTGCTGGTGCTGCCGTTGTCGAGTTCACCGGAAATTTTCGACAACTCGCGTCGCGCCTTTCTCCAGCCGAACAGCAACTACGATCTCGCGAGCATGAAGATGCTCTTCCTCGCGTTGTCCGAGATGGCGACGGTTGTTGGCGATGCCAAGGCTGCCGCCGATTGGCGCGCGACCGCGAAACAGCTCGGGGATTTTCACGCCAAGGCCGACGGCACGCTGCTGCTCGACGAAACCACGCCGCTGCCCGGCAGCCACCGGCATCTCTCCAACCTGATTGCAATCCATCCGTTCAACACCATCACCACGGACGGCGGTGAGCGTGACCGGCAGATGATCGCGGCCAGCCTTGCCGATTGGGCAAGCAAAGGCACTGGCGGTTGGTGTGGCTATAGCTTTTCATGGATGGCTTGTCTGCGCGCGCGTGTCGGCGACGCCGAGACCGCGCTGCGCAACCTCGATATCTACGCCCGCGCTTTCATTCTGCGCAACGGTTTTCACGCAAATGGTGATCAGACGAAATCCGGTTTCAGCGGCTTCACCTACCGGCCCTTCACGCTGGAAGGAAATTTTCTCGCGATGGAAGCGGTTCACGAAATGTTGCTGCAAAGCTGGAGCGGTGAACTCGGCAGCGGTGATTGGGGAGCTATCCGCATCTTTCCCGCGACGCCGTGGCGCTGGCACGATGCGGCATTTACTGATTTGCGCGCCGAGGGCGGTCATCGCGTCTCGGCGAACCGTGAGAACAACGCGACGACGTGGCTGCGCGTCATCGCTGGTTGTGACGGGGTCGTCCGCATTCGGGATAACTTCGGCGGGCGCGAGCCAAAATGGAATCTGCGCGGCGTGAAGAAAGTCGGGGACAATTTTGAAATCAAAATGAAAGCAGGCGAGCGACTTGAGGCTTTATTCGACAAACCTAAATCAATTCCGGCCGCTCCGGCAAATTTGGCCGCAGTGGTGGAAATTAAAAAATAACCGGCAACCATTCGGCAAAACATGAAACGAATCATCCCACTGCTCACATTGGTTTTTGCTGCTGCGGACTTGACTGCGGCTGAGCCGGCAAGAAAACCCAACATTATTTTCGTGCTGGCCGATGATTTGGGCTACGGCGACATCGGGGCGTTCGGGCAGAAAATCATCCACACGCCGACGCTCGACAAGCTGGCGGCGGACGGCATGAAGTTCACGCAGCATTACGCGGGCAGTCCAGTTTGCGCGCCGTCGCGCTGCGTGTTGATCACGGGCAAGCATCCCGGCCATGAGTTTGTGCGCGACAATCATGAGATCGGCACCTGGTATTCGTTCCAAGGTCAGATTCCGCTCCCCGCCACGGAGCCAAGTATCGCCGCGGCGTTGAAATCTGCCGGCTACGCAACTGCCGCATTTGGTAAATGGGGGCTTGGCGGTGTCGGTTCAACCGGCGAACCGCTGGCCCAAGGCTTTGATCATTTCTTCGGCTTCAACGATCAGCGGCAGGCGCACAACTACTTTCCGCAATATCTGAATGATGACGCGGGCAAGTTCATCTTGACCGGCAATACGAACGTGTCGGAGAAGGAAGGATTGTCCCTCCCGCCCGGCGCGGACCCGAATGATCCGGCCAGCTATGCCAGCTTCATTGGCAAACAATATGCGCCCGACCTCTGCACCGAACGCGCGCTGAAATTCATTCGCGACAACAAGGACAAGCCGTTCTTTCTCTATTATCCGACGACCGTGCCGCATCTCGCCCTGCAAGTGCCGGAGGATTCGCTCGCAGAATACAAGGGCAAGCTCGACGACAAGCCTTATCCCGGCGGCAATGGTTATCTCCCGCACCAATATCCACACGCCTCCTACGCCGCGATGATCACGCGGATGGACCGCGACATTGGCCGGATGGTGCAATTGGTCAAGGATCTCGGCCTCGAAGAAGACACGATCATTATTTTCACCTCGGACAACGGCGCGGTATTTCCGCTCGCCGGCATTGATCCCGTCTATTTTCAATCCAACGGCAAATTGCGCGGCTACAAGCAGGACATCTACGAAGGCGGCATCCGCGAGCCGCTCATCGTGTCGTGGAAAGGTCACATTCCCGCCGGCACAACCGCTTCGTTGGTGACGGGATTTGAGGATTGGTTTCCGACTCTACTTGAATTGGCCGGTGCGAAAAACGGAATCCCAAAAACGGCCGACGGCATCAGCTTTGCCCCCACGTTGCTGGGCGGCAAACAACCGGAGCGCCCGTTCTTGTATCGCGAATTTCACGGCGTCGGCGGCATGCAGGCCGTGCGCGTGGGTGACTGGAAACTGGTGCGGCTCCATTTGCTCGACACGCCGAAGAAGCCTGCCGCGCCGACGACTGAACTCTATAACTTAGGAACTGATCCCGCCGAAACCACCGATGTCGCTGCCGCGCATCCCGACCTCGTGGCGAAGCTGGAAAAGATCTTGGCCGAGCAGCACACGCCTTCAACTGAGTTTCCCTACAAAGCCACACTCGACAAAGCCAGCACGGATTGAACCTCCTTCCCTGAGCCGAAAAACCCCGGTGCCTTTAAGAAAAGCACGCGTGGAGTTCATGGCGGCACGCGTGGAGGTGCCGCCGGCACTGGTGCCGTTCTGAAAAGCACGTGTGGAGTTGTCATCGGCACCGGTGGAGTTGACGACGGCACATGTGCCGTTCAAGCAGGCACCGGTGGAGTCGGCCACGGCACGCGTGCCGTTCCCAAAAGCACCAGTGGAGTTGACGGCGGCACCGGTGCCGATGGGAAAGGCACGTGTGCCGATAAAAAAAGCACCGGTGCCATTAGCAACGGCACCGGTGATGTGGTGTAAAATCAATGACTTATGCCAAATTGTCAGGGTTTGGGGCTGTCCGCCGCCGGGGATGGTGCCGCCGCCTGTTTATGGGCGTTCGCGTTCAGATGATGACGGTAGCCCAGCACCTGCTTGCCCTTGGGGGTAGCCTTGCCCAGCGCGCCGGCGACGGCTTCAATGACGCTGCTGTAGGCGGCGTAGTTCTTGGCTGCGCCGTCCGCGAAAGCACCTTGCGCGGTGGTGTGCGCGGTCTTGGCCTTGTCGCGCGTGCTCTTCTTGGTTTCCTGGTCGGCCAGGAGGCCACCCAGTTTGGTTTGCAAAGTCGCGGGAACCACGCCGCCGGCGGTCAGTTCGGCCTGATTGTCCGCGTCTTTGAGAAACGTGATCGTGCTGTTCAGCGCGCCGTGGAATTGGTCGGGATCAATATAGCTCATAGGATTTTAGTGATGATTTGCTTTTGGGTGACGATCGCGATTAAACCACAGGAACGCGGCTGGGGAGAAGAACGTGAATTGCCCAATATCTTACATTTTATGTCATCGTATTTCCGGACTTCTGCGCCCGTTTTTAAGACCATGCTCCCGCTCCGAAGCGAGATGGCCGGGTTGAGCTAGGAGGTGAAATCAAATCTGCCAGCACCGGCGGTGCGAAATCTTTGCAACCCACGAAATCAAATAATCAAAAGCTCCGTCGGAGTGACCTCACCCGAAAATAGCCCAGCCATTTATGGCTGGGAAAAAGCGCAATCCGAATTTTAAAGTCCCGTCAGGGACGACAGGCCATTTCTTTCGTCCCTGACGGGACTTGGAGCATTCCCAAATCGTGAACCCAGCCATAAATGGCTGGGCTATTTTCAAAGGCTTACGACCAGATCGCGAATCCAAGTTGACCGCCGATAATAGCCCAGCCTTTCAAGGCTGGGTTGGAGCGCAATTCAAATTGATTAGTCCCGTCAGGGACGGCAGACGCTTCACACCAGCTTCTTCGCAATCTGCTCGTCGAGGATTTCCTGCTTTCCGGCAACGCGCAAACGTCGCGCAGGCGTTTGGCCATGACGCGGCAGGCGGT
>CAINLR010000065.1 GCA_903850425.1 uncultured Verrucomicrobia subdivision 3 bacterium | reverse complement strand
TTTGAGGACGCGGGCGAGTTGCACGCAGCGCGGGCGCATGTAGTCAATGTAAGCCTTGGTGTTCTCGTGGCGGTCTTCAAAGGCGCGCTTCTCCTTGGTCTCGCCCCAGAAGACTTCATAATTGCGGTTGGAGTTGAACGGCGGGTCTATGTAAATCAAATCCACGCAGGCGTCGGGCAGCTTGGCGAGCTGTTCCAGATTGTCGCCGCAATAAACGACGCGGGTGTCGAGGCGGGCGGAAAGCTTGGCGGGCTTGGTGGTGGTGGTCGGGCGGCGCTGCTGCGCCGCTTCCCCTTCGCCCCGGCTGACCGGCAGGTCAGCCCTGCCAAGGGAAGTTTTCGCGCCGGAACTTTTTTTTGCCATGCGCCGAGAATAAGGGTTTGCGCGGGTTAATCAATTCCCGCGTGGCGGTGCCGGCACGGATTATTATTCATCCAGTTCCTGGAAGAATTGAGCACGGCGGTTGCCTGAAACCTGCTCCCCCAAAAAGGGGATTTCTTCCGGGCGCGGTTCGGCTAAGTTTACGCCTGACATGAGAACCGCCCTTGCCGCAGCGCTATTGTTCGCCGGTGCCCTTACGCTCACCGCTGCCAGCAGCCCCAACATCGTCTTCATCCTGATTGACGATATGGGCTGGGCGGATGGCGCGTGTTTCGGCAGCAAGTTTTACCAGACGCCGCAGTTGGATGCCTTGGCCAGAGATTCGGTGCGGTTCACTTCGGCCTACGCGGCGTGTGCCGTGTGTTCGCCGACGCGGGCGGCGCTGATGACGGGCAAGTATCCCGCGCGGCTGCACATCACGGACTGGATTGCCGGCGAAGGTGCGCCGAAAAATTCGCGTTTCAAAATTCCAGATTGGCAGCAGCACTTGCCGCTGGAGGAAACCACGCTGGCCACCGCGTTGAAAAGACTCGGTTACACCACGGCGCACCTTGGCAAATGGCATCTCGGCGACGAGCCGTTTTATCCCCAGCATCAGGGCTTCGACACGAACATCGCGGGCGGCGACACGGGCCATCCGGCGTCGTATTTCTGGCCTTACGGCGCGACCAATAACGATCATCGCGTGCCGGGACTGGCGGAACGCGGCGGCAAGGCGGGCGATTATCTCACCGATCAGCTCACCGACGAGGCGCTAGAATTCATCGAGGCCAGCCAGGCGAAACCATTTTACTTGAACTTCTGCCACTACGCCGTCCACGCGCCGCTGATGGGCAAACAATCGCTCATTGACGCCGCCGCCGACCGGCCCGGCGCGGACGGACAGAGCAACACCGTGTATGCCGCGATGCTCAAGAGCGTGGACGACAGCGTCGGGCGCATCGTCAGGAAGTTGGCTGAGCTGCATCTCGCCGACCACACCATCATCGTGTTCACCTCGGACAACGGCGGGTGTGTGCATTTCGGCAAGCCGGTCGCCACGTCGAATTTTCCGCTGCGCAACGGCAAAGGCTCCGCCTATGAAGGCGGCTTGCGCGTGCCGCTGCTCGTCAAAATGCCGGGCGTGACGCACGCTGGCACCGTCTGTGACACACCGGTCATCACGATGGATTTTTTCCCAACGCTGCTGGAACTGGCCGGGGCGGAAAAATCCGCGAGTCGCACGGCGGTGGATGGCGTGAGTTTCGTGCCCTTGCTGCGCGGCGAAACGCAGCGGCCACACAACGAAATGTTCTGGCACTACCCGCACTATTGGAACGGTGGAAAAATTTCACCTTACAGCGTGGCACGTGTCGGCGATTGGAAATTGATCCGATTTTATGAGGCCGGGAGCGAGGAACTTTACAATTTGAAAACCGACCTCGCGGAGAAGAACGACCTCGCGGCGTCAAACCCTGACAAACGAATAGAGCTAAGTGCGCGACTGGACACCTGGCTCAAAGAAGTCGGCGCGCAAATGCCGGTGCCGCGAAAAAACGAACCGCGCTGACCAACCGGATTTACAAAATGAAAAATGCCATTGCCATCCTGGGGCTTCTATTCTTCACGGCGACGACGAGAATAAGTTTCGCGGCGGAGCCGGCGGCGTCGCGTCCAAACATCGTCATCATTTTTACCGACGATCAGGGCTATGCCGACGTCGGCAAATTTGGCGCGGAGGGTTTTACCACGCCCAATCTGGATCGTATGGCGGACGAAGGCGCGGTCTTCAGGAATTTCCACGTCGCCCAGCCGGTGTGTTCGGCGTCGCGCTGTGCGCTGCTGACGGGATGTTATCCCAATCGCGTCGGCATCCACGGCGCGCTTGGCCCAAAAACCAAGGTCGGCATCAGCGACCATGAAGTGACGCTGGCTCAAATGCTCAAGCAACAAGGCTACGCCACCGCGATGTTTGGCAAGTGGCATCTGGGCGATTCGCCGCAGTTCATGCCGCTGCGCCACGGCTTTGACGAATATTTCGGTCTGCCAATGTCCTGCGACTATTGGCCAGGTCATCCGGACTTGATCACGAATTTCCCACCGAACATCGCCGCCATCAAACGCGAATATCCGAACCTCCCAATCTACGACGGCGAGAAAAAGTTCCGCGAGGAAATGTCCATTGATGACCTCAACCATCTGACGACATGGTATGCGGAGCGGGCGGTGAAATTCATCGAGCAGAACAAGTCACATCCGTTTTTTCTCTACGTCGCCCACAGCATGCCGCATGTGCCGCTGGGCGTGAGCGAGAAGTTCCGCGGCAAAAGCGTGCGCGGACTTTACGGCGATGTGATCGAGGAAATTGACTGGTCCGTCGGGCAGATTCTTGACGCGCTGAAGCGGACTGGGCTCGACCAAAATACCTGGGTCATCTTCACGTCAGACAACGGCCCGTGGCTGTGCTACGGCAATCACGCCGGCTCCGCCAAACCGTTGCGCGAAGGCAAAGGCACAACGTGGGAAGGCGGCACGCGCGAGCCGTGTATCATGCGCTGGCCCGGAAAAATTCCCGCCGGCACCGACCCCACGGATATGCTGATGACGATTGATTTGTTTCCGACCATCGCGAAGTTGGTCGGTGCGGATTTGCCTAAAAGCAAAATTGACGGTTTGGATGTTTGGCCGATCATTTCTCGCCAACCCGGCGCGAAGAATCCGCACGCCAGCTATGATTTTTATTATGGTGTGAATGAGCTTCAAGCGGTTACTTCTGGCGATGGTCGGTGGAAGTTGCAGTTGCCGCACGGCTATCAAACTTTGGCCGGCAAATCTGGCGGCCGGGATGGTGTGCCGGCACCTTATTCGCAGCGGAAGATTGTAACCGCAGAACTCTATGATCTCGTCCATGACATCGGCGAGACGACGGATGTTTCCGCACAGCATCCGGATATCGTGAAACAACTCGAAGGCGAAGTGGAAAAGGCCCGGGCGGATTTGGGCGATTCGCTGACCAAACATCCCGGCGCTGGTCGCCGTGAACCGGGAAGGCTCAACCAATCTAATTCTGAAAATTGAATAAAAATTAAGCCATGAGACGCTTCGAGAACCAGCGCTTCGCCTGCGCGTGGCTGCCCTTGCCGAGCGACGAATGCACCGTTTAGGCTTTGTTTGTGATCCACCAACTCCTTATGCGTCGTCTGCCGACCCGGACAATAGCCGACACAAATGCCGTCGCTTCCGTCCTGAAACCATCTCGGCTGTCAGGCTGGCTCGGGCTGGTTTTGATATTTGCCTCAGCGTCGGTTTGGGCGGGAGACCGTCTGTCGCCCGCGGCGATCGTAGCGTCGCCGGATGGGGCGAAGGTCTATGTCGCCTGCGGTTCAGATGCCCAGGTGAAAGTGGTGGATGTCCTCGTCGGCCAGGTTACCGCTTCCATTCGCGTGCAACCCAACCCAACCGGGCTCGCACTTTCTAGCGATGGTAATCGGTTGTTCGTCACTTGCGCGGGGACGACGAGTAAAATCTGCATGGTGGACTTGCTGCGGGGAAAGGTCATTGAAACGCTAACTGCCGGCCACACGGCGATGGCTCCGGTCTTGTCGCCCGATGGGAAAATACTGTTTGTCTGCAACCAGTTCAACGATGACGTCAGTGTGCTGGAGATTGCGAGCGGAAAGGAACTCCGCCGCATTCCCGTCCGGCGCGAGCCCGTGGCGGCGGCACTGACTCTCGACGGACAGTATTTGCTGGTGGCGAATCACCTTCCCGCCGGGCGCGCAGATCAGCCCCCGGTGGCAGCGGTTGTCAGTGTCATTGATGTGGCCGCCGGGCGGGTGGTCAAGGAATTGCCTCTGCCCAACGGCTCCAGTTCATTGCAGGACATCCGCATTTCACCGGATGGCAAATACGCGGTCGTGACCCATATCCTGGGCAGGTATGCCATGCCGACTACGCAATTGGATCGCGGCTGGATGAACACGAATGCGAAGACGATCATTGCGCTCGACCGGTTGGAGATTCTGAATACGGTTCTGCTCGACGATGTAGATCGTGGTGCCGCCAATCCCTGGGGCGTGGCGTGGTCGGCCGATAGTCGCACGTTGGTGGTGGCCCACGCGGGCACGCATGAAGTGAGTGTGATTGATTTTGCCGGCGTGCTGGCCCGGCTGGCGAAACTGCCGGCAACGGCCTCGGCCGAGGCGGCGGCGGACTACTCCCGATCCTCACATTCGCAGTCTGACGTGCCCAACGATCTCGCGTTTCTCGTCGGGCTGCGCCAGCGAATCAAACTACCAGCGGGTGACCTTGGCCCTCGGTCCCTCGTGGTGGCGGGCAACTGTGCCGTTTCCGCCAACTATTTCAGCGACTCACTGACGGTGATTGATCTGGCGCAACCGGGCGCGGCGGCGCGGAGGATTGCGCTTGGGCCTAAATTGGAAATGAGTCTCACGCAACGCGGCGAGTTTTTCTTTCACGACGCCGGCATTTGTTTCCAAGGCTGGCAAAGCTGTGCCAGTTGTCATCCGGGTGACGGGCGCGTGGATGGTTTGAACTGGGATCTGCTTAACGATGGCATTGGCAATCCGAAGAACACCAAGAATCTTTTGCTCGTCCACCAAACGCCGCCGGCCATGAGCACGGGAATTCGCGACAGTGCCGAGACGGCGGTGCGCGCCGGTATTCGCCACATTCTCTTCACCGTGCAACCGCCCGAGGTGGCCAGTGCGCTGGATGCCTGGCTGAAATCGCTGCCGCCGGTGCCGAGCCCGCATTTGGTGAATGGCAAGTTTTCGGCGGCGGCGAAGCGGGGCGAGGAACTGTTTCGCAGTCGCGCCGTGGGCTGCTCGCAATGTCATCCGGCGCCACTGTTCACGGATCTGCACACGTCCCCGGTCGGCACCGGCGGCCCGCTGGATCAGGGTTTGGAGCAGTTCGATACGCCTACGCTGATTGAGGTGTGGCGCACCGCGCCCTATCTGCACGACGGCTCGGCGGCCACTCTGCGCGACGTATTGATCACCCGTAATCCCAATAACGAGCACGGCAAAACATCCCAGCTTACGCCGTCACAGGTGGACGATCTTATCGCCTACGTTCTCTCGTTATGAAAGTTTTTCGATCCGTCTTCGAAAAGATCGCGTGCCGCTGGCTGGCTGGTTTGCTCGCCGTTAGCACATTGACTCCGCTTGCCGGTGCGGCGGATGTTTCCGCGCCGGACCATTACGTCAAGCAGCCGGGTTGGACGGATACCATGCTATCTTCGCGGTCCGGCTTGTCCTCGGCGCGGTTCACGGAGAAAGCGATGACCGACGCGGCTGAACACATCTGGCTCCGCACGAAAGAGGATTTCCCGGTGCCATGGGATTGGATGCAGCAAGATGCCGGCACCAATTTCGCGAACTGGTTTCGAGCTGCTGACCGCACGGACATTGAGCAGCAGATGATTGTCAAAGCGCTCCATGAACTGAGCGGGAACGGGGAACCACTCCGCACCGAGTTGGGACGACTGATCCCGGCGAAGGTGCCCGCGAATGACCGTCGCTGGTTGGAGCTTTATTTGAAAGTCTGCGAACAGCGCCGCCAACAAAGGCTTCGGACGGTGAGCGCCAAGTCTTCTCGCGTTGTGTTCGTCAAACACCGCACGATTCGGCCGTCGTTCTTCGCCTATACTGAAGGGCAATCCGACGCGCAAAATGAGCGGCACTTTCTGCCAGGATCGGAATTGTGTCTGTGGGAAATGGAGGGGCCGCCGGGCCGGGTGCGCACGCTGCTGGCGGACCCGACCGGGGCCATTCGCGACCCGGCGGTGTCGTGGGATGGTCAGCGCATTTTGTTCGCCTGGAAGAAATCGCTCAATGGTGACGACTACCATCTCTATGAATTGTCGGTAGCCTCCGGCGAGGTGAGGCAGATCACCTCGGGGAAGGGCTTCGCCGATTACGAGCCGGCCTACCTGCCCAACGGCGACATCATCTTCGCCTCGACGCGCTGTGTGCAGACGGTTGATTGTTGGTGGACCGAAGTGAGCAACCTCTACACCTGCGGGCCGGACGGTCGCTACTTGCGCCGCCTCGGATTTGACCAGGTGCATACCGTCTATCCGCAAGTGCTAGAGGATGGTCGCGTCATTTACACGCGTTGGGACTACAACGATCGCGGACAAGTGTTCCCGCAACCGCTGTTCCAGATGAACCCGGATGGCACCGGCCAGACGGAATTTTACGGAAATAATTCCTGGTTCCCCACGACCATTGCTCACGCGCGCAGCATCCCGGGCACGTCAAAAGTGCTTGCGATTCTTTGCGGTCATCACAGCACACAAGCGGGCAAGCTGGCGGTGATTGATCCCGCGCGCGGTCGGCAGGAAAACAGCGGGGTGCAACTGGTCGCGCCGATCCGTGCCACGCCAGCCGAACGAATTGATTCCTACGGTCAGGTGGGAGAACTCTGGCAGTATCCCTATCCGTTGAATGAGCAGGAGTGCCTCGTCACTTATGCGCCGCTGGGGTGGGAACAGCCCGAGCGCCGCCGGGGTGATGCGGATTTCGGAATCTATTGGATGGACGTTGCAGGCCACCGCGAGTTGCTGGTTTCTGATCCATTGCTGCCTTGCAGTCAGCCCGTGACATTGGCTGCTCGGATCAAACCGATGCCGCACGCCGGCCATGTGGATTACCGCCAGACGAACGGCATATTTTATTTGCAGGATATTTATTCCGGCCCAGGGCTGGCGGGCGTGCCGCGTGGAGCCATCAAGAAACTGCGCGTGGTGGCGCTTGATTTTCGCGCGGCGGGAGTTGGAAACAATAGCAGTGGCGGGCCGGGTGGTGGCGCAATGGTCAGCACGCCGGTCGCCATCGGCAACGGCACCTGGGACATTAAGAAAGTTCTGGGCGAGGCCAAGGTATATGACGACGGCTCGGCGCTGTTCACGGTGCCCGCGCGCACGCCGGTTTATTTTCAAGCGCTGGACGAACGTGGTTACGCCCTGCAAACGATGCGCAGTTGGAGCACGCTGCAACCGGGCGAAACTTTTTCGTGTGTCGGCTGCCACGATCATAAGAACACCACTGCCCCGACCGGGAATTACACTCTGGCCATGCGGGCCGGGGCGCAGGCACTGGAACCCTTCCACGGTTCGCCGCGCGGCTTCAGTTTCGCGAAAGAGATTCAGCCGATTCTCGACCGCTACTGCATTCGTTGTCACAAGGATCGCATTCCAATTCAGGAATTGGTCAGTCGCGAATCCCGCCGACCGCTGCTTGATCGTCCGCACTTAGCAAGTGCCGCCGGCGATGGCGCACGCGATATCCCGGCGTTCAGCCTGCTGGCGGACGCGACGGTGGATCCTATCGCCAAGCGCAAATGGAGCGACGCCTATCTGCTGCTCACCCAAGCTCGCGCCGCATCCCGCAATGAACCGGATGGAGAATTCCGCGGTGAGCCCGGAGGACGGGTCGTGAACTGGATCAGTTCGCAATCCGCCCCCGAGCCGCAGCGACCTCTTTCCGCCGGCGCGGTGAGGAGCGAGTTGCTGACGCTGCTCGAACAGGGCCATCAGGGGGTGAGGCTCACGCGCGACGATCTGGCGACGATTGCCTGCTGGATTGATTTGCTAGTGCCTTACTGCGGGGACTATCGGGAAGCCAATGCCTGGACGCCAGAGGAGTTGGCCAAATACCAGCACTATACTGACAAGCGCCAACAGATGCAGGCGCTGGAACAAGCTAACATCGGGGAGCTCCTTCAAAGCGAGGTGCCGCGTTGAAATAAAGCGTGAGGTTCGTTATGAACATATTTTCAATGACGTTCAGAAAGCGTTTTATCGTGCTGGTCGGTTTGGTTCTGGCCTCCGCCGGCGCGCGGTCCGAAGCACCCCCTACGACCGGCGATTTGCTCGCGGAATTCCGGCGCGGCCCGATGTCGAACATTACCGACGTGGTCTTCTGCGCCCGCAAACCCAATCCCACCGACGGACACTGGTATGCGAACTTTGGCTATTACGCCCACGATGCCAATCGCAAGGCCTGGCGCGAAGGCACCAAGCTCTGCCGCTTGAATCTCGACACGGGAAAGATCATCACCTTGCTCGAAGATCCGCGCGGTGGGATTCGCGATCCTCAGGTGCATTACGATGGTGGCAAAATTCTTTTCGCCTACCGCAAGGGCGGCACGGAGAATTATCTGCTTTACGAAATCAATGTGGATGGCTCGAGCCTGCGGCAGATTACGACCGGCGAGTTCGATGACTTTGAGCCTTCCTATCTGCCCGACGGCAATATTGTCTTCGTCAGCAGCCGTTGCGAGCGTTGGGTTAATTGCTGGCTTACTCAAGTGGCCGTGCTGCATCGGTGTGGTCCCAAGGGCGAGAACCTTCACGCCATCTCCAGCAACAACGAACAGGACAACACGCCCTGGCCGTTGCCCGACGGGCGGATTCTCTACACCCGCTGGGAATATGTGGACCGCAGCCAGGTGGACTATCACCATCTCTGGGTCGCCAATCCCGATGGCACCGACCAGATGAATTGGTATGGCAACCTGCACCCCGGCACGCTGATGATTGATGCCAAGCCCATCCCCGACTCAGACAAGGTGGTTGCGATTTTTTCGCCGGGACACGGCCAGCGCGAGCACGCGGGAACGGTTACAGTCGTTGATCCAAGGGCCGGGCCGGATGCGTCCGCGTTCGCCAAACAAATTTCCCAGGGCAACCAGTTCCGTGATCCGTGGGCTTTCAGCGAACACGCATTCATGGTTGCGCTCGGACCGGCGCTGGTGCTCTTGGACGATCAGGGAAGGACTAAAGAAATTTATCGCCTGTCCGCCGCGGACATTGCCGCGCAGATGGAATTGAGCGAGCCTCGGCCGGTCGTGGCCCGGACGCGCGAGGCCGTTATTCCGGATCGCATTAATCCCGCGTTGCCCACCGGCAGCCTCGTGTTGGCCGACATTTACGAGGGCCGCAATTTGAAGGGCGTCAAACGTGGCGACATCAAGCAGCTCCTTGTCCTCGAAACCCTGCCGATGCCGATCCATTACACCGGCGGGATGGATCCACTCAGCTACGGCGGAACATTTACGCTGGAGCGCATCGTCGGCACCGTGCCGGTGGAGGCGGATGGCTCGGCCTATTTGGAACTGCCGGCGGAGCGCAGCTTCTTCTTTGTGGCGCTGGACCAAAACGATTTTTCCGTGAAGCGCATGCAAAGCTTTCTCACCGTGCAACCCGGCGAAACCACCAGTTGCATCGGCTGTCATGAACAACGCACCCGCGCGCCTGCAAGCGCCGCCGCGCTCGCGAGCGTCCAAGCCTTGCGTCGAGCACCCAGCCGCATTGAACCGATTGCTGGGGTGCCGGACGTGATTGATTTTCCGCGCGACGTCCAGCCAATCCTCGACGCGCTCTGCGTAAAATGTCATGGCTATGAAAAGTCCATGGCCGGCGGTCCGCGCGCCGGCAGGTTGATTCTCAGTGGCGATCGCGGGCCGATGTTCAGCCACAGTTACTACATGCTCACGATCGCGGGTTTGTTTAAGGATGGCCGCAACGCCGCCCGCAGCAACTACGATCCGCGCGCGCTGGGTTCCTCCGCCAGCCGGTTGCTCACGATGCTCGACGGGTCGCATCATGATGTCCGGGCCACACCGGAGCAAAAGCAACTGCTGCGGCTGTGGATTGAAACCGGGGCCGCCTATCCCGGCACCTATGCCGCCTTGGGCACGGGGATGATCGGCAGCTATGCGGAGAACGAGCCGGTGGATACCGACTGGAACTGGCCGAGCACGCAAGCGGGCGCCAAGGTCCTCGAGGAACGATGTGCGGTTTGTCACGCAGCGCCGGAACGTCTCCTCCCGCGCAGCCTGGCGGATGAACGCGGTGTTTCTTTCTGGCGACCCGACATGCAGGATCCGCGCCTGCTGACCAGCCGCCACATCATTTTTAATCTGACGCATCCTGAGCAATCTCTGCTTCTACTCGCGCCGTTGGCCAAAGCGGCGGGCGGCTGGGGATTGTGCCGCGATCCGAAAACAAACGAGCCGCGCACGGTTTTTGCCGACACCGATGATGCAGGTTATCGCGCACTACGGGCGATGTGTGCGGGCGGTAAAGCACAATTGGAAAAGGTAAAGCGCTTCGACATGCCGGGGTTTCATCCGCGCCTCGATTGGGTTCGGGAGATGAAACGCTACGGCATCCTGGCGGCTGGAACCCCGTTGGACACGATTGACGTTTACCAGGCTGAACGCGCCTACTGGCGGTCGTTCTGGTATGTGCCTCCAGGAAAATGAGGCTGTGTTCGGCTACCAGAAATTCAAGCGACCCAGCAGGAAGCAGAAGTGAATTTAGAAATGAGATGATTATGAAAATGAAAATTCGACTTTATCGGACGGCCCGGCTGTTGCTCGCCGGCGCACTATTGCCAGTGGCAATGGCCTCCGCCGCAACTCAAAAACCCAACATCATTCTCATCCTCGCTGACGACCTTGGCTTTGGCGACACCGGCTGCTATGGCGCGACTAAAATTTCCACGCCCAACGTGGATCGGCTCGGCCGGCAGGGCTTGCGCTTCACGGACGCGCACGCCACCTCGGCCACTTGCACGCCCTCGCGCTATTCGCTGCTCACCGGCGAATATCCGTGGCGCAAAAAGGGCACCGGCGTTTTGCCCGGCAACGCGCCGTTGATCATAGATACCAATCACGTCACCCTCGCGTCTATTTTGCAGCAGGCCGGTTACCACACCGGCGTGGTCGGCAAATGGCATCTCGGCCTTGGCGGTGCAGGCGGCGCGGATTGGAACGGCGAGATCAAACCCGGTCCGAACGAACTCGGCTTTGATTACAGCTTCATCATGGCCGCGACCGGTGACCGCGTGCCGTGTGTTTACATCGAGAACCACCGCGTGGTGGGACTCGATCCGAAAGACCCGATTCAAGTCAGCTACGGAAAACCCATCGGCGACGAGCCGACCGGCAAGCAACATCCAGAGCTTTTGAAAATGGGACTTTCCGCGGGTCACGATGGAACGATTATTGATGGCATCAGCCGGATCGGTTTCATGACCGGCGGCCGGACCGCGCGCTGGAAAGACGAGGACAAGGCGGACACGTTCACGCAGAAAGCCGTCAGCTTCATCAAACAAAACACGAACGCGCCGTTCTTCCTATATTTCGCCACGCACGATCCGCATGTGCCGCGCGTGCCGCATCCGCGCTTCGTCGGCAAAAGCGGCACGGGTGTTCGTGGCGATGTGATTGTCGAGTTCGACTGGTGCGTCGGCGAAATTCTTTCCACGCTCGATAAATTGAATCTCGCGTCGAACACGATTGTGATTTTGAGCAGCGACAACGGCCCCGTGCTCGACGACGGCTACGCGGACGGCGCGGTGCGCGACTTGAACGGTCATCAGGCCGCAGGCCCGTTGCGCGGCGGCAAATACACGATCTTCGAAGGCGGCACGCGCGTGCCTTTCATCGTGCGTTGGCCGGGCAGGGTGACACCCGGCGTGTCGGATGCGCTCGTCTGCCTGATGGATTTCCCCGCGTCATTCGCCGCGTTGACCGGTCAGAAAATCCCCACCGGCGATGCGCCCGACAGCGTCAACGTCCTGGCCGCGCTGCTTGGCGACTCGAAGACTGGCCGTGAAAAACTGGTTGAGCACAATGGCGCGCAGTTGCTGGGTTTCCGCGATGGCCAATGGAAATTAATTGAATCTAAAATTGTCGCCAATCCGGAAGCTGGTTCTGCGAAGTCGCCGCAGCTTTTCAATCTGGCTGACGATCTCGGCGAAACGAAGAACCTCAACGCCACGCAGCCGGACACAAGTCGAAAATTGTCAGACGAACTGGACGCCGTCAAAAAAGCCGGCGGCCGGGTCGGACAAAAATAATTTTAACTCCATCACCACAAAAACTCTGCCGATGAAATCTAAATTCATTTTCGCGCTCCTCACCGGCGTATTACTGCCCGCCATCAATTCAACCGCCCAGCATCTCTGGTGGAATCTCGCGGGGCAGGGCGAGGGCACCTGCCTTTACGGTGAGATTACCGTGCTGGCCACGCAGCCGACGACCTATTATTGCGGTGCCAACTGGCATCCGGGCGAACCGGCGGGCGGTTACTGCGGCATCCAGCACAATGACCCGTCGGAGCGACGCACGATTTTTTCCATCTGGGATACATCACCCGAGTTGCACCCGAAAGTGAGCGAGGCTTGGCCACCGACAATCTTCGGACGCTTTGGCGGCGAAGGTGAAGGCGGCCACACGCATATGCTGTGGGACTGGAAGACCAACGAGACGTTTCAATTCTTCGTCCATAAACAGCCCGGCGCGCAGACCAACACCACTGACGCGCGGTATTACATCTTCGATCCCGCCTCGAAGGCGTGGCATCACCTCGCCACTATCAACAGCCCGAACGGCGGCAAACACAGCGTGGAAACGCTGGGTGGCGGCGTGAACTCCTTCCTCGAAAATTTTTCTGGCCAGAATCGTTCCGCGCCCCGACTGGCGTTGTATCGGCTCTGGCTCGGGCCGGACGTGGACCATCTGAAATGCCTGACGCGCGCGGTTGGTGATGGCACCTGGGGTGAACTTCACGATAATTATTTTCTCGCCTCCGGCGGCACAAACGAACTCGGAACCGTGTTTGCAAACTTGGAATCGCAATACAACAAACCAGTTTATGGCGGGAAGGGAATTCACTTGGACCCGCTCACGGAGCGCGTGTTGTCCGTCGACTTGATTGAGCAGCTCAAGCATTTGCCACGCGCGGCGGGCACGGAGAACGCCACGACCGAAGAATCCTGCGCGCAGCCGTCGCCGGAGGAAATGGCCAAGGTGGTTGGCGTCACGCTGCCGCACCAACCGTGGCACGTCGCGAACATCTGGTGGGATTTTCAAAAGCCCACGGGGCATTTCACCTCGCTGGAAATGGACGTGACGATGGATCGCGATATTCCCCCGACCTACAACCTCTACGTTTCGCCATGTGGGATTGCCAAGATCAACGACCTCCAATTCTACGGCGGCCTGCAGTCGAACATCAACGGCTGGCAGAACGCGACAAATCACGAGCGCATTTTTCCCGGGCACGGCGGCATCTTCTCCCGCTGGTCGAGCGACAAGAAAACGCCGGTTGGCCTCGACAACGTGCGCGTGGCCGGCGACGACTGCCTGGTAGAGAGCGCCGGTTACGAAGGTGAGTTCGCCAGCGTGCGCCGCCCGTTCGCGTGGACCAAGGGCACCTACACCTACCGCATCGAGAAGGGCGCGACGGAGATCGCGGATGGAAAGACCAACACCTGGTTCAACTGCTCGGTGAAGTCCGCCGACGGTTCCGTGCGCGAAGTCGGCAGCTTGCGGTTCGAGGGCGACGATTTTACTTTTTGGGCGCGGCACTCGGCATTCATCGAGGTTTACAGCACGGCGAAAATTCAGCACGCCAATATTCCCAAAGTGAACGTCACGTTCGGCTGGCCGCGCGTGAATGGCGAAAAGGTTCCGCTCAAGAAAGCCAGCGCCTACTATCCGAGCCAGACCGGCCCCGCGTCGCCGGACTGTTGTTGGATCAAGGCTGACGGCGAAAAAGTGCGCGTGGAAGTCGGCGCAATTTTTGTGCGCGACGAGGCGCAGCGCCGGCATGAATTGAAATTATTGCCGGATAGCAAGTGACCGACGGTTCCTCGCAGCGCGACCGTCATCCCGGCTCTCGCCATCGGGATTCTGGCTAAATTCAAATCTCCACTTACGGCACGGAACGGATGCGCCAGAAATTATTCGTGGTCGCGGTTGGCGTATTGGTCTGCACCAGCACGCCGACGGAGTCCGCGCGATTCGTCACCAGCGGCACCCAATTGGCCGGAGCCAGGTTGAAGGTGCGGTCCAGCGCGTAGTTGGTGCCGTCGAGGCCAACAAAGGACAGTCGCACCTTGCCGCCGCTTACGAGTTGAATGGCGATGCGATTGTATGCCGCCAGAATCAGTTCCGTGCGGTTGGTATCGTTGAGCATGCGGTCGCCCAACGAGCCATACTGATTGCCGCCCATGGCCCAGAGGCTGCCATCGCTCTTGAGAAAGACGCTGTGCTCCTTCCCGGCGGCAATCGCCACCACACCGCTGGCCACAATCTTCTCAGGCATATTCGTCGAGTTGACGGTGCCGTCGCCCAACTGGCCGGTCTCATTGTCGCCCATGCCCCAGAGACTGCCGTCGCTCTTGAGAAACAGGCTGTGATCACCACCGCCGGCAATGGCCGTGACGCCACTGGCCACAATCTTCTCCGGTGTATTGATGCCGGTCTGATTGAAGGTGCCGTCGCCCAGCTGGCCAAAACCATTGCCACCCATCGCCCAAAGACTGCCGTCGGTTTTGAGGAACAGACTATGGTAATTGCCGGCGGCGATGGCCGTGACGTTGGTGGTCACTATCCGCTTGGCCACATTGACGTCCGTGTAGGTTCCGTCGCCCAACTGGCCGGAGCTATTCCAGCCCATAGCCCACAAACTGCCGTCACTCTTGAGGAAGAGACTATGATAGTATCCCGCCGCCATGGCCGTGACATTGGTGGCCACAAGCTTCTCCGGCGCGTGCGCGTCGGTGGAGGTTCCGTCGCCCAACTCACCTTCGTAGTTGTTGCCCATGCCCCACAGGCTGCTGTCGCTCTTGAGAAACAGGCTGTGATATTCACCAGCGGCAATCGCCGTGACATTTGTAGTCACTATTTTCTTGGGGATGGTGGACGGACTCGTGGTGCCATCGCCCAACTCGCCCGACTCGTTGTCGCCCATGGCCCAGAGACTGCCATCGCTCTTGAGAAATAGCGTGTGGTAGAATCCGCCGGTAATCGCCGTCACATTGGTGCCCAGAATCTTTTCCGGCCAGTTGGTCTGGCTGGTCCGGCCATCCCCCAACTGGCCATAGTCGTTCAAGCCCATGACCCAGAGACTGCCGCCGCTCTTGAGAAAAAAGCTTTGATAACCGCCCGCGGCAATCTTGGATACGGGTTGCGCGCCGCTGGTGGCCGCGTGCAGCAGCACCGCGCCCAGCAGGCAGATTTGAATAAGGTTACGCTTGTTGATTTTCATGGTTTTCGTTGGTTTGTTTGAGCTTAGAATTCCGCTGGATAGCCAGTATTTTACTGCGCGCGATAATTCAGCGACGGGGCACGGTTCCGCATCCGTTCAAATTTCAGCGAGGTTGGTGCGGGGCAAGAAGCAATAATCCAGTTATTGCCGGTGGCACCGATTGAGTTCACGCCTTGTGAGCAGCCGCCGTCTGAGGAGTCACTAAAGCGCGCCTGATCGCCTGGACCGTTGGCATAGCTGGTCTTCGTGGAAAGATCAAAGCGGCCAGCCAAGCTTTCTACGTTTGGTTGGGCTGATATTTCCCCTAGGTAGAGAATTTTGACCGGGCAAGATTTTGGTGGTGTCTCGGATAGTCCGAGCAATCCAGCGTCGGTTATTTCATGGACTCTTCTGGAGTAGCGAGCCGGGGTCAGAATGCGTGTCACATCAAATTTCCCGCTGCGTAGGGGTTTCAACGCTCGCGTCTGCGCGGGAGAGGCGACCGTTACCAACGCTGGCAGGTCTGATTTCATTAGTGTCACGGTTCTACGCGCATTGAACATCCGCGTCAATGGGTTTCGGTCAAATGACAATACTTTGAATATAATTGCCAAAAAAAGGCTGGCGGCACTCGCACTGGTTGCAACCAACTCTCGGATTGCGTCAATGACCGTGTTAGCTTGAGAACAAGCGTATCCGGCCGCTCGGCTTAACGTGGGTCTAGCCGCGCTACCCGCCGAGAATCTCATGCGACCCTGCCAAGTCGGATCGCTATCGCTGGCGTGGCGTGGCGCTTTCGATGGATGGTTGATGGTGTGAAGCCATCCTTCCCATTCTCTCAGCGACAGTTCGTTTTTCTGCTTGACGGCTCGGATACTTACTTGAAAGCTCACCCTGCTGTGAAAATCATTCGCTTGTTCGCCGTCGCAATGTTCTGCGTCACTACCGGTCCAGCCCAAGTGCCGCCAGCGCCCGCCCTGCCACGGATGATGCCGCAGCGAATATCCCCGTTGCCCGAACTCGCGAGCACGAATGCTGCCGTCAATTACATCATTCGCGTGGAATGGAAGGATGCGAAGAAGCCCTTGACTGCCCTGCAAATTATATCGAGCGAAGGCCGTTTCAGTCTCGACACCGTGACTGGGTCGGTGAAGATCAACAACTCCGACGTGCCCACCACGGTCAAACTGCAGGCGACCCTCACCCAATTGAGTCCGCAGAAAGGTCGGTTGCAGTTGTTTCTCGGCCGCACCATTCCCTACGTCACGAGTTCATTTGCCGGTCCGGGCGGAAATAATTCATCATCCTACTCGCAACTCTCCGTGGGAATGGATTCCACCTTCACCGTCACCTTCGGAAAACCGCTGGTGATTCAGATGGATGACAACGGCGAGGTTTCCATTTTGGTGAAGCGTGAGGAGTGACGAGTGGCTCGCCCATGACTTCATTGGTGGTTGGGGCGCACCGATGACCCTGCGCTCCCCCAACTTCTTAGATCCCTGCAATAATTCTCCAAGCGCACGGACGAGCCGGTCGAAAGCAGGATTTGCCTTCCCATACTTCCGTCGGCGAAAGCACGCCGGCGAAGGGCGAATTCTGACGCAAGCGCTGGGCGTTACGCCGATCGGTTCTTCTTGCGTGCCGCCCTGGTCCCATCCCGGAATTAATTTCGACCAACGCGGATGTTCCCGTTCTGGTTTTGCAAGTGGATGCGCGGCGTGGCCGGCGGCTGGCTGGCCAACGCATCCGGTCCGTTCACTTTCATCAGCACTGGAAAGTCCGAGTCGATGTCGCCATAGCTGGTGTGTGCCTGGATAGCGGGTTTGAGGTCGGCAGACAACTGCACTTTCAAAGTGGCATAGCTCGTCCGGGCTTCCAGATTGGTGAGCGAACCGGAAGTGGCCTGCACGGTGATGGCCCCAAATTGGTTGATGCAAATGAAGTTCGCGCCCGAGCCGGTAACGTCCATGTCCCCATAGGAAGTTTCCGCCCGGACGGAGCCCGTGACGATCGCCGCCACCACGCGACCAAACTGGTTTACCAAGCGTGCGTCGCCGGTGATTTCCTTCACGCGCAAATCGGCATAAGAGGTCTTGACGTCGGCTGTGCCTGACCGCTCAAGGGTTACGCGGCCGAACTGGTTGCGGAGTTTGGCGGTGCCGCTAATATCGCGGACGTCGAGCGGGGCGTAACTGGTTTCGGCTGTCAACGGGCCGTGAACACCAGCGGCTGCAATCGCGCCGAACGCGTTTTTCAACGAGGCCGATCCCGTCTGCGTGAGCTTGAGCGAGGCATAGGAAGTCTCGGCGTGGACCTTGCCGGGGAGGTCGCGCAGTTCCACCGCACCAAATTGATTCGCCGCCTCCACGTCACCGTTCAAGCCGACGATTTCAGTGCGGCCATATTGATCATGAGTGCGCACAGTGACGGATTTCGGCACGGTGATCTCCAGATCGGACTGGAAGCTGTGCGGTGCGGTGTCACTGGGCACGGTCACGGCGAGTCGGCAACTGTCGCCAGCGAGGTCGGCTTGGCAAAGCAGATTACTGGCGAACGATTGCATGTCGGCGTCCGTGCGCGCGCGGACGGTGAGTTTCTGCGTCCAGCCAAAGGGGCCGCTGTCGGTGCCGGTAATACGGATGGCGCCAAAGGCGTTGATCACATCCAAGGATTTTACCCCGGCGGGAATAGTGGCGCTCTGAACTAGATTGGTGGTCGCCTTAAAATCGGCGTCCGACCAGCCCGCCGAGCCATTGAAATGAACGAAGCAGCCGGAGAAAATCGCCAGAGCCGCCGCCGCGATGAAGATTGAGATTATTTTTTTCATAATGACCACGGGAATCAACTCGCCGATCCACGTTCCCAAAGGGAATAATGCACGATCCTACGCGGACTTCCTCGCGGACAGCAATAGTTTTTCCACCGACGGAAAGCCAGATGTGTCATTTGCCCCACACTGGCTGGATATTGGATATTAAAGATGTATCCGAGCTTGAAAAATATGCCGCCAACGCCATTCATCACTCTGGCCGAAAAGCAAATTGCATGGCATGGGTTATGTGCCAGAAACCACGCCGACGCTGTCGCCATCAGCCTGGCAAACCATCACGAACGCACTGGCGATTCTGGCTGACCGTTACGTTTTGACGAATTCTTGGAGTGACCAGTCGCGATTCTTCCGGCTGCGGGCGCAGTAGTTTCTGTCGGGGTATAATTTATCGGTTGAAAGAATCGGCGCGTTTTTGAATCATAAGGCGTTTTCTCCTTTGCAAAAAGTTTCTTTTTCCTGATTTCTGATCCCGAATTGAGGATTTCGCCGCCTGTTTGCGAAATTTTTAGCGCCAGTTTTGAATTGTAAGGGAGCAACCCCGCCAGTCTGCACCGCCACCAATTCACCCGCAGTATTTTTTTTCCGCAGCCTGACCTACGCGCTGCCGCAGGTCGCTGGGATTTTTGCATTGGCATCAGTGGTCAATCGAAAACCAGCGTGTCTGGATGTCGTCAGCCACTGAATTCCCGGCGCAATATCATCAACAGATTCAACTGGCCCCCACCGCCGGTCGCCGCGCTCCACGAGATAAAACGCCGGAATGCGGCTGACAGCGGAGCCGCTGCCGCGTGTTAAGCCGATTTGCGCCGCAAATTCTTTTCGGAGAGGGTTCGTCCCTGCGGGAACCATTCACGGCAATCGGGCGCACTTGTTTTCCCGCGAGCACAGTTCTTGCCTCAAACCCCGCTTCTGCTAACGTCGCAGTGTGCCGCCTGACAGCAACCAGCCCACGCGATGCTCTGGCGCAGGCGGTGCTAAAAAAAGTCGGCCTCAACAAATAAACACCAGCACCGAACAACGCATTGAACCCACGCACATATCAAGAATCAGCATCACGACGAATTGAATTCCTATCCCGCCGACAGTTGCTCTGCCGTGGAATTGTCTGCGCGGCGTGGTTGATGTTGCTCGCGGCTTCCGTTGCGATCAGTCGCGCGGATGATGATCCCGGCCATTCTCACCACGGCACGGCTTTTGATTCCGGCCTGCGCCAGCGGCCGTGGAAAATGGAGGGGATCGGCCATACGCATTTTCCGATCACCACCAAGGTGCCTGAAGTGCAGGAGTGGTTTGATCAAGGCAACACGCTGCTGCACTCCTTCTGGTTTGAGGAAGCCGAGCGTTCGTTCCGTTGGTGTCTCAAGCTCGACCCGGATTGCGCGATGGCCTACTGGGGGCTGGCGCGCTGTCGCCTGAACGGATGGGCGCGCGACCCGCTGGATGCTCCGGAGGTGAAGCGTTATCTGGATTTTCTCAACGAGGCCATTCGGCGCAAAGCCACGGTCAGTCCGCGCGAACGTCTCTACATTGAAGCGTGGGAAACGGCGTTCACCGGCGCGGGGATCACGATGAATGACGAGGAGCGCAAAAGTTTTTTCATCAAACGATTGCAGAATCTCGTGCTGAAATTTCCCGATGATGTCGAGGCCAAGGCGCTCTTCGTGCTCGCCTCCCTGGGCGGCGATCATGCGTATGGCACCGAACTGGTGATCCAGCAGATTCTGGCGCAGGAGCCGGATCATCCGGGCGCGCACCATTACCGCATCCACAACTGGGACGGCGTGGCACCTGAGCAGGGGTTGCCGAGTTGCCTCCGCTACGGTTTGATCGCGCCGAACATCGGGCACGCGGATCATATGCCGGGGCACAATTACACCAAGCTGGGCCTGTGGCACGAAGCCGCGCGCGCCATGGACAGCGCCACGCGGGCGGAACTCCGTTACATGAATCAACAAATGGCGCTGCCGTTCGAGACTTGGAATTATTCTCACAACCGCAATTATCTTTGTTGGATTCAAGAGCAGCTCGGCATGGTGGACGCCTCGTTGCAGGGCGCGCGGGATCTGCTGGCGGCACCGCACGAGCCGAAAGAAAACAAGGACAGCAACGATGGCAACCCTTACGCGGAAGGGGTCGTTGACGAGGGCATGACCGCACTGGTGCGCGTGCTCCTGAAGTTCGAGCGCTGGGACGACGTGTTGGCCACTTCCAATTCCGTCGCCATTCCTTGGCGCGATATTCCGAACGACAAAGACCTGCGCGCCTTCGCCGAGACGCTGGCTTATATCGGCAAGGGTGATCTCGCCAAAGCGCGCGTCCGCCTCCAAGACCTGAAGAACGGCCTTCACCAACGCAAGGAGAAGGCGAAAGAAACTGAAGCGGCGTGGGCGGTTGATCTCAAGACCACCGAGGGAATCTTGCTGGCGGCCGAAGGAAATCTTCTGGACGCCACCCGTCTGCTGACCTACGCCGCCGATTTGGAAAAGAAGGCGAGAGAGACTGGCAACTACCAGAACGATCCACCGGACAATCCATGGCCGGTGAACCGCGTGCTCGGCGATGTTTATCTGAACCGGGGCGAGCACCGACTGGCCGTCGAGGCTTACGAGCGGGCGCTCGTTCAAGAACCGTATGACGCGTTCACGTTGTCTGGTTTGGCGCGCGCGCACTTCGCGCTCGACGAACGCACCAAAGCAGAAAATGATTACGGTCGCCTGCTCCACGTCTGGTCTGGCGCCAACACGAATCTGCGGTGGATGGCGTCCGTGGCTGCACTCGGTTTGTCGGCCAAACCCATTCCACCCACACTCGCACCCGAACGGCCATACCGCCCCGACGCCCTCGCGCACTTGGGCCCGCTCAATTGGGAACCTTACCCCGCGCCGGAATTAGATTGCTTGGATGTGAACGGCGAACACGTCCGCTTGAAGGGTTTTCTGGGCAAGAATGTTTTGTTAATTTTCTACCTGAACGACGAGTGCGTTCATTGCATGGAACAATTGCAGGCGATAAACAAACACGCTGACGACTGGAGCAGCGAAAACACCGTGGTGCTCGGCGTCAGTAGTGTCAGCCCGGAGAAAAATAAGGACTCCGCAAAACTTGGGAAATTCCCCATGCGCCTGCTGTCCGACCACGACCACGAGAACGCCCGACGGTTCGCTTCCTACGACGATTTCGAGGAGATCGAACTGCACTCGACCATCCTCATTGACACCAAAGGCCGCGTGCATTGGAAGCGCACCGGCGGAAATCCCTTTGCGGACGTGGAGTTCCTGCTGCAATCGGTCAAAAAAATGAATCAGCAGGCAAACGTGCGGGCAGACATCAGCCCGCGCTGATACTCACGGAATCCGACAGGGCATCTGACCTCGTAGAAAAGGACAAAACCTTGGATTGGCTGGAGAAATGTTATCGGGAGCAGGATGGATATTGTTGAAATCTCAAAGTCACTCCGATGTTCAACCTTCTGCGCACCGAGCCGCGCTTCCAGGCGCTGCTGAAAAAAGTGGGCTAGCGACAACAATTATGGCGGTGGTGTGCGCGGTCATTCCAGTCGCCGCCAATGAGCCAATGCCTGCGCCGAACACCACGTCGCCGGCCGACGTAAAATTCACGCTGCACGAACCGGGGACCCGCACTTTCGTTCATTTGCAGCCCTTGCGGTCCAAAGAAGCCGCCCGCGCCGGCGGCAAGCACCGCTGGAAAAAGGTCACTGGCCTGCTGTCGCATTTTCCGTTGCTCATTTGGGACGATGTCCGGCCGCCGGATGAAATTCTGCGATATGAGGGCATCGGCTCGCGACCGTGGGC
>CAINLR010000064.1 GCA_903850425.1 uncultured Verrucomicrobia subdivision 3 bacterium | reverse complement strand
GCGGTCGCAGGTTCGTGAGGTTTACTTCCGTTTGAGCCGACGTTTGGCATCCGTCAGCCGATAGCTCTCGCCGTTGGCTTCCAGGATATGCACGCGATGGGTCAAGCGATCCAACAGTGCGCCCGTCAACCGTTCGCTGCCCAGCACTTCAGTCCACTGTTCAAAGGGCAGATTGGTGGTGACGATCAGGCTGGTGCGTTCATAGGCCCGGCTCACCACGTCGAAGAGCAGTTCGGCCCCGGCCTTGGAGAACGGGACGTAGCCGAGTTCGTCGAGGAGCAGCACGTCCAGCCGCTCCAGTTGTTTGTGCAGCCGCTGCAAGGTTTTCGTCTCGCGTTGTTCGAGCAACTGCGTCACCAATCCGGTGGTGGTGGTGAGGGGAGTCAAGCACGGTCAGTCCAGCCGGGATGCTGGTGACGGAACCGAACACGCTGGTGATCACCACGGCATAATTTCCCGAGTTCGTGGTCTGCGCGTTGGTCAGCGTCAAAGCAGTGTTGGTGGCCCCGCTGATATTGCTGCCATTGAACTGCCATTGGAAACTGAAATTCGTCCCGCCAATCGCCTGCACGCTAAGATTGCCATTCATGCCACTATACACGGTCTGGTTTTGTGGTTGTTTCAGAATCCACGGCGTGCCGTCGTTGACCAGGGCCAGACTTTGATAGCGGCTGGCCGAGATGGCCACCACGTTGCTGACCGCAGCCGGAACCGTGCCTTGCCCGGAGCTGTTGTAGCCCCAGGCTGTGACTCTCCCATCCCGCTTGAGCGCCAGACAATGGTGTGCGCCGGCGGCGATTTGGACGACATTGGTAAGACCTGCCGGCACATTGGTCTGCCCGTAGCCATTGTATCCCCAAACCACCACCGTTCCGTCCCCGCGCAAGGCCATGACATGATACAAACCGCAAGCGATGGCGACGACATTCGTGGCGAACGGAGGTGGGTTGGTCTGGCCATAACCATTCCACCCCCAGACCACCACGGTGCGGTTGCTCAAGAGAACGGCATTTTCCACCCCGCCAGAGGCGATGGCAATCACATTGGTCAAACCGTTCGGCACGTTGGTCTGACCATAGCTGTTGGACCCCCAGGCAAAAACCACCCCGTCACTTCTTAAGGCCATGCTTTCTCCGCTGCCGGCCGCGACGGCAACCATATTGGTCGTCCCGACGGGCAGGTTCGTCTCGGCCGTGTCGCCCCAGAAAACTACCGTGCCATTGTTGATCAATGCCAGGCTGGAATTGTAACCGGCAGCAACTTGAACAACGTTGCTCAACCCCGGTGGCGGAGTGGCCTGGCCTTCATAGGTGAGCGGGGTGGTGGCGTTATAATTGTATCCCCAGGCGGTGACGGTGGTGTCGCCCTTGAGCGCCAAACCATGCATCCCGCCTTGCGCCACCATGGTGACGTTGGTCAGACCGCCAGGCACGTTGGTCTGTCCATACGTGTTGTCGCCCCAAGCCATCACTCGGGTGGCGGCCGCGCTGTTAGCGGCCAGGCCGGCAAGGCCGATCCGTAGAAACAAGGCCAAATAACAGTTTTGCAAACCTTGGTGTTGCTGATTAATTTTCATTGGGGGGGGGAAACCCGTCCGGTTTTTGTCCTGTATCGCCAATGATTAAGATCGTTAATCGTGGTTCTGTCAATTATTAAGTTATCCAAAACAGTTACCTCCTGAGCGCAGACCGCCGGGGCGCGATTCCCACTGTATTCACCGCCCCATTCGCGCTCGTTAACAAAAAAATTCGACTGGCCCGGGGAAAGTTTTATCGTGCCTCTCGATTTCGACTTTAGGTGGAATCGAAAAAGTCATTGGTGCGGGTTTGAAATTTCCGAAACAAGCTGCTCCAGCGGCGATTCGTTCATCCTCAGACCGCTCGGCGTTGAGTTTGAGGCGGCGGGCGAGAACCGCGTCGCGGACTGCGTCGGGCCAGCGGTAGCGCCAGGGACTTTTCTTCCGCCGGCCGGGGGCGGTTCGTTCGCGGCCCCGCCAGTGACCCGAGCCGACGCGATCGTGGACCAGGCCCGCACCAACCAGCCCTATGCCTCAGCGGCCGCCCATTCCTTTTTTGGGAAAACTCTATTCGCCGGATTCCATTCACGGCAATTCCATCGCGCGGTAGAACCGTTGCGGGAAATCGGACGGCGGCGTATCTGTGAAATCAATTGGATTGGCCGATGGCGGATTGGTAAATATGGCCTGCCAATCCAGCAGGTTTGAAGACGCATAAATAGCCACAGAATTTGTGCCAGAAGATCCAACCAGGCGCATTTGAAAAGAACCAGTATCTGGCAAATAAGCGAACGAATGGTTGTCGAATTGGAATGGCGTTTTCACGCTTAGAGTGATTGGCTGCCCCCGAACGGTTCCCAATGCGTTACTGACGATTACTTGGTATGTGCCTGCATTTTGCCAGGAAGCACTGTTAAGCATCAAGACCGCGTTTGTCGCACCAATTAGGTTCGTGCCATTAAGTCGCCATTGATAATTTGCGCGCCCTCTTCCCAGACTGCCGGACGTCAAAAAAGCAGACTGGCCAGCACCAACTGTTCTTAATAGTAACTGTTGAGCCAAAGCAAGGCTATGCACGCTGCCGGCACCAATCGCGGTTGCGCCTGCGGCCAAGGTCGGACCAAGGCTTTGGTAGAAGTTCGTATTTCCCCAGGCGAAGACACTTCCGTCACCGCGCAATGCGATGCTGTGGTCATCCCCTGCAGCGATGGCCAGGATGTTCGTAGCTTGGATTGGGAGATTTGTTTGGCCGTAGCTATTCTTCCCCCATACGGTGACTATCCCATCATTCAGCAAGGCGACGCTATGCGAAGCTCCGGCGGCAACGGCAACGGCGTTGGTTAAGGTCGAAGGAACAGCAGGACCGCTCACGCCAATAACGACACCATCCGCTCGCAAAGCCAAGAAATTGTTTCCCCGGGAAGAGATGGTTAGAATATTTGTTGCGGACGGTGGAGGTTGAATGCTACGACTGCCCCAGGTGATAATAGAGCCGTCGGCCAGCAGCGCTTGGCTGCATCCCCAACCTGCGGTGATTGCAACTGCATTCTGAGCTCCCAGCGGCACAGTGGTTTGCCCATAAAAATTATCGCCCCAAGCAATGACGCTCCCATCCATTTTCAAAGCCAAACTGTGGGTATCGCCTTCAGCAATGGCCACAATTCCTGTAGCCGATGCCGGAACATTGTTTTGCCCATAAGTGTTGTCACCCCACGCCACAACCGTGCCATCATCGCGTAGTGCGAGACTGTGGTCGCCGCCACCAACAAAGGCCACCACGTTGGTCGCGCTTGCCGGCACTAGATACTGGCCGGCCGAGTTGTCGCCCCAGACCACAATGGGTGTGACGGCAACATTGGCAACCAAACCCGTAACCGAGCCATAGTCATTCATGGCAACCACGTCATAGGTGCCGCTGTCCTGATAATTTAATGGGTTTATGCAAAGATTGGAAGAGTTCGCACCGCTGATTCTACCGTCAGCCATCAAGAGTTTGCCGTTTAATTGTGACGCAAAATACAGCGGGTAAGCACCCGTGCCCACGGAGGGGAGGCACAAGGAACTCCCAACCAGCGCATTCACTTGAGTTGGGACTACTGGGGAGATGAATGGAGTCATCGCAATTGCTAGACTATCCGGATCACCTGCTGCCAGCCCCACAGCATTGCTGACGACCACGTTATAAGCTCCGGCGTTGTTTGTCTGCAAACCGGATATCTTCAGCCAACGATTAGTCGCGCCGGAAATAGTAATGGCATCTTTTTGCCACTGATAAGTCATCGGATACGTTCCCTCAGCTCTAGCGAGGAGGAAGGCCTCGCCCCCAGCGTGCGACACACTTGGCGACAGCGCCTGATGAATGCGCGGTGGCCCCAGATTCACCATGGCAAGATCATGATCTTCGCCGCTGGCAATCGCCGCGACGTTATGCAGCCCAGTGGGAACATTCGTGACGCCAAAGCGGTTCTTCCCCCAAGCAACAGTCGAACCATCGCCCAACACAGCCAGGCTATGCCCAAAACCGGCAGCGATGCCCACGGCGTTGGTTATGAAGGTGGGAACCTTTGACTGGCCGCAAGAATTATCCCCCCAGGCCACGATTGTGCCATCCATTCTCAGCGCCAGACTATGTTCCCAACCGGCAGCGATCGCGATCACATTGGTGACAGCAGACGGCACGAGAGATTGCGACCCCCAAGTTATGACGGTATGATCTGACCGCAAAACCAGACTGTGGTAGTAGCCAGCGGCGACCTCAATTCCATCGTTCACATAATCTGGCACGTTGGTCTGGCCGTAATCGTTGTTTCCCCAGGCGACCAAGGTGCCGTCCGCCCTCAGGGCGACGCTATGGGCGGATCCGGAAGCAATTGCAACTGCATTTGTTGCGGCGGTTGGCACGTTGGTTTGCCCGTCCACGTTGCGGCCCCAGGCGATAACATTGCCATCGTCTTTTAACGCCAGACTGTGGTAGCTCCCGCCGGCAATCGCAATGATGTTGGTAGCCGAAGCTGGCACGTTCGTTTGCTTATCCCAGTTCCTTCCCCATGCGACGATGGTGCCATCATTCTGTAAAACAAGGTTATGGTGTGACCCGGCTGAAATGGCCGTTGGATTCGCGATTCCGGGGGCAATGTCACACTGATTATCAACGCTATCTCCCCAAGCGCCAACGGCGGTGAAGGTGGCTGCAGTGGATGAAACCGTCAGCGTCAGGATTTGGTTGGTTGATTGCCCGAGTCCATTGGAAAGAATTAATTCATAGCTGCCAGCCCCGCTGACTTGCGTATTTAGCAACTTCAAATACTGGTTAGTTGCTCCCACAATGACTATCCCATTATGAGTCCATTGGTAGCGCATGGGCTGTGAACCTTGCGCTATGGGATTGAACAGAACGGAGCCCCCGGCACTTGCAGAAACATTCCGAGATTGTTGCAAGATCGTGGGCGTGCCGATATCGGCCACTAATTGGCTGAAATCTTCAGCAGCGAAGATGCTTCTGATATTGGCGATGCCGCTGGGTAAATTCGTTCCGCCGTTTAGGTTTTTGCCCCACGCCAATATTGCTCCATCAGACCTCAACGCGAGGCTGTAATACCAACCAGCCGAAACGGCCACTATGTTCGTTGCCGCCAGCGGAACTGTGGCCTGGCCAAATTTATTGTCGCCCCAGCTAACGACCGAACCATCGGATCTCAAAGCCAGGCTGTGGCCCCAGCCGGCAGAGATCGCGACCACGTTGGTGGCGGATGCTGGGACGGCGGTTTGATAACCCCAGCTGGCAATGGTCCCGTCCGTCAGCAGGGCGAGGGTGTGATAATAACCCGCCGCGATGCTGATCACCTTGGTCGCGAGAAAGGACACGGCGATTTGCCCGTAATCATTATTGCCCCAGGCAACCACCGTGCCATCAGCGCGCAAGGCCACGCTGTGCGCCCAACCGGCCGCCACTGCGACCACATTTGTGGCCGACGGCGGAACATTGGTTTGATCATCAGTGTTCTTACCCCAAGCGATCACGGTTCCATCATTTCGCAATGCCAAGCTGTGGTCGCCGCCGCCAGCCACGGAAACAACGTTTGTGGCTGAGGCTGGCGTGTTGGTTTGACCATTCATGTTCTTGCCCCACGCGACCACCGTGCTGTCTCCCTGCAGGGCGATATTGTGAAAAGCCCCGGAGGCCACCATGATCGGCGTTGGAGTCAGCAATGGCACGTCGCACTGTCCATCATTGTTTGCGCCCCATGTAATGACGCCAGAATTAAGATAGGTGGCCGGAGTTGGCGATACGGTCAGGGTCATTACCGTATTCGTCGATGTTCCAAGCACATTTGAAACAATCAACTGATAGCTTCCGGCGTCAGTTACCTGGGTATTGGAAAGCATCAACGATTGGTTGGTGGCTCCAACGATGACCACCCCATCGTGAACCCATTGGTAGCTCATGGGCTGAGACCCTTGGGCAATGGCAGTAAAGACAATTTGATCTTTCGTTTTTGCCGAAATGGCACTTACTGCCTGCAAAACAGTCGGCGGCCCAATTTCTGCGATCACTTCGCTGAAATCTTCCGCCGACGAAATACTCCGGACATTTACTATCCCGTTGGGAATGTTGGCGCCGCCGTTAAAGCCTTTGCCCCAACCCAACAATGCACCATCAGACTTTAACGCCAGACTGCAATACCAACCGGCTGAAATAGCCACAATGTTCGTCGCCGTCGCCGGCACCGTAGCTTGTCCATAGGTGTTGTCGCCCCAACTTACGACTCTCCCATCAGATCGTAAAGCCAAGCTGTGCCCCCATCCGGCGGAGATCTCAACCACATTCGTGGCAGCGACCGGCACGGCGGTTTGATTGCCCCAGCTCAGGACCGTTCCGTCCGAACGCAACGCTAGCGTGTGGTAATAGCCCGCCGCAAGGCGAATCACCTTGGTAGCTAAGAAAGATACCGAGATTTGGCCGTAATCATTATTACCCCAGGCAACCACCGTGCCGTCCGCGCGCAACGCGGCACTGTGCAACCAGCCAGCGGTAATCGCTATGACATTGGTGGCCGAGGACGGAACACTGGCTTGTCCGTCGGAATTATTACCCCAGGCAATCACGGCTCCGTCGTTTCGCAACGCCAGACTGTGGGCGTTGCCCCCGGCCACTGAAACGATGTTGGTTGCGTAGGCTGGCACGCTGGTTTGACCATTCCAGTTCTTCCCCCACGCGACAACCGTGCTGTCTGGCTGCAGGGCAAGATTATGAAAAGCTCCAGGCGAAACCATGATCGGGTTGGTAACCGTAAGTGGTATGGTGCATTGGCCCAAGTTGTCCTCCCCCCACATCGTCAGACTCTGATTCTTGATGGAGAAGTTCACCGGCGCACTGGTCACACTGCCGAAATTATTTGTCACCACGACCTGGTAAAAAACACTGTCGCTGCCGAGCCCGGCCGGAATTAATGGAATGGCGTTGATCATCCCCACGATCGGCAAACTGTTTGAAAACCACTGATAATTCAGCGCTGTCTGACCAACCGCCCGAACTGAAAGTGGTAGTGGATTTGCAGCCGAGCATTGCTTGCGATAGGCAACGGAGCCAGTAATGTATGGCCGCCCGTCTCCTTGAACCGCCAAACCGTGCGCTAAGCCAGCCGCAATGGAGATGATATTGGTGGCGGAGGTGGGAATGTTTGTGCCCGCTCCAGAGCCCCAACCAAAAACACGTCCGTCGCCCCTCAAAACTAAATTGCAATTGGTGGCGGCATTGATGCTCACCAAATTTGTCGCAGCTGCTGGCGCGCTATATTTGAAATAGCCAGTCTTATGAAGCTGGCCCTTGGAATCAATCGTCAGATTGAAGGAGGTTCCGCCTGCAAGAGCGTGAATGTCTTTTAGATATTTTGGGGGGCCAGACTTTGCCCCCATCATGGGGGCGTTACTGCTGCCGCCCCAGATGGTGACTGAACCATCATCCTTCAAGGCGAGGCTATGTTCAGCGCCGGCCGCAATTGCCACCACGTTGCTCAGGCCATTTGGAACATTACATTGGCCATAGACATTTCTGCCCCACGCAACCACGGTTCCATCAGACCGGAGGGCAAGGTTATGGTTATATCCAGCGGCAATCGCGACAACGCCTAGTGCAGAACCGGGAATCAGTGACTGTCCCGATGTATTATCGCCCCAACCCATAACCGTCCCGTCTGCCAGCAGCACCAAGTTGTGGGCCACACCTGCGGCTATAGCATTCACCTGGGTCGGAAAGGTCGGTGGAGTAATCTGGCCTTTGGTGTTATCACCCCATGCGACCACGGTGCCATCATCTTTTAGGGCTACGCTGTGATACCAACCGGCAGCCACTGCGATTACGTTGGTCGCATTCGCCGGCACATTGAGTTGGCCATAGGTATTGCTTCCCCACGCAATAACATTTTGGGCCCGGCCCGGTAGGCTGAGAAGCAGCGCGAAGGCCAAAATGATTCCACTCTTTACCACGATGCCGATGGTTGCCAATGCCCGATTCATTTGCGGCCGACTTTAGCAGGCCTCACTCAATAGTAAAACGGAAATAGTTTTCCAATAATCTGGCGTCGTTCGACGCGAAATTGCTGGGAAATCTGCCTATTATCACCGGTTACGAAATAGGTGTTTGTTCCTAATGTTTCTTCCGGCCATTCCCAAGCTCCCAAGTCGGGAATATATGGTTCGGACAGGCGTTGGCCGTTAATGAAAACCACGCCGGTATGGAAGGCAAATTGCTCGCCGGGCAGACCGATCACCCGCTTCAAAATTATCGGCTCCTTGTCGTTGATTCGAATTGCCACCACATCGCCTCGTTGCGGTTGCTTCCAAGCATAGCCGCACAGGTTCACAAGACTTACCTGCCCATCGTAAAAAGTTGGTTCCATGCTTCTGCCAGTGACCTTCACGGGCACAATTACAAACTTAAGCAGAACGGCACTCGTGAAAATTAGGAGCGCAACCCGCACTAGCGTCCATTTGGGGCGGCGACCGAACGTTAAGCGCGATAAATACGTTTTGAATTTTTGCAATTGATATGAAAGCAGGTGGGTTTCGAGTTCCCAGTGCCAATTGATTACGCTCAAAAGTTTCGTTTGTAAAGTTGTTGTTCAAAAATTTGGCCAATGCTGATTCGGGCACGGAGATTGTCGAAAGGACTTGAGGGCATGCATGTTTGTGAGAGCTCGATTTCCGGCCAGACTTCAACGTTTCAAGCGCGACTCGCCACCCGGATCGAGCAATGTTATGCTGTGCCAGTTCATGACGGCTGCGAGTGAGGCTGAGCGCAAAGGAGTTTCGTTGTGGCAGACCGAAACCGTCGGCGACCAGATGGGCGATGCGCGGGCGTCAGCGCCGGCGGAAAGTAAAGAAGTCGTGAATAGCCTTGCCGAGGCACTTTCCAAAGGCTTTGCTGAGCCCAACATGCCGGCAATGCCTAGGAACGCAACTGAGCAGCCGGCGGCTTGACGGCGCGGCAGGAGTCGTAGAGGCGAGGCCGATATTTTTGAAGCAAGGGGAATCACCGCTTGCTACCAATCCCCGCCCAAGCCGGGCATGGCGCGCGCGAACAGGCTCTATTGCGCGGCGGTTGCACTTACGGCACTCCTGGTCAACTGGCTATTGCACGGTTAGCAGCCCGTTAATAAACTCAAAAATTTCTGTGACCTGACGATGGGCCAAGGAGACTGAAAACGCATGGCACTTGGAAAGCGCAAACCCAAACAGGACGAACTGTTCATCCCCACCGCTAAACTGGCCGCCGGCCCCGGCCATCCGTTCTACGCCAAGCTCAATGCGGTGCTGGCCGACGCCGGTTTTGATACGTTCGTCGAAGAGCTCTGCGCCCCCTATTACAAGGAAGGTGGCCGCCCCGGTATTCCGCCGGGCGTTTACTTCCGCATGTTGTTGATCGGTTACTTCGAGGGGTTGGACAGTCAGCGTGGCATCGCTTGGCGCTGCGCCGACAGTCTGGCCCTGCGCACCTTTTTGGGCTTTGCGATCACGGAGGAAACCCCGGTGCATGTGACGATGACCATGCTCCGCAAGCGGCTGCCCGAGTCGGTCTACGATAAAGTATTTGTCTTTGTGCTGGGCATGCTCGAAGCGAAAGGACTGTTGCGCGGCAAAGCGGTGGCGATTGACGCGACGACCTTGGAGGCCAATGCAGCGATGAAGAGCATCGTGCGCAAAGACAATGGGGAAGACTGGAAGCAATATTTGCAGGGCTTGGCCAAAGCCGAGGGGATTGCGAGTCCGACCGAGGAGGATCTGCGCCGGCTGGATCGCGCGCGCACGGACAAGAAAGTTTCCAACCAGCAGTGGCAAAGCCCACCGATCCGGACAGCCGGATCGCCAAGATGAAGGACGGGCGCACCCATCTGGCCTACAAAGCCGAACACGCCGTGGACGTGGTGAGCGAAGCGATCGTGGCGACGACGGTGACCTTTGCGGACAAATCCGATCCGCAGAGCGCGCCGGCCACGCTGCGCCTGGCGGAGGCAAATCTGGTGCTGGCGGGCAGCGCAACTGAAATAGCCGAAGTGGTGATGGACAAGGGGTATCACGACAATCGGTGGCTGGCGGACCTGACGGCACATGGGATACGAACCTATATCCCAGAGCGCCGGCAAAAGACCCGGCGTTGGACGAACAAACCCGCCGCCTACGAAGCGGCCTTCCGGGCCAATCGCCGACGTGTGCGCGGGAACAAGGGACGGCAGTTGAATCGCTGGCGCAGCGAACGGTGCGAACGAACCTTTGCGCATGTCTGCGAGACGGGCGGCGGACGGCGAAGTTGGTTGCGCGGTCAGACCAATGTGAGCAAGGCGCACACGCTCAAATGTGCGGCCTATAACTTGGGTCTGCTGCTGCGGAAAGTTTGGGGCCTGAGCAAGCCGCGGAGCGCGAAGCCGGGGGTGGCGGGCTTGTTTTTGATGCTTTGGGCGGTCTGGACCACCACCGCCGTGATAGTTGCCAGGACCACGAATTGGCAATTCCACTGGTTGTGTCATCCATGGCTCCTGCTGCTGGTAACTGCTATGGGGGTTGGCTGTATTCATTCCATTCGCAGTTGCTGGAAAAACCAGCATTGATTAACGGGCTGTTAGCCCTGTGCCAGTTCACTTGCCGCAATTCGGATTGCGGTTGCCATCAAGCCGGCATAAGAGCATACGGCAAACTTAGTTGACACGGTTGATGCTTTGGGCGCTTAATACCTCTCATGGCAAACGGGGCAGGCAGCTTTATATTTGTCGCACGACAGAGGGCGAAGGGAGACTTTGCAGCCTTTGCACTTCGCGTAAGTCAGCACCACCCGGGATCTCGGGCCAGCCAAAATTATCACGATAACAGCGCGGTGCCAACCGCACAGTGGAGGTAAACGCTTATGAAGAAATTTTTAACGTTGATCGCATTAAGCATGTGGGGTCTGCTTGTTGTTGCTCAAAATGGAACGCCACCTTGTGTCCCGATTGTTCCAGCGGGATTTACGGCCTGGTGGCAAGCAGAAGGAAATGCCAATGATAGTGTAAGCACCAATAACGGGACGCTAGAAGGAGGCGCAACCTTTTTATCCGGTGTAGCGGGTCAGGCTTTTTCGTTTGACGGATTAAGCAGCTTTGTCTCCATTCCTGATTCGCCGCTAATGAAATCATTCACCACAAACCTCACCATTGAATTGTGGATAAAGAACCGGCAGTCGGGCAACAATCCAGATTGGCGGGGTATTGTGACCAAAGGAAATTCATCTTGGCGATTACAAGCCACGCCGGGATCCCAGACGGTTTACCTCGGCTTATCTGGCGTGGGGGACTTGTTTGGCACTCGGAGTGTCAACGATGGCCAGTGGCATCATGTGGCAGCCACTTATGATGGATCCCACATGGTTCTCTATGTGGACGGGACGTTAGACACATCACAAACAGCCTCCGGGCTCATTTCGCAAAACAACGACCCAGTATGTATTGGAAGAACATTTGGCTCTTCCTATTTTTTCAATGGATTGGCCGATGAAGTTGCTCTCTACGATCGAGCTCTTTCGGCTTCAGAAATTCAATCGATCTACGTCGCCGGGAGCGGCGGTAAGTGTATTTCCTTTGGTGCGGCGACAATTTTGATTCCTCCCACCAATCAGATAGTCACGGTGGGCAGTAACGCTGTCTTGAACTTAACGGCAAATGGAACGCCGCCGTTGTTTTACCATTGGCGTTTTTTTGGCACCAATATTTCCGACGCCACCAATTCCTCACTCGCATTCACCAATGCACAATTGACCGACGCGGGCTCATACTCGGTGGTGGTGAGCAATAGCTTTGGCGTGGCGACCAGCAGCAATGCCGCCTTGCAAGTGCTTCCGCCCGGTGCCCCGAGTATCCAGGTCAATGGCGTGCCGGCGGTCGGGACGATGACTTTTACCGCCTCAGTGCAAGTGAGTATCTCTGGCGGGTTCCCGAGCGGATTTATCTTTTACACCTTAGACGGCACGGTTCCATCTTTCAGTTCCACGCTCTACAGCGGGGTCATCGAACTGACCAATTCGGCAACGGTGCAGGCGATGAGTTTGAGTTTGGATTTCTCCCAATCCGCAGTGGCGCCGGCCGTCAACGTGCGGATTGTGCCACTCTACAATTTGCAGACCAGCGTGGTGGGCAATGGCACCATCGCGGCGAACCCGGCCAGCAGTCCCTATCTCAGCAACAGCATCGTGACTTTAACCGCGACTCCGTCAGGAAATTGGTTGTTTGACCATTGGACCGGAGATGCCAGCGGCAGCCAGAATCCACTGAGTCTGACGATCAACGGACCGCACAATGTGCAGGCGGTATTTTTGCCCATCCCCACCTACGCCTTGCTGACTTCAGTTACCGGGAGCGGAAGCATCAGCCTGGATCCACCCACGGGTCCTTACCTGAGCAACAGTGTCGTGACGTTGACCGCCAACGGGTCCCTGGACTGGCCGTTTGACCATTGGACCGGCGATGCGAGCGGGAGTCTGAATCCTCTGAGTGTAACCATGAACGGGCCACGCAATGTGCAGGCGGTGTTTATTCGGAATTATCCCATCACGGTAAGCACGCTTGGCGGCGGCAGTATCACCGTCAATGGTTTGGCCATCGCGCCGGCCACCTATTATCCAACTGGCACCCTGGTGACGCTGGCTGCCACGCCAATTAGTGGCTGGAATTTTCTCGGTTGGCAAGGTGACGCCAGCGGCACCAACAACCCACTGAGCGTCACGATGAATCAGACGAACAATATCCAGGCAATTTTTGGGACGGTTGTCGGCACGAATCCGCTTGGGGCGGGCAGCATCATGTTGAGCCTGCCCAACCCGATCGCTTTTGGCACAACTCTGACCGCCTCAGCGGTGCCCAACACTGGAAATTACTTCGTGGCTTGGGGTGGTGCGGCCAGCGGGACGAACGCCCCGACGACCATCACGGTGACCAGCGCCAACCCGATCATCAGTGCATTATTCTCAACCTTGCCCGGAGGCAAATACGCGCTCGGAGCGGTTGTAATGGGAAATGGCTCGGTGGCGATCAGTCCGCAAAAAAGTTACTACAACCCCGGCGATACAGTGATGGTGAGCGCCACCCCGGTGCCAGGGGCATCCAGTTTTTACGGCTGGACGCATGATGCGTCGGGCACCAATAGTCCCCTGGCCGTGGTGATGAATACCAGCAAGATCGTCCAGGCGAACTTTGGAGCGCTGCCAATCGTGAGCATCTCACCGCTGAATCTGGTGGTCCAAGTGGGCAGTAATGCCGTCCTGAGCGCCACTGCTGCCGGCCTGCCGCCGCTGACGTATCAGTGGCAGAACAGTCAAGGTGTGATCGCCGGGGCCACAAACGCCATTTACACCCTCTTCAACGTCCAAGCGACCAACGCTGACAATTACTCGGTGATCGTTTCCAACCCCTTCGGCTCGGTGACCAGCGCTGTGGCGACGGTGACGGTGGCTTTTCCTCCGTCCATTTCCGTGCAACCGCAGGGGAATACCGTGGCCGCGGGAACGATGGTTACCCTTGGCGTGAATGCGGGCGGCACGGCACCTCTGAACTATCAATGGTTCGACAGTCTGGGGGCAATTCCCGGCGCAACGAACGCCAGTTACATCCTCAATCCAGCCTACACCAACGATTGGAACAACTATTTTGTCACAGTTGCCAACGCCTACGGCACGGTGACCAGCGCGATCGCCACTTTGATTGTGTATGCGCCTGTAAGCGTTACCGCGCAACCGATGAACCAGATTGTGCCGAACGGTGCTCCGGTGTCGTTTGGCGTGGTTGCGAATGGCTTTCCGGCGCCAACCGCTTATCAATGGACCTTGAACGGCACAAATTTGGCCAACGCAACCTCCAGCTCACTCAGCCTCAGTCACGTTCGCCTTGCCGACTTGGGATATTATCAGGCGCTGATCAGCAATGGTTACAGTTTCACCAACAGTATCTTTGCGACCTTAAGCATGTCGCCGAGCCTCACGACTCCCTTCAGCGGGGCCATCATCAACTGGGGGCAAAGCGTCGTCCTGTCCGTGGGCGCGGTTGGCTCAGGCACCCTCAGTTACCAATGGTATCTGAATGGCGTGCCCGTCGGTGGTGCGACCAACGCAACCCTCAGCTTTGCGAGCATCCAGTTCACGAACGGAGGCTTGTATTCAGTGGTGGTAAGCAGCCCGTTCGGGGTGGTGACCAATACGGCGGCGCAAGTGATCGTCAATCCCGCCGGCATTGAACTGGGCTTCTCGCCAACGCTGCTCATCAGCGGAACGGTTGGCTACTCCTACACCATTCAAAGGTCGAGGGATTTGGCGGACACCAATTCCTGGGTCACCATGGAGAACCTCATCCTGACCCAGCCGGTGCAACTCTGGGTGGACACGAACGTGGACATCTTCACGTCGCTGAGCGCAAAGCATTTTTACCGGGTCTTGCCGGGGCAGTAGCTCGGTTGCGAACCGACCTCGGCGCTGTCGGATACAGGCTGACGCAACAGTCGGCACAGGTTCTCGGTGGGACAATGGTAGTTGTCGCCCCATCCGCTGGTCTGATATGGTAAGGCAAAACCAACCGCCATGATTCTTTTAGCCGACTCCGGTGGCCGGGCTCCGCTCTACCAAGGGTTCCCGCTCTATCAACTAAAAATCACGCTCGGCGACTGCCATCCGGTCATCTGGCGGCGCGTAGTCGTGCGGGCGAACATGAAACTCAACCGATTCCACAATGTCATCCAGACCGTGATGGGCTGGACCAACTCCCATTTGCACCAGTTCATAGCTGACAATGTTTATTATGGAGTGCCTGACTGTAAATACGACGATGAGGATTTTAAGGAGCAAAATGAGAAGAATCATACCGTAGCCGAGCTTGCGCCGAAGGTGAATGCGCGGTTCATCTACGAATACGATTTTGGCGACTGTTGGGAACATGCGGTCCTGCTGGAAAAAATCCTGCCTTCGGATGTCGCGTTCAAACATCCCGTCTGTTTGGCGGGTGCCAACGCCTGTCCGCCGGAGGACTGCGGCGGCAGTTCTGGCTACGCTGAGTTTGTGGCTGCGATGGCAGATCCACAGCATCCGGAGCATGAGACCATGCGGGAATGGATCGGCGGCGGATGGGATGCGACCGCCTTTAGTGTGGAGGCAGCCAACAGAGGTTTGAGGAGGATCAGTGCGTAAATATCTCGACGGGCGAAAAGCCTGGTGTCATTCCTAGACTATGAATCAATTACCGAGCCCATGAAACGGCGTTGCTTTCTCAAACAAGCGGTGCTCGCCACGGTGGGGATGGGCTGGCTGTCCGACAAAGCTCTCGCCCGCGAAGCGACGAATAAGCCTGTCAGCACTACTCCGGCAACGCTTGATGCCGCCTTGGTCAAGGACTGGCTCAGCCGCTGGGAGAAGAACATTCTCAGCGACGGTCGCAACCGCTATTGCGACCACGAACTCGGCGAAGAAATTGGCTGGCTGGTCAGCCCCTTTCTCAATGGATTCTACTACGGCTATCAGGCCACGCGCGATTCGCAATGGGTCGAGCATTTTGCGGACTGGGCGGATGCCTGGATCCAGCGCGGAGTGAAGGAGCCGGACGGCTACATCGGCTGGCCCAAACGCGGTTCCGGCGGTTCGCAGGCAGAGAGTCTTCTTACGGACAGCCTCCTTGGTGAGGCAATGGGATTGCGTCCAGTCGTAATGATGGCGGAGGCCATTCTGAAGGCACCGGCGCTGAAAGAAAAGTATGGGGCCCGAGCCGAAGCTTGGCTCAAACTCGCCGGTCAGATTTTCGAGAAGTGGGACGCGCGCGGCTGCTGGCGCGAGACCAAAGAGGGTGGTCTCTGGGTGGTGCCCGCCTACGGCTTGGATACCAAGACCGGAGGCTGGACCAGCGGTTACGCCCGGCGCGCATTGGATGGCTTTTCGAATCCCGCCAACAAGCAAAACCACATCGCTCGCTGGCTGCTGGCCATGCACGACGTGACCGGGAAACCGGTTTACCAGGAGCGGGCGGAGCAGTGGTTTCGCCTGATGAAATCGCGCCTGAAGACACGTGACGGTGGAAAATATTTCGTCTGGGATTACTGGAATCCTGCTGGCCCCTGGGATTATAAGCCCGACGGTTCCCCGCAGCACTGGATCGGCGTGCATCCCAACGGTGGCTATTACGCGATTGATGTGGAAGGCATGGTGGCGGCGTTCGAGCACGGCCTGGTGTTTTCGCGGGACGACCTCCAACGGCTCATCGCCACGAACCGCGACTTTATGTGGAACCAACAGCTCAACGGCGCCAGATTTCAGCGCATTGATGGCGGCGCGGCGGATCCGCGTTGGAGAGATTCGCCCGGCTTGCTATGGACCGCCTTGGTGCCCTATGACGAAACGCTGCGCCGGGTCTTCCTGGAAAACCATAATCCGGCCAGTTGGGGCGGCTTGGCGACGACCCCGTGGTTTCTGGCGCGTGCAGCCGCAGACTCAGCGACCCACCATTGAAATATTTTTACTGACTTTTCGTTCGCGGATGCGGTCGCTGGCGTCTGTGCTCAGCCTGCCGACCAGGTTTGTGCGACTGACGAAATTGACCTTCGTGCGTGTCTTGAGTCAAATTTGCCAATCCATCGCGAAAACAAATTATTTCCTGACTTCGCCTGCGAGAGTTAAGAGTTCGGTTTTAGACTTTTCCAACAGTGCAATCTGCGGGCGCAATTCGTCCTCCCGGATCTTTATGTAGTCGAAGAATCCCTGAAAGACCTGCTCGATTTCGCGATACACGCCGCGTAGGCTGACCGCGAGCTTCTCCCGCAATTCCTCCTCCAGCTTTTTCTTTCCGTCCTCAAGCCCGGCTTCGAATTGCTCCACAACTTTGCCGCGGTTCCAAAGCAACGTGATTCCACCTATGGTGAGGCCAAGCAAGGTCAGGATGCCGCCGGTGATGTCAAAGATGGCGAGCTTAAGACTGGTGGCGATGACCAGCCCGATTATGGTGAGAACGCTTCCACCAGCAAATGACGTGGACAGCTTGGTTGTGGGATCGACCAGAGCCTGTTGCAGCGCATCGGTGTTCTGACTAAGTTCACGCAGCTTGGTCATCACGCCAGCGGCTAACTCTTTCCGTCGCTCAGTCAGATGCTCTGCCGAGCTAAAGGCGTCTTGGGGGCTTGCGACCTTCTCCAGATCGTTCAGCAACTCCTTTATCAGGTTCTTTACGTCCTCAATAAAAAACTCCGCTTCCTGGTTCGCAATTTCATCCAGCCTAGCCGCCAACCTTTCATTGAGTCGCTTCTGGAGTCCCGCCAGCCAATCTTTCGCGGATTCAGAGCCGGGAAATATTCGCCGGATAATTTTGCTGGTTTCCAAGCCTTCGCGGAACTCCTTCTTAAATTCGTTGGTGATGCTGTCGTATTTGGTGACCAAACGGTCAACCAGGGCATCAATTTCTTTGGCGGAACGACCTGCACCGCATTCCAGTCTGCCTTTGATTCGCTTCTGTAAAGCTCTGTCAACTTCGAGCTGTTTTACTAGCATGGTTAAAGACGCGTCCAGGGTTTCACAGACACTGGACGCGGTCTCAATCTGTCCGCCCAATTTTTCATAGAGATGGGTGCCACCCGTTACTTTGTTGCGGATGAAATTGCGAATGGGCTCAAAACCGCTCTTACCGGATTCCCCGTCGAGTTCCCATTTGGCTGAGGTTGCAAAGATGAGCGGGGTGGCCATAGCCCAATTCGCTCCAGAGCGATGCCGTTGTCGTCAGGTGCTTCGCAACGAACTGCAAATCGTCATTTTGACTTTCCCGGGCCACGCTGGATGAAATATCGTGCAGTTCCGTCAACGACATCGCTGGCGAGTTCCACGCTGCCAGCAATTGGGCGTAGTTTCGCTGCGTTTCACCGGAGACGAGCGGGAAAATCCCTGAGAAGGTGATTGCGAATGCGGCGCTGCCAATCACCACCGTCCTGATTTTATTGCTAAAAGCTCCCATAGAACCACAACATTTGAACCGGGGTCAGTTGGACTGGGAGGTGCATTCTCCCGTTCCAAAACGGTCCCGGCGCCTAGTGGCGGCCGGACCATCCATGCATGAATGAATTTACGCCCCATAGTGCCGTGGTTGTCAACGTGAAAGTGCGCCCTAATGGGGCGTATGTCATTGAGCACAAAGCAGGCGGCGCAACTGAAGGCATTCGGTGCGAATGTTCGCCGTCAGCGGATGGAACAGAGCATCACGCAGGAAAAGCTGGCCGAGGCCGTGGACTTGAACATTCGCACCATCCAGAAGATCGAGGCCGGCCACGTCAACATACTGCTGACGACGGTGCTGCGATTGAAGCAGGCGCTGGGATGCGAGTGGGAATGCCTGCTGCGCAATTGAGTCGTCCGCGCCGACAACGTGTCTGGCGAATTTGCCTGCGGTTGACTTTCAACGCTGACAATTATTACTACCGCGGCCTTTCTTGTATTTCCGCAGCACCGACACTTTCCCCGCTGCCACATATGTTTGAAGGCTAAACAGGAACCCCTGCGTCCTGCCGGGGAACAAATGCCCTAATTTGTGATTGGGCTTGAGCTGCCTCTGTCAGGGATATGCGCTCGTGCAGCCAAGCGCGCAAATGTTCCGCCGCATAATTGCCTTCTGCTTTTTCAGGATGAACCCTATGGAATTATCACTTCGGAGCCTTTCGACGTTTTGAGGCGGCCGTCGCCTTGGCCAGCTTTTTCTCGGCCAACACGGCTGGATTGTATGCTTGGGTTGGCCACGTTATTGGCTCACTCTGCACCCGGAGCAAATTGGCTGAATTGATCACGATTTCAGATTCGTTCCTGTTGGTGAAATAAGCCAAAACGTCGGACTTGCGACAGAAAGCAGAAGCGAGAACTACCCGGGGAGCATGCGGTCTTTGCCTGCGCGTGGCAAACCACTCCGCCCAATTCTTATCAATTGTCCACGACATGCCGTGTATGTGGGCCTCGCGCTCGCAGCCGCGCCAGATTTGAATCTCGTCAGGCATGGCAGCCAGCGCAGCATGTTCGTCTGCGGTCATCAGCAATTCCCGCCTTGGTCGTTTAGCTTGCAAAACCCTCATCCACATTAATGTGTCAGGCTCAATCAAGGTAGCTGCAGTCCAAGCAATGGCCGCCAATTCCCAGTATTCATTGTCTTGGAGTCGGTCCTGGATGCGGAAGAATGCCTGCGCCCCTTCGGATCCTGCAAACGTAAAATAATAATCTCTGAACTTTCCTTGCTTGAGACAGTCGGCCCGACGCGCCTCTATCCAAGCATAAGGGTCAGCGGGCTCGGCCGGCTTTTTTGGCGACCCGTGTTCGAGTTGGTGGTCTTTGAGAATCACATGGTGCTCCTTGATGGTGCACACCGTTTTCTTCATATTTTTCCTTTCATTTGTTTTTATCTGATTGCTTCCAGATGTTTTCGCAACGCCGCCACCTTGACCAAGAGCGGTTTGTTTTTGCCGGCCAAATCTTCAATTTCATCGAGAAGCTTGAATGCCGGCTTCAAGCCCAACGGGAGTGCGGCGGATGGCCTTGCCGCCTTGATCGGCTTAGCATTGCTTTTGGGCCTATACTCTGCGGCCGCTTGGCGCACAATTTTGGCCGTGACGGGTTGGGCCCCGGCCAACTTCACAGCCCCGCGCCAGGCCGCCACGCGATTGGCTTCCGGCACCGGGATCAGCTCACGGAACTGGGACTCGGTCAACGGTTTAACTGGAATGTCCGCAATTGCGGACATTTGCTGATTTACCTCGGCGCACCCGATCAAACCATAAGCATAGGTCCGGCTCAGCCCCATGCCGTCCTTACAGAACGCATCGAAGGTTTCATATTCGTCGCGATAGAGCCGCTTGGTGTTGATGGTGAGCAATGCACTGGCTACGTCTAAAAACGTGGACCAGCCTTTGGTGATGACCGTCTTCAGCTTCTCCAGTTCTTTCTGCTCCGCCGGGGTCAGCTCCGGTTTGAGCGGGGCCGATTCCAGCACGTTGCCGAGCAGGGCTGACGATTCACTCTTTGCCCGGCCACTCACTGATGCGGTGCCATTTGCTTTCAAGCCAGGGGAGGTATTGTTTTTCATAGGTTTCCAGATCTTGTTGGTCGTATCGTTTCGTTTCGTAAGGAGTCAGTTTCAGCCCCGCCCGCTTGCTTCGACGCAGCTCCAGAAAACATGCCTTGGATCCGAGCTGCTTGTCCGGCCACAAATGCAGATGGGACTCCATGTCCATCTCTTTCGCCAGGCGCTGCACCAAGTCCAGTGCTCCAAGGGCATATTCCCGCCACGCCTGGCTGTTCGCAAAGACCTTGGTGTTGAGCTTCACGTTCAACTTGGCGGCCTGCTGTTGAATCCGGACGACATTTTCAGCTCGGATGTTGATCGGTTCATGAAAGATGGTGATGGGGTTCAGGTCCTTGATGGCGGTTAGCGTGTGGCGGAGGTCGGCCGCGTCACACTCGGGATAGGTCGGCGCCATCGCGACATACACGTGCAGCCCGGCAGCCTTGGCTTTCTGGAGTGTCTTCAATCGCTGTGAGGGTGCCGGGGCCTTGGGTTCGTAGATCTTCGAGCGCGTGTTGTCCAGCGTCGGCAGGCTCATGCCAAAGACCAGCCGGTCGCCGAAGGTCTTGAACAAAGCAAAATCTAGTCTGGCCAGCGGGCTGCGCGTGAGGATGCGCACGTTCAGCGTGGAGTGGTCGCGGATGGCAATCAGCGCGTTGCGCACCAGAGCGGCGGCACTTTTATTGAGCAGTTTGGTTTTTCCCGGCGTGCTGGCTTTGAAGGTCTGATACGGATCGGTCGTGGAGCAGAACATCACGGCCCGGTTGCCATCGGTTTTCAATGCCGACGCCGGTGTGTTCTCGGCCTTTTTCAGCGACGCCAGGAACTTCTTTTCATCCCACGGCCGGAGCAGCGAGAAGGCACCCCACTCCTCATCCGGCTTGGTTACCCCGTATTGGGCGAGCTCGGGTCCCTGTTTATTCGTGGCCGCCGAAGGCACGTAGCAAAACCGGCACGCATGACTGCACCCGACGGAGATGTTGAAAGCCCAGTTGGACAGACTTTTGTATTTGAAGTCGTTCGACGCGATCACGGCGGGCCGCCGCCAGAAGTCAAAGGGCTCCCTTGGCGGTGACATGCCCGTGCGCTTGGTTGGTGCTTGAACTTGCATCATCTGTCTGGGTTAGGGTCCGACCGCTCGGCCTGGGCCAACGAGCCGGCGAGCAACGGGTCCCTACATACAATACGTTGGAAAAAGCCGAATCTTTCAATTCCGGTGCATTTTTTTACAGATTTCTTAAGAGTGCCGGTCGCGGGTGCGACCAACTAACCCGGGTCACATCCCCGACCATTCAGCCAAAACCCGGTGGATGTGGCCTCGCACCAGCGCGCGGGCGTCCAGCCGCGCCGTGCCGCCCATTAACAGTTCATCGTAGTTGGTATGCACATGCCGGATGTGCGCCACCACGGCTAGCTCCAGGGCCGACGCGTCCAAGGCCCGACCGGCGGCGGAGCGTCCAACGCGTCCGCTGTTGCGACGACCGGTGTGTTCGGCAATGTGGCCAGCCTCAGCTATTGGGCAACCAGGATATTGCTGAACAATTGCCCGGGTCAGTTCGGTGACAAATTGGTGGTCCGCCGCCGTGCGCGCCCGCGCTGCCCGTTCCCGCGCGATGGTGCGAGTGGGAGCGTCCAACTCGCAAAGAGCCTCTGCCTTGGCCAACCCCGCCTCTGTCACCAGCAGTCCCTGCCGTTCGTAATGGTTGCGTGCCCGGCTGAAGCGCACGACTACGGCGGCCAGCGAACTGTGCTGGCGTGACCGCCGTGATAGGGCGGTATTGCCCGCGGGCAGAAACACTAACTGATCGAGATCCGCGCACGTCAGGCAGAGCGGCTGGCCTTTCTCCAACAAGAGAAAATCTCCGGGCAGCAGCTCCGTCTGACACTCGCTGCACTTACCCGCATCGCCCACTTTCTCGAACACCACCAGATCGGGCGGCTTTTGTAGTTTGGCCACCAGCCGGGCAACCTTCTTTGCCGGCAAATCGCGGGGTGCATAATGGGTGCGATAAAAGGCCTCCCACGCCGGATCGCCGTGCTCGGTGACTTGCAACGTTTCGACGCCATGCACGCCCAGGCGGGTGTGGGCGGCTTCGACCGGAACCAAACCCTTTTCAGTTGCCCACGCCTTGAAGAAGTCAATGGTCTGCTGAATCTTCGCCGGCCCGGCTTGGATCCGCGGCAGCAGCACCTTGAAACCCTCCAAGCCTTTGCACCAGTTTTGGAAATGGGATGGCGGTAGCAACCTCATTTCTTGGAAAACATCCAACGGCCCCACGCTGCCGTTGCGCTGTAACACCGCCTCGGCCGCCCGCACGACCCGCTGGCGAAATGGACTATGGAAAAGTTCAGCCATGGTTTACCCGAGCCGTCGCTGCGGGTGTTCCAAATATGAGTCGGACCCGTCGCCGACCACAAGCCGGAAATTGGTCCAGCACGCGGAAGCGGATCGCGATGGACCTCCCCTGCCCCTCCGCAACCACGGCTTCGCCCAACCCCGTCGAGCGACCTTCTAATTAGTGTCATTACCATTGGTTTTTGTGGGCCGCAAAATTGCCTGGTCAGCCTTCCGCCCCGGTGTTCCACTTCAACCTGAAAGTGTCGGGACAACTCTACTTGGCCGGGCAATGCACTTTTTGGTCCGTGAAAGTGCACGGGCGGCAGCTTGCGGTCTGCGACCCAGCCTGACAACCTTGCACGCGGCCAGTGCCATGAAAAAGAGAACTCGCAAGACCACTTCTGCCAAGCCGAAAGCCGCCCCACTCCCGGACTGGCTGGAAGATCCGCCCGCTGATTCATTGCAACCCTTCAGCAAGGAAAACCAAGCCGAGCTGGCGGCCAACGTGGAACTCGGCATCCGGGGTTTGCCGGTTTGGAAAGACCTGGTCCAGCGCGTGGGACTAAGGAAACGCTGATTTAATCCGCCGGGATTTCGTTTGAACGAGAAGGCTGGTTTTCTCGTCTGTGTTGCATGACGCACCAGCCCAGCTTCGCCCAGGCCGAGTTTGCCGCCAAAAAGAAAGTCACCCGTCGCGAAAAGTTCCTCGCTCGCATGGAGGAAGTCATTCCCTGGACGCAGTTGCTCGC
>CAINLR010000063.1 GCA_903850425.1 uncultured Verrucomicrobia subdivision 3 bacterium | reverse complement strand
TAGTTATTGTTTTCATGCCGGGAGCCAGCATGACTCCCGGCGAGCGCCTTCAAAAATGTTAAGTTCCCCAACGCCGAAGCATTGGGGAACTGGGGGAATCCATCGCAACTCAACATTTTTGAAGACTCAACATAACGCGACTAATGTGGAGCTCCACATTAGTGACCGGACGGTCATGCTCCGCCAGGGCTTCGAGCGCGGCGGCCCGAAGCAGTTTGTTCTTGGCATTGACCTGCTCCAACACGAGCGGCAGACATTCCTCATGTTTCCCGAGGCAGGCGATGGCGGCGGCTTTGACCTCCGGCGAGCCATCCTCGAGCGCAGTTTTGCAGAGCTCCAAGGTTCCGGCAGGATCCAGTTGATGCATGAGGCCCAACTTCCGCGCGTCCGACTTTTTGCCTTTGAGATCCAACGTGGCTTTGAGGCGGGGCACGATGCCTGGTCCGTATCCAGGAAGAATTTTGTTCGCCACGAGATCGGCCAACTCAGGATAGATATCACCCAACGCCTGAATAGCGGGATCAATCAGGCGCAGGTCATTGAACGCACCCCGTTCGCACGCCGACTTCACAATCTCAAAACGTCCGCCGCCCGTGGTGGTCAGCGCCTGCACGAGCGGCTTGAGCACGCGCGCGGGTGTCCGGGTGCTGGAGCAGCTCGTGGCAAAAGCTTCGAGTTCGCGGTAGTCGCCATCCGCGCCCGACTGGCCCTGCGTGTAAAGAATGGCGTTGAGCAGCGTGCTGAGGTTCAGCAGATTCGCGGCTGAATCGGCTTCCTTGCCGTTGACGACATCGCCAATGGCTTTGGCCACCTGGGCGAACACGGGCACTTTGGCCCCCGCCTGCTCCATTGGAGCGATCATTTTCTTCAACCGAAAATCGCCCACCGCCAGCGGGCTGCCGGCGATGGCGAGACGACGGGCTTCTTTCGCGGATTCCTGAATCAAGGCAAGGCTCATAGGTTGAATGTTCAGTAGGTGAGCCGGATGACGTCGGTCTCGGTCACAATGCTCAAGGGTTTGGCGCGGAGCTTTTGGGAATCAAGATCGTGATGGAAGCGCACGAGCATGACCTGATCGTGCTGCACCGCTTTCGGGAGCATGGCCAGCAACGGCAGCGTTGCTGGCTCGCCATCGTAGGTGTCATCGGCGAGCACCAGCCGTTCACCCGTCTGGTCTTCGATGATGATGTCCTCACCTGCGCGGCCCAAGGCGCGATATTTCAAGAGCGCAAGCGGATGCCGGTCGCCCAATGGCGATTTCAACTGTGTCTTCACATCTTTGATCACGGCGCGCAAATCCGCCTTGGCGTGCTCACGGGCTCGCACTTGATCCGCCTTGGTCACCGGTCGCGGCTCGCTGGCTTCCCAGCGCACGCGCGGATTCAGATTGCCCGGATAAACGCAAAGCTCCGGGCAGGCAACGATGTGGAAGCACGAATCGTCTTCGCGAATGTGTTTGGCCGCGTGATAAGGGCGATAATTGCGGGTCAGTTGCACCGCGCCAGATTGCAGGTTGAGCCACACACCGGTCTCGACAAATTCGCGGCGGGTCCAGTCATCGTGAGAATTGAACGCCAGTTGCAATAATTCAACGCCAGGCTGCAACAGCCCGGCATCTTTGAGTTCGCGCAATTGCCAGGCATGGCCGAGCCAGGCAGCGATGTCGGTTTCCGTCTCGGGCTTGAGCTCTGGATCCTCCAACCGGCAGTTCAAATACTTGCGTCCCTGTTTGCATAGCGATTGCAGCCGGTTCAACTGATCCAGTGCGGCACTGTAAATGCGCTCACGCTCCGACGCTTTCAGTTCATCTTCCGAGCTGATCTGCGAGCGATAGAATAAACCCGTCAACGCGTGCAGTGCGTTCTGGGCTCCGGGGAGATAGGCGTTACCAAGTTGCTTGGCCTGCTCCTCGACTTGGCGGGCCGACTTGGCATTCAGCGTCCCGAGGCCGGCGCGCATGAGATCGTTCACCAACGACTCCAGAAGACTGATGCCTTCCAACTGAGTCTGAATCTTTTTCTTGAGCGCGCTGGTATTGACCTTATGAGGCTTATCGGCTTCCTCCTTTTTCTTTTCGACCCGCTGCTGAACCTTGGCGCGCTTGTCCGTGATATCCGCCGGAATATCCTTCTCCAAAAACTTCGCGCCTTGGGCGTGAGCGTAGAGCAAAGCGAGCGAGTGTTTGCACGGAAACTGGTGGCTCGGACAAGTGCAGCGATAAACCGGTTTGGTGGGATCGCCGAAATCGGCGGATGGCCGATAGTTTTCCGCGCCGCTCCCTCTGCAGTCGCCGAATAGGAGCGTGCCATCGGCTGAATGGAACAGCCCGACCAGCTTTTTTTTCAGCACGACACCGCGCGCGTTCTTGATAGCAGCGGCGTTCGGAGCCTGAGAATCCACGAATGCTTCATCAATCTGCATGAGTTGCCTCCAAGTTCATTTTGGTCAATGGGGTCGGATTAAAACCAAGTGTTAGAACCGGCAAAAGAGATTTTGCGGCGCATTCGAGCAGGTGGGGTTGATTGGGCAGGCGAGAGCGCGGTTGACGCGCTCGCGAAACATCACCGGTCATTTGGATTAAACCCATGGGTGCTCCTGAGATCGGATGTGAACCTAAAATGCGGCTCCTTTTCTGGCAAGGCTAATTGCCATCAGATATGCAAAATTACCGGCTTACGCCAAGCCGGCAACCCGCGCACGGAGTTCTGCCAACTCCGTTTCAAATCCTCCGGATAGAATCGGAAACCGGCACCACGTCTTGGGATCGAGGTTTTCGTCATCCAGATGAAATGAGGGAGCGTAACGCTCACGCTTCCACTGGTTGCGGCACCAGAGCTTGAAAAACCGTTCCACCCAGATGCCGAGTTGTTGCACCGTGACGTTGGGAAACAGGCTGCGCATCAGCTCAAAAACATCCATCGGGGAATTTTTGTCGCGGATGGCTGCACGTTCAATCGCATCCAGCACGTCGTATGGCATCAAATCATCTTCGTCGGTCTGATGGCTTTCCGCTGGACGGAGTTCGGCTGTCGGCGCCTGCTGATTGACGGCACTTAACGCGGGAACGGAATGCAGGCCTTCCGCGCCCTTGGTCTCCAGCCAGCGCAGCCATTGTCGCAGAAACGCTTTGTCGATGCCTGCGATGGGGCTTAAGCCACCACTGGTATCGCCATCCATCGTCGCGTAGCCCACGGCGGCTTCACTGCGGTTGCTGGTGGAAAGCAGCAGTGCGTTATTCAAGTTGGCGATCAGCCAGATTCCGGGCGAGCGAACCCGCGCCTGGATGTTTTGCAATGCAAGGTCATCCTGCTGCCAGCCAAGTTTTCTGCCGAGCGCGGCCTCGATGGCCCGCAGGTATCCTTGATGAATTGATTCCACATCCAATTCCAGATGCGTCGTGCCAACCGCTTCGGCAACGGTCTGTGCCGCTGACCGTGTGACATCACCGCTGTTGGCGGTGGCCTGATAAGCCGTGGTCAGCAGTGCGGCCGTCAAACTTTTCGGTGTCAGTTTTTCAGGCAGGTTTTGGATATGCGACAGCTTGGTTTTAAGCGCATCCGCACCGAGCTCCGCCAAGGCCATTTCCAAGGATAGCGAAACCAGACACGTCACTGCTGTCGAGTCAGCTCCACCGCTCAGCGAAACGACAAAGCCTTGGGAGTGGCTCTTGCGCAGGTAATCGAACAGCGCCAGCGCCTCGGCGCGTAAGAATTCTTCTTCCTTCAAATCTGCACTGGTTTCCCACTTCGAAACAGCAATTGATTTCGCCTTTTGATCCGGCTTCACCTGAGGCCAGTTGAAGGGCGCGCTGATCCGCAGCTTATTGTCGCCGGCCAGATCGGGTTTGAAGCTGGCTGTCCGCGCCTGGCTCATACGCGTTGCGTCCACGTCAATTACGGCGCTCGTAAGCTTGGAATCTTCAAAGCTGAATCGAGGGCCGGCAGCAATCAGCTTTCCGCCCGAGGCAATCAGCGCTCCGCCGTCATAAATGGCGCGGCCGGCTTCGTTGCCGAGCAGGTTTGAATAGACGTAGCTGACGCCAAACGCCCGTGAGCCTTCGAGGACAAAACGTTTGCGCACTTCCAATTTGCCGAACGCGAAGTGGCTGGCGCTTGGATTCAAAATCAAATCAATACCGTGCAACGCGAGGGCCGCACCAGGGCGGTTCGCCACCCACGCGTCCTCGCAAATCTCAAAACCGATCTGGACGCCACCGAAATCAAAATGAATGTCGCCGATCGGAATCGTCGTTTCGTCGGGCGCGGTGAAATCATCGCGCACGCCGGCGGGCCACGCCTTGAACCAACGAGGCTCGTAATGAATGCCATCACCAGCGAGAAATCGTTTGGCCACGAGACCGACCAACTTGCCGTCCACGGCCAGTGCGGCGCAATTGAACAGTCCGTTCTGATGCAGAACCGGTAATCCAAACGACACGACCATGCCACGCGTTTCCGGCAACAAATCTTGAAGTGCTGCCCAAGCGCGCTGATGCGTGTTCGCTGAATGAAAGGCATCCTCGCAGCCGTAGCCCGTCAGGCAGAGCTCGGGCAAGCAGAGCACTCCGATACCTTGTTCGCGCGCGGCCTCAACAACTCCACGAATATTCGTCGTGTTATGCGGCCAATCGAGCGGTGTTTGGTTCAGCACCGCCGCAGCTACGTGGATTAATTTCATGGTGTCAGGTTTCCCCGCGCGCGTGCAGGATGAGCTTCATTTTCATTTCATGAAGCCCGAGTTCCAGGCCGACCGGATATTCATGCGGATTCACAAACCGCTTTACACCGGCATGGAACATTCCGATCTGAGTCTGCGCTCGCTGCCGGACATCAACCAAAGCTGGTGCCTGATAGACCAGTTTTCCGGCGCGGAAAATTGGGACCAGCAAGTCTTCAAATACTGTTCCGGGCGGGAGATGCTTACGACGCGTTGAATCCAACGGATCAACGATGGTGAAGGGCTCCGGTGCCGCTTCCTCAACATTAAAGATCCCATCACCAATGAATTCCTTGTCTGAGCGGAAGCGCCGGACCTGCTGGATGCCGGGGTTGGAAACTTTGGCGGCCTGCTCGCTCAACTTCACTTTGTAAGCCCACTTGCCGTCGGCGTCACGAATCGCACCGAGCTTGTAAACACCCCCCAAAGCGGGTTGATCGTAAGCGGTAATCAATTTTGTGCCCACGCCCCAGACGTTGATTTGGGCGTCTTGCTCTTTGAGGCTCGCAATGATGTGCTCATCGAGGTCGTTGCTTGCCACGATGATTGCTTTGGGAAAGCCCGCCTCATCCAAAATCTTACGGGCTTCGATGCTCAGCCACGCCAAATCGCCGGAATCCAACCGGATCCCCACCATTTCGTGCCCGCGCTCACGCAGCCACTTTCCCGTCTCCACCGCATGACGGACGCCTTCCAATGTGTCATACGTGTCCACGAGGAAAACGCAGTTGTTGGGCATCGCCTCGGCGTAGGCGAGAAAGGCCTCGCGCTCATCGTCAAAGGACATCACCCAACTGTGGGCATGTGTGCCCTTGACGGGAATACCAAACATTTTTCCGGCCAAAACATTCGAGGTAGCCGCGCAACCGCCGATGTATGCCGCCCGACTGGCCGCCAATGCGCCATCCACACCTTGGGCCCGGCGCAATCCGAATTCCATCACCGGCTCGCCGCGCGTCGCCAAACAGACGCGCGCGGCTTTGGTCGCGATGAGTGATTGAAAGTTGACCAGGTTAAGCAGTGCGGTTTCGAGCAACTGGCATTGCAGGATCGGGCCTTTGATGCGCAGCAGCGGTTCGTGAGGAAAGGCAACCGTTCCTTCGGGGATCGCATCCACATCACACACGAACTTGAGCGTCCGCAGATATTCCAAAAAGCCATTCTCAAAAAGCGGCTTGCCATCGTTTCCCGTCAACGTGGCGAGAAATTGCAAATCTGCCTCGGTGAAATGGAATGCTTTCAGGAAATCAATGGCCGTCGCCAGTCCGGCGGCAATCGTGAAGCCCGATTGAAACGGTGCCTTTCGGAAGAATAGATGAAATACGGCCTCGCGCTCCGCCCGCCCCGACTTCCAATAGCCGTAAGCCATCGTGAGCTGGTAAAGATCGGTGAGTAGCGCTCGCCCGTTCCAGTTGTCAATTTGATCATCGGCATTCATTAAGTGTTAAATAGACACTAACAAGTCATCCGTCAACCATTCTTTGATATTAAAATCTCCGCGCAGCCGTAAATGGGTGCCTGGTATGAACGCTCGGATGGTTGTTCTGATCCACGCAAGATCCACATCTTCATGGGGCAGACGGCTTGAAAGGTAAAGCTTGTTGAGGGTTCAACATGGAGAGATACGCAACCTTGCCTTGAAACTGTGCGGGGAGCGCACCCGAGTCCCCGCCGCCATTTTGCAGGCCTAGCTGATGCGCCATGGCGCGAAGTCGCCGCCGTTCCTGACGCGAGAGACCGAGTGTTCGATTGACCACGACCCCGGTCACGGTTTGACGATTGCCCTGACCCATCAACCGGGTTTTGTCCGGATGGACAACGAAGCCTTCCTCCGAGACGATCCGGTTCACGAGCCTGCGGAAATTGTGGGCGGTGGCTCGATCCACCTCACCGGAGAATGTCAGATCGTCGGCATAACGGGTGTAAACCAGACCGCGCTTCTTCGCCAGTCCAGCCAGACGATGGTCGAGGCGAAGCAGTAATGCGTTGCAAATTCCCGGACTGGTCGGGGCACCTTGGACACAGTGACGCTGGCTCACGGGCACGTGGAACACCGTGCCCTCGACTTCCACCGGCTGCCGTTCCGCCTCCGTCATCACCACCGCAAGCGTCGTCGCAACTGGATAGCCGTAGCCATATGCGATTAACAATCCACGGACGCGCGCGAAGGTGACCGTCGGGAAGAAGTCTTTCAAATCTAATTTGAGGACGAACCGTTTGCCCACATGGGGTTCAGCTCCCGAACGAATGCTGCGGCCACGGCGAAACGCATGCGCATTTTCACTCAGAGGCAATTTCTCGACCAGCACTTCGAGCAGCTTTCTTTGAATCGCTTTAAGCCGCCGCTTGGGGGCCATGATGATCCGTTTGCCACCTGATCGCTTCGGGATGCCGAACGTGATGTAATGCGGCTGCCGCTCGCGCTCGCGGTGGATGGCGAAAAACCAAAGTTCCTTCAGCGAGATGCCGAGTGCATTCGCGACATCCTCCTCGGTTTTCCAAACGGGCAGATCGTAACGATCGAGCTGCGCCTCGTCGGTGCGCAGATCCCGCAGGTTGCGGTTGCGTGTCCGCATCGTTCCGCCGAACAACCGCTCGGCTTCGGCGACCGACATTATTCTTTTCTTTTTGGTGAACCCCAACTGGCGCGCGGGAGACTTGACCTTCGGCAGCAGTCGTTTGTCGCGCAGTGCCAAACGGCGATGATGTTCCTTGAGCGGGCCGCCGGAAGCACTCACACGCTCTTCCACGGCATCGGATCCTTCCAAGTCTTGCCCCGTGGCAGAGGTCGAAAGGCGGGAGATGTCGCGTTTGCGCGATCCGCCGAAGATTGATTTGATCCAACCGCCGAGGCTCATGCGTCAAAGCCTCCGGCGTTGATGAAGACAGATAGGACCCGGCGGCGGACTACTTTCGAGGCTTTGGACTCAGGGCCTCCCTGCGTTGCGAACGTAGGGAACCCTGGCGATGTATGTCTAGCATTACTCCTCCACGGCGAAACACCGTGGCATCCATGGCTAATCCGCAGCCGCCGGGCCTTATCTGGCTTCATTGTTTTCCCTCCTCTTGGTCTTCGTCAACGTTTTCTTCGTCAGTCTCGTCTTCGGACTCGCCGTCGCCAGCTTCGCCTGCGGTGGAGGGCTTCACGCCGGCGGGAGCACTGGAAGCGGTCGAGGTTGGCAAATCTTTTCGGCCATCCGCGCTGGCCTTGAACAACGCGAGCATGTGTTCGCACGGCCCCTTGCCCAGCAGGTTGTCCTGGAAAAACGGACAACTGCAAGTTCCGAAAATAATCCGACCTGAGTCCCCCACGACAATCTCGGTCTTCTCCATCGCCACATTGCCCGTGACCCGCCAGTCGCGATAAACTATTTCGCGCGTGACTGGCCCGTCGGGCGTTTTGAGTTTCTTGGTCTTGCGGGTTTCCTGTGGTTCGCAACGCGCGAAGGGAACGGCATTTTTCTCGATCAGTGCTTTGGCTTTTTCAAGTCGTTCGTCCGGCGGAAAGAACTTGGCCTCCTCCACAGGCTGTTCGAATAGCTCGCGATGTCGGAACTCACGCGATGCCACGTCAAAGACGGCGCGGCCCTGGCGACAAAGCCGCTCACACGTGCGCCAGATGTTGTCGGGAGCTTGCTTGAGATCCGTCGCCAGATCCTTTGCTGAAGCGTGGAATCGGTTGGTCAATTGTTGATGCACTTGCGCGATCAAATCATCGCTGACCGGTGCTGTGTCGCTAAGCAAGTCGAAGCTGCCTGTGTCGGTCCAACTCTGGTCGCTCCAACCGGACAAGCCGATCACAAATGTCAGGTCTGGCAAATTCACCGCATAGAAACTCGGCAGGCCGCGGCCTTTCAGATAAATATCCACGCTCGTCGCGAAAGGCAGCAGCGGTTCAATCAAGTTGAGCCGGCGGCGTCCCCAGGTTCGAATGATGCGCGGCTCAATGTAATTATGTTCTGCCCCACGAAGTCGAATGGCATGCTCCCAAGGTTCGAGCACGATCTGCGCATCCTCCCCCGGTTTGAACTCGTAGCGCACTGCCCGTGGCGAAACTTTCGCCTTGGTGTAACGCAGAAACCGGATGGCGGAGAGTAGGTCGGCAGGCCGGACGGTGATCCGCGTGCCCGGCATGGCCATCGCGCTGCTGACCTGCAAAAATCCGCGCACCCAGCTGTCAGGCAATTCGACTTTCTGCTCGAAGCGCCCGCCGGCACCTTTCGTTTTCACTTCAAAACCTTGGGCCCCGACCCGCAGCCAGGTTTCGCGGCTCGAACGCAATTCGTTGAGTGCTCCCCACAACCACACGGAGAAATCCACGTTCGTTGTCCCAGTGATAACTTCGCCGTCGGTGGCGAACATTTTCGGGTTGGCGATCACCATCGCATAAACGCTCTGGTCCTGGCTGAAGGCTTCAAAGAAAATGCGATCCGGGTGCACCGTTATCACCGGATCGAGAATCCAGCTCATCAGTTCACCCTGGGTGAGCCAGGTGTCGTTCGACCAGATCGCCTCGCCCAGCGCCCGCAACGTAAAGCGGAGGAGTGGAATATTGCGCATGACCTGACCGTGGAAACGAACGGGACGTCTGGCGTTTGCGGACATCCCCAGCAGCGCGCGGTCGCGATCGGACTCGAACACGCTCGGGCTGGCGTAATCTAGGGCGAAGATCATGTCGGGGGATGGTTTGGAAGTGGAAAGGCCATACCTCCCTGCTGCAGCACCACGCGACCGATTAGCTTGGCGGCGTCCCGGCTGCGCGACAGTTTGAAGAATTTCAGCACTTGGAAAAAGCGCGAGTATTTCTCCCGATCATACCACAACACGGCGAGGCCCCATTTCCCGGAACCATCCGTCAATGGTTGGGCTACGACTCCCGCCAGGTCGGAAGATCCTGGAACGAGGACGACCCAGGGTCCGCTCGATTCATGAACACCTGGTTCAAGTATTCCCGACCGAGCATTATCGCTGGGTCCATGGACCTGAAATCCCTCCGCTGAGATTGCCTTCCACCACCCGAGCGCCAGGTCGCGGGAAACTTTATAATCGGTTCTTTGATTGTAGTTCATACTCAGGTGGCCCGCTCATAAACCACCGGTTGCTCCTTCGCACCGCGCAACTCCGGCCAGCGATGCAGCAATTGCGCGATCAGCCCCAAGAGCCGTTCCTTGGGATAGCGTGTATCGGGCAGGTTCAACGCGTCCTTCGACCGATCCAAAATCGGCCGCGCCGATTCAAATGTGCTCGCCCCATTGGCCACAGCTCCGAATGCGAGCGTCCGGGTGTCGCGCTGCATCGGACGTAACAATGTCCCCATCAGCAATGGCAGGTGCGTCACGGCCTGCGCGCGCGCGCGCGAGTCGGCGAGTCCCAGCGCGCGATACGCCAGCGCCATCACATGGATTTCCGACGCCTCGACTAGATCTGCCAGGCTGCGCGGGTCGGCGAGATACGAGGATGCTGAGCGCTCGAACAGCAACCGCGCAAGCCGGTTCGCCTTGATGAGCGCGTTGTATTGATAGATCGAATAAGCTGGAACTTTGCCCAGCACATTGGCCGCGCGGCGCGAGAACACCGCTTCGTTGGTTTTCAACGCCGCATAATAATCAGTAAGGCGATCCGCGTCTTCCAGCAGCTTTACCGCATTACCCCACCGACCCGAACGCGTCACGATGCGGCTTGCGAGATGATCAATCATTTCCTCATCGCCCACGGCAATGAAGTGGCTCAGCAACTGGGTATAGTTCTGCCCCCAGATGTTCGCCTGCACATGCAATTTGTAGGGACCTCTGAGCAATTCTGGGAAACGGGTATAGAGCGCGAACGCGACGGGCTCTTCCAATTGATGCACCGTAGCGATTCCCAAGCCGGGCCAGTTCCACTCCCGCGATGCTCCCGCCAGCGCCAGCAGACGCTCGACAACGTCCCCTTCTGGCAGGCTCCGGTTTTCGACCAGATCCAGCACCTGTTTGTTGAATTCTTTCCGTGAACTGCAGGTGCGGATCAACGCCGACCACAAATCCCACCAGCCCTTTTCGCGCGCATAGTCAGCCATCTTGCCGTAGCTGCCTCGGGCGAACCAGCTGCGCCAGACCTGATTTAGATGACGGATGATGTAAGGGAACACATCCCGCCCGCGACGCTGAACCAGTTGGAAAAAGCCTTCCGCCAAATTCGCGCTCAAGCCTTCGGGATGACGTTTCTCGAGTTCGTGGCACAGGTCCCCACCGTCGCGAATCGAGTCGCACAGCCCAAGACTTTGCTTCGTCCAATCCACCAATGGCACTTGTTTGCGATACAGCCGCCACCGGAAATCCTCGTCTTTCTTGGCCTCGACGAGCGCGATCAGGCGACCCCACAATTTCCGTTTGTCACCGCCCAGCCAACTGCTCGGGAGCCGCCGCAGAATATATGCGCTCGCGGCTCGCGCATCGCGTTGGTAAAGGGAGCAGGCGTTTTCCTCATCGAGTTGAAACCATAGATCAAACTTGCGTAGGACTGTCTGGCGCTGGGCGGGCGTGGCGGCGGCCCGGAAGCGCGCCTGCAAATCCGCCATGATCTGCTGGCCGCGCGCATCGCGCTTGCGCCAGTCGAAGCTCTCGGACAGTTTCCACTCGTAAAGCCGGCGGAACAAATCTGCCTCATCGTTTTTGTCCACCTCAGCCAGCCAGGCTTCGAGAATTCTGGCCTTGTCGCCCTTCCAGCGAATCGTCTGCGTCTTCCACTTGGGCAAAACCATGTAAGTGCTGAATCGAGAGAGGATGAACGGACGGAAGAGAATCCGGTTGCGGCGATAAAGCTCCGGGCCGAACAACCAAGTGAACCCGGAGAAAGAAATTTCGTCTGCAGCGAGCTTTTCGAGCTGCCCGCGCAATTCGGCGTCGCCCGTGGACTGCTGTAACAGTGCCCGGATGGTTTTCTCCAGTTCCTTTGGAGTCATGCGTAGGTTTAGCGTATTGAGAACAAAACTTCACGGCAAGCACAGCCCTGAAAATTCCAGCGTGGCCTTGTGTCGGGGAATTGAGCTAATAACATCGCGCCGACCTGCATGCTATTTGAATTTCAACTGAGGCCCATTGAGAAAGTCGTTCCATGGGGAAATGAAGGTGATTATTCCTTGAGCTGGTTTGGCCTTACCGACGGTTGGTTTTGGCTCAACTGCGGTGGTCACGAGTTGTTTCGTTACAGCGATCCAATCATTAAATCGTGGAAGTATGAGGGCCGCCAACCGACAGATCCTCCCTATGTTGACTACCAAGTTGTCCGGCTGTGGGAGGATATTCTACAAATACTTCCAGACGTCTTGTCGCCCGCACCGCAGAATCTCCTCGAAAAAATCCAGCCCAGCCTCGAGGCGGACTCGTGGATTGACCAAGTCTTTGAGTTTGCATTCCCCGAAGGGTGCGAGACATCTCAGTCGACTGAAAATAAATTTAAATCTGTCTCTGAGTGGTTGGGGCAACGGCGACTTGATTCTGGCTACCTCAAACAAGGGCCAAGAATCTGGCTTTGGAGCGGTGGCACGAACGTATTCGTCCGGTGGAATAATGCCGGGTTAGTCTTGGACGGGCATGAACTGTGGACCGCACAGTCCGGAACTTACTCTTTATCATTGGAAGATTTTATTGAGGAGGTTCGCTCATTCGATCGACGGCTGATTGCAGCAATGAACGAACGAGTGCAATCAATCCAACAGCATTGGAATCGACCTGAAATCAGGATCGATAAAGAGGCTTTGCTTGTCGAGCAGAAGCAACGGTCTCAATGGTTAAACGAAGCATTTGAGCGCTTGAAAACTACGGAGCCACCCGACTGGAATAGGGTGATCGACGCGATTTCTTATTTTGATAAAATGGGCTGCCCGATTCGATAGCATCCCTAGATTGCTTTTTCCACGTATCCCTTCTTCACTTTCTCTGCAATCAAGCTTTCCGCTTCGCGTTTCGCCCTGGCTTCGTCGGCAAACGATTTGGTCTGCGACTGGCCCGCCGTTCCGATCCGGCCGAAGCGCACGATGAATGATTTGTCTGACAATGAAATTTCCCAGAACTTTTGCGATGCCCCGCCAACAAACTCAAAATGCCGAACCAAGGTCGCAGCCTGGTTGCTCTTGGGCGTTGCATTGATCACTGGTGGCAATTGGTGTTCGCTGGGTGACGCTGGCGGTGGAGCGGCAACTGCAGCCGGTTGGGGAGCAACTGGCGCAGGAACTTCGTCCGGCTCGTCAGTCTCCGGTGTCACTTCTTCAAAATGTCCTTGCAGGAGTTTCTCAATCCGGGCCAGCACATCGTCTGGGTTATGATACCAGTCCTTTGTCAACACCAGCGCAAAGCGCCAGCCGAACGCACGCAGGATGGACGGCTTCATCAGGTAACGGTCCAGCAGGTTTGCATTCGCGTAATGACCATCCGTATCCACGAGAATTCCGAGCTGATACATACCGTCCGAATTGCTACGGACGGCGAGGTCGCACCGAAATTTTGACTGGCCGACATTCAGGTCCACGGCGTAGCCGCGTTCGCGCAGGGCCGCCGCCAATTTCTCCACCACGGCGTCGCCGCGATTCAGCGGAGCCAGCGCCTTGCGCGTGAGCGGATTCAGGTTCTCCAATACGCGGCGCGAGGTGGCTTCATCGCCCTTGGACACCGCTTCGGCATATTGCAGGAAATTTTTGAGACTGTTCGCGCCATCGTTGTAATCGTTGGTGATGTCGTGATGCCGGATCGAACTCACGATCGCCATGTGATGCTTTGCCCGAGAGAAGATTACGTTCAGGCGCTTCTCGCCGCCGCGCTGATTGATGGGTCCGAAGTTCATCAGCATGCGGCCATTCGCGTCATGGCCGTAGCAGACACTCATGATGATGATGTCGCGCTCGTCGCCCTGGACGTTTTCCAGATTCTTCACGAACAATCCGCAGAAAACATCGTTCTCCTCGCGAACGTATTCGTTTTCAAGTTGCGTAGCAAAGGCGGCGTCCTCCTCGGCCAAACGGCTGAGGGCACTTTCCAGCTCCCCTTGCTGGGCCTCGGAAAAGGCCACGAGGCCGATGCTCAACTTGGTGTCGCGTTGGAGAATGCTCCGCACCATCTGCGCGATATAGGCGGCTTCGTTAGGATTGCGGCGATCCTCATACAGCCCGCTTTCCATGAAGTGAAAGCTGATGCTGCGGGCGAGCAAAGCTTCCGTGTTTGCGGCGCCCTGATCGGCGGCAGTGATAATCAATTCTGGGCGGTCGGCGACGGCGCGCTGACGATCAGGAATCGTGTAGAGATTGCCGCTGTAGAAAGCCGCGTTGGAAAAACTGATGAGCGACTCGTAACGACTGCGATAATGCCAGGCGAGCAACGTGGATGGAAGATTCTGCGCTGATTGCGTGAGAAAGCTGTCCGAATCCAGATCCACTTCGATGCGCTCGCCTTCTTCCTCCACGACTACGCTTTCGTCATCGGTGCGGGCACTGGCGAAGAACGTGGTCGGCGGCAACTGCATCTCGTCCCCCACCACGATGGCCTGATGCGAACGGTAGATCGCGGGAATGGCCTCCTCCATCGGGATCTGGCTCGCCTCGTCGAAGATCACGACGTCGAACAGATCGGGGTCCAGCGGCAGCGTGTCGGAAACGCTGAGCGGACTCATGAGCCAGATGGGTTTCAAATCCTGAATGACCTGTCCCGTGTCACCGGCCGCAAGATCGCGGATGGATTTGTAACGCATCGTCTTGCCGAACTCGTGTTCCAGATCACGTCGGCCCGCGGCGTAAGATTTCTTAAAGGCTTTTTGTTCGGGCTGCAATTGCGACGCAGGCAGTGACGAGACATTGACGTGCTCCAAAAACTTTTGCCGGACCGCCATCCGAATGCAACGGGCATTCAAGCCAAGCCATTCGCGATAGTGTTTCTCCAATTGATCCATCTTGCGGGCCAGCGTGCGGCCCTCGAACCGATTCACCGCCCGGTCTTCCCGATAGACGCAGTTCATGCTCTTGTGACCGACTGCGGCTTCGAACTCACTCAATTGAATGGGCGCGTGACGGAGCGCATGGGTAAAACCATCCGGCAAATCGGCCAGATCAGATAGGATGGGAGACAGTTCTGCGAGCGTGCCGGTCTGCTCGCGCAATTTCCCCAGCACCTCCGCCAACTCAGGAAACTCAAACTGCTCATGTTCGGCGAGTGCAGTCCGCAGCGCGGCATCGAGTTCGCCAAACTGCTGCTGAATGCCAACCAGGTTTTCCATCAGCGAAGACGCGTCTTCGGTTTTGCTCAACAGCCCAAGCAAGGCCTTGATTGATGGATGCACCAGGCAAGGATCGGCTTTCAGTTCTGCGACTTGATCAATGAATGCATGGGCGTCGTCCACGCGCCACTCCGTCATGGCACGATTTCGCAAGGTTTCCCAAGCCGCCAAAGCCTGATGCCGGGCGGACAGATCGCCGAGTATTTTGCTCCACGCTGGCGCCACGGCATGCTGGGAAAAATCATAGCGCGCTTGCAACGCCTTCTTGAGTTTCCAAAAGGCCGGCTGGAGAAAACGGAAGATGGAATTCTCATAGGCCTTGGCTTGAGTCAGCGCATTCTCCGTATCATCCGGCGACAAAGGATCACGCCAGGCGGCAACCTTTGCCTGTGCTTCATGATACGCCTTTGCCTTCTGATTGAGGTCTGCCGCCAGGGAATCAAATGTTTTCTCTGCTGGTCCGTGGGTCAGCACTCCGAGCAGATTGCGCTCTGACAGCGGACGAGCACGGACGGCAAATCCCAGAATCGCCTGAATCTCTTCAAAGGTGTCCCACAATTCACCGGGAAGCCCGGACAGTTCCAGCGCGCTTTCAATGCCATCGAGTAGATCTTCCGCCTGATCCAGGTGCGTGGTCAACGACTCCAGCGGACGATCCGCCTGCAAAACACCTTTGCCGAGCCAGCGCAATGGGTGCTTTGCAAAACAAGCTTCTTCACCCAACTCGGCCAGCGCAGATTGCAAGCGTCCAACCACCTCGCCGTGTTGCAGCCAGAGTGGATATTCTGGGAGAAGGTCATCGACCTCCGGCGGCAGCTCGGAAGCACGGCCGCGTAATTCTACCAACCGATGCAGCAACGAACGAACAGCGATTCCCGTATGAGAATGCACCTCCCGCATCACGTCGCTAAAACGTCGCAGACTGGTGAGGTCATGATCCATCGCGCGCAAAGTTGCGGCGCGGGTTTTTTCCGCGTCGACATCCAGATCAGTCTGGCTCAAAAACTTTTCATACGTCTGCTTGAGATTCTGAATGAATGCTTTCTTGTCCGTCTGTGAATCGTGAATGAGGCAGCAGAGTTCATCTAGCCCCTGCTGGCGCAAACGGTGAAATACCACGTCAATCGCCGCGCGCTTCTCGCAGACAAACAGCACGCGCTTTCCGCGTGCCACATAGTCAGCAATGAGATTGGTGATGGTCTGCGATTTGCCCGTGCCGGGTGGGCCTTGGATGATGTAGCTGGCGCCGGTGCGCGCCCGGGCAATGGCCGAAGCCTGGGTGGCGTCGCAGGAAATGACGAGGTGCTGGTCAGCCAATTCCAACGGAGGTGGCGGGGCTTCCTCCGCTGGCTTGGGTGTGAGCGAGAAGACCGTGTCGAATGCGCCGCTGGCCATGTCCGTCTCGATGAGCTTCGCGTAATCGCGCACCAGCGTCATCTTGCGGTAATTGAAATTACCCAGCGTCAGGCTGCACAGATCGAAATCCCACGAATAAGGATTTTGGTTGCCGCCATCGCGCAACGAAAACATCTGTCGCTCGGTTTCCAAGACTTTCCCCGTATCTGTCGGCGAATGTGGGTCAACGATGTTCGGCATCCGCAGCAGCGGTGCCGCCCCAGCCACATCCCGCAGCGGAAGCGGGGTGGGACGCACTTTTTCCAAAAAGAGTTGCAGCCCAAGCGGACGAAAATTTTCCCGGTCGTAGCTGTAGTCCGGCTTGGCGGTGACTCTGGCCTTGCGGGCCTGAACCTTCATTCGGCGGCGATATTGATCCACCCGCTGCCGTGCCTTCTCGTGGATGAGTTCAATCTGCGGCCGGTCAATCTTATTGAACGTGACCCCCGGCTCACTCGCCTGAATCTGTGTTTTGAGCGACTCGTAAAAATGGTCGAGCGTGGTCTCTTTCAAGTCCACGAACTCCGGGAGGTTCAGATTGTAGAGTTCTTTGAGATGATGCCGCAGTGCAGGATTCACTTCGGCCTCACTGCTGGTCGGATCCAAGACATAGTTGTCGCGCACGCCCTTTTTCTTCGACAACTCCACCGGCAACAGCAGCAACGGCGAATGGATGCGCTCGTTTTTCTCCTCCTTGAGATTATTCCAGCGCAGAAAACACAACACCAGCCGGAGTTGCGCAAAGCCATACTCGGCGCGGTCACGTCGGGCCTCGCTGATAATCTTGTCGAGCACACCCGGGATATAAGGCGCGTCTTCGAAGCGCAAATATTTGCCCAAGGACATCGGCGACCCCTCGGTCACGGTGGCGGCAAGCTCCGGATGCCAGACGAAAAGCTGCTCCCGCTTAATGTTGCGATAGTCGAGCAGCACGGGAACCGACGCAATCGTGAGGTTCAGGGTCTGGAGCGTGGGCTTGAAATAGATCAGGCGGTTGCGCCGCGAAATTTCAAAGAGGCGGTCCCGCAGATGGGATTGGATCAGCCGCCGCTTGCCCGTCACCGGTGATTCCTTAAATTCCTTTTTGTCGAAGACATGCGTGTCAAAGTCCACCGTCTGTTCGCGGTAGTTCTCCAACCGGGAAATCATCTGGCTCAAGTCCTGCGCGCGTTTATGGCGGTTCAGTTCCGTCATATGCACGATGGTTGAGGCGACCACCGGATTCAGCCGGCGGTTCACGCCAAACAAGTTGGTGCGGTTGACGGTGAACATCGCCAACTCGCCGGGGTCAGTAAAATCCAGCCCGCAAGCCGTGCTGGCGAGCAGCAGGCCAAGCGAAAAAATATCCGTCAGCTCGTCATGATGTCCGATCGAATGTTCCCAGGATCGGTAGCCGGGTAGAAAGACGGGCTTGGTAATGCCGCCGCCAGCCTCGCTAACTCCGAGATCTGACACCGTCAACGAAGCTTGATCAATATCAGCAACCCGACGCGATTCGGCCACCACCTCTACCGCATGACTGACGGGTGCCTGCAATGCCTCAACCTTGCCGGTGTTCTTCTCCGGCGAATTGACTTTATCCGGTAGAAATCGAAGCTGCCCCGCTTCGGTGAGAATTAAATCCGACAGCCCGTTGAGCGGCGCAACCAGACCGGCTTCGTGCGCTGACAGCACTTGCTTCATTAGCGGCAGCAGAGCGGCCAGCACATCGTCGGTTTCAAAGCCGCCTTTGGCGACGCCGGCTTCAAGGAACTGAAGAAACGCAGGTTGGTTTTGTTCGCTCATCCGGCCACCTCCGCCTTGGCCAACATCTCGGCGGCCTGATCCTTGAGCTTGCGCACGTCGCGGACCTTTATTTTGAGTTCCTTGCCGGCGAGCTTTTCAAACGGAGCGTCAATTTCCAACTGCCGGCTTAAATCCAGAGCGGCGGCCAGCGGCATGTCTTCCAGTTCCGGATCAGCCGTGACAAAATCGAGCAGCAAGTAGCAGAAATATTCCCGGAGCTTGGCGTCCGTGAATTTTAGCCCCTCGACCACCGATGCATCCCGCATCTTCGCTGGCGCAAAGTCCGGGAAGAACAGCTTTGCATGGCCGAGCACCGCCGTGGTTTGAAACCACTTCGGTTGGAGAAAATATTCGAGCAGGCGGCGAGTATCACGACTGAGGCGGGTTTGGCCGATCAGGTCCAGTTCATCCAGCGCCATCACGCCCTCAATCATCCGGGCAATGTCAGCCACGCTGTCCTCACGATGCTCCTGCCACAACGCCAAGGCCCGCGCCCGGATGAACGTTTCGGGATGAGACAACCCTTCGGTGGCCACATTCCCTTTGACGAAAATCTCCTCGGCCTGTTTCAGATATCCCGGAGCGCTGACGTGGGTCAGACCGGTTTGAACTTTGACCAGACCGGCGACGACCGGATGCACGTCTCCGGTCACACAGAGTGATCCCCGGTCGGCGAAGATCTCGGTGTAGAGCTGAAACCGCCGGGCCGTCTGTTCATGGCTGCCGGCCGCGCGCGGGTCGCTGGCCACCGCTTGAATGAGCCGGTCGGCGATGTGAAATTCTCCCTCGTCGCGGCTCCAGAGATGGTAATGCGCCAGCTCATGGCCGATGACGGACTTGAGCTCCTGCGCGTTGAGCAGCGTGAGCACCGGACCGGAGAACACGACATGGCCTTCGCCTGAAATGAAATAAAGCGCAGCATTGAGATGAGTGCTGTTCTGAGCTTGATACAGGGTGACAGGGATGTCGAGTTGCAGCCTGGTCTTGGCTTCCAGCACGCTCTGATAAAGCTCAGGGTGCCCTTCGGCATCCAGGCGATAGGTGGATTTAAGCAGCTCCATCCGCAGGTTCTCGGTGTAGTCGGCCTGCGCCCGAGCCGAGGCAAACCAATTCCACAATTCCCGCTCCTGCGACTTGAGGTAATCCCTCAACTCGACATGATACGGCAGCGGTTCAAGTGTGTATTCAGGCGTGCCCACGAAACAATCCTCAACATTCAGCGCGGCTCATTAAAACAGAGAGCCCACACCAGGTCAAAGGCACAGGTGCTAAACCGGGGATGGATTTCTCAAGTGGCGAATCGAGGCTTGCAGGTTGGCCCGCGCCTGAACTTCCAGCCGACCAAAGAAAAAGTCAGTGTTATAGATGCGTCTGCGGGCAAGAAATCCTTCGAGAATCTCCGCGCGCTTGCCGGAGAAAATGTCCGCTGGGACCCAGCTATATTCCGCGCGGATCTGCGACTCGTAATCCCAAAATCGATTTTGCGGCTGACCGAGGATGCTCAAGTCCACATCCACCAGCAACGCCGCATCCTCATGCAGGGAAGCGTCGTGCTTTTTCGTGGCCAGAATCAAGTGGCTTACGGCGTCCATCAACGCCGGTTCCGCATGGGTCCTGCTCAGCCACGCTAGGGCGAGCTGCGCGCTGCGCTCCTCATTGTCCGCCGCCCGAGTATCATATACCGCGTCGTGAAACCAGATCGCCAGTTCCACAGATATCGGCTGGCGGGCCAACTCCCGGGCGCGGTCAAACTCCGCCAAGCAATCGGCGATATGCTGCTGGTTATGATAGTGGCGATGTGGCTCGGAATAGAGAGCCACCAACTGACGAAAGCACTCGGCCACCAGTTTTTCTTCCGCTGCTGCTGGCCACAGTCGTGCCCAACGCTCTGGACTCAGCACGCTCACTTGTGGAGTTCCAATAATTGGTGAAAGACCGGTTCGGGAACATATTTACGCACGAGCTTGCGCCAGCCCGTCGGGCCGATCAGCCCTTTCACCATGCTCGAACTGACTTCGGCAATGTCGCGCGGCGGCATCAGAAACACCGTGCAAATATTAGGATTGAGGTCGCCATTGATGTTGCGCATCGGCCGCTCGTATTCAAAGTCGGCTGCGGAGCGGATACCGCGCAGTATGTGCGTGGCGCGAACCGATTTCGCGTAATCAATTAAATAGGAGTTGGAATAGGCGGCCACGGATACATTACGAAACGGCTGGCAGGATTCCCGCAGCATGGCCAGCCGGTTTTCGACGGTGAACGTCGGTTTCTTGTCGGGGTTGACCCCGACCGCCACGATTAGGTGGTCAAACAACCGGCCACCCTCCTGAATCATCCACAGATGGCCGACGGTGAGCGGGTCAAAGCTGCCAGCATAAACACCCAGACGTTTTGATTTTGTTGCCTTCACCGCCGCAGGGTATCACCGGGCGGAGTGGGACGGCAAACCGGATAAGTTGGCTGATGCTAAAATCGCCCAAATTGTTTTTTGGATCACGGCGGGAGCAATTTGAATCGGCTGCCCTTAGCCGACGGCAGATTCTCCGGGAGACGGGGATGCACCGGCAGACGTTGAAGAAGATTTTGGAACACAGCGAGCCGCCGGGCTACCGGCAGCAGCAGCCGCGACCGCGGAAGAAGCTGGGGGCATTTCTGGAACGGATCAAACAGATCCTGAAGGATGACCAGGCGATGCCGCGCAAGCAGCGGCACACCGCCAAACGGATTTGGGAACGCCTGCGGGAGGATGGCTTCACGGGCGGCTATACGGTGGTGAAAGACGCGGTGCGGGAGCTGACGCAGAAAACCCAGGAGGTGTTCGTGCCGCTGCTGCATCGCCCCGGCGAGGCGCAGGTGGACTTCGGCCACGCGCTGGCCAACGTGAATGGCCGGTTACGGAAGGTGGCGTTCTTCGTGATGGCGTTGCCGTATAGCGACGCGACTTTTGTGATGGCCTTCGAGCGCGAATGCACGGAGACGTTCTGGGAAGGGCATGTGCGGGCGTTCAAGTTTTTTGGCGGCGTTCCGACACGGATCACTTACGACAACACGAAGGTGGCCGTGAGCAAGATTTTAGGGAAGGAGCGCCGGTTGACCCATGGATTTCTGCAGCTCAAAAGCCACTACCTTTTTAACCATCACTTCTGCCGGGTGGCGCGTGGCAACGAGAAGGGCGTGGTGGAAGGTCAGGTGAAGTTCACGCGGCTGAACTACTTCGTGCCCGTGCCGCAGGCGGGCGACCTGGCCGGACTCAACGGTCATCTCTATCAACGCTGCCAGGAGGATCAGCAGCGGCGGTTGCGGGGGCAGCCGGGCCCCAAGGCGCAGTTATTGTTGGCCGATCAAAAAGCCTTTCTGCCGCTGCCAACCACCCCGTTCGAGGCCTGTCGCAAGTTTTCAACGACGGCCAGTTCGCTGTCGCTGGTGCGCTTTGATCGGAACGATTATTCGGTGCCGGTGCGGTATGCGCATCATCCGATTGTGGCCAAGGGTTATTTTGACCGCGTCGTGTTGTGTGCCGACGGGAGCGCAGTGGCCCGGCATGCGCGGATCTGGGAGGACGAGCAGGTCTGCTTTGAACCGCTGCATTATCTGGCGTTGCTGGAGACCAAGCCGGGGGCATTCGATCACGCCCGGCCCCTGGCGGGTTGGACGTTGCCGGAGTGTTTTGCTTTGTTGCGCCGCCGATTGGAAGCCGAACGCGACGGCGACGGCACGCGGGAGTATATCAAGGTGCTGCGCCTGCTGGAAAAGCATCCGCTGCCGAAGTTGCGGGCAGCGGTAGAACAGGCCTTGGCAGTGGGTGCCATCACGCGCGACGCGGTGGCCCAGTTCCTCTATCCCCGCGAAGATTGGGGCGCCACGCTGTTCTCCCTGGCCGGTCATCCGCACTTGCGACATGTCCGTGTGGCCGCGCCGAATCTGGCTTCATACATGGACTTGGTGGGAGGTGTCGCATGAGTAAAAACCCCGCCGTGCTCCTGCTGGAGCATCACTTGAAGGAGCTCAAACTGCCGACCTTTCTGCGCGACTACGACAGTGTCGGGGCCGTGTGCAGCCAGGAACGCTGCGATTATCCGACCTATCTATTGCGCCTGGCCGAACGGGAGTTGATTGACCGCGAACGCCGCGCCACCGAACGCCGGATCAAGGAAGCCGCCTTCCCCGTGTTGAAGACCATCGAGACCTTCGACTTCGCCGCCCAGCCATCGCTCAACGAACCGCTGGTGCGGGAACTCCTGCGCGGCGAATACATCAGCAAACGGGAAAACTTGTTACTGGTCGGCAATCCGGGAACGGGCAAAACGCATCTGGCGAGCGCCTTGGGCTTCGCCGCCTGCACCCAAGGCAAACGGGTGCGCTTCACCACCACCACCGGATTGGTGACGCAGTTGCTCGAACAACGCGAGACGAAAACCTTGCAGCGGCTGCACAAACAACTGGAGCGGCTGGACGTGCTGCTCCTCGACGAGCTCGGCTACGTCCCGTTCTCCAAGGCCGGGGCCGAACTGCTCTTCGACGTGGTGAGCCGGGCCTATGAACGCACCAGCCTGATCGTCACCACCAATCTGCCCTTTGAACAGTGGACTGAAGTGCTCGGCAGCGAACGGTTGACGGGCGCACTGTTGGATCGCTTGACCCATCGCGTGCATATCCTGGAAGCCAACGGCGAGAGCTATCGGCTGACGGATGCCAAACGTCGGCTCAAACGGAAGTAAACCTCACGAACCTGCGACCGC
>CAINLR010000062.1 GCA_903850425.1 uncultured Verrucomicrobia subdivision 3 bacterium | reverse complement strand
TAATTCGCGCTTCACCGCGGGCAATAATTTTGCCGAATCGGCCTGGCCTTGCGCGGCGGCGAGGGTCAGCCATTTGAAGGCTTGCACGCGGTTGGTGGCGACGCCCACGCCCAATTCGCAACGCTGGCCGATGTCGTATTGCGCGATCGGATCGCCGCCTTCCGCCGCGAGTTCATACCATTTCGCCGCCTCATGCTCGTCTGGTGGCACACCGCTCCCTTGTTCGTAGAGATATGCCAAATTATACTGGCCGGCGACGCTGCCATTTTCGGCGGCGCGGCGATACAGCTTGGCCGCCTCCTCCAAATTGCGTGGCACGCCCTGTCCGGCCTGCGTCAATTCGCCGAGCGCCGCCAGGGCATCTGGATAGTTCTTATCCGCCGCCTGCTGGAACCATTTTGCCGCTTCCTTCACGTCGGCTTTCACCGAAGTGCCGGTAAGATAGATTTTCCCAACGCGCGTTTGCGCAGCCGGATCGCCCGCCTCGGCTTTGGCTTTCAGCGTCGCCAAATTCACGTCGGAGAGGCTCGCCACAGCCGCTGCCGTGGGTAAGGCCCCGGGCTGCGACTGCTGCTGAAAAATGAAGAACGCCACGCCAAAAATTGCCAGCGGCATTAAAACAACACTGATTAAAAACTTGGGTTTCATAAAGGGTGAACGGTCCGGGTTCAGACAAATTCAATCATTATCCTTCGCCACATTCTCGTTGATGGCCCACTGCGGATACGGTTCCTCAAATCCCATCTGGGCGTGCCAGAGAATTTTGTTCAGCACTTCTTCAGGACATTGGTCGGGCTTTTTCAGCGGGAGACGCGACGACAGCTTGGCGTCGTGCAGTTGTCGGCGGTCGGTAATCGCCACAAATCCCGGATTCATCTTGTCGAGCGGAATGTTGTTCGTCACGCAAACGAACGGCGTGAAATCAGGCACGCGGGTGAAGCATTCGGTCATCGGTGTGGCGGTGGCGTCCATTTGGTTCATGGGCGGCAGGCCGAGCATGAGTTCAATCGTGCGGAGGATGCTGGATTGATTGTAGTTCACACTGACCACGGCATGACGTTTCGTGTAGGCACTGACCACATACGCCGTGGTGCGATAGCCGCTGACGTGATCCCAGCCGGCCTGCGGATCATCTTCACAGGCAAAAATGCAAGTATCTTTCCAAAAGCGCGTGTGACTCAGCGCTTCGAGAATGCGTCCGAACGCAAGGTCGTTGTCCGCGACTTGTGCGGCGGGCGTGGGCCGTCCGGGATCGGTGCCCGAGGTGTGATCGTTCGGCAGGTCGCCGATGATGAAATTCGGCATTTCGCCTTTCGCTTCAAATTCCTTCAGCTCCGCGATGATGCGGTCGGCGCGGACCACATCCGGCACGGCCATTTCCCAGCCCACGGTGTCCATCTTCATGTGGGGTTTGAGCGAGGCCACGCCGGCGTAGTTGCTGTAGTTGATGAGGCCCGTGTGGTTAATGTAGTCGCGATAGTAATCCAAAAAGTGGAGCGGCTTTTTGTTTTTTGAATCCTTCCACGAAGTCACGGCCACGGTGCCTTCGCCGTAATCGCGCAACGTCTGGCCATGTTTCAACACATTGTCCCAGATAAATCCGCCGGAAGAATACGCCAACGCGTCGAGGTCGCCAGCTTCCTGCATGTCGGGATAGCTGCGCGGAAAATCCGCGAACGATTTCTCCATGTAATCCGTCGCGAAGGCCGTGTCTGCCCACTGATGACCATCCGCGCTCAAAATTCCGTTGCAATACAGGTTATCCAACAAAACAAAATCATTGACCATTTTATGCTGGTTAGGCGTGATGTCCTTTCCAAAAATGCAAAGGCGTTTGTCGCCATTGCCTCGCTTCACATCGCCGAGCACCTGGTCGTAAGTGCGATTTTCTTTAATCAAGTAAATCACATGCTTAAAGACCGAAGGTTCGCCGATCCGTTCTGGCACGGGACTCTGCGCAATGCCTTCGCGGGCGGGAGCAAAAACATTTTCAGCCAGCGCGCGGCGGTAGTTTCTGAAAACTGCAATCGTGTCCTGCTCCAATTCCTTCTTGTTTGGCAGCGGGATCAACGAGAGCGTGCCAAGGTGCTGATGGGAATTGTAGCCACGATGCAACGGTTGGTATTTGCGGTCGGGCAACGTGCCCTTGATGTTGGCGACGCAGAGCTGGCCGCGCTTTTCGTCCAGCACGATCGCGCCGGGATACCAGCCCGTGGGAATAAGTCCGAGCATCTTGGATTTGCCCGGCTTAAAGGCAATTTCCGCGACGGCGTTTTGGGTTCCATTGCAAACGTAGAGCGTCTTGCCCGCCGCATCCATCGCCAGTGCGTTCGGCGACGCGCCGAACAAATCCTGCGGCTGCCAACGCACCGGTATGGTGTCGCACACTTTGTCGCTTTCGGTGTCAATCACGCTGATGGTGTCGCTGCTGGCATTCGCGACACAGACAAAACGTCCGTTCGGCGTGAGCAGCAACGCGCTGGCGTGCTGGCCGGTGAGAATTTCGGTTGTCACGATGCCGTCATGCAAATCAATCACCGAGACCGAACCTTCATCAGCAATAAACGTCACCGGGTCCACGCGCACTTCCGTGCCACGTCCGGCGGGACCGGTAACACTGTTGGTGTCGGGGCGACGTCCACCCCAGTTGCTGACGTAGGCTTTCCCGCCCGCGAGCACCAGGTCGTAAGGCTCAACACCAACCGCGAACTTTCGCAGCAAGCGACCAGACGGCAGCTCAAATTCCAGCAGCCGGTTGGACATGTTGCCGGCCACGTAGAGTTTCTTGCCGTCCGCTGAGATGGCCAGGCCAGCGGGAATTTCCTCTCTGCGTTCGGGGGCATTCGCGTCCGGCAAAGAAATCGAACCAAGACCTTTGACGCGATGATCGGCATCCACGGCAAAAACTTTGACGCTGCCTTTCACATTGGAAAGATAGAGTCGCGCGCCGTCTGGGGAAAACACCAGGCCGGTGAAGCTGACCTGCTCGTCCTTGTCCGGCTTCAAGATGTGCGACGACACGGTATCGGGCGCCTGCACCAGCGCTTTGTCATCCGGAAGCGAAACGGTTTGCACGATGGTTTTCTTCTGCGCATCCACCACGATCAAGTCGCGTGTCTTGCCGGAGGTGACGAGAATTTTGCCATCGGGACTCAACGCCAGCACTTGCGGGCGCAGGCCGTGCAACTCGATCTGAGTGCCGGCGGGCGTGATGACCTGGTTGACCGGCAGCACGACGCGACGTTTGCTGGTGCGCCCCACCTTCTCTGACCAGTCGAGGGATTCCTGCTGTGCCTCAAGCTGGAGGGCGGTCAAACAAATTGCAGCCAACAGACTCAGTCGTGGGACAGCTATAAAGTTCATCCGATTAAATTTTCGCCGTGGTGATGGTGACGGTGCCGATGGCATGGTCGAGAATATTCAAGGCCTGATCAAGTTCGGCCAGTGTGATGGTCAAGGCCGGCGTCAACGTGAGCACGTTGCCCATCGTCACCTTGAAATTCAGTCCGCGCTTGAGCGATTCATACATCACCTGTTCGGCCTCATTGATCGCCGGCTTGCGGACACCGTTCGCGTCAGTCACCGCGAGTTCGATGCCGAGCAGCAAACCAAGACCGCGCACGTCGGCGATGAGGGCGTGCCGTTCCGCCATTTCGCGCATTCGCTGCAAGGCATGTTCGCCAAGCTGTCGCGCGCGTTCCGGTAGATTTTCTTCGACGATAAATTCCAAGGTTGCGAGCGCGGCGGCACACGCGACGGGATTTTTTTCATGCGTGTAATGTCCGAGCGCCATGTGCCCGGCGATGTCGAGCGAATCGCGCGTGATCAAAGCGGCCAAGGGCAGAATGCCGCCGCCGAGACCTTTGCCGAGCACGACCATGTCCGGCACGATGCCATAATGCTCAAAGGCAAACAGCTTGCCGCTGCGGCCGAGGCCGATCGGGATTTCGTCGAGAATCAGCAGCGTGCCGTGCTTGTCACACGCGGCCCGGATGCGTTTCCAATAATCGGGCGGCGGAATGAACGGCGTGTTGCGCACCGTCTCCGCAATAACCGCCGCGACGTCGCCTTCCTTTTCCAAAACGTAGGCGAGATAGTCGGCGCAGGTGAGATTGCAGGTCTTGCCGCAGCGGAACGGACAGCGCATCGGCTCGGGCGGCGGGACGTGTTCACAGCCCGGCAGCAGCGGCCCGATGCCTTGGCGAAACGCCGCTTCGCCACCGACGGAAATGGCATCGAGCGACGCGCCATGAAAGGAATCCCATAGCGAGACAAACTTGAAACGCCCGGTGGCGACGCGTGCGTATTTGAGCGCCATGCCAACGGCGGAAGTGCCGCCCGGCGCAAACGAAACGTGGTTTAAATCGCCCGGGGCCAGCTCAGTTAATTTCGCCGCCAGCCTGATCGCCGTTTCGTTCGTGTAACGGCGCGGGCAAAAGCAAAGTTCATCTAATTGCTTTTTTATCGCGGCGATGACTTTGGGATTGGCAAAGCCGACCTGATGCGCGCAGTTGCCGTGAAAGTCGAGATAGCGGCGACCTTCAATGTCCTCGATCCACGCGCCCTCGACATGGCGTAGGACATTCAAACATGGCGTGGAGAGCGACTGGTGCAAAAAATATTTGGCATCTTCCTCCAACAGCGCGCGGGCCTGCGCCCCGATGTGTTCGTCCGACCAAACGCGGCGTTGCGGCGACAAGTTCAAATCGCCTTCGGCGCGAAAGGTGTCCAGTTCATTGTTGGGAAGAAAAATTGGTGCTTCCGGTGAATTCATATCGTAGGGGCTGAGGTTAAAAGTTCTGAATGGGTTGCGCGCATTCCGGCAGCAGGTTCACTTTGGAGTCCCCTCGCTTCGACGACTTCGCCGATGGCGGTCAAGAGTTGAAGGATGTCTGACTCAAACAAATGCCCGATGTTGGCGATGCGGAAAGTCTCGGCGCGACTGATTTTTCCAGGATAAATGAGAAATCCCTTCTCACTCAACCGCCGGTAAAACTCCAGAAAGTTAAAGCGCGACTGCGTGGGGTAATGAAATGCGGTGATGATGAAGCTCTGCACCGCCGATGGCAGATACGGTTTGAAACCGAGCCGCGTCATGCCTTCGAGCAGCACAATGTGATTGCACAGGTAACGCGCGCCGCGCGCCTTCACCCCGCCTTCGAGCGCGAGTTCGTTCAACGCTTGTTCGAAAGCCAGCAGCGCGTGGGTGGGCGGCGTGTAGCGAAACTGGCCGTTCTTCTCAAATCCGCGCAATTGGTCAACCAGGTTGAGGCTTAACGAACGCGCATTTTTCTCATTCGCGAGCAATGCATCGCGCCGGGCGATGACAATGCAACATCCGGGCACGCCTTCGAGGCACTTGTTCGCGGAAGAAATCAAAAAATCAATGCCTGCCGATTCGATGTCGATCGAGATTGCCCCGAAGCTGCTCATGGCATCCGCCACGAACAGACAGCAATGTTGTTTCACTACCCGGCCGATGTCTTCAATGGGATTCAAGATTCCGGTCGTCGTCTCGCAGTGAACGGCAGCCACATGCGTGATGGTTGAATCTGCGGACAGGATCTGGTCGAGGCGCGCCAAATCCGGACATTCATTTTCCGGGCTGCGCAACACGATATGCGAAATTTTGAGATGTTCCAGCATCAGCACCATGCGTTCGCCATAGGCGCCGTTGGCCAGCACACAGACTTTGCCATCCGGCGGCACGCAAGTGGCGAAAACGGATTCCACGCCGTAGGTCCCGCTGCCTTGCAGCAAGACGACTTCCCAACCATCGGCGGCGGAGACCTCGGCCAAGTCGAGAAGTTGTGCGCGAATCCAGCGGACACGTTCATTGAAGTCGGAATGCCAGGAGCCGGCATCATGAAGCATCGCCTGTTTCACGGTGGCGCTGGTAGTCAGCGGGCCGGGGGTGAAGAGTAGTTTGTCGGCGTGTTCGTCAGGCAGGGATTTCATGAGGGTTGGACTGAAGTAATGGAATTATGTCGTGGACGATTCAGACCCAGGCAGAGCAGTGCGCCACCAACGGTGATGATGCCGAGGCAATGAAAGCCCAGCGTATATCCGCCGTGGTCTAGAACTCGCCCGAAAATGTAGCCAGAAATAATTCCCGCGAGATAGCCAGAGGCGTCCACAAGGCCAGCCACGCTGGCTACGAAATCCTTACCGCGAATTTCCAGCGACAGAACCCCGGCACACAAACTATAAGGTCCGTATGATAAAAGCCCGATCAGACCGATGGCCGTGACCGCCATCCAAAGCTGTTTGTGCACGAGCAAGGGCAACGAGAAGATCAGCACCGCCACGCACATTACAATGGAAAACAAGAGCCATTTTCGGCGACCCGCCGAAAGCCGGTCCAGCAGCCAGCCCAGTGCTAAAATGCCGACCGCGCCCATCGCGTCGAAGGGCGTGGACAACAGTGCGGCCATTTGCGTGCTCAGGTGGCCGCCGCCATCCGTCTTCAAAAAGTCCACGGTCCAGACGTTGAAAGTTTCGCGGGTGATCGTCAGGGTGAAAGACAGGCAGCAAACCATCCAGAACTGGGGGATCTTTGCGAGTTCCAAAACGCGACTGAAGCGCCATTCCGATTTGGGACGACTGCCAACTTCCACATTTTTTTTGTCACGCGCTAAAACCAACCAGCAGATTCCAATGATGCCCAATAAAACCAACGATGGAAATCCCATCACGACGCGCCAATTATTTCCAGAAACGGCGGCGACTTTGCCGGCGAGCAACAAGGCGCAGACGCCGCCGAAAACAAAACTCAATGAAAGAAACGCCAGCGCCAGCGACATGTGTCGCGCCGGAAACCAGTCGGGCACCTGCTTGACCATGCTCGCCCAACCGCCCGCGCCGAAAAACCGGTTGGCCATGTAACAGGCACCGAGCATCGTCAGAGTTGTGGAAAATGCCGAAGCACCACAAAACACCGCGACGCCGAAGAGCACGATGAAGAAACAAATGCGGCCGCCAAAACGGTCCACCAGATTCGGCCCCCAAAACAACTTGCCCAGCATGTAGGCCAGCGTGGCGTAACTATCAATCGCGCCGATCTGCGCTTTGCTGGCGGAAAAATCAGTCTGCAACATCGGCACGGCCACCGCGAAATTTTTGCGACAAAGATATACGCCGATGTAGCCCAGAATGACACAGCCGAGTTGAATGGCCGCGCGCGATTTCGGCGTCTCGACAGTTTGCTGACTGGGAACTTCACCAAATGGCATGGGCGCGGCCAGCCCAGTAACGGCTGGAAGACTACTGGTGCTGACAGAATCGCGCATTGGATCAAACAAATGAGAGAAAATGAAGCCGGGTTCGGACGGCAGTTGCCTGACATCCGAACCCGGCGGTGAATTACCTGATCATTGGGTCAGGCGGAAGAAGGCGGCTTGATTGGTCACGGGAACCGTGGCCGCACTTGCCCCGAGAGATCCAGCAACATCCGTCCAGTTGGCCGGATTGAGGCTGGTGGCTTGCTGAAGCTTGAAGGTCGGACTGCCGACCCAGACGAGGTTGACGCTGCCACCAGTATGCGTGATGGACAAGGGGCCGACCGCAATCGGTTGGGCGGCTTGCGACAAGTCATGACCGGCCTGGCCGGCGGTGTAGATGGCGAGGGCTTCCTGCGCGCTCAAGGCGCGACGCCAGATGCCCAAGTCGTCCATCAAGCCGTTCGTGATCGCACCGCCGTTTTTGTCGTTATACCAGCCGGTGCCGTCCTGGCCAATGTTGACCAGGAGGTTGCCGGTGAAGTCGGTGTTCGGCGGGACATTGATGGTGCGGGTGTAACCCAGCGTGTCGGTGTCCACGGAACCCGAGGTGGTGGCGGTCCAAATTTTCGGGGCGAGCGGCTGGCCGTCGAGGATGGTGTAGATGGCCATGCCCTGTTGGAATACGACGACGAGATGATGCCATGTTCCGTCGCGGATGATGTTGGGATAAGTGACATCCGTGCGGTTGGCGCTGCCGCCGGAGCCGCTGGTGGATTTGACCCGGAAGTTACCGCCGCCTTGGGTGAAAATGCCCCAGCCACGATTGCTGCTGCTGTCCCATTGCGTGTTGCTGATCAGCGCGAGATCGTCGCTCTGATTGGTCAGATTGATCCAGAACGAGATGGAAAAGTCCATGTTGTCCGCAAACATCAAGTCGGTGGGATAGTTGAGCGTGACATAGTTGGTCTCGCCCGGGAAGAGGCCAGCGGACGTGGTGAAGCGCAAGGCACTGCCCAATTTCCCGGGAACCAGGCCCGGACCATTGACCGGCGTGCCATTGTTGCCGCGACCCGTGGCGTCGGTGTAGTCGCCATCGAACTTCAAGTGGGCGACGAGGCTGTTCGTCACCGGCGCGGTGATCACCGTGAGGCGAGCGACGCGGCTGGTGACGGAACCATAGCTGTTATTTGCGATTAAGGTGTAATCACCGGCGTTGATCGAGTGGGCGCTGGCAAGGATATAGTTCGTGCCGGAAGCGACGGAAACGCCGTTCAAACGCCAGTCATAAGTGAGCGGGACGCCGCCGGAGGCGGTGCCATTGAACGCGGCCGGGTAGCCATCGCTCACCACCATGGACAACGGCTGGGTGGTGATGGTCGGAACCGTAACCACGGTCAAAGTGCCCGGATTGCTGGTCGCCGGGCCGCTGGAATTATTGGCGATGCAACGATACGAACCGGCATCGTTCGCATCCGCATTGGCGATGGTCAGTGTGGCGTTGGTGGCACCTGAGTAGTGACCAGCATTCGAAATGTTGGTGCCGGCATGTTGCCACTGATATGTCACCGCCGTGGGGCTGGACACACCGACTGCGAGGGTCGTGCTCGTGCCGGCGTTGATCGTGGTGCTCGCGGGCTGCAGCGTGAACACGGGCGTGGTGATTTCATACAGACCGAAGTTGTCAATGCCCCAGAACCATGAAGAAGTGCCGTTGGCATTCAGGCGAAAACGGACATTCGCCTTGCCGTCAGCGGCGGCGAGGCGCACCACTTCAATGCGTTTGCCGTCGAAGGTGTCGTCGTTCAGGCGGCCGTTGATGTTGGCCGCCTTGATGCTGGAAATGGGCGCGCTGACATAAGATCCATAGTTCGTGGCATGAACCGGTGCCGTGTCCGGCGACCAGTTGCGATTCACATCCACGCGGGCAAAAGTGGACGCCACGTCAATAACGCCGTTGGTGACGATGATGTCGCTGTTCGCGGGATCGTTGTCGAAGTAGTAGAGCACCGGCAACCAGGAGGCACCGTTGTCCACGGAGTATTCCATGAAGTCCATGTTATCCTGGTTCTGTTCATAGATGCTGTTGAAAGCGACAAACACATTGGACCGTCCGACACAGGAAATCGGAGCCGTGAAGAGGTCGGAAAACTGGCCATTGCAACTGCCGCAGCGCTGGTCCGACTCGGCCCAGAGCAAATTGCCGCTAGCCAAGCTGGTGAGTTTGGTGCCGTTCAAAATGATGGTCGGCAGATCGGTGCGTTGGGAATCCCAACTTTTGAAGCGGTCCGAACTGATGAGAATCCAGTCTTTGTAAGAATCGGAATCGCGATCATCCAAGCTAAAGCCGGGATTATCCGAGGCGGTCTGGTTTTGCACCGTCCAGCCCGAAGGCAGCGCCACGCCGGGTGTGGCGTTTTCAGTGAGAGAATCAAAGTTTTCATAGTAGAACGGCGTGGGCAGCGTGATCACTTGATAGTTCTTCACCGTGAAGCTCCAAGAGTTCGTCTTGTTGCCGAGCACATTGTCATTCCACTTCAGTTTTATAGTGTGCGATGAGAGCGGGTCGAGGCGCGGCGGCACCGTGTAACTGGCGGTGAACGTGGGGGCTGTCTCCGCCACGGAACCGACCGCGGCACCATCGAGATAGAGCTGCACCGAGCCGCTGGTGATGGTGGTATCACCTTGATTGAGCACCACGTTGATGGTCGGTTCTTCGTTGACGCCCGTGGCCCCGACACCGGGAGTGCGCGAGTCAATAAAAGACGGAACCGGCGGAATGGCCGAAGGAATACCCGCTGCGGAAGCCGCGCCGAGGGCCGCCATCTGGCCCGCGTTGAGCGCCACGTCGCGGATTTGAAGACTGTTGATATATCCCGTGGCCGCTTCACCGGTAGTATTGGCCAGGATCAGGGCGGTTGAACTCGGATTCAATGCGAAGAAACCGTCCTGCGCGCCGCCGGTGAAAGAACCCATCTCCACGCCGTTGGTGTAAACCCGGGTGGTTCCGCCCGCCGTCACCACGATGCCGAGGCGATACCAGACATTGGCTGCAAGGCTGCCCACATACGGACCGCTCACGCCGGCGGAACCAATCGAAGCCGGACCAACGCCGCCGGTCGCCCCGTCAACCACGATAAACTGCTGAGCCCCGAGATGACTGCCGTCTTCGGTCTGGATCAACGGACGGGTCTTGCTGACGGAGGCACTGGGATAGAATACATCCATCAACAAGGTATATTGATTGACCGTGGAACCGCCACCGTTCGCCGCCGGTGTGGGCATCGAATAGCCTTGGCCATTCGTCGCCGCCGGGAAGCGCAAGACCGTGGCGGGTGAGCCTGCGATATTGGCAATGCCAAAACCGGTCGTCGTGCCAAACGCTGTGCCCAATTGAGTGGCCGCACCGGGACCATCCGCGTAAGTCAGGTCACTGCCGACCGTGGCGGTGAGGTTGCTGCTGTTGAAATCCCATGACCCAAAAGGTTGGGCTATTACTTTGGTGACGCATAGCAGCGAGGCCAGGCAGATTAAGTTTCGAAGTTTCATATTCTGAGTTGGTGTTCGTGTCTTTCTTAATTATTGGTTTGAGTAGGTAGGCGACTAAAAAATCAGCGGGTGGAAAGGTATTGGTGGAGGACCACCTTGGCCGCAGGGTTGCCGGTTTCCGAGGCGGTCCGCAGTTCCTTGAACGTGGTGGTCATGGCGCGGGCGGCGACGGCGCGTTGCTCGGGAGTCAAATCGTCCCGGTGGCTCAATTTTTGAAAATCCGTGAACGCCGCGATGACATCTTTGCTTTGCGACGCTTCGACGCAATTATTCACCAGTTCCTTGGTCTCGCCCGAGGACTGTTTGAACACCTGATTCAGGGCGGTGGGAATCTGTTCGGGGGCCAGCGCCGCGGCATTGGAACCTGATTTGGAGCAGGCCGCCACGAGCAGCAGCAAGGAACAGGACAAAGTTGGGACGATACGTTGAGTGGGAATGTTTTTCATAAGTGTTAGGGTTTGGCATTTCAAAAATTTGGCATCTTGTCCGGCACTTCGCCGGTATACCAGCGGTAGTCCACGCCTTGGGTGCGGGGCATTTGTTTGATGCGGCTGACATTGCCGGAAACCCAAATCGTCATGCTCCCTTTGCTGTGCCGCCACCAACCTGACAACAAGTCCACGCCGGGATATAGCGCCTGAAGACTTCCGCCCGGAGCCCATTGGTTGAGAATCGTCGTGGAACCGGGGAAAAGGCCCAAGGTGTCCTCAGCACCTTCACAATTCTGTTCGGCCGCATCCTGGCAAAAGATGGTGCTGGTGGGACTGCGAAGGCTGGTTCGCTTTAAGGGACCACTGGCCGTGGTGCCATAAGTAGTGCCGACGCCGGTATAAGGCCGGGTCAGAAATTGGCATATCCCGTAACAAGAATTGGCCCAAAAATCATGCGGATAGTTAAGTCCGCTGTCGTGCCATTCATCCACCACGTCTCCATCCGGGCAGGCGAACAACTTTTTTTGGCCCGCAAAGTATTGTTTGTAGCCCAAGGCCCAATAGGCGAGGTCATCGTTCGGCAGCAATTCCACAGTGGAGCGTGGATTCAACAACCATTGTCCGCCATTCGGCATGGATCCGCCGGCATTGGAAAAGAACCGGTCGTTGTTGTCGTCCGCATAAAGGTTCCCGGTGATTCCAATTTGATGCAAATTGTTAATGCACTGCGCCGCCTTGGCTTTCTCTTTGGCCTTGGCCAAGGCCGGCAAAAGCATCGCCGCCAAAATGGCAATGATGGCTATGACCACCAGTAGTTCAATCAAGGTGAACGCCGCCGGGCGATGTTCAAACGTCAACAAACCGTTACTGCCTTCTGATTTCTTTGGATTCATAAATTGCGCTTCAGCCGATTGGAGGTTGGCCAGTCCGTTCAGTCTCGTTAGCCGCCCGCATCTGAATCAGATGCCAGCTTTGGCCTGTGGTAGAGTCTGGACGCAATCGGCTTCCGCTCAAGTTAAGCGACGGTGACAAGTGTTACGTCTTGCCTGCAAAAACGGTGAATTGAGTCGAACAGGTTACAAATCGAAGAAAGGCAGCACCCTGAAGACGAAGCCGGCAGAATTATCCAGTGGTTTCCTGGTCAGAAAATCCTCCGGCGTCGGTTATTTCCGCCCACCAAATGGTCATCCACGAACGAAAAATCAATGAAGGCAGAATGGGGGCGCCTTCAAGGTTTGACAGAGACCCGCAGCCATTTGCGCTTGCGGGCTTCTGCAAAGGCTTCATTGATCCTGGCCAAGGGGAAGGCTGGCGATACGAGTTTTTCCCAGGGAAAACTGGTTCCGTGTTCGCTCAAAAATTTCACCGCATAGCGCAGATGTCGCGGAGCATAATTATGAAAGCCGCGGATCGTCAGGCAATGCCTGAGCACAGTCTGGCCGGACAACTCCAGCGATGTGGTCGGATGCACCATGCCGATGAACGCGTAATAGCCACCCATGCGCAAGAGTCTGATGCCTTCGGGAACAACCGCGGAACTGCCGGCCACCTCCAACACGGCATCCGCGCGTCCGGGTTGGAGAAGTGAGCCAGCGGATTGCAAAGCCGGTTTGCCACCGAAGGCTTCGACTAACTTGAGCCGTTCGGGATCGGTATCCACCACAATCACACGTTCCACACCTTTGGCGCGGAGCAAAGCGCAACCATACAGTCCCAGCAGGCCAGCCCCTTGAATCACCGCCACGCGGCAAGGTTTGGGCAAATACTCGGTGGCCCCCACCATGGTCGCGAGCGCGCAATTCGCTGGCACCACCATTTCATTCGGCAGATGGTCGGGAATGGGAATGATGGTCGTGCCCGGTCGGAGCAGGATGTGTGTGGCATAACAACCGTTCAGCCCGCAACCATTGGTAATTTCAGAGTGTCCATACTTGAACAAGTGCGAACATTTCTGCGGTAAATCCCAGTCCTTGCAGGGAACACATTCGCCACAACTATCCGCAATCGTCCAGGTCACGCGCTGGTCGAGCAGTGTTTGATCACGCTTCTCGCCCACCGCGACCACTTTGCCCACGCCTTCATGGCCCAAAACCGACGGGCATGGCTCCAGTCTTCGGCCATCGGCGGTGTGCAAGTCCGACGCACAGATGGTCGCGAGCAACAGTTCCACCAGCACATCGCCAGGACCGCAATACGGAAACGGCATCTCCGACAGTTCAAACGGTTGATTCGGTTCGTTGAAAACAGCGCAGCGGACAGTTTGCATAGATAATTTTACCAAGGCAGGCTAAAGGTTTTGACGAAGCTATAGGCTTTGATCGCCTCAATAACGCCTTCTTTGGCGCCAAGGCCACTGTCTTTGATACCACCAAAAGGACTATTCTCGATGCGAAAGCCGGGAACTTCGTTGATATTCACGGTGCCGCAGCGCAGTGCCTTAATCGCTTTGGTTGCGTGCGCCAGATTGGTAGTCACGACACCGGAACTCAGGCCGTAGGCAGTGGCATTCGCCACCGCGAGCGCATCATCCAGATCGCGCACTGTGATAATGGGAGCAAGCGGCCCAAAGCTTTCCGTCATCACCATGCGGCAATCACGCGGCACTTTAGAAATGACCGTCGGCTGGATTTGCGCACCTTGGCGTTTGCCGCCAACCAACACTTTTGCGCCGGCAGCCACGGCTTCTTTGACCACCTCTTCCAATCGCACCGCCGCTCTTTCGTCAATCACCGTGCCAACACGGGTCGCCGCCGCCATCGGATCACCGCAAACATATTCCTTGGTTTTTGCGACGAGGCGTTTGGTGAACTCCGCCGCGATACTCTCGACGACCAGGATGCGTTTCACCGCCGTGCAACGCTGGCCGGAGTTGCGATAACTACCTTCCGCCGCCAGCATCACTGCTAAATCCAGATCGGCGTCGGCGAGCACAATCAGCGGATCATTGCCGCCGAGTTCGAGCACCAGTTTTTTATAGCCAGCGGTGGCCGCTATTTTTTTCCCAATCGTTTCACTACCGGTGAACGCCAGCACTTCAATATCAGGATGCCGCACCAACGCCTCGGCGATTTCACTCGTTGGCCCAAGCAGCACACTCAACATCGCTCCGGGCAAACCGGCCTCGTAAAGCAACTCGGCGAACCGCAGCGCCGTTAACGGAGTTTTCTCCGAAGGCTTGAGAATCATCGGCGTGCCGGCGGCAATGGCGGGCGCGACTTTATGTGCCACCTGGTTCAGCGCGTGGTTGAAGGGAGTGATCGCCGCGGCGCAACGCAGCGGTTCGCGCGTGGTGAAAATTTTCCGCGCCTTGCCTTGTGCGGAAATGTCGGTGGAAAAAACCTGGCCGTCATCGCGCAATGCTTCCATGGCGGCAAACCGCAGCACGTCGAGCGTGCGCCCGACTTCATAGCGGGCCTCCCGCAAGGCCAGTCCCGTTTCGCTCGTGATTAGTCGGGCGAACTTCTCCCGGCTCGCTTGCAATGCAGCCCGGGATTTTTCCAGAATCTCAGCGCGCTCAAAGCGCGTTAGCGTTTCCGTGAAGGCCCGCGCCATGGCGACGGCGACATCCACATGGCTGCGCGTGGCCAGCCGGACGCTGCCCACCTGCGCACCGTTGTAGGGATTGCGCACCTCCAGAAAGTCGTTCCCGCGAATCACCCGACCGGCAACCAGGCTGCTGAGTTTCATACGTTGGTTCCGTTGCAAATGAAGTCGAAAAGATCAAAGTTGCGCGGGTCGCCGTGCGCTTTTGCCGCATAGGCGGCATTCAATGGTTCACTGATGAGGAAAGGCACCATTTCCTCATAGCGTCCGCCATGTGAACGCAGTCCTTCGGCTACCACGCTCAAGTCGTGCCACTCTGGCGTCCGACCCAACACCACATCGCGCCCGGAACACACCACGAAATCGCCCATGCGATCCGGTGGCAGTTCCATCAGCCGCGCGGCCGTGGCTTGATCCAAGACTTCGGTGACACCATAGAGTTGGCGGACAAATTCAAGAATCTGGGATAGCTCGAGTTTGCTGCTGGCGGGAACATGCACTTGGGCGAACGATCCCAGTCCGCCGTGATGGATCAAATGCGGATCGGTGATCGGCAAAATCACCCGAAAGCCCGGACCGAATTCATTATTTAGCGTGGATTCCAGAAAGAGCACGTTGGGTGAACCATCGGGTCGTTGCTTCGCGTTCATACCGTGGTCAGCGGTAATGCCCACCAGCGCGCCCAAAATGATGAGTTGCCCGATCTGGAAATCCAGGGCGGAATAAAACTCCAAAGCCTCGGGAGCTTCGGGAGCAAATTTATGCTGCATGAAATCCGTCGTGCTGAGATAGAGAAAGTCTGCCTGGCCGGTTTCAATCAATTTTACTCCCGCCTTCAGAACATAAATGGAAGCTTCCCCGCTATAGATGTTGGGATTGGGACCGACAGCCGCTTCGACATTCACAATGCCGTGAGTGTTAATCGCGGCCTGGCTGACGCGCTCGGATGAGAAGGCAATGCCGCCCAACTCAATCAACCCGGCGGCGAAGATGTCGCGCAGCTTGTCTTTGGCGGTGACGACCGCCACCTTCCGCCCGGCGCGTTGCGCGGCGGGAAAAATAGTGGGCGCCCGCAGGAACTTCGCGGAGTTCGTCATCACTTCCTCGCCGGTGGCGGTTTCGTAAAAGTAATTGCCACCGATCCCGTGAATGCGCGGCGGCACGCCGGTGACGATGGAAGCATTGTTGACGTTGGTGAAGCTGGGCATCTGGCCACGCGCGAAACCGCGATAACCCGATACGCTGAGGCGCTGAAGATGTGGCATCTGGCCACGCGCGAGGGCGGCATCAAAGTATTCGTCGGCACAGCCGTCGAGACAAATGCCAACGATGGGACGACTCGGTGGATTGTAAGTGCGCTGATTGGCAGTGAATAGGGACATTTGATCCTTTTATTTTGCTGTGCGGACTTTGAGTGATCCCAGACTAGCGGTCGCTTGGGCCAAACGAATTGGGTCACGAAAAATCATCATGGCTCATTACATTCTGATAACGGACGACACACAATGACAGCAGCGTGACGATTGGGTGAACTCGCGTTACGGACAAGTGACGGATTGGTGTTCGAAGCGGTTGCTTCTGACGGGCGGACCCGATGGAACTAATCCGTCCCCGGTTGCCCACGTTCACAGTTGCTTGATATTTGATTTGTTTCAGACGGGTTACGGACAGGCAAAGAAATGGGAACAAGGCCCTATTGCAGTTGCTTCCAAAACGAAGCGTAGTGCAAAGTGACGTGGTTCTTATGTTATGAAAGCTGAACAACCACATCTCGATTTGGGTTTTGACGAGCCGCTGGTTTGTCGTTCGGTCTGGATTTCAGACATCCACCTCGGCACGAAGCATGCCCGCGTCGCCGAGTTGCTCGACTTTCTGCGCGTGGTGGACTGCAAGTATCTTTACCTCGTGGGCGACTTTATTGATGGCTGGGAACTGAAGTTCCGATGGTTCTGGCGCGATGACTACAATCTGCTCCTGCAAAAAATCCTTCGCAAAAGTCGTAAGGGAACGAAGGTCATCTATATCTCAGGCAACCACGATGAATTCATCGAGGCCTTTGCGGACACACGATTTGGCAGTGTGAAAATCGCCCGGCAGGCGATTCATATTGGGGCTGACGGAAAGAAATATCTCGTCATCCACGGTCATCAGGCGGATGGCTTGACGCACTTCAATCACCTCTTAGAAAAGCTTGGCTCCCATATTTACAACTGGATTCTCGATTTCAATTTGTATTTCAACCGGCTGCGGCGCATGTGCGGTTTCGGTTACTGGTCGCTGGCGGCCTATCTGAAATTCAAGGCCAAGTCGGCCGTCAAGTTCGTCACCGAATACGAAGACACCTTGGCCGCGATGGCACGGCATCAAAAGACCGACGGCGTCATCTGCGGCCACATCCATCGCGCGGAAATGAAAATGATGGGCGATGTGGAATATCTGAACTGCGGCGATTGGGTGGAAAGTTGCACGGCCTTGGTTGAAGATTTCGACGGCAAGATCACCCTCATTAACTTCCATGAAAATGATGTTCTGCGTGCTCGGCGAGGGCCGGGGTCACCTGACCCAGGCGATGGCGGTAAAGGAAATGATCGAGACTGCGGGACACCGAATCGTCGCCGTCACGCTCGGCGCGAGCGCGAAACGGCCGATGCCAGCCTATTTTGAAGCGGCGATGCCGGTGCCCGTCCGGCAACTACGGACGCTGGAGTTCAAGTATAAGGACAACCGTTCGGTCAGTAACACGGCGACATTGTTGGGCGTGTTTGGCAATCTGCCAAAATACTTCCACATCCTCCGCCAACTTGACGCCATCGTCCGCGAAACCAAGCCCGATGTGATTATTAATTTCTTTGAACCGATGGCCGCATTTTACGCCATCACGCGCAGAACGCGTCCGCCGGTCGTGGCCATCGGCCATCAATTCATGTTCCAACATCCGGATTATTTCCACGCGCCGCAGTTGTGGAAGCAATTGTTCAGCATGAAACTTTACACGCGCATTCTCGGCGCGCGCGCCACCAAGCTGGCGTTGTCGTTTTACCCGGCACCGAAATTGCCCGATAAAAACCTCCTGGTCGGCCCGCCCATTTTGCGGAAGCAACTGTTTGCGCTGGCGTCAAATCCCCACGGCAACTTCGTCCTCGTGTATCTGCTCAATCACGGTTATGCCGACCAAATCCGGGAGTGGAGCGCGAAAAATCCACAGACCAAGCTGCATTGCTTTTACGACAAGCCGGCAGTGCCGGCAGAGTTTCAGCATTCGCCATCGCTCACGTTTCACCGACTCGACGGCGAAAAGTTTTTGCAGATGATGGCCGAGTGTCGCCACGTTGTCTGCACGGCTGGCTTTGAATCGGTCAGCGAAGCGGCTTGGCTGGGCAAGCCCCTCTTTTTGGTGCCGGTCGAGAATCATGTCGAACAAGCGGTCAACGCGCTCGACGCTCAGCAGTTCGGCCTCGGCCTCGCGGAAACAAATTTCAATTTGGATCGGTTGGCCGAACTGCCGGAACGTCTGCCCGTGGAAAAATTCCGCCACTGGGTGAATTGCGCGCCAGAAAAGCTCTTCGCCGCCATCGAATCGGCGGTAAATTCTGCGCGATGAGCAAAGGCAAAGTTCTTTCCTTCCCGCCCGGTTTTCTATGGGGCACTGCCACGGCACCGACGCAGGTGGAAGGCTACATTGAAAACGAGTGGACGCCATTCATCGCGCAGGATGGCGGCACCTGCCAGGTCAGTTGCGACCATTACCACCGATATCCGGAAGACATCGAATGGATGTCCCGGCTGGGCACGAATGCCTACCGCTTTGGTATCGAGTGGTCGCGCCTGCAATCGGCCCCGTGCGCGCCGTTGAATCAGCCCGAACTAGCGCGCTACATTCACCTGCTGGACTGTCTCAAAGCAAAAGACATTACGCCGATGGTCGTGCTGCATCATTTTTCCAATCCACCGTGGATCAATGCGGCGGGCGGCTGGACCAATGCCGCAACGGTCCCGGCCTTTGTGGACTACGTCACCAAGCTGGTCGCCGCGCTGAAGGATCGGGTTTACTTGTGGAACACCTTCAACGAACCGGACACTTACGCCTGCGTGGCTTATCTGCTCGGCGGGTTTCCACCACAACGCAAATGGCAGCTCGGCCAGTTCCGCCAGGTGATCGCCCACATGGCCCAGGCCCATCTGCAGGTTAGTCGCCTCATCCAGCGCGAAGGCCGGGCCGGGCGCAAACCGGAAGTCGGCATCGCGAAGAACTGGACTTTCTTCCACGCGTATCAGCGGTTCTCGCCGTGGGATCGCTCGACCGCCTGGGCCTGCCATTACACTTTCAACAAGTTTGTGCTGGACGCGTTTCTTGGCGGCGGGCGGCGGCAGGGCTCCACCTTCATCGGCTTGAATTATTATGGCCGGGTGCGGTTCCACCATTTTCGCGCGATGATTCCCGCAAGCGGCACGCCGGTGAAAACGCTCAGGGACTTTGGCTTTGTTTGCGATGACATGGTGGAGCGTTATGCCGAAGGCATGGGAAAAATCCTGCCGTATCTCCACCAGAAATTTAAGCTGCCCATCTACATCACCGAACACGGCGCGGCCTCGGACGATGAAACCTTTCGCAAACGGGACCTGCAAGCCAACCTGGCGGCGCTGCATCGCGCGATGGCCGGCGGCGTGGAGGTGCGCGGCTTCTTCTACTGGTCGCTGCTGGACAACTTTGAGTGGCAGTTCGGCTACACTAAGAAGTTCGGACTGCTGGGCGTGGATTTCTCCGATGCGAACCTTCCCCGCACAATGAAGCCGCTGGCGGAAGCGTATGCCAAAATCTGCCGGCTGAATTCAATTGATATTTAAACAGCCTTTTTCAGAATACAAACCGACGTGGCCTTCCAGCCATCACAGCCGGCGGAGCCGATGACCAAGCCAACCGTAGCGCGCAATGATCAAGCTATGAAGGCAGAACCGGCACTGCGGACAACGGCGTCAATTCTGCGGGCAATCCGGCGATCAGCGATTTTTCCGTCCGCGAGTGTTTGCGCGACAGAAAGTGGCTCAGGTGAGCCTTCAGCCAGACAAAATTCTCGGTCGCGCCCGTTTCCATCTTGTGCCAGACGAAATCCCGGTTCATCTCCCGGGAGGAGTTGCGGCACTGTTGCAGGGTCCAGTTCAACTCGCTGGCGTGCCGGTTATCATCGCCAAAGACCCCGACGAACAAACCTGGATCCTGACGGTCCGTGGGCCACAGAGCCAGACTCTCCAGCCACCTCATGAGTTCGTGCTGGCGGTAGTCCAGCGAACTGATCGTGACCAGCAGAACCTCGGCGCGGGCGGCTTCGCCATTCACCATCCTGTGAAGGGCTGCGTTGGTGGCGAGGGAATCCAGGCGCCACAGCTCCGTGGAAGTAATCCAGTGCTCACCGGCAAACTGGCTGATGCTGCTGTTCGCCCACCGCGCGCGGATGGAGCCGGGAAAATCCACATACAACGAAAAGACCCGCAGCCGGCCGTGAACCATCGTGCCGCGATGAGTGAGCGTATTGACATTCATAATTTAGACTTGGTCCAGAAAGCTAAAGCGGCTCCGTTACAGCCGCGTGCGTTTCCGGTGTCAATTCGAGAACAATTGTTGAAGGGATGGAATGCCGATTGCGACCAGTTGCGGGAAGAGCGTTGGGGTTCATTCCTGCTGGATAATTCCATCACAGTAGCCCACGCGGCATGGCTCCAAGCTCACGCGGCAATACTTCGGCAACGAATCTGTTCTCCACGGCAGCCATGCCCACGAGCCTTTCTGGGCGCGCATGCTCAGCCAGGAGGTCCATTAATGAGTTAGAATTTCCACATCACGTCAGCCATGATGCGCAAGGTGGCGCTGGTGCGGGCATTGGGGACATCGGGAGACGCAGACAAGCCTTGCAGGCTGATGAGATCGGTGAGGTAACAAGTGGCGGAAAAGGTGAGCGAGTCCGTAAAAGAATAATTTAATTTGATCATGTGCCCCTTGATGTTCGTGCCGCCGAAGTAGCCATAGCTGCTGTTGGCTTGGAAATTGACACCAGGATAAAAGGCCCCATTGTCGTCGTCCACAAGCTGGTCATACCAAGCGTCCGATTCAAGATACTCGTAGCGATAGGAGAGGTCCCAGGTCTGTTTGGCACCGGACTTCCCGAACGTCATGCCCACCCAAAAAGCATTGTTGTTGGCCTTGGCCGCAGGGTTGTTCATGAACTCGCCGGCGAACTTGATCGGGAAACGGCCGGTGTAGAAAGGAAAGGTGTCCAGAGTATAAGTCACGCTGGCATCCGCAATGATCGGGTTGTAGTTATACTTGAGCGCGTAATAAGGCGCTGCGCCCGTCGGAAACAGCGGCGTCACCTGCTCGCGGGTGTTGCCACGGTTGATAAAAGGGACATTGCCCGTGGTGAGCTGTTCAGGGTTGACGATTTGAAACATGCCAGCACCGAACGTGCTCGACAATTTTTGAGTCCACGTCGCATTCCATAAAAATTGGCCGCCAAAAAGGAATGGGTCATGGGTCGAACTGGCCACCTCGTCGAGCACGAAGGCCCCGCCGGAGAAGGATAGTGAATGTTTATCGTTGATCGCCCAACTGGTTTGGATCGCGGCCCCTTCCGGGGTGAGATCGGGATCAAACACCATCGGCGTAAAGGCAAAAGGAAGGTCCATTTTGCCGACGGTGATTGAAGCGAGCCAACCGCCGGAGTTTATGGCGGTCCACTTACCATAGGCGGCGTCAATGAAAATGGATTTCTTGGAGCCATTATCCTGCAAGGTGGCATTGTTGGAGAGCGGGTTGCCGGTGGCGGCACTGCCGCTGGCTTCACCGCTGCCCAGCCGCAGGCCAGCTTCCAAGTTGTCTAACATGCTTACAGCTAGACCCACCCTCAAGCGATAACGGAGGCGGTCGCGCGGGATGAAGGCGTTATTTTCGCTGCTAATTCCGTCGTAGCGACCGCGCATGTCGCCACTCAGTTTATATCCAGTGACCCAATCCGGCATGCCGCTTTTGATTTGAATGGCCGTGGTGAAATTCTTATCCGATTCCTCTCGTAATTCTTTCGCTTCTTTTGCCGTCAAAATGCCCTTGTCCACCAGCTTGTCAAGCAATGCGTCAGTGGATTGGCCCTGCGCGCCGGCAGCAACCATCGTCAGCGCTGAGCCAATGAAGATGGATTTCCTGAAAAGTGAATTTGATCCTAATACTTTAATCATTGGATGAGTTTTATGTGACCTCCAGCCTGAATCAATTCGGTGACGACCAGGCAGCAGGACGGTTACGATTTTGCGACAATTCCGGTCGGTGGATTGGCCGAATCATGTCACTATTGACACCGGTTTTCATCGCTAAATTATTTGATGCGCGGACGGTTGCGTCACCGTCGGTTTCCGCCTCCCATTGATCTGGATGCTCTGAGATTGTTCTTACAAAACAGATGTGGATCGTCAGCCGCATAAGGAACCTCGCCCGTCACTTGACCGACTGGATCACCCAAATCCCGCCTGGTTTCTTAAGGGCAAATGTGTAAAAGCCCGAGGCACTAACACCTGCAGACCATTTGCCAAACGCTACCACGATGCCGTCATCCGGATCCGCCACGTCGGCACTCAGCACGATGGCGGCTCGTCCAGTGTCACGGTCAAGGGGCGACAGTCCGGGACGCTGGTCTAAATGCCACCAAGGTTTGAGCGGCGGAGTATGCTGCGGAAATTTTTTGGCCAGCGTGTCCGTTCGGCTTTCTTTCGACTCAATGAAAACAGCTGAAAAGTGTTCATCATCGCCAAAATGCCGAGACAGCAAGTAACTGAACACCTCCACTTCAATTTGATCCAACTCGGATTGCGTCAACCCGGGTTCTTTAGCTCGACTCACGACCGCGTTTTCCAGCAGTGGGTGGTAGTTGTCACTAAATTCAATCGTCTCTTTGTAGCTGGCACAACCAGCGAAAAGCAATAGCAGCAAACTGAAAACCGGCGCAAAAAATTTTAGGCTCATTCTATTCTTACTCCGTAGCCAGCCCGACCTTGGTGATGTCCAGTTGTTGGAGGGTGTCGAGGACGGCGACCATGCCTTGGTATTCAACTTCGTCCGAACCCTTGACCACCACGGCCAGGTCCGGCGTGGTCATCTTGAGTTCAGCCAATTTCACTTTGAGCTGCGCCACCGTGACGAACTCGTCGTTGAGCGTGATCTGACTTTGCGCGTTGATCACGATCCGGTTGATCTTCGGTTTGGGTTTATTGTCGTTGACCGGCGGTTTGCCCGAGGGCAGGTTCATCTCCAGGTTGTTCATCAACTGCGGCGTGGTGATGATGAAGATCACCAGCAGCACGAACACCAGGTCCAGCAGCGGCGTGATGTTCAGTTCGTTCATCGTGCCGTGGCTGCGTTGCGAAGTCTTTTTCAGGCTCATGGCATCACCGGTTCGGTTTGTTCCTGCACGTCAAAACGGATGACCACCGTCGGCGGAAAATTCGTCGGCGGCCGGCGGTCAATCTGCGTCACCTGTTTGAGAACGTCCTTCACGCTCTGATCCCACTTCGCGTCGCCGGAACTCTTCTGCCACACGGGTTGGCTGAGATTTCCCTGCTGGTCCACGGTCACGCCGACTTCGACGACGTAGTTGTCGTCGGGCAGATTCTCCGGCCGGTTCCATTTGGAGCGCAGCGCGTATTCCACGTAACCCTTGTAAAGTTGCACCGGATCGCTCTCGGAGTTCACCGTTTTGCCGCCGGAAAATTCAAAGCTGGGCACGTCGGCCGTTGGCGGAGCCACGACGGGGGGCGCGACAGATGGGGGCGCCGCAGTCTTGGCCGGCTCGACATATTTCGGCGGCTCGTTCTTGGGGGGTTCGATTTTGGGTGGCTCTACCTTCGACGGTTCCGGTTTGGGCTTCTCGGGTTCCGGCTTCTTCTCTTTCACCATCTCCACGGAAATTTTCTGGATTTGCTTGCCAAGATAGCCTTCGCGCGCCGCAAAATAAATCAGCGCCACGATGATCGCGCCATGCACCACCGCCGAGATGGTGAGGTTCACCTTCGACGAGTTCTTGACCTTGCGCGGTTGGGATTGCGGGAGCATGGGGAGTTCTTAATTCTTAATTTTTAGTTTTTAATTAGAAGCAATGGCACGATGGCGAAACTCACAATTAATAATTCAAAACTAAAAGCTACTTCTTGATCTCCGTGGCCAGATCCACCTTGGCGATGTTTGCCTGCTGGCAGAGATCCAGCACGGCGCGGATCTGTTTGTATTTCACCTTGGCATCGCCGCGCACGATGATGTTCAAGTCGGGATCGTCCGTGCGCAGGCTGATCAGCGTGGGCAGCAGATGATCCAGCGCCACCACGGCCGTGTTCAGCGACAAGGTGCCGTCGGTCTGCAACGAAATATAGGTCGCCTTGCGCGGCGGATCCTTCTGATGCTTCCACGCCGTCGGCAGAACCAGTTCAGCATCCTTCACCGGCGGAATCGTCGTGATGATGAAAATCACGAGCAGCACGAACGCCAGATCCAGCAGCGGCGTGATGTTCAACTCCGTGAGCGACTCATGCGCCGATTTCGAGCACTTCTTCATGCGCTTCTCAGAACTGCGTTGTCACGGCAGACTCCTGGCGTTTCAACGCGCCGGCGATCTTGTCCTCGATGTCGCGGTTGTCCACATACGCATGTTCCATCTGGTTGGCGTAACGTGACGCGAAGCCGTCCAACTCCTGCGTAATGTGCCGGATGGTCGTCACCATGAAATTGTAGGCGAACATCGCCGGAATCGCCACCAGCAGACCCGTCACCGTGGCGATCAAAGCGCCCGCCACACCGGGGGCCATCGTCGTGAGGCTGGCCTGGTTCGCCTTGGCAATGCCGGCGAAGGTTTCCATCACGCCCCAAACCGTCCCGAGCAAACCGATGAACGGTCCGCCCGCCACCGCGGTGGAGAGCACGATCATGCCTTTCTCCAGGGACATCGCTTGCGCCCCCGCCGCCTCTTCCAACACCACCTTTACCGCCTCGAAGGACGTGGGGCTGATCTTGGTGGTGATGGACTTCGCCAGATGGTCGGTGTTTCCGTCGCCCGTGCTGCGCACGTTGGTGCCTTTGGCCGCGACCGGATTATTCTTCAAATGATAGGCGGCCTCATCCGCACCCCGAATATAGAGTTGATATGCTGGCGCGCCATCAAACTCTTCGCCGCGATGGCGAATGTCCATCGGGTCGCGGGTGGCGGCATAGGCCGCGTAAAACTTCTTGGATGCCCGCCGAGCAATCCACAACTGGCGGAACTTTGTGATGATGATCGTCCAACTGAACATGGAGAGCAGGAACAGCAGCGCGATCGTCACTTTGCCCTCGGTCGTCGCCTTCTCAAAGGCAAACTGCAGCGCGCCGCTGGCTAGAAATGGATGAAGCAATGGAGTCATGGTTTCGTAATAATTAGATGGTTGGTTCCAGGTTTCAGATATGCGTCAATTCACTTTTCGAACATCAGTTTTTTGCCGGCAGCAGCACTGTCACACGGCTCACCTTCTGCGCCAGCGCGATGCCTTTGGACTTCTTCTTCAACGGATCCTCCGTTTCGGTCTCGTCCGATTTTCTAGTAACTTTGCCAGTCTCATCGCTGGCGGAGGCGGCCGTGGCGGTAGCCTCGGCGGCGGTGCCGGCCGCCAGACCTTTTTCGCCGCTGGTGTTACCGCTGACGGAGGCGTTGGATTCCAAGTTGGCCTCAATGGAGGAGCCGCTGGCGCTGACACCGCCGATGCCAATGATAGTGCCCGAGATTGTGCCGACCGCCGAACTCACGCTGACATTGCCCAACCCCAGCACGCTGACATTGACGTTGTTGACCGCGTTAATATTGACGTTGTTGAGGGCGAAAATATTTCCCGTGATGCTGCCGGAGGCGTCCATGTTGACCGAGCCGGCACCGATCACTCCTGACCCGGTAGCATCAATATTCCGGCCGGCGGAGGTTTGCACCAGGGTGCCGTCCGCGAGACTGTTGGCATTGATCATAGGATTGCCAAAAGCATCTACCACTGCCTCACCGTTCCCGCCCAGTAGCTGCAGTTCATTTCCGGCATACACATTCACCAGACTGTTGCCCGGATTACCGTTGAGAACCAACTGCAAATCCGAGGCGGCCGTGGACTGCTTTATCAACGCGAGGCGAAATAGCTCAGCGAGCGAGTCATTGTTCAAAGGCAGACCGAAGAGCGTGGTGTCGGCTGAAATCGGATGGTTGAGCAATAGTTGCACAATACCGCCCGCACCGGCATTCACCCGCCCGTTCGGCGTCTCTACCAGAATGTTGCCCGGCCGGTTGTAAGAAGTAGCTAAGATACCACTACCGGGAATGGTATTGAAGTAGGCGCTGACCGCATGAGTCAAAGGGTTAACTTCATAAGCACTGACATTCACAAAACCGGAACCGCCGTTGCCGGCGTTGATGTCGCCATTTCTAGATGCTACGGTCACCGCGCCTCCGGGCGTAATTGTGGTGGCGGCAGCGGTTGGACGCAGATCGTAAGCTGCAATTCGTGAGCCGTTGACATCAATGTTGCCGCCGGCATAAACCGCAACATTGCCCAAGTCGGTCGAATAAATACCCCGCGCGCCCAGCGTGCTGACGGCGAACACGGAGGAGCCCACATTGATAGCGCCGTCAGCGTTAACATAAATATTGCCGCCATTGAAGGAAGCAATCGAACTGGAATACATCAGCAAATCGCCCGTGAGGTTTACGAGAATATTCGCGCCATGCGTAAAGCCCGCCCCCAGCAGATCAGCTAACGGATAGCGCGAACCCACTTTATAGAGTCCCACGCCAAGTGATTGGATGCCGGGAGTATTTCCCAAATCCACACTGTGGGCGGAGAGATTAAACTGTCCACCGCCGCCGATGACATAGCCCAGCGCCCCGGAAGGAGTCGCCCCGAGCAGGGCATACTGATCCGACAGGGCCTGGGCTGTGGCGGCGTTCAAGACATGCACCACAGTGGTTTGCGGAATGGTTTGCTCCGGATCGAGCCATTGCGGCACGCCGTCTATGTAAACCTGAATCGTCAGATTTTGCAGCAGGTTTAAAACCGTGGCCAAGCTGGTGCCTTTAATATTCTGATACGTCAGCACTTTGGTCTGCGGGTTGTAATAGAGACTGTTTGCCAGGGTGCTGCCGGAAGGACTGCTGCTGATCGCTTGCGACAACAGTGAGAAATCCGGGGTTTGGGCATCGGCAACCTGATTCAAATCAATGGAAGTAAAGTCGCTCCGGTTCACGATGTCGCCGGTCACATGAATGCCTGTCGTGTCGCCATCGGACAAGTTCATCCCTTTGAAACTGCAATTAATCATGTTGCCACCGACATTGACTTGGGCCGCCTCGGGCACGTCCAAGAACACGAGGTTCAGGTCGCCCAAAATATTCAATTCAATCGGCGTCTGATGACCGAGGTGAATGGGATTAGCGGCGTGAGTTTCATTCACGCCGAAGGAATTACCGTTTTTATATTGATGACTGCCGCTGTCGGAGACGACCAGGCTGAAGATTTGCGGCGCACCGCCGATGAGCAGGGGCCGATACAAAATATTGCCACTCGCATCGCTGGAAATGCCCGTGCCAAAAAGCGACCCGCCATCTGTCGTGTTGATGGTGAGGCTGCCTTCCGCTGAAGGAAACAAAATCAGTTGGTTAAAGAAAGTGTCCTCATCCAAAATCACTCCGCCGGCACCGGCGGCGATGTTCAGGATGCCCGGATAGATGATGGGCACATGGAGAGTATCCACTCTGGGCAGCGCGGAGGAGGAAGCACCAAGCTGCACCAGGTTGCCCGCCGTCAAGTTCACATAGTCGCTCGGAGCGTAGTCAAAGTAGTGATTGTAAGCCGTCCCGCCGGTGATATTGAAAAGGCCGTTCGGATTGCGGACCTCCTGTAAGACAATATTGTTGGCGGCATTCACATTCCACCCGCCAGTAATCAGGCTCAAAGCGAGGTTGGGATTTAGTTGATCCGTTCCAGCGCTGCCAGCGGTGCCCAGTTGGTAATGGCCAGCGGAATCAGTGAGCGGATTGCCAGCGGCATCCATCTGGACCCCCGCCAAGATATTGCCTACGCCATTGGCCACCAAGTATTGGCCGGTAACATTGCCGCCGGCTATCACGGTGACATTGCCGACCTGACCATCCGTGTGACCATAGGCACCGGCACCGGCAGAGTAAGTGTCAACTCCGCCCGAGGGGCCCGGCAGGAAGCTGCTCACATTGCCACCTGCCGTAAGCGCCACATCTCCGCCAGCCGCCGTGCTGATACCACCCAGGCCATGGGACAAATCATAAGCCAGACTGGCATCAAAGCTGATCGTGCCCACACCAGGTTCGAAGTAGTAGCCCTGCTCGTCGGAACCGGTGTCTATATTTCCCGCCAAAGCATGCGCCCGGATGCTGCCGCCGCCGGTCGTGATGACATAACCGGAACCGACCAAAATGTCCTGGCCCGCCGTCAGGTCAATGGAACCGGCTGCCAACTGGATGCTGCCGCTGTAACTCAGCGGCGTGGCGGGCGTCGTGGAATTGTCAAAGCCACCATTCAGAAAGATATTCCCGACTCCCGACCGGACCGTGTTGTGAATGAAATCGTATCCGGCCTGCAGCGACACCGACCAACTGTTCGCGTCCGTGATCATTGAACCATCTTGGAAAATAATATCGTGCCCCGCCTGCAAGGTGAGATGACCGCTGTTCTGCGACGTGCTGCCGCTCAAATCCCAGACCGTGCCGTTCGCCAGCGTGATGTTGTGGGTGGCCTGCAACGTGATTTCAGAAAAGTTGGCGAACGCGCTGTTCACGTTCAGATCCAAACTGCTTACCGGACTGTCGCCGACCAAGACATGACCGTCACCGGCGCTATCCGTGCCCGACGTGTCGAGCACGATGTCGTAGGGGCTTAACAACAATTTCCCAGCCGTGGCCCCGGCCTGCGCGCTGGCGTCCAGGGTGGAATTCAAAGACAGGCTCGACGCCGCGATTTCAATATTGCCGCCGTTACCGCCCGCCGAACCGCCGGTAACCGAAACCAGACTGCCGACACTGTCGCTGAAGTTATTGCCGGCTTGAAGCAACACATCACCGCCCGCACTGCCGCCGACGGAGCCGTCGCCTTGCACGAGAAGTTTTGAATTGGCACTCAGCGTCAGCGTGTCGTCGGCAACCAGCTCAATGACGCCATGAATATTTTGCACTGAGTTCGCCTGAATCAGTCCATCCTGATTTACGACTTTCGCATTCAGCGCAATCGTGCCGGCGTCGGCGATCAGGTTGCCGTAATTGTTCACGGAACCTTGTGGCAAGGCCACCTGCATGCTCATGCCGCGTCCGTCGGGACGTTCGCTCAACGTCACGGTCTGACCGGCGGCAAAGCCGATGCTCCCGCCGGGGGCTTCGATGGTGCCATGATTTTCGATTTGATCCGCGATCAGAAACGCCCCGCCGTTGTTGCCCACTTGAATGTGCCCGTAGTTCACAATGCTCGCGAGCGGCGGCGGGCCGTTGAACTCCCAGGTGCCGCCACCGTTTTGCGGCGGCATACAGTTGGCGGTGGACACGACCAGGCCGGCGGCGCTGACAAAGGAGTTCGGCCCGAAATAAAATCCCGAGGAGTTCAACAACACCACGACGCCGTTGGCCTGAATGGTGCCGAAGATCTGCGACGGATTCGCATCGTTGATGCGGTTCCAGACGATCGAAGTCGCGGAGGGCTGGTTGAAAATGGTGTGCTCGCCCGCCGCGATATTAAAGCTCTGCCAGTTGAGCACGGCATTGTTGCCGACGGTGATGTTCAGTTGCGAACCCACCTGCTGCGCGACCGCCGTGCCGAATGAGACCGACAGTCCGGTCGGGTTCGCGAACGCGCGTGATCCAAACGTGAACGCCATCACGCCGACGGCGAAGCGACAAAATGGAAGGTTGGTTTTCATGCGGTCAAAATTGGGCACCGACACCGAAATAAACATGCACGTCCCACGCCGGTGTCAGCGCGGAAGCAAGCAACGGAAATGCAACGGTCAGCCGACCGTCGAGGTGGCTGCCGATGTTACCGGTCAGGCTGGTGCCGAAGCCCCAGAAGCGCGCGCGGTCACTGCTCACAGCAGAAAGTTTCTGGATTAGGTAAGTTTCGCCATAGTCCATGAAGATGGAAGCGCGGACCCAGAAAGGAATGTCCCCATCCACCATGCCGATATTCACCATCGGCGTGCGCGGTTCTATCATCAACCGCCAACCGGTGTCGCCGTAGTTTTCGCCATCGGTGTAGCCCCGCACGCCGGTGACACCGCCCATGCCATACTGCTCGTTGCTGATCAACGGCGTGTTTGCCCATTGTCCGTCCGCCCGAACCAACAGCGTCCAGTCTTTGTAAAGCCGCTGCTCGCGGCTGGCGCCCAACTGCATGGTGAAATAATTGTCTTCGGCATTTGGCGCATAGGCGATGCCGGGGATCACCACCGAATTGGTGCCTTCACGGCGGGTGCGACTGCCCATGTGGCCGATGGTCGTGAGATTCAGATTCGCCTGCGCGTTGAAGAAACTGGTTCCGTAACGATCCGGAGCCGAGCCGCTGATGCCCAAGTTCACCGGAAAGTAATCCACGGCAGTCTCGCGGATCGGCTGCTGCAAGGTGTAAAGCACGTTGCCGAATTTGATCGCCGAGCCGGCATTGGTGGTGGTGATCAATTCATAGAAGAGATCAGCATTGGCGCTCTCAGCGCGATAGTGTTTGAAATCCGCTCCAAGCGTGAACGTGGAGCTAAGGCGGTTCAGCTTGGGCAGCGGCAGCGAGAGTTTGAAGCCCAAACCCTCATTCAAGGTCACATTTTCGCCCGCCGTCTGGTGGCCCAGTTGCAGTAGCGACGAGGCGGTCACAATGTTCGGCGGTCCCAACTGGATGCCGGTGTCGCTGGACGAGCGGCTGGCGTAAGCCGTCAACTCGGGATGACTCGACGGCGGCGGCACGACGAACTGGTGGGAGATTTCATTGTAGCCAAAGTGGCTACCGCTCTCGTCAACCTGTTGCTGGACCGAACGCGGCTTGCCCAAGGGCATCCGATAATACGCGCTGTAATTCGCAATGAGCGGCAGGTCCAGCGGTGAAAACTCATAGACGTTGGCCGTGCCGAAATTAACCGGCGTGAAGGAATACTGCACGCCCACCTGATGTTCGAGGTTCCACAGGTTGCCGTATTGCGAACTAAAGCTGACGCGCGAATCGGGCGTGCCCGGCGTGGCTTGATTGTTGATTTCCGCCCGTGCGTGCAGCGGGAAGCGGTCCTTCACTTTCAATGTCAATTCGCTCGTGCCGGGTTCCTGTCCGGGACCGATGACGGGATAAATCTGGCGGTCGCGATTCGCGTTCGCCAGATCCAGTTCGCGCTGGAAGACGTGCGAGTTCAGCAGCATGTTCGTGTGCAGACTCGGCAGCGCGCGCCGCACATTTGCGGTGCTGAAATGTTCGTTACCCTTGACGTTGATCGCCGCGAGCCGGCCTTCGGTCACTTTGATTTTCACCTCGGCATTGGTAAGTTTTTGTGGCGGCAAACTTACGGACACCGTGACGAAACCACGCTCGCGATAGGCCATCTGCAAGTCGCCGAGCGCCGCGCGCACGTCGGTAAACGTGACGTTGGTGCCGAAGGCATGGGAGGCATTTGTGAAAATCTGACCGAGCTGGCCCGGTTTCAAAATGGAATTCCCCGACACCAGATATTTCTCCACCTTGAACTGCGGACCCGTGTTTGTGACCGAATGATCCGCCGAGTTTGTTGATTGCGCCAAGCCGGCATCCGGGAGGAGAAAATGGATTGCCAGCAACAACGCCGCCACGGCCATCTTGCGCTTGCTGAAACGCCTTGGTGACGAAATCTGATGCTGTCGGCGCCATTCGCTGGGCGTGACCCCGAAGCGCTTTTTGAACATCGAATTAAACAGCCCCAGATGCCGGTAGCCGCTTTCGAAGGCGACGTTGATAATCTTGGCGTTGGCATCCCCCAGCAACTGCTGCGCCCGTTGCATGCGCAATTCCGTCTGATGCGCCCGGAGTGGGATGCCAAACGCTTGCCGGAAGAGACGGCTGAAGTGCCGTTCGCTGCAATGCAACTGTTCCGCGAGTTCCGGCAGCGGACTCCCCGCCAGATCCGCCTCCGGGATTTGTCGGACAAATTGGAGGAAGCGTTCGCGCAGTTTGTTGCTCGGCACAGTGGGCGCGGCGGTGGCCATCAACCCGGCGATGGCGGCGGCCCAGAGTTGGAGCAAAGCCGTGCGCGTGACCAGGCAATCCCGTCGGGGTTGAGCCGCCAGCCGCATGAATTTTTGCGAGGTCACCTCGCTCGCCGCGAAGTGCAAAATGGGCTGGCCGGCCGTGGTGGCAAATCGCTTCAACTGGTGCCATTCCAAAGCCGTCAAAACGCCGTTGAGGTTTTGCGGCAGCACCAGAAAATATTCCAGCTTCAACACACCCAACTGACTGGCGCGGACCACCGTGCTGCTATTCGGCCCGATAATAAAAGCGTCGCCGGCATTCAATTCGCGCGCATTCCCTCCTGGCAGACAGTAGCCCGCGCCTTCCACCCCGCGCACGCAGGTCCAGGCATGACTCACCGGCGTCCATTCACTTGAAGGACGCAGCGACATTTCTTGCAGTATCAGATGATGCTCGCCGACCATTGAAGCCCCAATGATGCCTGCCCATTGCGTCCTTCACGTTTCCAATGAGTCACGATTGTGCAACAACCTAATTTTGGCTTGGCCGAAAAGTGTAGGCTGACCCTCCGGCCAAGGTTGGAGGCATCGCGGTCTGCGCTGACATTGCCCGACAATGTATGCACCGCGAGTCCGTTAGCATTCACGCTGGTGAGCCGGTGGCCCTGCATGAGCCTCAATTAGGCACCAAGGAATGCTGCCTGCGGTCGCTTTCAAATACCAAATCGCGATGGCCACGTGCAGCAACCGGTTCTGAAGTTTCCAGGAGCGGCTCGCTTGGGGATGCCGGTCATACTTGATGTCCCGGTTCTGGCTGACAAGCGCTGCAAACTTGGCGCGCCAGTCCTTCATTAATATTTCCGTGCGGAAAGCCACCCGCCGCCTCGCGACGGTGCCGCGGAAAATCTGCCTCTATCGCTTGCTCGGAACTTATCTGAACAAAATGGATGCTTCCGCATAATACCGGGCGATCCGTTCCATGGGCGGCCTACGTTCCGGCTTTTTCTCCAGACACGACATCGTAATGGCCATGGTATTGCGGAGGATGTTGAACCCTGATTCGATGGGCGACGGCGGGGTGAGTTCGCGAATTTGGTTCTCGATCTGGCCGACATCCCCTTCAAACGGATGTCTTCCGGTATAGGCGTAATAGGCCAGGACCCCAAAAGCGAAGACATCACTTTGCTCGCCATGTGTGTAATCTCCATCCCACTTCTCGGGCGACATATATTTGGCGGTGCCCGCCATGCTTTGTTTCTTATCGGTAATAAACGGCGGCAAATGACCTTCAAAATAGGAATGCGAAAAATCAATCAGGATGGACTCGGCGGGCGAGGCCGTGGGCACCAGCACATTCATGCTCTTCAAATCATTATGGATGATCGGCCGACCGCACAGTATGCCCGCGTGCATGTCCGCCACCGTCTCCGCCACGCTTTGCAGGATTTTATGAGTCCGCCTTTGGTCCTGGAGCGTAATTCCCGTCCTCACCAGCTCGCTCAGCGTCGTGGCCTCAACATATTCAAGGAAGAGCCGATGCGACGCAGCATCATATGCCAGCTTTTGCCGGATCCGCGGATGGGTGACCTCATCGAGGATGTAGGCCTCGTTCGCAATGAAGATCTCATCCCAAAAATGCGCTGGTTCTTTAAGCAACGCGGGATGGGGATTTCTGGCAAACTCCAGTTTGGTAAGCTTCGACACACCGGCCTCCACCAATAATGGCTCTCTTTTAAGTATTGCTGGTATTTTCATGGTGAACCGATTGCCCGTGGACAGGAATCTGCTTTTTAGTTTTATTTTTTGAACAACTCAGTGGCTTTATTCAATTGAACCCCAGTTGTCTGATTTCATTCTGCAATGAAACCGCTCGGTGTAAAGTCCGGTCTCAGGAGGGCCGGAGATCGTCGGCTATGAGGGTGGATTCGCTGCCATTAAAACTGGAGCGCGGAAGAAGTTGCTTCCGGCGCGTTAGGTCTCAGGTTGGCAGACATACTCAAAACTTCAGGAAGGTTGGAGATGGCTTCTTGCCGAGGTTGACAGTTTCATCGGGTTGCGATGTTACCGCCCCGTTTGATCATCGTCCGCCCGTCAACCAGAAGCCACGGGGATTCAGTTTGGGGAAGGCACCAGAAAATGCTGCCAGCGGTCGTTTTCCAAAACCAAATCGCAATAGCCATGCTGCCGCAACTGATTCTGAAGCTCCTCGGGAATGTCTGGTTGGGGATACATGTCATACCGTATCGCGCGGTTTTGACTGACGAGCGTTTGAAACTTGGCCTGGCAATCCTTCATCAGCGAGCTGAGCTCCGCAAAATCACCCTGCGGTATGGACTTCACGAGTGATGTATTCATAGCACCGTGAAACAAACCATAATCACGAGCTGAAGTCCAGCACGGGATTCCACTGGCGCGCACGGATTTGCCGCTGATCCGGACCAGAATTTGAGGGTTGTGAAAAAAAACGCACGCGCAGCGGTGTTTCCTGCGCGTGCGTGCCCCCCCTCCTGCGCCCGCATTGTCCTCCCTCCAGCTTCATTTGCAGGATTCATGACTTTTCAACAACCGCACGGTGATTTAAGCCTCGGCCGGTTTCAAACCAATGTCATTGCGGCAACATTCCGGCAACGAATCCTGGCGCTGCCGGGCATTGATGCGAGAGCGGCGGTAAATTTAATGCGGGCCGGGGCGTCGCGCGGTTGACACTAATCCTTCACACAAACGTCGCTGTTCATCGGCGGCCGGCGAACTAAGCTGGGCGATATGCAGAACACAACTCACAGCAAGCTGGATATGTATCTGGCGGTGAAAGCCGTTTGTGACGCCAAGCCCTCGGTGTGGCGACGCTCGGAATCCTTCGCGGATGCCTTCACGGATTTTTGCGCGTGTATTGAGAATATTCTCCGCTTGCAGCAGACCGGTCGCACGGACCACGCCACGGCGGCGGGCTTTCTCGTGGAGTCGCAGGTGGCCGACACGATTTTAAGCACGGAAATGGATGAGTTGATCCAACCGTTCGAAGCGGTGGATGTGGCCTTTGTGGATGACTACACAGCGGCGCGATCGCTGGATATTGCCGAGGCCAATTGGCCGCCCCTGCCAACGTCGCCGGTGGCGGCAATCATCGCTCCCCGGCCTAGTGATGCAAAGCTTGTTTGATTTTCTTGGACGCTGGCTCTTCCCCCGTCAGCAGGAATGGGAGCAGCGAAAAAGAGCCAAGACCTTGGTGCTCACGCTCAGCTTCGCCTTCACTTTGGGACTCATCATCGCGGAGGCGCTTCGCCTGATGTATGATCACAAGAAGTAACTGTCGGCCAGTGTGGACTTAGATTCCGCGAGAATGGAAAATCTGTGACCTCGAATAGCATTGATACTCTTCAATGCCCTGCCTGAGACTGCCGCTCTCACATCACTCACCCATTTTTGCACCATGAAAAAGCTAACTTTAATTGTCTGCATTCACAATAGCGCCCGCAGCCAGATGGCCGCTGCCATCCTGAACCGAATCTACAGCAAGAATTTTGAAGCGCACAGCGCTGGATTGGAGCCGGGCAAACTCAATCCGATTGTCGTCGAAGCGATGCTGGAGATGGGTATTGATATTTCCGACAATCAAACGAAAGGTGTGTTCGACTACATCAAGTCCGGCACGTTGTTCAGCCATGTGATCACCGGTTGCGACGAAGCCAGGCGCCGAGCGTTGTCTCATATTTGCTGGCGTCACCCAACGGCTCCACTGGAGCTTTCCTGATCCGTCTAGCGTGTCAGGAACGCTGGAGGAAAAATTGGCTAAGACGCATGAAGTGCGCGCCTCCATCCGACAGAAAATTGAGTAATGGTGCGCCGAAACGTGCCAATTCCCGGCGTTAGCCTGATGCCGGTCGGCGCAGTGGAAGCGCTTAATTTAACGAGCCCGTGACCACATAGCGGGGAATGTGGTTGGAGAAGAACATGCCTGCTCCCACCAAGGCAGGAGGAGTTCCTGCCGGTGTCAACGGCGTGCGCGGCCACGGTTCCATTTCACCCGCCAGCACCTGTGCCGCGGTTTCCCGCCGGCTCTGCTCTATGCTTTCTGATTCCTGATACCATTCACTGTCGGCTTGGCTTTTCGCCATGTCGGTTGGGTTAGCGATTGGGGAAGCGCCGCTGTCACCCGCACCGGGAGCAGTTGGTTGGCTGGCCGCCGGGCTTGGTTTCTTGGTCACACTATTCCCACTGGCGATCATCGGCAGCGTGCCCCAGCCGGGATTACCTGGCGAGGTTTCCACTACCAACCCATCAGCGCCAGGACTTCCCACCGTGCCATCCAGTCCGCGTGCTAAAAATCGGTCAGCCTTACCCGAGGCATCCGCAAACGGCGAAAGGCTGGGCGTGCCGCAGAGCCGCAGCGTTTCCGCCTGTCCGTCATTGTCAATCAATACACGTTTGGCCGCCATGTCCACGGCAATGAGTGTGATGACACCAAAGGATTCACCTTCTACCAGAGTAATGTTCTGAGCACCAGCTTTGGGACGGATGACTAATACGGCGCGGCGGTCACCCAGCAGATTGCACAATCCGTTCAACTCCACTTCTAGCGGCGCAGCCCCAAGATTTGCTGTCCAATTGCCGCCGACAGCCAGCAACGCTATCATCGCCAACCAAGCCGGTTTGGAGTTGAGTTGTCGCATATTTGGATTCACACCAAGGGAAAGACCGGTGCAGACGAATCTGCACCGGTCAGCATTCTAAGCCCCACTCAGACTACGGAGTAATCGTGCCGCCGACCGATTGGCGGGAGGAGACCATGTCGGAGAGACGGATCGCCGTGGCCCCGGTGGGCTTGCTCAATTCGATTTCGTTTTCGATGCTGCCGGCGAGCGGCGAGCCACCGTTGATGACGGTTTGGGCATTCAGCACTCCCATGATGGTGCCGGCGGCATTCTGCGTGCCCAACTGGTCGTGCGTGAGGTTTTGGTCGCTGTTGAGACTGGACGGATCCACGTTGGGATACACCACGACTTCATAGCCCCAGCAAGTATAGAGACCTTGCGAGATGGGCGAGAAGTCGTTTGTGCCGGTGTTGCCGGAGATGCCCGCGCCGGCGGCGGTTGGCCACACGCCGTTGAACGGCAGCACTTGCGACCAAGGCGTGCCGGTAATCCCCTTTGCGTCACCAATGGACAAATAGGAAATTGCCTGATTGTTAATATGGCTGTAGCCAAGTTCCGTGGCGATGTTCCCGCCGCCGACATAACCACTACCCCAATTCAGATTTGCGTTGTTGACGCCGACGGGACCGATGATCGCCGTGCCGCTCGGTTTGAAGAAAATGTTGTTGGTGACATTGTCATACAGATAAACCGTGCAGGGAGCGTTATATCCGAATTGCTCCTGAGCCAGCTCGCAGCGGCGGGTGCCAGAGTCTTTGGTGCGCTGCATAAAGTAAACATAGCTGCTGTGATCCGTTCCTTTGGTGGTCCAGGCAGACAGCGGGATGCGCCCGGCCGCAATGCCGTAGCGGAGCTGTTCCCACGTCACATTGCTGATGTTGGCCAGACCGCCGCCAGCCACTGACTTGCACATGACGAAGGGCTGCACGCAGACATTTTCCTCGTTGAAATTGCCCGTGGCCGGATATGGTGTGGAGGTGCCGGAAGCATCAGAGAAACCGATCGTGGGCGTATTCGTAACATAAACGCCGCTGCTAGGAGTCGCGAACGGCAACTTGGTGCCTTGTTCCGTCGTCTGGATGCCTTGAACGGAACCAGTAAAGAGTCCATGGATGGTCAAGGGGGTCGTGCCCAAGGCGGTAATGGAGTTGGACACGGTTCCGGTCATGCACCACGAGGCGGTCTTGGCATTGTTGTTGGCATCGCCACCATGCGCGGCATCGCCGTAAGTGATGCTCAGGGGAGCACCGCCGTCATAGAGTTTGCTACAGGCCCCGTAAACATTGGCGCGGAACGCCGTGGAACCGGTAACGTAGAGATCAACGGCCATCAGCGGGGTGGCTCCCGCCAAACCCAGGGCCGCGGTAAGAATCAGAGTTTTTTTCATATTGGTATTGTTTGTTTGTTGAATTGAATGGTTGAACTAAAGCTGGAGTTGAATTATTTGTTGCGACGGGCACGAGCAAAACACAGCAGGGACAGCCCGCCGGTGCCTAACATGGCCCAGGTGGAAGGTTCCGGCACCCCTACGAAGGTCAAGGCCCCGTTGGCGGCCAGAGTGAAACTACCCAGGTAGCTTCCATGCTGGGTGAAGTGATTGCCGGGATTAGACTGATAGAGATCCGAAACGCCAGCACCCAAATTCTCAATGCTATAGGGCCAGTTGCCACCCAGGTTGCCACTATTCGGGTCGGCCATAAAGGAACTATAGCCGCCTAGCGAAGTGTTGACCGAAACTATGTTCAATGAAATGTCGGTCACGCCGGGAAGCGAAGACGAGGTTAATCCACCAATCGAACCGACGACCCCCACGGCCAATCCTTGCGAGGCAGAGCTGCCGGCCACAAAGGGCGCGGTGGTCCGATTGTTGGGATTGGAACGCGCCAGCGTGTTCCACAGGGTATTAGGATCGGTCTGGGTGACCGCGAGGTTGTAAGGACTGGAACTAGTGTCATTGGCACCGAAAACCGACCAATAGACTCCACTCGTGCTGCCAAAGACACTGGTGATGGCTGCGGCCATACCGGTAAAATTTGTAGCATAATAGGCCGTCTGAAAATTGGCGATGGAGCCAAGATCCACGATGAGTTCCGTGCTGCCGCCATTGCGGAAGCCGGCGAGCAGGTCGCCGTTTTGATAGTTAATTTGAGCTAAGGCAGGCGTGCCGCAAAGCGCGGCGGATGCGATTACTCCCAGGAGGATTTTAGTTTTGTTCATTTGAATGTCATTTGGGTTTTAGGTGAAATAAACCGTCCGTAACTTATTGCGCAGTGATGACGTAAAACTGGTTCGGGCTGTTGTTGGTGGCGGTCAAGGTGATTACCAAGCCATTGCCAGCGGCAGAGGAAATCGCTGGCCAGGTGATGCGGGGTGCCGTCAAACCGGCGCTATTGGTTCCGCGCAATGTGTAGGTGCCGCTATTGCCGGTCGAGAAACTGAGGGTCGTTATGCTATTGGTTCGGCCCAGGCCGGTAATCACCGGAACTGTCGGCGTGGATGATCCCGTGGTCAAGCAGGTCAGATCGCTGCCAAAATTCGTGCCGTATTGGTTGTAGGCCACCGCGCGAAAGTGATAAGTGTTGGCGGCGAGTAGATTGGAGACGGATAAACCATAGTTACCCGCGTTGGTCCCAATATTGGTTGTTAGGCTAGCAGAGCCGTAGCCGATGGTCAGACCGTATTGGAAATAGAGTGTAGTCTGACTGTTGGTCGGATTGACGGTGGCATTCAGTTGGGCGGTGGTGCCGGTAACCGCACTGGCCGCCACCGTTTGCACCACGGGAGCGGTGGGATAAGCGACATAGGTCATCGTGCCGTTCGTTGAAAATTCGAAGTAGCCCAAAAACTTCACTATTCCGCCGCCACTGGGTGGAATCTGATAAAAGTCCGCGCGCACCACGGCCCCCTGCAAAATAAAGCTGGCGTTGTTGGTGCATTCCACGTTGCCGCCAAAGTTCCCGCCAAAGTTGGCCAGAGTAGAGTCTTGCAGATCCTGCACGGCATCTGAGTAACTGTATCCCGTCGGATAGTTGGGGTTGCCCTGACTGCCATCCTGCTCAATGACCGCCGTGGGAGTGTTCAAGGCATTGAACGTGCGCATGTCATTTGCCCCGGCCGGAATCAACGACATCTGCCCGCCGGTCAAAGCCTGCGTGAGTTGGCCGGCCGGGTTCCAAGCCGCAGTGCGGGTGTTTTGCGAGGCTCGGGCTTTGGTCGCAAACAGCGTCCATTGCGCCGCGACTGGAACGGAAGCTGTGGGTTGCGAGTCATCGAAGTAAGTGAAAGCCGACCAGCGAATCAAGTTCGTGCCCACCTGCGCCAGTTGTGCGCCCGTATAGTTGGAGATGGCGTAGCGGGTATTCACCGGCAGATTGGTCAAGGTGGCAATCGGTCCGGCATTGACTACCAAATCATAAGTGCCGCCCGTTTTTCGGAAACCGATCATGACATCGCCAATGGCATAATTGGTAAACGTGCCCGCCCAGATTTCACTGATTGAGAGGCTGGCGCAGAGGACCATCAGGCCGATTTTTTTGTTAAGCATGTTTTTCAATTGGAAAATTCTCGTTCGTTTCAACGCGTATAGATTACGGCAAGGCTTCCCCGTCAACTCACAGATATAGGCCAATCGCCCTCAGTTTCCGGCCAGAATACACTTTACGCCCAAAGTGGATTAACTCCTTTTGCTTTGGGCCAATTTGAAAACGAAGACGGTGCGCGAACGGCAACCTTCACTTTTGTCACCAAAATGTGACGTAAGGTCGCAGCAGGCTGCGGGCGGTGAGGTCGGCGTTGATGGCGGCCATAATTGTTGTCGCTAGCCGTTTCACCTGACTTTGGACGGCAACGGAACCACTATCGTTCAATCATGGTATCAGCCCCAAAAAGGCCCGCCGCCGCGGGCAGTTTGCCGACGACCTTGGGAAAACGCATCCCTGACCGAGAGCGCCGCCCAGAGCGATCTATTCTTGTTTTTTTGATTGCCTTGGGGGGACGGAGTGAAGTGACGGAAAAGCACTCTGCTCATGTGCTGCCCAAGGATGAGATGATGGGCCGGCGACCTAATCGGCGGGAATGAAATTCTGAGTTTGGCCGGCGTCGGTGCGGCGGTGGGTGTCTGGTTCTTTGCTCACCGGCAAGGGCAACTGTGAGGGACGGTGGATGCAGATAAAGTGTCATGAATTGGATGTTGAAGGCCTGCAACAGCATGTCAAACATGACAAAAAGCGATGCGCGCCGGTTTGTGAGCGTGCATGAATGCTGCGTTTAGACATTTCGGCGACATCAAAAGCAATCTTATTTCATGCGGTTTTCGTGTGTGTTTAGTTTCTAAATGCAAGCACGCGCCAAGGTCTACGCGGATTCGAAACCGCTGCCGCGCTCCTTCTTTTTCTGCCAAGGCCCAAATCTCCCGGCGCTTTGCTGTCATTCGCAACTGATTCTCAGTGGTGGCCGGACGCAGAATCCGTTAATTTCCCCGCCATGAAGTTCAATATTATCGCCAGTGCTTTGGCCTTGCTGGTGGGCATTGGCCAGTTATCGGCGCAGACGAATCTCTTCGTCGCTGCCGATGGCAGCGCGCCTTTCACTTCAGTCCAGGCGGCCATCATGGCCGTGCCGGCGGGCAGCCGCAACCATCCCGTCATCATTCATATCCAACCCGGCACTTACAAGGAGTTGGTTTATATCCAGCGCGAAAAAAGATTCTTCCGGCTCGTCGGCGACAATCCGACCAACACCATCCTGACCTTCAATCTCTACGCCGGCATCACCAACGCCGAAGGCAAACCCATCGGCACGTTCAAAACGCCTTCGACCACGATTGACGCCGATGATTTCACGGCGGAGAATCTCACGTTTGAAAACTCGGCCGGCGCAGTTGGACAAGCCCTGGCGATTCGCGTGGACGGCGACCGCGCGAGTTTCCGTAACTGCCGCTTCCTCGGCTGGCAGGACACCATTCTGCTGAATCGCGGGCGGCAGTATTTTGAGAATTGCCACATTGTGGGCAATACGGATTTCATCTTCGGCGCGGCGACGGCGTGGTTTGAGAATTGCCAGATCCATTGTCGGCGCGATGGCTACATCACCGCCGCCTCAACGCCGGTGGATCAGCCCTTCGGTTTCATATTCGCGAATTGTAAAATCACCGGTGAGCCGGGCGTGAAAACGTTTCTCGGCCGGCCTTGGCGGACTTATGCCAGCACCATTTTCCTGAACACGGAAATGTCTGAGGTCGTCCTCCCCGCAGGCTGGAACGATTGGAAAAAACCGGAAGCCCACTCCACGGCGCGCTACGCTGAGTTTAACAGCACCGGCGAAGGCGCCAGTCCGACGAACCGGCCGGACTGGGTGAAGCAGTTGAAAAGATCTGACGCGCAAAAAATCACGGTGGAAACTGTGCTCGACGGCGCGGATCACTGGAATCCGGATTTGACCCAGTCGTTCAGCGCCAATCGCTTCAATATTGAATACGGCGAAGCGGGCGGTGAAAAATTATTGCTCGATGCGCATGTGCCCGCCGGCGACGGAAAATTTCCCGTGGTGCTTATCGTCCACGGCGGCGGCTGGATGACGGGCGACCGCGAGAAAGACATCGTGCCGGTCTTCGCGTCCGGCGCGACGAATTTTACCTGGTTCACGATTTATTACCGGCTCGCGCCGACCCATCGCTGGCCGGCGTGCTATGACGATGTGCAGACGGCGATCCGCTGGGTGAAGCGGCACGCGGCGGAATACAAGGGCGACCCCGACCACATCGCGCTGCTGGGCTACTCGGCGGGTGGCCAGCTTGTCACGCTCACGGGCACGCGCACAAACGCCGACACACGCGTGCAAGCCATCGCCGCCTTCGCCCCACCCACCGATCTCGTGGCCGACAACGAGCGCCGCGGTGGCCTGAGCATCTCGATGCGAAATCTCTTTAACTGCGACTCGACGAATCTCACCGAGAGCGTGCGGGCGGTGCTGAAAGAAAATTCGCCGCTCACGCACGTGCAGCCGGGACTGCCGCCGTTTTTGATCATTCAAGGCAGCGCGGACAAAACTGTTCCCGCCAATCAATCGCTGGCGTTTCAGGAAAAGCTCAAGGCCGCAGGTGTGGACTGCGACTTGATCATGATTCCCGATGGCCAGCATCGGATTGCCGACTGGGCGAAATTTGATCCCGCATGGCCGGGCAAATTGATTTCCTGGCTCAACGAAAAGCTGGCGGCGAAATGACGGAGCGCCGAGGTTTGCTCGGCGGTTCCTCACGGATAAGCCAGCCGCAGGAACACGGCGCCGTTCGTGGGATGGATGCCGAGGCTGGTGGCCATGACATTCGTGGAGTTCGGCACCGTCACCCAATTGGAACCCATGCCTTGGCTCGCGCTATTCGTCTGGATTTGCAGCCGCCAGCCGAGGTGATCCTGCGGCCAGGAGAGCTGCAAAATTCCCGCGCCTGCCTGCAGCACAATATTTGTCGGTTGGTTGGATGGCAGCGGCACGGCAGCGGCTTGAAGTGAATTGGAGCTTTCACCGCCGGCGCCGACCGCCGACACGACGTAAAAATAATTCACCGCGTTGGTCACGTTCGCATCGGAGTAATTCGTCGCCGTCAGCGCGCTAAATACGGCCGGAAAGTTGCCGCCCGTCGGGCCGCGTTTCAAATTGTAACTGGCCGCACCGCTGACCGAATTCCATTTCAAATTGATCCGCAGGTTGGTTCCCGCCGCCACCAGATTCGTCGGCGCGAGCAACGTGACCATCAGTTTCACTTGTCCGGCGGTATTGGTATCGAAGGAATAATTGTAACCTGGCGGTGTGGCACCCAGCACCGGCGGCGAACCGTTCAAGGCACCGGTGTAAGTCATCAAAGGGTAATTGCCATTGGTGAAGCCGCCAGCGGCGGAAATTCTGTTCGTGCCGCCGAGCGTCAGATTGCCGATCACCGCCAGGATGGTGGCGTTGGTGCCGAGCGCATAATTCACCGTGGTGGCCGGAAACAGCGTGAGGTTGTTGCTCACCGTCAGCGTGGCGGCGGACAGCGTGAGCGGCCCGTCATCCAAGACGTTGGTGTTTTTGAGCGACGCCAGCGTCGAGTAAAGCGCGAGCGTGCTGCCGTAGCCGTTCGTCGTCAGGCCGTCGAATTGGAACAGCGTGGTGGTCGGCGCACTGTTGGTAATGATGACCTGGGCGTCGTAGAGCGCGAAAGTGGTGGTGCTGGCAGACACTTTGATATTGCAGTCAATAAACTGCGCGCCGCTGACATTGTAGAGGCAGAAATTCCGGTCGCCCGTCAGATTCACCTTATTGAAGACAAGGTTGGTCGCGGGCATTTCGGTGCGCGCCCAGATGATGCCCACGGGATAGCCGCTGACGGAAGTGGCGTTGATGTTGCTGAACGTGAGGTTCCGAAAAACCGGCGTGGTGCTGATGACGGCGGCCGCATTGGTGCTGGCGGCGATGGCGGGCGTAATGCTGCTGGGCGTGCCATACCAGTTGTAATAACCATAGACCTGGATCGGAAAATGCACGTTGGTCATGCCGATGTTGTAGTAGGAAATATTCTGCACGATCCCGCTGCGGTCGTAGTCCGACTTGATGCGAATGCCATTGTCGGTGCCATTAAACGTGCAGTTGATGACCATGATATTGGAAACCCCCTGCGTGTAACTGCCAATGGAAACACCGTGGCCATTGCCGTAAACATTGTTGGTGATCAAAACGTCGTGCGTGCCGCCGCCGCAGGTGAAGTCATCGTCGCCCACGCTGATATTGCAATTCTGCACCAGAATGTTGGACCCGCTGACGTCACAGGCGTCCGTGTTGTGTCCCGGCGTTACGGGATCGCTGGAGGAAGGCGCGCGAACCGTGACGCCTTGCACCGTGGAATTGGCGGAACTGCTGCCGCTGATGGCGATGTGAAACATCGGCGAGTTGGACAAAGTGACGTTTTGAATGAGCAGGCGATTGCAACTGGACGGAGAAATCATGCGCGGACGGTTCGCCCCGGCGACGCTGGCATACGGCCACCACGGTGCGCCTTGTCCGTCAATCGCGCCGCCGCCACTGATCTCGATATCATGCAGGCTCGCCCCGGAAATAAAAGTGGTGCCGAGGTTCGTTCCGCCCGGATACATCCCCAGCGGCAACATGCGCAGAATCGCGCCCGCATCAATCTGCAGGTTGACCGAACTTTTCAACGTGAGCGGGCCGCTCAAATAAATTCCCGGCGGAATTTCCACCGTGCCGCCGCTCAACCCGTTCGTCGTGCCGCCCAACGCCGCGGCATTGATCGCGTTTTGAATGGCCGCCGTATTGGTCGCCACGCCGTCGCCCACCGCGTGGTAAGGCGCATTGGTGACGATCACCACGTTGTTGGTGTTGATGAGGATCGTCCACGGCACGATCGCGGCTGCGCGCAGCGCCAGCAGGAGAAACGCCGCCACCGTCGGCAACCAAGCACCGCCCGAAAATCGGCGGCGCGAAGCCACGGCCCGGAAGTTCAAGCTGACCAAGTGCGACATGGAAAAATATAAATTACTTCGCCGGTTCCAGCGAACAGTCCACCAGCTTCACATCGGCTTCGATGACTTGGTCGGGCTTTTTGATCTGCTTGAAACGGGAATTGTAAATCCGCACGTCCGTGATGCTCGCGGCCGGAAAGCCGCGCACATTCAACACGCGCGGCGTCTGCGCCACCGTGAGGTTTTCCAGGACGACATTTTTGGCGATGGGATGGAATGCTCCCTGCGCGCCTTCCTCGTAGAGAAAATCAATCTGCAACACCGCGTCCTTCACCAGCCCGACGTTGATATTGCGCATGAAGATATTTTGCAGCACGCCGCCGCGCATGGCGTTGGATTTCAGCCGCAGCGCGCACGTCAGTTCCGGGCTGTCCATCTGGCAGTTCTCCACGAACACGTTGCTGCAACTGCCGGAAATCTCGCTGCCGATGGTCGTGCCGCCATGCCCGTCGCGCATGGTGCAATCGCGGATGATGATGTTCTGCGAGGGCACGCCGGCGCGGCGGCCGTCGGCGTTGCGGCCGGATTTGATCGCAATGCAATCGTCGCCCGTATCAAAAATGCATTTCTCGATCAGCACATCGCAGCAGCTTTCGGGGTCGCAGCCGTCGTTGTTCGCACCGTGCGACAGGATGTCCACGCCGCGCACAATCACGTTCGTGCAGAGCAGGGGATGCAACTCCCACATCGGCGAGCGACGGATTTTCACGCCTTCGACCAATACATTCCGGCACAAGTTGAATTCGACGAACGGCGGGCGCAGAAAACCACCGTCGCCAAACACGCGCCGGCTCATGGGCACGCCTTCATTGTTCATCTGGTCGAGCCGCTTGCGCGCGGCCTTTTGCGTGCCGCCGTCGCGATTCTTTTGGCCTTTCCACGCGAGCCAGTTCGTTTCCTCCGCCTGCCCGTCCAAAATGCCTGCGCCCGTCACCGCGACATTTTTTTGGCCGTAGGCGTAAATCAGCGGCGAATAGTTGGAACACTCCATGCCTTCAAACCGCGTCGCCACCACGGGCAGATATTGTTTGGGGTCGGTGCTGAATTTCAAAATCGAATTCGTCGCGGCCAGATACAGTTCCACGTTGCTCTGCAAATGAATCGGGCCGGTCGAAAACTCACCCGCGGGAATGACCACGCGACCGCCCCCGGCTTGGACGCACGCGGCAACCGCCTGCGCAATCGCGGGGCTGGCGTCCGTGGTGCCATCCGCCACCGCGCCGAACTTGGTGATGACAAAGTCGCGCGCGGGAAATGTCGGTGCGACGATGCGCGCGAGAATTCCCGGAACTTGTGACCACTCCGGCGTTGCTGCCGGCAGCCTCAGTGTGACCGTGATGAGGCTCAGGCAAATCCAAAAGCCAATGCGACGGGTGTTTCGTTTCATAATAGATTGGATGACAGGTTTTCTGGTTTGGCAGGCGATCACATTAGCAAGCTGGCATCGCCGGCACGGCTGGGCGCTTCCCCGCAGTGCGGCGGCGGCGGGTCGCCACGCCACCGCCGTGTTCCGCCAGAAATGATGCTGCGGCCACACCATTTATTTCCCGGCCGCAGTCGGCCGGCCAGAAACGTCGGCATTCTCCAGCTTGAAGGGCTCGCCCGTGGGCACCGTGACCGTGACATTTTTCAACTGCACGCCCCGCGCATTGCGGATCTCGAAACGTTTCGCCGCGGTAATTGTGACATTCTCCAGCACCACATTTGAAATGCAATTCTCCGGCAGACCGACCATTGTTCCCGCCGCCTTGGGACATGTGGCCGTCAGGTTGCTAATGCGAATGTTGCGATACGTCGGGATCTTCTCGGAAATTCTGATGGCGTCAGTCACCGCCGCCGGGGACGCGGCGTCGCCTGCCGAGTTGTTCGCGTAATAGCTGGTGAACGTGATGGCCGGATTCACGTTGGACATCGTGATGCCGTCGCAAAAAATGTTTTCAACGATGCCGCCTTTGCCGCGCTGTGACTTGATGCGGATGCCGTTCTCGGTGTTGGCAAACGTGCAGTTTTTCACCGTCACATTGCGCACGCCGCCCGCCGTTTCGCTGCCGATGCTCAGGCCGTGACCGTGTAAAAACGTGCAGTCCGTCACCGTGATGTCTTCGCAGGCAAACGCGCGGCCCGCGACCGCCTTGCCCGCCTTGATCGCCACATTGTCGTCGCCGACATCAATGGTGCATTTCGTAATCAGCACACCCTTGCAGTTGCTGGGATCAAGCGCGTCGGTGTTCGCCGCGTGTTCCGGCGCGAGAATGGTCACGTTGGAAATGACGACGCCTTCGCAATCGGTCGGCACGAAATGAAACTTCGGCGAGTTTTGCAGCGTGAGATTTTCCAGCCGCAGATTTTTGCAGCGCTCGAGGACGATTAAATTTGGACGTGGCAAGGTGTAACCGGATTTAATCTGGCGCGCTTTTTCCGCTTCGCCCCACCAGACCAGACCACTGCCGTCAATCACGCCGCTGCCAGCCAAGGTGACATCGGTCAAATCGCGGCCGCCGATGAACGGGATGAAGTCACCGCCGCTTTTGGCTTGGAGCCAGTCGCCGGGCACTTTCATGAAATCAGCGTGGTTCGTGCTGGCGAGCAACGTCGCGCCCGCATCCAATTGGAGAATGGTCTTGGAGCGCAGGGTCAGTGGCTGGCTCAAATAAGTTCCGGCCGGAAACCTCACGGTGCCGCCGCCCGCCGCGCCGCAGGCATCGAGCGCTTTTTGAATCGCCGCCGTGTCGCGAGTTTTGCCATCGCCGACCGCGCCGGACTGGCGGACATCAAACACGGTCGCGCGCAACGACAGCGCCAGGAGCAAAACCAGCAGGCAGGGGATGGCTTTCATGGTGTCGTGAAAGGATGCCCGAATCGGCCGCGCGGCGAAACGCGGTTTTGCGCAAACCAGTTTTGAAAAAAGGCACCGCGCTAAAACAACGCGGCTTACTTGGCGTGCTTGGTGTTGTCCACGCTCAAGAAGCGCGTGCCGGAGTTATCACCCAGCCGCCGCCAGATTTTGACGAGAATCTGTTCACCCCGCGCCGCCTTGCCCAGCCGCACGGCGTCTTCCGAGTTGGTCACCGGCTGGCGATTGATTTCCACGATCAGGTCGTTGGGCCGCAGGCCGGCCTCGGCGGCATTGGAAGCGGAGTCCACCTCGGCCACCAGCGCGCCATGAATACTTCCGGGCACGCGCAATTGCGCACGCACTTGCGGCTCGAGGTCCGCCACCGTCACGCCATCGAGCGCATCCGCTTTGGTGCTGCCGGTTTCCGGTGTATTCGACTCCTCGTTTTCAGCGCCGTTGCCGCCTGGCAGTTCCCCGAGCGTGATCACGAGCGTCTTGATGACACCGTTGCGCAGAAATTTGATCGTGGCAGCCGAGCCGGGCGCGCATTGCGAAACGGTCAACTGCAATCCATGTGCGTCGGCAATGGGTTTGCCGTTGATGGCCAAAATCACGTCGCCGGATTGGAGGCCGGCTTTGGCGGCGGGCGCACCGGGAACCACGTCGCCGACGAGGGCACCATTCTGGTCGGGCAGTTGAAATTGTTTGGCGAGGCCGGCATCCACATCCTGCGGCAGAATGCCGAGATAGCCGCGGGTGACTTTGCCACCGCTGACGAGGCGCTCGAGGACGCCGCGCGCCAGGTTGATGGGCACGGCAAACCCGATGCCCTGATTGCCCCCGTTTTCATTGGGCACAATCGCGGTGTTGATGCCGACCAGCCGGCCTTCGGCATCCACCAGGGCGCCGCCGGAATTGCCGGGATTGATGGCGGCATCCGTCTGAATGAAATCCTGGTATTGATTGAAGCCCGGCAGTCCGTTGCGACCTAGCGCGCTGACAATGCCCATCGTCACGGTCTGGGCGAGGCCGAACGGATTGCCGATCGCAAGCACCACGTCGCCCACTTCCAATTGCTCGCTGTCCGCCAGCGTCACGGCCGTCAGATTGTTCGCCTCAATTTTCAGCACCGCCACGTCTGTTGCCTGATCTTTGCCGATGACGCGGGCGGTGAATTCTTTTTTGTTGCCGGCGATGGCGACCTTGATTTCGTCCGCTTCGGCGACCACGTGGTTGGCCGTGAGAATGTAACCGTCGGACGAGACGATCACGCCCGAGCCGAGGCTTTGTTCCTTGCGCGTGCGCTCCCGGCCATCACCGTCGGCGGGCAGTTGATTGCCGAAGAACTGCCGGAAAAACGGGTCATTTAGCATCGGGTTGCGCCGCAGCCGTTCCTTGACGAAGCGGGTGGTGAAAATATTAACGACGCTCGGTGCCACTTTTTTGACGATGGGCGCGAAGCTGGTGCCGAGCCGGGCGTCGCGGTTGATCGGCGTGCGCTCGACGTGGAAGGCAGGGCTGTTTTCACGCGCCCACAAATTGAAGTGCCCGACCGCTAGCATGACGAGCATGGCGGACAGCGCGGACGAAAGGCCGACAAAAGTTCTGGTCAATTTCATAATCTGACAAATTGACACGCCGGGCAGGCGGACGTTCAAAAAACTTCAGAACCGGTTTGCAAAACTCGGCGCGCGGCTGGGGGCGCCGAGACCCGCCGCAGGAGTTTCGCAACGAGGAGCGCAGGGAGACCCAACCCGCATCGACGAGCGACGTTGCGGCGGCGGATCCCGCGCCGAGCGGAACACAGCCGCGCTCCGGTTTCAAACCGGCCAGGCTATTTGGCTTGCTGTTCTTGCAGCTTCTTGACGTCTTCGGGCTTGATGGTCTCGATTTTCGCGCCCTTGTCCATCTCCGCTTTGGAAGGAACCTTGATGATGTCGCTGGTGAGCGGTTGGGCGGGCGCGGCGGCAGGCGGCGGCGTGGCCGGGGCCAGAACGGAGAGCAGTTCGACTTCAAAAATCAGCACCGAATTGGGCGGGATGCCGGGGCGGCCTTGTTCCCCGTAAGCGAGGTCGGCGGGAATGAATAATTTCCAATTGGAACCGACGTTCATTTTCAGGAGCGCTTCGGTCCAGCCGCGAATCACGCCGCCGACCGGGAAGGAAGCGGGCTGGCCGCGCTTGTAGGAACTGTCAAACTCAGTGCCATCCAGCAAGGTGCCGCGATAGTTCACGGAGACGGTGTCGCTGGCGGACGGCATTGCGCCGGTGCCGTTGGTGAGGACGAGGTATTGCAGGCCATCGGGCAAGGCGTTGACGCCGGGTTTGGTTTTATTCCCGGCCAGATAGGCATCGCCCTCGATTTTATTCTTGGCCCCCTTCTCCGCCTGAATCTTTTGCTGTTTGACTTTGAAATCTTTCTGGAAGGTCGTGAGCGTCTCCTGCATTTCGGTCTGCGAGAGGAGCGTGGCCCCGCCGGCCTGCACATCCTTGATGGCGCGGGCGGCCACGTCGGGATCCACTTCGAGCCCCTGCTGCTGCCAGTTGTGGCCGAGCATCATGCCGATGGCGTAACTCACGCGGGATTTTTCGTCGGCCAGTTGGTTGGTAGTGTCGGCCATGACCAAGGGCGCAAGGCCGAGACAGAAAGCGGTGATAATTGTTTTCATGTTGTTAATTTGCGAGGCGATATGATTCTGGATTGCACAGACAAAGGCAATCCACTTTTCGTTCGAAATTTGTCTGAAAATTTCTCCGCTTACGCACGCAATTTGTTTTCCTCACTGAACGATTTGGGTTATGTTGGGTCCAATTGTGCAAATCGTCATGCGTCTAAACCGACTCCTCTTGCTCGCTGTGCTCGCCAGTCTCGCCGTCGCGGCGGGCTGTGAAACGGCCAAAAAGCCTGTATTGCCGCCGTTGTCCAGCTTGGACACGCGGCTCAAGCCCGGCCCAAACGACCCGCGCATCGCCTACGTCACCGCGGAGTTGCTGGGGGCATTTCATTACCTGCAGCGCCCCCTCGACAAAGAATTGTCGGAGCGGTTTTATGACGGCTACATTAACTCGCTCGACCCGCGCCACGAAAACTTTCTCCAAGCCGACCTCGCGGAGTTCGCCCCTTTCCGCACCAATCTGGATGTGCTGACCGTGGGTGACAAGGAGAACGCCAATGTAAGAAAATCCGACCTGACGCCGGCGTTTGTCATTTATCAGCGTTACATGGACCGCTTCCAACAACACACCGCGTATGTCAACGAACTGCTGGCGCAGAACAAATTCAAATTCAACACGGACGAAAAAATCCAGCTCGACCGCCGCCACGAGCCGTTTCCCAAAGACCTCGCCGAAGCGCAAACGCTCTGGCGTCAGCGGCTCAAGTTTGATTATCTTCAGGACAAATTGTCGCGGGAAATTTCCGAGACCAACGGCATTTTCACGGTCAAGCTGCCCGCCGACGCGGCCACCAAAATCGTGGCAGCCCTCGCCAAGCACAACCGCTCGAATTTTCGCACATGGACCAACTTTGACAGCGATTTCGTGCTGCAAGTCTATCTCAATGCCCTGGCCCACGCCTACGATCCGCACTCCGATTATTTCAGCGCGCCCCGCGCCCAGGATTTTTCCATCAACATGAGCCTCTCGCTGTTCGGCATCGGCGCGCAGCTCAATGAAGACGACGGTTATTGCACCATCCGCGCGCTCGTGCCCGGCGGTCCGGCGACCAAAAGCAAGCAGATCAAGGAAGGCGACCGGATTATCGCCGTCGCCCAAGGCAGCCAGCCGCCGGTGGATGTCGTGGACATGGAACTGGAAAAAGTGGTCCAGAAAATTCGCGGCCCGAAAAACACCGAAGTCCGCCTGACCATCAGTCCCGCCGACGACCACACCAAGCGCCGCATCGTCACGCTGGTCCGCGACGAGATCAAACTCGAAGACGCCGAGGCCAAGGCACAGTTGATCGAGCGGCCCGACGGCCATGGCGGCACCAATCGGCTCGGCATCATTGATCTGCCCTCCTTTTACGCCACGATTCCCGCGCCCGGAAACCAAGGCCATTCCACGCCGAAATACACTTCGGAGGATGTGGCGAAGCTGATCAAGAAACTGAAGGCGGAAAACGTCTCCGGCATCATTTTGGATTTGCGCAGCAACCCCGGCGGCTCGCTGGAAGAAGCCATCAAATTCACCGGCCTCTTCATCAAATCCGGCCCGGTGGTCCTCGCCCGCAATCCGGACGACACGGTCACGGTGGATTCCGACCACGATGCCAGCATGCTTTACGACGGCCCGCTCGTGGTGATGATCAACCGGTTCAGCGCGTCCGCTTCCGAAATCGCCGCCGCCGCCTTGCAAGATTATGGTCGCGCCCTGGTCGTCGGCGACCTTTCGACGCACGGCAAAGGCACGGTGCAAAATCTGAATCCGCTGCGCCAGTTCGTCTGGCCCGCCAACGCCTCCGCGACCAACGACCCGGGCACCCTCAAAGTCACCATCCGTAAATTTTATCGCGTGAGTGGCGCTTCGACGCAATTGAAGGGCGTGGTGCCGGACATGATCTTCCCCGACACGCTGAACTATTCGAGCTACATCGGCGAAACGGCGCTGGAAAATCCGCTGCCATGGGACACGATCAAGCCGGAAAAAATGGACAAACTGAATCTGGCCTTTGACAAATTCAATCTGGTGACACCTTACCTCGGCGTCCTCCAGCAGCGCTCCGACACGCGGCTCGCAACCAACCAGGACTTCGCCTACATCCGGCAGGACATTGCCCAGTTCCAGAAAACACAGGGCGACAAAACTGCCACGATCAACGAGCGCGAAGCCATCAAGGAGCGCGAACGGGTCGCCACCCAGAATCGCCAGCGCGACAACGAGCGCCTCGCACGCACGCCCTCCCCGGTGAAAATTTATGACGTCACCGTGGCCAATTCCGAACTGCCCGGCTTGAAGGAACACGTTGATGCGGCGGAAACGAATAGTGAAGTCACCGCATCCGTTAGTTACGACACGAATACCGTGGCCAGTTTTTTTGCGACCAATTCTGTGGCCGTATCCAATGCGCTGACGCTTGACTTGAAAGCTGCCGCGAAAACCAATCCGACCACCGGCACTGGTTTATCCAAAACCAAACCGGCGGACGTCGCTGCCAAAAAGAAGACGCCGCCCGCCGTGGACCCGATGCTCGAAGAAACCGAGCGCGTGCTGGAAGATTACATTTCCCTGCTCTCAAAAAACACGCCGCTGATTGCGGATCATAAAGAATGAAAACTGCCACGCTGCTTTTCTGCGGGCTGTGCCTCGTCGTCACCGTCACCGCCCTGGCCGATCCTTATGTGATTTCCAAGCAGCAGGCCCATCGGGCGGCGGACCAAGCCTCGTCCGACCCGCAAAATCCGCCACCGCCACCAGGCCTGCCGGCTCGCGGTCGCTACGCCGCGCCGCCCACTGCGGCGGCCCCCAGCGCCGCGCCCGTGGATCCGGCGCTGGCGGCGACCCTGCAAAACATCAACGATTTGCGCGCCGATCTGGATGCTTTGAATGCCGTCACCAATGGGGAGCCGGCCGCAGTTCAGAAGGTTTCCCTGCTGAATCATCTGTCGGCGGCGGCCTCGGGCACCAAACCGTCATCCGCTTCCGTGCAAAAGCTGGCGGACCATGTGGTGGCCGCGACGACCAGCCGGAAAACTCCCGCCGCCCAGCAGACCAACCTCGCACGTTATCTCCATGCCGCCTGCAACGGCTCGCACCTGACGGCGGCGCAGTTGACGATGATCCTGGGGGACGCTCAGAAAATCATGACCACGGCCGGCGCATCGGCGGATGACGCTGGCAGCGTGGTGGCCGACCTCAAGGCCATTGCCGCTGAAACCAAGTGACCCATGCGGCCGGTCAAATGTCCAACCTGTAAAAAGTCAGGCGACTGGTTCGCGGGAAAACACGGCCCCTTTTGTTCGCATCGTTGCCAGTTGGTGGATCTCGGCAAATGGTTCAACGCCGAGCACGTGATCTCCGAACCGTTGAAGCCGGAGCATTTCAAACAATATGCCGACCTGCCGCCGGGTGATTACTTGGATGAACCGGAAGCGTAGCGCCGGCGGCCAAATTTGATCCTGCAAAATGAAACAAATCATCTCCGCCTTGCTGGCTATCGGCATCTTGACCGTTGCCGATGCCCGCGCCGAACCCACCACGCAACCCATCCCAAAAGTTATGCATGACGCCGAATCCAAAACCGCCTTCACGAACAAAACGGAACTCGCCGATCTCGGCGGCGGCTGTTTCTGGTGCATGGAAGCGGTGTTCGTGCGCCTGCCCGGCGTGGTTTCCGTGCAGAGCGGATTCGCCGGCGGCACCACGGACCATCCCACTTACAAACAGGTTTGTTCCGAGACGACCGGCCACGCCGAGGTGACCGAGGTTGAGTTTGATCCGGCGAAGATTACCTACGCCAAACTGCTGGAAGTGTTCTGGCAGGCGCATGACCCGACCACCTTGAATCGTCAGGGCGGAGACGAAGGCACATCTTATCGCTCGATTATTTTATATCGCGACGAGAAGCAGAAATTACTCGCGGAAAAATCCAAGCTCGCGGCTCAGAATGATTTTGAGAATCCCATCGTGACGGAGATCGTGCCGCTCAAAAAATTTTACGTCGCCGAGGATTACCACCAGGACTATTACGACCATAATCCAAATCAGGGTTATTGCCAGGTCGTCATCGCGCCGAAGCTGGAAAAGTTGGAGAAGAAAATGGTGATTCAAGAAACGCCGCAGACGAAGAAATGAGTTGGCCGGCAACGCCTGGCACCGTCGGCGGGCCAGCTCAGAGAGGGTCGGGCGACAAGGCGTTTTATTGTTTGCAGTTTTTATTTGGCGGGCACCCACCGACTTCGATTTTGGTATGCGGGACCAAGGCCGCGTCTGGGATGCAAGCTTGAGTCGGGGTCGGAAGCGATTAGGCTGTGGCGAATGTTGTCGGGCTTGGAAATTCTTGGACTCGCGAGTTCAGCCGTCGGGGCCGGTGCCATCAACGCCGTGGCCGGCGGCGGCACCCTGCTCACGTTTCCCACGTTGCTGGCGTTTGGCACCACTCCAGTGATGGCCAACGCCACCAGCACGCTGGCGCTGGTGCTCGGCACGAGCGGCGGCCTGTTCGGCAACCGGCAACACCTCCCCGCCATCCGGCCGTGGCTGAAACGATTTTTGCCGGTGAGCCTCATCGGCGGTTTGATCGGCAGCGCCCTCTTGACGCACACGAGCAATCAGGTGTTTGCCAAACTCGTTCCGTTCCTGATTCTGTTCGCCACGCTGCTGTTTCTCGCCCAGGGCTTCTTCCGGCGTTTCGCAGGTTCCCATCTGAATGATCCCGCGGTGGAAAACCCCGCCCACATCGGGGGAGCGATCCTTTTTCAATTCGCCGTCTCCATCTACGGCGGATACTTCGGCGCCGGCATTGGCATTTTGATGCTGGCCACGCTGGGTTTTATTGGGATGCACAACATCTACGAAATGAACACACTGAAAACAAGCCTGGGATTCCTCATCAACGTCATGGCCGCTGTGTGGTTCATTGCAGCAGGTTTGATTGACTGGCCGCGCGTCGCTGTGATGACCGTGGGTGCCGTGGCGGGATATTATCTCGGCTCGCATTATTCGCAGCGCATTCCGCAGGCGCGCATCCGGCAGATCATCACCGCCATCGGCTTCATCATTTCCGGCGTCACGTTCTATCAAGAGTTCGGGCGCTGAGACGCGACATTTTTTGAGGCCGTTTTGCCAAGAGCCGTTTTCTCCCCCACCCCGGCCCGCTCCCGCTGGGCCCCGCGAAATGCTCCCCGTTGATCGGCCACCCCACGATGGCCAGCCGCTCCCCGAGATACAGGAAAGCCAAGCCAAGCCGCATCCCTGATGGTCGCGCGAAAGAAAAACCGTGGCGAAGTTGGCTTCGCCACGGTGGCAAGTTGCGTTATCGAGTGCGGCTTAGAGCCGCGCAATCAGCAATTCCCGCTGGAACACGAGTTCCTTGGGCAACTGGCTGTAGAGTTTGATGAACAGCCCGTCCTGCATGACGAGTTCGTGGTGCCACTCGTCCTTGTCAATGCGTTGCGCCTCGGCGAATTTATCCACGGTCATTTCCTTTTCCAGGCCGACCATGTCGAGATCGTGGTATTCCGGCACCCAGCCGATGGCGGTTTCGACGGCGTGGGCACCGTGCTGGCAGCGTTGCACGATCCATTTCAACACACGCATGTTGTCGCCAAAGCCGGGCCAGAGGAATTTTCCATCGCCGGATTTACGGAACCAGTTCACGTGGAAAATGCGGGGCAGATGCTTGACGTTGCGGCGCATTTCGAGCCAGTGGGCGAAGTAATCGCCCATGTTGTAGCCGCAGAAGGGCAGCATGGCCATCGGGTCACGGCGCACCTGGCCGATCGTGCCCGCGGCGGCGGCGGTCATTTCCGAACCGAGCGTGGCACCGAGATAAACGCCGTGAACCCAGTTGAACGCCTGGAAAATCAGCGGCATCGTGGTGGCGCGGCGGCCACCAAAGATCATCGCACTGATGCGCACGCCGGCGGGATTTTCCCAGTCGGGATCAATGATCGGACAGTTCTTGGCTGGCGCAGTGAAGCGGCTGTTCGCGTGGCTGCTGGGAACGGGTTTGCCATCGGCGTCTTTCAGGTCAGGCGTCCAGTCTTTGCCTTTCCAATCAATCAGATGGGCCGGCGGAACTTTGGACATGCCTTCCCACCACACATCGCCCTCGTCGGTGAGCGCGACGTTGGTGAAGATGGTGTCGCGTTTGATGGAGTCCATCGCCATCGGATTGCTGCTGTAAGATGTGCCCGGTGCCACGCCGAAGAAGCCGGCTTCGGGATTGATGGCGTGCAGATGGCCGTCCAGGCCGGGCTTGATCCAAGCGATATCGTCGCCGATGCAGGTGACTTCCCAGCCTTCCTGCTTCAGATGCGGCGGCGGGATGATCATGGCGAAGTTGGTCTTGCCACAGGCGCTCGGGAACGCGGCGGAGACGTAGGTCTTTTTGCCCGACGGTTCCTTGACGCCGAGGATCAACATGTGTTCGGCCATCCAGCCTTCATCGCGCGCCATCGCGGAGGCGATGCGCAGGGCGAAACATTTTTTGCCAAGCAGCGCGTTGCCGCCGTAACCGGAACCGAAGCTCATGATGAGCCGGTCTTCGGGGAAGTGGGTGATGTAAGTGTCCTCTGGGTTGCAAGGCCACGGCACATCTTTCGCACCGGCGGCGAGCGGCATGCCGACCGAGTGGAGACATTTGACATAGGTGCCGGTCTTTTGAATCTGCTCGTAAACCCCCGCACCCATGCGCGTCATGATGCGCATGTTGGCGACGACATAAGGACTGTCGGAAATCTCGATGCCGTATTGGGCGATGGGCGAACCAATCGGTCCCATGCTGAAGGGAATGACGTAAAGCGTGCGACCTTTCATGCAGCCCTTGAAGAGGCCAGCGAGTTTCACTTTCATCGCGGCGGGCGCTTCCCAATTATTGGTCGGGCCCGCATCCTTCGGAGATTTGGAGCAGATGAACGTGCGCTGTTCGACGCGCGCCACGTCCCGCGGGTCGCTGCGGACGAGCAGGGAGTTCGGGCGCAACTTCTGGTTCAGCCACAAGGCCGCGCCGGATTGCACGATGCGTTCGCGCATTAATTGATCTTCCGCTTCGGATCCGTCGCACCAGAAGACCTGATCAGGTCCGCAGAGTTGAATCATTTCTTCGATCCACGCCAACAAGGCCGGATTTGTAGGGCGTTGCGTCCCCAGTCCGGTTGAGTTCTTTTCTGAAATTGTGTTTGCAGTCATGCGCTATGTATAGGGGAGGGGGCCTAATTTGACAAGGCACGGACTTGCTTAAGACTTGCCAGAAATTGTCATGGGACGAAGCATGGATGGTTGTTTCCCGCTCGCGCGGCGGCGGTTCTGGCGGGGCGAAATTCACAATTGCTTAATAAAATTACGGTTTTCGCTTGGCTCCCAACCAGGTTCACGCTTTAATGCGCTGGTTAACCAACACCACGTTCAATTAATCCAATTAAATAATCATGGCTAAAGCATTATCCAAATCACAAATCGCGGCTGCGCTCGCGGAAAAAAACGGCATCACCAAGAAGGCCGCGGCGGAGATTCTTGAATTCATCGCCGAACTGGCCTACAAAAACGCCAAGAACACCTTCACGCTGCCGGGGCTCGGCAAACTGGTGCTCGTCAACCGCAAGGCGCGCATGGGCCGCAACCCGGCCACCGGCGAAGCCATCAAGATCAAAGCCAAGCGCGTGGTGAAATTCCGCGTGGCCAAGGCGGCCAAAGACGCGATTTTGGGCGCCAAGTAATTCTGCCAGATCTCGCCACGGCACTCTGATTTTTCAGAGTGCCGTTTTGCTTTGGAAGTCAGCGCGCCAGCGTTACGCTCATCAAGCCGACGACGACTTCATTCGCCAGCGCCCGCACCGTCAGCGTTTTTAATTCCCTCGTCGGATCGAGCGGCAGATCTAAAATCGTCGCCGCGCCGCCGGGAACTTTTCCGCCCTGGCCCTTGAAACTGGCCACGTCCAGGAGCCGGATTTTTCCCGTCCGCAAATCCACGCGCGGGGGAATCGGTTCGTCGCGGCGGAAGGCGTAGTCGTCCATGAAATAATCCTGGTCAATCGGCCACCAGTTCACCGGGTTGCTCAACGCCAGTCGCGCGGTCGAGCCGTCGGCGTAGGTCACAATCACCTCGCCGTTGTCGAACCGGCTTTGCATTGCGCCCGTCGAGCCGGCCATGAGCAAAAACGCGTGGGACGATTTTCCCGCCAGCGGCAATGAAACTTCGCGCGGATAACTATCCCATTGCGAGGTGAAAATAATGTTTTTTGCGCCCGCAGTTCCAGGTGTCGTCAGTGGCACATTGTTCGGCAGAATAATCCGCCCGCCGTTTTTCGCGGCCAGGGCGCGCAGGCCGGCATCGTCCACGTCGAAACTGGCATTGGGCTCGCACCAGCCGCCGAGGCCGTGCTTGGGTGTGGCAAGCGACGCAGCGGGCGAGCGCGGCGAGCGGTATTCGTTACGGAAAATCTGCGGAACCCGATCGTTGAAAAAAGGCGCGAGGTTGACAGTTTCAAACCGTCCGGTTGGGGAAGTTCTGTTGTTCCAATCAAACGCTGTCGCAACTGGCGGCTCATTTTTTTTCACGTTGGCGAAAGTATCCGGCGGCGGGTTCAGTTTAGGTGGACCGCCTTGCCACAGCACCACTATTTCAGTCCGCGCCGTCGCGCCATTCCCAATCTCCAGGCGGGGCCAGCCGATGTTTTGAACCCAGGCCGATTTCGGGGTCTGTCCATTGACCGTCACGCTGGCGACGCCGTCACGCAAGGCGGCGATTTGCAGGTCCAATGCCATGGGCTTGGGGGATTTTTGTTCGATGATGAAAGTCTCCTTCAAACCCTCGCGTTGAAATGAGAAACTAAAATCGGGATGCTGCATGCGCGCGTGATTCCACTCTGCTGGAAAACCCGGAACGATTTTTAATTTGCCCGCCAAGGCATCGGGTTTGATGCCAAAGAGTCCTTCGACCAGCGCGCGGGCATTGATCCCGATGGCGTCGGCGAAATCGCGTTGTGACTCGCCGCGCGCCATGTCGTGCGGCGTGAGGCAGCCGAGATTGCCCGGACACAGGCCAAGAAACATCGAGTCGAGCAGTTCGCCTTTGAAAAGTGGGAACGCGGTTTCCGGCTGGTTTGCCTGCCAGAAGCCGAGCGCCGTGTGCGCAGCTTCAGCCATGACGACGTTGTTGAGCGACCACTGATACGGCATCCAACTGGTTTCCGGCAGCGTGAACAAATTGGTTTCCAAATTCGAAATTCGGATTGGAATGTGCGCGATGTTTTTGCCAATCCATCGCGACATCTGCCAAGCTTGCTGCGGCGTCGGCACTTCAGAATCCAGCGTGTGATAAAATGTCCAGAGGCCGGCGTTTGGATGAACCAGTTGCCGTCCGAGCAAGTCTTTGCATTCGGCAAAACTGCCTTGGTCTGGGAGCCAGAGCAATTGATTCATGCCGCGCAAAATCAAGCCGGCTTCGCGTTCGTAAATCGCGGGGTCCTTGCCCAGAATCCGGGCGACGCGCGCGGCCATCTTGTTCGCGAAATAGTTATAGGCGCTGGCGTGCGCCGTCCCACCGCCGTTGTAATTCAAATTGTCACTCGCCCAAATCGCGGCGTAAGCTTCGTAGAGCGGGAGTTTGTCCGGGCCGAACTCCCGGCGAAACAAGCGGCGTTCCCACGCGAGATGCCGCTCGATCACCGGCCACATTGCGCGCGCGTAGTTGGTGTCCCCCGTCCAGAGCAGGTGACGAAAAAACGCGTCCACGGCAACGAGATTCATGTCGTAGTGATTTTTCGACAGATCGCCATTCGAGTGGATCGCCGCTTCGCTGCGCGCGAGATTGAACGGCTCGTCGGCGGGTGGAATCGTGGCGGGAATCGGACTGGTGTTTTGTTGTTTTGCAAAGCCCGCGAAGTGCGCCGCAGTGCGTTCGTGCCAGCCCAGCGCGTCGCCCGCATAGGGTCCGCGCCAGCCCAACAGGCGTGTCCGCCACGCCACGGCACCGTGCATGAACGCCTGTTGCTGCTCATCCCAAACCGCATCCGCGGCAACGTTCAGCGCAGCGGTCGCCGCATTGATGAACGGGTCGGGCGTCTCAACGGCAACGCGCTCGGCAATGGCACGACGATGTTCCTCGGCTGCGAGAAACAACTGTGGCAAATCCGCCGGGGCGATGGGGATTGCGGCCTTGTCGAATACGCGCAAGGCAAGATAGACCGGCGATTCGCGGGGCAGGGCGATCTGTCCAACCGCGAGCCGGAGTGGATTGGTCTCGACCGTTGACGCGAAGATTTCGCCCGGCTGATTCCACTTGCTGGCAGCGCCCGTCGCGAGTTGAAACCCCTCCGACACGATGCCCTGAATGGAGTTTTTCTCCGCACTCAGCAAAAACTTGCCGGGCGTGATGGCTACCTTTTCGTTTTGGCATTGTTCTGGTTTCAGTTGGAAGAATTGTGCGACTGGCTCGGATTCGCAGCCAATGTCGCCGCCGCGCTTGCCGCGCATTCCGTTCGCGCCGCCGAAGGCAAAGATCAATTCCACCGAACCATGCGCACCGAACCATTCGGCGCGCGCGATCATGCCTTTCATTTCGCTCAATGGCAGCACGGTCAAATGGAGCTCGCCCGCGCCGAGCAACGGGTCGCTGATGCGATAGAGCATCGAGCCGGGATGGTAACGCGCGACAACATGGTTGGCGTCGTTGAGCCACTTGACGCCGGCGGCAGTTTTAATTCCGAACCGCAGATTTCCACCGCGCCCCGGCAGATAGAGGGAGAATTCCGGGCGGTCGCCGCCATCAAGGCGAAAGCCGGAATTCAGGCCGTAAAGCGGACGGTTGAAAAATTCCGTGCCGTTGGTGATGACGAAATCGGTGCCGACGGGAAAGTAGCGCAATGGCCGCTCGGTCCGGCCCAAAAAATTTCCGCGCGCAGCGATGGTTGAAGCCGGGGCGTCCTGATCAAGGAGGCGATTAGTCTGAGCGTTGGCTGCGTTGACTAGCAGCACGACCAGTACCATCAACTGACGCTGAATAAACATTTAGTGGGAAGGGATCGATGCCGGCCAGTGCCGCGGCATCACGAGCGGGCTTTGCGCCAGCGTGAAGTGCTTGGGCCACGCGTCGCCGGCAAAATCATGGGGTGAAATCACGAAGACTGGATAACAGATTTAATCCGGTTGTAAACTTCGGCACGGCGGTCAGGCGGCTTGAATCACCGCAGCGGCACTTTTGAAATATTCCTCGCGATCTGGATGCGATCTGGAACCGGAGCGCCGCGAGTATCACCCAAGGCGCGTGTAGTCGCCTTCGAATTGGCCCTTGAAAACATTGATGCCCAGGCCCATCGAGTCCCACCAATGGAGCTTGTAGGACTGCTCGCTGCGGTCGTAGCTGAAGACGCCGTGGCCGTGGAAATTCACGGCTCCGCCGCGCTCCTGTTCGTAATCATGAGCGAGCACAAATCCGTCCGCCACCAGCCGGTTGTGGCAGCGGCCGATGGCTGTCCCGCCCTGCGGATCCCAGGGCGAGGGCGATAATTGTTCGTTTCCAGTCCACTCGCCGGCGAGCCTGGCCAGTTTGCGGTGGGCTTCGGTGGGTTTGGGCATTGTCATCATGACTTCGCCTCGGTTAAGCGGTGGTGGGATGGGAAATTGGGTTGGCCGGCTTGATCATCTTCGCCATCAACAGCCCAGCCAGCAGCCAGCCGAACACTTGGTCAATGGCGTCCACCGCCACAAAAGCGAACGGGAACGAATACCAGTTCCACTGCGAAACGCTGATGGCCAGCCAGCCGAACAAGCCCAGCATCATGACCACCGCCACGCGCCGGGCGAATGACCCGACGGTGGTCGCCAGAATAAATGCCGCGATCAATGCGCCGCCCAGCGTGGAAACAAATTCAATGATCAACATGCGCGGCGGCATGGGCTCGCCGATATTCGGGGCCACCAAGAGCAGCCCGGACGGGCCGGCTTTAAATTTCGCGATCCAAGCAGCTTCCTCTTCCTTGCTGCAGGACTTCGACCTGTCCATGCCGGGAAAATAATACAATCCAGGCTGCGCGACATTCTCCTTCACCGCCGCCATCACCACATCTTCCTTTGCGTTCAACATGCTCAAGCCCATCATGCCGGTGAGGGGATTCATGTGGACAACCGCGCTCCAGACAAACGCGATGATGGCCCCAAGGAAGCCGGCGAGAATATTTTTTTTCATGATTCTTTTCGTGGGTTTGGGTGGTTGCTGTTCGTGGTTGGGTTGGGTTATTTCAATCGGCTTGGCGGGATTTTTTCAGCTTGGATGCGGACCCTGATTTTTTCGGCGCATCAAAGACCTTCTCAATGCGGACGATGTATTCCTTCACTGGCACGCGGGCAATGATCTGGCCAACCACCTTGAGCGGCACATCTTCGAGCCGCTTGAAGCGCACGCAGCATTTTCCCATGTCGAGCTTCTGGCCGGCCGCCAGCCAGGCTTTGCGGAACCACTGCTCGGTTTCGGGGTCGCCATAAACGCTCATCAGATAGAGTGCCATGTGGTTCTTTTGCGATGCCAGATTGACGAACGGCAGCGGCAGCTTAGGATCACATTTATAGCCGGCGGGATAGAGACTGTGCGGCACCACATAGCCGATCATGCCGTAACCCATGCACTCCACAAAACCTTGCGGCAGGTTGGCCAGGATGACGTCGCGCACGGCACTGATCGCGTCGCGCCGGTCCGCTGGTAGTTGCTTCAAATACTCCTCCACTGTTGTCGCGTTGCTTTTCATACAGGTCGCTTCTGTTACAACCGGGCCAGACAAAATGCAAGCCTCCATCGCATCATCAGGAGCCGACGAGCCAGCCAGGTCAGCTACGAACCGGAATCCCGGAAGGAGATTCGCCGCTGACGTGGGGCCGGCCGGCAAGCCGAGGCTACTTCTCTGGGCTATACTTCCGGATCGGCTTGGCGATTTTCGGGCTCAACGGCGACATTACCTTCCGGGCGCGGAACCACACCTTGCTTTTTGGACTTGGGCCTTTTAGTGGTCATGGCCATTGCGGGTTTTAGGATATCCACATTCATCCGGGGTGAACTCAATTTCTGCCCCCAATCGCTCGGGCTTACTTCGCTCGGAAATGAAACCGGATGACGACATATTCCTTGGTTTCGGCCAAATGGAAATCCGACTTCAAAATTTCCTTTGCCAGACCGGGCATGTGGGCCACGCCCCACGGCACCACGAGATTTTCCGATTCCAGCAGCCGTGACTTGATCTCGCCCAAAAGATGGCGATTGCGTTTCAGGAGCAGATCATCAAAGAGCTGGTCCTCGAAATGCGGGGGCGGAGAATATTGCAATAGCAGTCTTACGTTTTCAGGCGTAGCTCCCTTGGCATGCACTCGCATGATCAGATTGAGAAGTTCAATCGTGTTCGTGGTAAAGCTGGCGACATCCACATCCGCCGCCACCGGTTCGCCCCGCGTCGGCTCAAACTGCTCATGCTGCTCGGCGAGTCCCAGGGCTTTCGCCATGCGTTTGTAGGTGACTTTGTTGGTCAGCAAATTCTGCTCGTCGCTGACGCCTTCCATTAATATGAGCGAGTTCGTCGGAAAGGTTTGCGAAATCTGCTGATAGAAGTCCGCCTCGGCGACATGCGCCATGGGAAACAACTGGATCGTCTTGCCGTCGTCGCGGACATATTTTCTCATCTGCACAACCATCCCGCCGGGACGCAGCGCCATGAAGCCATCCGTGAAATGATCCACTGCCACGGCGGCGCAGCAGCCGCCATAGAGCAGGACCGCTGGCAGCAGCGCAAAGGCATTCACCAGCACAAAGACGGACAGGTTTCGCCAACTAAACCGCCGGGCATTGAGTTGGTTCACGGGCACCAGCGCCCAGCGCAATTTCAACCTGCCCTGAAGCTGGAAGAGGAGGCCCAAGCCGAGCAGGACTTGGCCGAGCGACACGCACCAAACCACCAGCGCCAGCTTGGTGTAACAGTAGATGGCAAACGGAATCAGCCCGAGTTGAGTGACGGGATAATAGAGTGCGAGCGGAAGAAATAGTCGTTTAGGAATCAGGGGCGTGAGTCCCATTAGCCCGTAGGTTAGGAGCGCCATCAGCATGGCGAACAGGCTGACAGTCGCCCGGAGTCCCGTGAGTAAATGAAGACCAGAAACGACAATCAGAGAGTCGTCAATTAGCGAGATGACACCATCCGCCAAAAACAGTCCGAGACATAGACTCAGCAGCCCAGCCAAGAGCTGGCGCATGGAGGAAGACTGGGGCTTGGACTCCGCTGCCAGCGCTGGCGGCACCGCGCCAAACACTGGCAGTGCAGCAGCGGGCGGCGCACCATCCGCCGGGGCGCGGTTCGGGTCTGTTGGCAGTTGAGGGTCGGGTGGCATGGAGATTATTTTTTCTTAAAAACGGCGGAATACATTTTGCCCTCGCGCCGCGCCCGCATCAGGAAGCCGTGAGTGTCTTTCTCCGGCTGGTCAATTCGGCAGATGCCCGGGGTCCTGGAGGGTCGGCTCATCGGGGCGTCAGGGCTTTTTCAACAGCCGCTCGAAGGCCGCCAAAGTTTCGGGGCTGACGTGGTGTTCGATCCCCTCGGCATCCAGTTCGGCGACTTTTTCCGAAATGCCCAGCGACCGCAAAAACGCCACCACGGTTTCGTGCCGGCGCTTGCATTCCTCGGCCAGTTTGCGGCCCGCCGCGCTCAGGAAAATCGCCTGGTAAGGTTGGGTGTTCACATAACCGGCCCGCTGCAGCCGCGCCACCGTGCGGTTGACCGTCACATGCGTCACGCCGAGCCGCCGCGCCAGATCCACCACGCGCGCCTCGCCCAGCGCGCCCGTCAGGTCGGCAATCGCCTCCACATAATCCTGCGCTGTCTCCACCGCCCGGTCGCGCCGCGACCGGCGGAAGTTCTCCGCCGACTGCGCCGGCGGACGCAGGGGCGCAGCGCGGACGGCAACGGATGGTTTGCGGGCAAGGCGCGGCATGATTTTCAACCAGTGAAGCCTGCGGACGTTTTCCCGTCGAGAAATTAATTTGTAACCAAGGCTACAATTTGCTGTTGACGTCCCCGGAATTCAATTGTATCTAAGGCTACATATTTATGGGGGAATCAGAAAATACCACCGATCCCGCCGGGTGCCAGCCGCCGGGAGCCGTTTCGCTGCCGGAGGTGAACCGCAGCATTCTGGTGCCGACGACGGCCTCGTTTTGGCGGAAGCTGCTGGCCTTTTCCGGCCCCGGCTATCTCGTCGCCGTTGGCTACATGGACCCCGGCAACTGGGCGACCGACCTCGCGGGCGGCGCGCAGTTCGGCTACTCGCTGCTGTCGGTCATCATGATTTCCAACTTGATGGCGATCTTGCTGCAGCATCTCTCCGCCAAGCTCGGCATTGCCACCGGCCGCGATCTGGCGCAAGCCTGTCGCGATCACTATCCCGCCCCGACCGTCTGGATTCTCTGGGTGCTTTGCGAAATCGCCATTGCCGCCTGCGATCTGGCCGAAGTGATTGGCTCCGCCATCGCCCTGCAACTGCTCTTCGGCATTCCGCTGGTGTGGGGCTGTGTCATCACCGCCGCCGACGTGCTCGCGGTTTTATTTTTGCAGAACCGGGGGTTCCGTTACATCGAGGCCTTGGTCATCACTTTGATCGCGACCATCGGCGGTTGTTTTGCGGCGGAACTTTTTTGGTCCAAACCCAGCGTCGTGGGCGTCCTGCTGGGATTCGTTCCCAGCACCCAGATCATCACGAATCCGAACATGCTTTACATTAGCATCGGCATCATCGGAGCAACGGTGATGCCGCATAATCTCTACCTGCATTCCTCCATCGTGCAAACGCGGAAATATTTGCAGAATGCGGCCGGCAAGCGCGAAGCCATTAAGTTCGCCACGATTGATTCGACCATGGCGCTGATGTTTGCGCTGTTCATCAATGGCGCGATTCTCATCCTCGCCGCGAGCGCCTTTCACTGGTCCGAGCATAAGGACGTAGCGAGCATTCAGGACGCCTACCAGTTGTTAAGCCCCATGCTGGGCGTGGGCACGGCGAGCATCCTTTTTGCTGTGGCGCTGCTGGCTTCGGGCCAAAACTCTACGCTTACCGGCACGCTCGCCGGCCAGATTGTCATGGAAGGTTTCATCAACCTCCGGCTGCGTCCGTGGATGCGCCGATTGATCACCCGCGCCATTGCCATCGTGCCGGCTGTCTGCGTGATCGGCTATTTCGGCGAAAGCAAAACCACGCAACTGCTCGTCAGCAGCCAGGTCGTGCTTTCCATGCAACTCGGCTTTGCGGTCTGGCCTTTGATGCGTTTTACCGGGAACAAAGCCAAGATGGGCGAGTTCGTGAATCCCCGCTGGATCAAAATCCTCGGCTGGACGACGGCCGCGATTATCATTGTTCTCAACGTAAAACTACTCTTTGATACCTTCATGCCCGCCGCCGTTCTCAACGCCTTTTACGGCTACCTCGGCTGGGCCATGCCAACCCAATAAATTTTCATGTATCGGAAAATTTTAATCGCGCTCGACAACAGCCCGGCGGACGAGAGCATTTTGCCGCACGTCGCCGAGCTGGCGCAGCGCTTCGGCTCGGCGCTCCTGCTGCTGCACGTCGCCGATGGCTTCGCCGCGCGCAGCTTTGAGCAGTTGAAACTCGCCGAGTCCGAGGAGATGAAAGCCGACCGCGACTATCTGGAAAAGACCGCCGCCGCCTTGCGCGAAAAGAAACTCGCCGTCGAAACGCGGCTCGCGCTGGGCAATCCGCCGACGGAAATTCTCAAGATCGCCCGCAGCGAGCACTGTGATTTGATTGCGATGGCCGGCCACGGGCACCGGTTGTTCGGCGATATTTTTCACGGCAGCACCATCACCCAGGTCCGCCATAGAACGTCCATTCCCATTCTCGTCGTCCGCGCCAAAAAAGTTTAGGACGAGGTTGAAAAATGCACTTTGGACCGGAGATCGGTTGCGGCAGTTCCCAAGCCGGCAACGGCGACGGTGATGACCACGCCAACCTTTGCTTTGACTGCCTTCAACGAAATCGTAGTATCTCAACACCTTTTTTTACTTATGAGCAAGATTGCAATATCCTCGGCCCTCGTCTGGTTCGCCGCCGCCGCGAGTTTTTCCACGTGGGCAGCCGATCAGCCAACGCCAGGTTCTTCAGCGATGACCGCACCGCGCGTGCCGGCGTTTTCGGTGGATTACATGGATCGTTCCGTGAGTCCCGGCACCGATTTCTACAAGTTCGCCGTCGGCGAGTGGACGAAGAAAAATCCCGTGCCGGCTGACAAATCGCGCTGGGCCGCTTTCTCCGAACTCGCGGAGCGTAACTGGTATCTCATCCACGAAATTCTCGATGACGCCGCCAACCAGAAAACCGCCGCCGCGACGACCGCGTCCCAGCGCCAGGTGGGCGATTTCTACGCCTCGGCCATGGACACCAATCGCATCGAGAAGCTGGGCCTCAAGCCGATCGCGGACGATTTGAAGAAGATTGACCGGCTCAAATCCGCCAAAGATTTGTTCGCCTTGCTGGCGGATTTTCATCAGCGCGGGATCGGCGGCATCTTCGGCATGGGCTTCGGTGCCGATGCGAAGAACAGCGCCATTTATGCGGTGGAACTGAGCCAGGGCGGACTTTCGCTGCCCGACCGCGATTATTATCTCAAGGAAAGTTTCGCCGACAAACTCAAGGGCTACCACGAGCATCTGACGAAGATGTTCGTGCTCCTCGGCGAGAAGCCCGCCGTCGCTGAAGCGGATGCCGCCACGGTCATCGCGCTCGAAACCGAACTCGCCAAAGCCAGCCGTGCGCGCGTGGACCTGCGCGATCCGAACAAAAATTACAATAAATTCACCAGCAAGGAACTGGTCAGCAAAATGCCGGCTTTTGTGTGGGCCGTTTATTTTGCCGACCGCAACCTGGTGATGCCCGCCTACGAAATTGTCGGCCAGCCGGAGTTCTTCGACGCGGTCAACAAAATGGTGCAGGACCGGCCGATGTCGGACTGGAAAGTTTATTTGCGCTGGCATTTGTTGCACGGCAGCGCGGCGTATTTGCCGTCGGCCTTCGAGCAGGAGAGCTTCAACTTTTATGGCAAAGCCCTGAGCGGCCAGCAGGAGCAGGAACCGCGCTGGAAACGCTCGGCGCATGTCATTGACGGCAGCATTGGCGAGGCGCTCGGCCAGCTTTACGTGGAAAAATATTTTCCGCCCGCCGCCCGCGCCCGCATGAACGAACTGGTGGAAAACATCCAGGCCGTGTTTCACGACCGCCTTGAAAAAGTCCCCTGGATGACCGCCGAGACGCGTGCCAAAGCCCTGGCCAAGTTTGCGCGCTTCACCCGCAAGATCGGTTGCCCGGATAAATTCCGCGATTACTCCTCCATCGTGGTCCGTCGCGATGACCTGCTCGGAAACGTCCGCCGCGCGGATGCCTTCGAATCCCGCCGCGAGATTGCCCGCGTCGGCGGGCCGGTGGATAAATCCGAGTGGCACATGACTCCGGAGACGGTCAATGCGTATTTCAATCCGTCGCAGAACGAAATTGTTTTCCCCGCCGGCATTTTGCAGCCGCCGTTTTTCGACGTGACGATGGATGACGCCGTGAACTACGGTGGCATCGGCGTGGTGATCGGCCATGAAATCACGCACGGCTACGATGATCAGGGCCGCAAGTTCGACGCCGACGGCAACCTGAATGACTGGTGGACCGAGGCGGATGGCAAGGCTTTCGATGAGCGGGCGCAAATGGTGGTGGAAGAATACAACAGTTTTGAAGCGCTGCCCGGAATGCACGTCAACGGCAAGCTGACGCTGGGCGAAAACCTGGCCGACCTCGGCGGCGTGCATATCGCCTACGAAGCGTTGCAACGCGCGCTCGCCAAAAACCCGGCGAACCGCAAAAGCATTGATGGCTTCACGCCGGAACAACGCTTCTTCATTTCGTTCGCGCAGATCTGGCGCACGAACATCCGCGATGCGGAAGCGCAGCGGTTGGTCACGGTGGACCCGCATTCGCCCGGACGTTTCCGCGCCTACGGTCCGCTGCTCAACGTCCAAGAATTCTACGACGCGTTCGCCATCACGCCCGGCAGTCCGCTCTGGCTTGCGCCGGAAAAGCGCGCCGTGATCTGGTAAAAAAGTGGCAAGTCCGACGCTAGCCGAAATCCCTTTCGGGATTTCAGCCGGCGAAGCCCGCCGAGATTTTCCGAGGACGCGCAAGTAGGCGAGCCGCTCCACGGCGACGGGCCGATGCCCGCGCCGCCACCGATGCCAGTCCTTGGAAACAGGATTGACAACGCCCGCCACCTGCCCAAAGCTCACCGCATGGGACCCACCAAACCACTCCCGCCCCCCAGACCGACTACAAAGGGGTAAAACACAATGTTAGGCAGTAGATATGACTGACGTTCTACGCACTCAAGGTGACGACGAGGAAATCCGAGCCGCGATCGCCGAGGCGCAACGCCGATTGCCCGAATTCCGAAGGGTGGTTGAAGAAGACTCGCACCGAATCCTTCCCGTATACCCTGCGTTCGTGAAGGTCTGCGTCGATTCTGAAGCCGCCGGTGCATTTGAGCACGTCTGGCTTGAAGGTGTGTTTTTCGATGGAACTGAAGTTGGCGGCCAAGTAGTGACTCCAGTGGGTGGCGATCCACAGCTCAAAGGGGGTGCTAAGGTGGTAGCGTCGGCCACCCAAATCTCCGACTGGATGTATTACGAAGGTGAAGTTTTACGAGGAGCGTTCGTCGAACGCATATTAATGCGGCGCGCAGGAATCGAGGAATGAAAAGGCCTATCAAATTCATGGAGTCATCACCGGGAGACGCTTTGGAGTCCGCGCTCGCGGGCGGCGTCGCAGGCCCGGCGTGGCTCATTATTGGGCTACAAGTATGCCTGTCGAACTGACATCCCCAAAAGACATCTCCCCGGGAGATTATTACGAGAGCTGCTTTTACCATCCTTGTGTATGCACTGAGGTTGATATTTCAGATGAAGGGCGTGAAGCCGTGATCTCAGGAGTGTCCCTTGTAGATGGCCACTTCCCTTGCAGTTGCTCGTTCATCGGTTGCCGGCCTCGGAAGTTGTCCTTTGAGGAGGCGATGCGTTGGAAATTCTTCGGCCCACCGGATGCAGAGTTGCCGCTAGAGGAGCAATGGTGGACGCTCTATCCATGTGCGCCATCGTTTTTAGAGGATTCAGAAAGGCAGAAGGATTGAGGTATGCGCACCGCGTCGCCTAAACACCAAAATAATGGAAAGACCGAAGCGCGGTGAGGATGTGACCCTGGTTGAGGCGTGAACGCGCGGAGTGTCCTGCCAATCCGTAGCTGAACTGGCACTGAAAGTTTTGAAGTCTGCCCGCCGGCCTTTTGCTTTTCGCTCCGTTCCGTGACGTCACCATGAGCTGGCCAATGTGGTTGCACGCGGACCGCCGCGTAGTTCAGCTCAACGCCCAGCCGGGCTGGATCTCGGCGTCGAGGTCGGTCAGCGGCCGGTGGGCCTGCAATTTTCTTTCGGCCAGAATCCCAATCATCGCGGCGTTGTCGGTGCAGAGATTTTTTTCGGCGAGGTGCAGCGTCAAGCCGTGGCGTTCGCAGGCGCGGGCGAGTTCGCGGCGCAAGGCGCGGTTGCAAGTGACGCCGCCCGACGCGGTGACGCAGCGGACGCCGTGGCGCTGGGCGGCGCGAATGGTTTTCTTGACGAGCACTTCCACGATGGCCGCCTGCACGCTGGCGCAGAGGTCGCAGACTTTTTGCCGGTCGTCGAGCAGCGCGGGATGGTCGCGAATGAAATAGCGCACGGAAGTTTTCAGGCCGCTGAAGCTGAAGTCGTCGCCGAGGTCGTTGAGCAGCGGGCGCGGAAAGTCGTAGGCGCGGGGATTGCCCGACTCCGCGAGGGTGTCAATGACAGGGCCGGCAGGATAGGCGAGGCCCATGAGCTTGCCGGTCTTGTCGAAGCATTCACCGGCGGCGTCGTCAATGGTCCCGCCGAGCACGCGATGCTGCAACTCAGCGGCCACGAGGACGAGCAGGGTGTGTCCGCCGCTGACGATGAGGGAGACGTTGGGCTGGAATTTAGAGAAGTCGGCAACGCACGGTTCGCCATAAATCCACGGCGAATACAAGTGGGCCTCGTGATGGTTGATGCCGATGAAGGGTTTGTTCAACGCAAAGGCGAGAGACTGCGCGGCCTTGAAGCCAACGAGCAGCGCGATGGCCAGGCCCGGCCCTTGCGTGGCGGCGACGGCGTCGAGTTGCGCCGGAGACACGCCGGCTTCGCGCAACGCGGCCTGGGCGACGGGCAGAAGATTTTTGAGATGCTCGCGTGCGGCGAGTTCGGGCACCACGCCGCCGTATTCTGCGTGCAGCTTGATTTGCGAGGAGACGGTGTTGGACAGGATTTTGCCGTCGCGCACCACGGCGGCGCTGGTTTCGTCGCAGGAGGTTTCGAGCGCGAGGAGGGTCATGGGAATTGGAAATGACGAATGACGAATGAATTAGTGGGCAGTGCAGGGGAAGGCTGGTGCGTTCGTCATTTGCAATTCAAACGTTTCAACTACTTCGCTGCCATCTTCTCCGGCTTCGGTGCGGCGAGGAGCGTTTGGTAAATCAAAAGGCCTTTGAGCAAATCTTCGGCGCGATCAAGCTGCCCGTCGCGGAAGGTGGCCACGCGAACGCGGTCCGCGTCGCTAAGCGCTTCGACGCCGCCGGGCGTGCGTTTGATGACGAGCGCGGCCTCTTCATCGTCATTCATCGGCACCAAAATGTCGGGGGTGATGCCGTGCTGGTGGATGACCTTGTGGCTCGGCGTGTAATACTTCGCCACGGTCAACTTGAGTGCCGAGTTGTCGCCGAGCGGGAAGATGGTCTGCACGGAACCTTTGCCGAAAGTTTTTTCACCCAGCACCACGGCACGATGCAAATCCTGGAGACAGCCGGTGACAATCTCCGCCGCGCTGGCGCTGCCCAGATTGGCGAGCACCACCATGGGCACGCCCTTCAACTCATCGCCGCTGCCTTTGGCCACATACTTTTCCAAGGTGTGCCGGCCTTCGGTGGAAACCACAAGCTGTCCCCGCGGCAGAAATTTCTGGCAGACTTCCACGGCTTGTTCCAACAAACCGCCGGGATTCCAACGCAGGTCCACGATCAGCGCCTGCATGCCCTGCCCGCGCAGTTTTTGCAGCGCCGTCTCGAGTTCGGCCGCCGTCTTTTCGCCAAACTGGGTGATGCGGAGATAACCAATCCTGTTGTCCGTCAGGGGAAATTTTTTCTGGCCGTTGATGTCCTTGACCATGTCCATCTGGATGACGGCGCGAGTGAGATTGTAGGTTTTGACAGCCCCGGTGGACGGCCGCTCCACGGTCAATCGCACCTGCGAATCGGGTTCGCCGCGCAATTGCTTGACGACATCGGTGAGCGATTGTTTTTCGACGCTCTTGCCTTCGACCTTGATGATGCGGTCGCCGGTGAGAATGCCCGCGCGAAATCCCGGGGTGTCCTCCATCGGGGCGACCACGGTGATGTGTCCTTCGCGCAATACGACGACCAACCCCAGTCCGCCGAACTGGCCTTCGGTGTCATCCTGCAATTCCTGAAACGAATCGGCATCCAGAAATTCGCTGTGCGGATCGAGCTTGCCCATCATGCCGCGCATCGCCGCATAAACCAACTGGTGATATGTCAAATCCTTGCCATCCACATATTCGCTGCGGATCTTTTGCAGGGCGTCCGCAAAAATCTCCTGACTGATCTGCGCGGTGTCATCCTCCTTGGCGCGCGGCGTGCCCAGATAAATCTTGGCGCCCACTGCCAGATTCAACAGCAGCGCCGCGCTCACCAGACCAAAAACCAGACGTCGGTTCATAAACGCCGAAACTCTAGCACGAAGGAACGCCGACACAAAGTTTTTGAAGTAGAAATGGCCACCATAAAAATTTACAGGAGGAAACGGAGGTAAGGGAGAAATTCAATTTTGATTCTCTGTGTCCTCCGTTGGCTACTGTTAGTTATCTTTCAACAGGCTGGCTACGAAGGGCAGATCGCCCGGCACCGTCACTTTGGGATTGGGCGAGGCGCTGTTCACCAAGCGCACAGGCTGGCCGATCAATTCACACGCCGCCGTGTCGTCGGTCAGGCGAAGATTTTTTTCACGCGCGGCGGAAATGGCGCGGCGGATGACTTCGACGCGAAAGGTCTGCGGCGTCTGCACCGACCACAGCTTGCTGCGGTCAACGGTGCGCGAAATGACTTGGCCATCCGCCGTTTCTTTGATGGTGTCTGTGACCGGCTGCGCCGCGACCGCGGCTCCGGTCGCGCGCGCAGCCTGAATCGTGGCCACAATCAAAGCCTCGCTCGTGCAAGGGCGGGCGGCATCCTGAATCGTCACGATCTCCATTGTCCGCGCTACGGCCGCCAGTCCGTTCCAGACAGAATCTTGCCGTTCGGCCCCGCCGACCACGAGCCGAAAGGTTTTTTGAAAATGAAATTTTTCCGCAAGTTCCGTGAAGTGCAGTTGCATCCCGTCGCGCACCACCAAAATGATTTCTGCGATGACCGGGGAATCGTTGAAGCGTTGCCAGGTGTGGGCCACGACCGGCCGGCCGGCGACCTCCAGCCAAAGTTTGTCCACGTTGGCGCCCATGCGCGTGCCCTTGCCGGCGGCAACAATAATTGCGGATGTCATGCGGGCGAAGTCTAAAGCCCAAATGCGAAACCCCAAAGCCCAAAGAATCAACCGAGACGCCAGACGATGCGGGCCTTGTTCAAGTCGTAAGGGGACATCTCCATTTTCACCCGGTCACCCGTGGTCAGCCGAACGAAGCGTTTGCGCATCTTGCCCGAAATGGTGGCCAGCACCTGATGTTTGTTGTCGAGTTCCACCCGGAACATCGTCCCCGCCAGCACCGTCAAGATGCGACCCTCAATTTCTATGTGTTCTTCCATGGGCAAGGCCACTATGAATAAGCACCGGGGCGACGCTTTGGCAAACGTCGCCCCGGCATGTTACAAAAAGATCAATAACGGTCCCGGCGCGGGCCGCGATCACCACCACCGCCGAACTCACGCCGCGGGCCGCGATCCCCGCCGCGATCGCCGCGGTCGCCACGCGGACGCTCTTCCTTCGGACGCGCAATATTGACCGTCAAGGCGCGGTCATCCAAGGTCGCGCCGTTCATGGCTTCAATCGCCTTTTGGGCCTCTTCGGGAGTGGAGTAGGTGACGAAGGCAAAACCGCGGGAACGACCGGTCATCCGGTCCATCATCAGGTTGGCTTCGACGACCGTGCCGTGCGCGGCAAAGGCCGACTGCAGGTCATTTTCAGTGGTGTTGAAGGAAAGATTTCCCACAAACAATTTAGTGCTCATTCAACGATTGGCTGTTCAAGACTAACTGTTTTCCAGACTGTTCCCGACTGCCGGGTTTCAAATCATCACTGAACTGCGTTCACTTGCTGATTTTCCATGTCTTGAAAGATTTAAGTTATCCTCACAGACGGCGTAAGTTTAGCAGGTTCGCCATTCCGTGCAATAGATTTTTCGGGTTGGAAATCATGACGATTGGCCGCCGGTCGGTCGGCCCCGCCTCAAAACCGCAGATGCTTCACCGTCAGGCCGCAGTTAATCAACTGTTTGAGCGAGTCAATCCCGATGCGGAGGTGTTTGTCGAGAAACTGCTGGGTCACCTTCTGATCGCTCAAGGCAGTTTTCACGCCTTCGGGCTGCATCGGCTGATCGGATACCAGCAGCAAGGCTCCGGTCGGGATCTCATTGTGAAAGCCGGTGATGAAGATCGTGGCGGTTTCCATGTCAATGCCGATGCAACGAATGCGGCGCAGATATTTTTTGAATTTGTCGTCGTGTTCCCAAACCCGGCGGTTGGTCGTATAAACCGTGCCCGTCCAGTAATCGCGTTTGTGATCGCGAATGGTAGTCGAGATAGCCTTCTGCAAACTGAATGCGGGCAGCGCGGGAACTTCCGGCGGAAAATAATCATTCGACGCGCCCTCGCCGCGGATGGCGGCAATCGGTAGCACGAGATCGCCCAAGGTCGCGACGTGTTTCACGCCGCCACACTTGCCGAGAAACAAAACGGCCTGCGGATGCACCGCGCCGAGCAGATCCATCACCGTCGCCGCACTGGCGCTGCCCATGCCGAAGTTGACGATGGTGATCCCGTCGGCGGTGGCGTTGGGCATCGGCAGGTCTTCGCCGCGAATGGGCACCTTGTGCCATTTGGCGAACCTGCGGACGTAGTTGTTGAAATTGACGAGCAGGACGTGCTTGCCAAAGTCCTTGAGGGGCGTGCCCGTGTAGCGCGGCAGCCAGTTGGCAACGATTTCAGCTTTGGTTTTCATATCGTTGCCAAAGCTGTTTCACACAGTTTTGGGTCCGGCACAAGCAAGAAATTGCCACCCGCAACTGGCGTCGGGTCAGGAACCTCGACGCGTCGGCGGTGCCGCCTTGGGCTGCTCTTTCTTCTTTTTCTTGATTTCTTTTTTCTGACTGCGATTGCCTTTGGCCATATGAACTCCTGGTTATTGTTGAACCCCAGCTACGCAGAATTTATGAAGTTTGGCAATCGCAGACTCACCCTGGAATGAAAATGAAACGGCGGTGCGGGACGGCCCGCACCGCCGCAAAGGCTCCGCCCGCCGAGTCAATTCCCGCCGCTCGCCAGCTTGGTCACCGGGCGACTGACGTTTTTCAATCGGTCGCGCACCATGTCGGCGCGGACCAAGTCGCGCTCCTCGGCGGATAATTTATCGGACACGGATTTTTGCAGGTGCGCCGGCTGCGTCATCAAAAACAATTCGTCAATCAAGCCGCGATGCGCGCCGGGAAACAAATCCATGTCCACGCCCAGCCGCATCAGGGAAAGCAGATTCATCGTTTCTTTGGACGAGATGCTGTGCGCGTTGGCCAGCACGCCGTAAGCCCGTCCGATATGGTTGAAAACCACTTTTGGTTTTTTCTCCAGCAACGTCAGCCGCGCATTTTCCTCGTGCTCGATGATCTGCGCCATGACTTTTTCCAAACGTTCGACGATGACAATTTCGCTTTCGCCGAGCGTCATCTGATTCGAGACTTGAAAGACATTGCCGAGCGCTTCCGTGCCTTCCCCGTAAAGTCCGCGCACGGCGAGGCCGAGTTTGTTGACCGATTGCACGATGGGATTGATCTGCTCCGCGAGCACGAGCCCTGGCAGATGCAACATCGCGCTGACGCGGATGCCCGTGCCGAGATTCGTTGGACACGCGGTCAGGTAGCCCAGTTCATTGTCGAAGGCGAAATTTAATCTTTTCTCCAACCCGGAATCCAAGCGGTCAATCGCCTGCCACGCTTCGCGGATTTGAAAACCCGGCCGCAAGGCCTGCATTCGCAGATGGTCCTCTTCGTTGATCATCACGCAGAACGTCTCGTCATGGTTCAAGACCACGCCGCTGCCGACGTTTTTCGCCGCATGCTCGCGGCTGATGAGATGGCGCTCCACCAAGATTTGCTTGTCGAGCGCGGTCAGATTATCCATCGCCTCGGCAAACGAATCCACCATCTCTGGCAAGGCGCTGACGGCCGGTTGGATGGTCTCCCAAACTTTCACCCGCTCCGGTTTTTTGGCCCAGCCAGGAAAAGAATTGTCCCGCAGATTCCGCGCCAGCCGCACGCGGCTCGACATCACAATGCGGTCGTTGGGTCCGTGCCGGTGCGTGGATTCCGCCGGGGAACAAAGAAATGAATGGATGTCTTTCATCGCGGGGCCTTGGCACTGGACGGGCTGGTCATGGATTTGATTTCATCGCGCAACGTGGCCGCCGCCTCGTAATTTTCCTCCTCCACCGCCTTGGCCAGTTTCTTCTGGAGCGTCTTGAGCCGGTCCACATTTTCGCGCGTCTGCCGCAAGGCTTCCGGTGCCTTGCCGACGTGCCGCACACCTTTGTGCATCGTCTTGAGCAAACCGGCGAGGCCCTCCGCAAAAGTGCGGTAACATTCCGGGCAGCCGAGCCGGCCGGACTTCTTGAAATCCGCCTGTGAAAAACCGCAGCGCGAACATTTCAACTCCGCACCGCCCGCCGCTGCGTCCAAGCCCTGCGCTGCGCCCAGACCGAGCATCAAATCCGCCATCGCAAAACTCGCCGGATCGTTCACGCCTTTGGCTTTGGCGCATTCGTCGCACAAATCCATCGCCTGAACCTTGTTGTCGGCCGAAATGTTGGTGAGAAAAACCGTGGCGGGTTTTTCTTTGCAGACGGAACAGATTTTTTTGGCGCTCATTTGATTAATATATCGGCTCGCCGGATGAATTGGTCAAGGCATGGTAGGCCTCCACCAACTGGCGCGTGAGCGGGCCCGGCTGGCCGGAGCCGATGACGCGGCCATCAATCTTCACCACGGGCATGATCTCCGCGCCCGTGCCGGTGAGGAAACATTCATCCGCATTGAATAAATCGTAGCGCGTCAGGTTCGGTTCGGAAACTTTGAGGCCAGCTTTTTCGGCCAGCTCCATCACCGTCCCGCGCGTGATGCCATACAGCGCACCCGCCGAAAGCGGCGGCGTGAGCAAGGCCCCGTTTTTCAAAATAAATAAATTGTCCGCAGTGCATTCCGCAACAAAACCTTCGGCGTTCAGCATAATGGCCTCTTCCACGCCCGCGTTGTTCGCCTCGATTTTGGCCAGGATGTTGTTGAGATAATTCAGCGATTTGATCGCCGGATTCAACGCGCTGTGCAAATTGCGCACTGTCGGCACCGTCACGATGTCCATGCCGCGCGCGTAAAGTTCCGCGGGATAAACCTGGATGGTGTTGGCGATAATGATGACGGACGGATTTTTGCAACTGCGCGGATTCAAACCCAGCGTGCCCACGCCGCGCGTGACGATCAGGCGGATATAGCCGGTGCGGAGTTCGTTGGCGCGGCAAGTCTCCACCGTGGCTTTCATGAGCTCCGCATGGGACAACGGAAGTTCCAGCAAAATGGCCTTGGCCGAACAAAAGAGCCGGTCAATGTGTTCTTTCAATTTGAACACGCGTCCGTTGTAGATGCGGATGCCTTCAAAAATGCCGTCGCCGTAGAGCAATCCGTGATCAAACACGGACACTTTCGCGTCTTGTTCGCCGTATAAATTGCCATCAATGAAAATCTTCATGCAAAGAGGCACACCCTACGCGAAAAAAGGCAGCGAGGCAAACGTGAATTTCCGCGTGACAAGTGCGGAAAGATGGGTATATTGCCCGCCCTTTGCGACCCTATGGTCTAGCGGTTAGGACACCTCCCTTTCACGGAGGTAGCCCGGGTTCGATTCCCGGTAGGGTCGCCATCTAATTTCGCAAGGGTTTCTCCACTAAACACCAATGAAATCAACGGCTTTCGATTATGCTCAAATTACCTGTTCGACAGTATTCGACCGGATTCATACAGTATTGAAACATCGAAAGTGGCAGCAAGATGACAGCAAAGTGACAGCGGAATTCGTCCTATGAGACAAAAAGTAACCGTCAACTCCGTGCGCTATCATGGCCTGAAGCGCTGGCAGGTTCGCTATCATGAAGCGGGCAAAGTGAAAAAACAGTTCTTCACCGGCAAGGAAGCGGCTGAGGCGCAGGCGACTTTCTTGCGCGGAGCCAGCCTTTCGGCCGATCAGCAATTCCTGATGCTAGCACAGGGCGAGCGGGAGCGGTTGTTGCTCGCGGCAACCGATGCCCGGGAGCGCGGGGTGGATCTATTGGATTTGGTGCGGTCATTCCAGAGTGCTCCGGTGTCGCCATCCATCGAGGACGTGATGCACGAGATGGATGCGCTGAAGCGCAAGGTTGGCCGAGACAGCGGTTATCTGGACAGCTTGGGTCAAATCATCGCCATGTTCGCCAAGGGTCGGGAAACGATGGCCATCAACAAATTCACCGTGCGCGAGGTGGAGTCATTTCTCGACTCGAAAGAATTAGCGAGCCGGTCCACGCTCCGATCGCGCCTCTCGACACTGTTCAAGTTTTCCGTTCGGTGCGGATACCGAGCAGACAACCCATGTAGCCAGCTTGAAGCTGTGACCATCGCCAAGCCGCCGGTGGCAGTATTCACGGTTGACGAGGTTCAAAAGTGTCTGACCTGGCTCAAGCTGAATCCCCGCTCGCTCGCATGGTTCGCTCTCTCGACCTTCGCCGGCCTGCGGCCCGAAGAAGCGGAGAAAACTTGCTGGAGCGAAATTAATTTCACCGAGGGGTTCGTCAAGGTGGAAGCGCAGACGACGAAGGTGCGACAGCGGCGCATCGTCTATCCGCTGCCAATGGCAATGTCTTGGCTGCGTCAGGCGAAGAAGTTGAAGTCCACTCTGCCCTTGACCGTAAAGACGCGAACGGCTGACCGCATCGAGTTGCGCGAGTTGCTGGGTTGGCCGGAATGGAAGCACGATGTCACCCGACACACATTTGCCTCTATGACTATGATGATCGCGCATGAACCGGACATCGCCAAGATTGCGGCGACGATGGGAAACTCGCCGGCGGTGTTGATGAAGGATAACAAGGCGCTCACAACCAAGCTTGAAGCTGAGAAGTTCTGGGCGCTTTCATCAGTTTGATTGGACCGCCGATGTCCCACCCCGTCGCCTAGCGTGGCGGCGTATGAAATTGAAACATCTCTTTCCCCAACGCTATCGCAGCCAGGTTGTCCGCCAGTTCGGCGACCCCCAATTAATCCGCCAGCCCAACGGCCAGCACGAACTCCTAGGCGGCACCGATACCGATCGCGCCGCTGCCTTTGAGTGGACCTCGCTGTTCGCCCACGAAATCGTGTTCAGCCATTTTTACCGCGAGGGCCAGACCCGCTGCCATCCACGCCGCCTTCGCGGCTCCCCCTTGCCTGTGTTTGGGATTCACCTTCACGTCTGGTTAGGGCGCGAATTTGAAACGAAAGAAGAGCATGTTGGTGCCCGGCGCTTTGGCAATGACGTAGGACACACTCCCATCGCCACCGGTCGTCAATAGAGCCACATCCGCCCAGTTAACCGGCGTGAGCGAGTCCGTTTTTTGCAGGATAAATTGGGCGTTGACCGCACCTTTGTAGGTCACGCGCAGATTGGCGCCGTCCACCGGGTCCACGCGCAATCGGTTGGAACCCGGTAATTGCACCGGGTATTGGTATTCATACGCGCCGATGTCCGGCGCGGAATCACGCACCACGCCGCGCTGGTCGGTCAGCACCTGGAGGTCAGTGGCTCCGGCTCCAATCGCCGCGCTGCCGGACAGCAGGGCAATGGTCGGCGTCGGCCCGCCGTTGTAGGCGAGTGGACTGAGGCTCGCCAGGCTGGGCACGAGGTTGGTGGTGAAAGTATTTTGCGCGAGGTTGGTCCGGATGACGAAGTGTTGAACCAGGTTCCCATTGACGCCGTTGGTCAGGCCGCTATTGCTGCCAAGGCCGACAAGGTTGTTGCGGCTATCCGTTGTCACATTGACATTGCCGGTGATATCCGCCGGCGAACCATTCGCGTTGTTCGCGGCGATGATTGAATTGTGCACAGTGGCGGTGCCCCCGACGAGAGAGATGCCGCCGCCAGAACTATTCGCCGCGTTGTAGGCGATGGTGACATTAGTCAGATTGAGCGCGCCCGTCCATGTCTGCAAACCGCCGCCGTCCAGCGCGACGTTGTTGGCCAGCGTGCAGTTGGCCAGGCCGAGCACACCGTGATTGATGAGCGCCCCGCCGTCGTTATCCGATTGATTGTTGCTGAAGGTCGTGCGGGCAATCTGGGAGTTGCCAAACAACCGCAATGCGCCGCCGTTGAAGTAGGCATGATCGGTGGAAAACGTCGTGTCCACGACGGTCAAGCCGTCGCTGCTGTTGATGGCCCCGCCGAGGAACGCTGAGTTGTGATAGAAGAGCGAGCCTGCCACGCTCAACGAACCGTTATTAATGATCGCTCCACCGACGCCGCTGTTGGTATTGGCCGAATTATCGGTGAAATTGACATTGCTCACGGTAAGCACACCATCGTTGTAGATGGCGCCACCATCGGTATCCCGTCCCGCCGTCAGCGTGATGCCGGAGAGATTGACGCTGTTGCCGCCCACCACCTGGAAGATGCGGCAACTGTTATTGCCGCTGAGGGTTAGCCGGTCCGTGCCGGGGCCGGTGATATTCACGCTGGAAGCCAGGGTGATTTGCGTGCCATTGAAGGCAATGCTGTGCGCCATGCCGTCAAAGAAATTCACTGCGCCATTGGCCGTGCTGCTGGAAAACGTGATGGTGTTCGTGCCCCCGAGGGTTGCGGCGTAAGCCACCGCCTCGCGCAAGCTGGTTTGCAGATCCGCTGTAGTTACCAGGTCGTTCGTGGTGGTTACGACGAGGCTCTGAATTTCAAGCTGTTGCCAGGCTGTGCCGAGGCTGGACTGCGAGCCGAGGCGTTCATAGAGATTGCCCTGCGAGTTGAATGTCCGAACCGCGCCCGTGGCCGTCGTGAAAAGATTCGTGCCAAAGCCCCCGGCGTAAGTGGGTGCTCCGCCGGCCACCCAGCGGTAAAAATAATGGTCCGCTCCGACGCCATCCGGTCCCAAGAACCACGTCGCGCCATCGCCCGCCGTCACGGACACTAACTGCAGCCAACCGGTGCCGAGGCCAGTGGTTGATCCGGGCCGCGCGTAAACACCGCCTCCGGAATTTTCGACGAGGATGGTGCCATCATTCGCCTGGCCGAGGCGCGCGCCCGAGCCGCCATCCACCCACACCGGCGCGGAGTTGCCCGCTTGCCGATAGACTGTCGGGTCCGCGCCAAAAGCCGGCGTGGCGAGATACCAAATCGCCCCGTCCGCAACGGTGACCGGTGTTATGCCCAAATCTGAAAAACTCATCTCTACCGCGCCAATGTCCACAACCCCGAGTTGCACGCGAGCCGCGCCGCGCTGGTCCGTCGCCAGCCCGGCGGCGTGCGCATTGTCACCCGCGTTGATCGCCGGACTATTCGTGAGCAACGCCATTGTGAGCGTGAAACCACCGTTGTTCGCCAGGGAGGCGAGTTGCGGATTGAGCGGCGCGCCAGTCGTGCCCACTTGATCGCCCGCCGCCGCGAAGCCCGTGCTGTTGGTGCCATTGCCGATGAGGTTATGGCCGGCGGAAATAAATGCGCCGTTCACGTCCTCTTTGTTCGTGTTCGACAAATCTCCCGCGCAAAGGGTGTTTCCCACCGAGATTGTGCCGGTGCTGGCGTTGGCCAGTCCCGCACCTTTTCCTTTGATGCGACCACCCGAAAATGAAGTTAGGCCGCCATTGGCCGTGTTTAGCGAGATCGTGCAATTCAACAAATTCACCGTCCCGCTCCCGGCATTGTGGAGCGCCCCGCCGCTGCCGGCCCCACCGGCTCCGCCGCCGCCGGAATTTCCACCGCTGGCATGATTATTGACCAGCGTGCAATTCGTTAGATTCAAAATGCCGTTGCCATTAAAAACGGACCCGCCCAACCCCGCGCCGCCATTTTGGCTGCCGGTGGCCCCCGTGGCCGAGTTTGCATTGAGCGTCGTGCGCAGCAGAGTCACCGTTCCATTCGCCGCATTGTAAACCGCCCCGCCCCGACCATCCGTTCCCGCGCCCGCTCCAAATGTCCCGGCACCATTTGCAGTGTTTCCGGTAAAGGTGCTATCGGTGATTTGAACCGATCCCGCGCCGGCATTGTAAACCCCCGCGCCGCCGCCCAGCGAGTTGCTGAAAGAATCTTGGTCATTGTTTCCGGCAGAAGCACCGTTGCCCGTGAAAACCGTTCGCGTAATGATCAGGGTTCCGCTGCCCGTTTGGTAGATGGCACCGCCAAAAGCGCCGCCGCCATGGCCAAAGGCTATGGTCGCACCATCGCCGCCGACCGCGCTACAGCCCGAAACGACACAATCCGCAATCGTCACTGTCCCTGAGCTTTGGTTGTAAATGCCGCCGCCAAAAGCGGCAGTGGCATCCGTAAAGGGCGGTTGAAAAGCATCCGCTCCCCGGTTGCGGCCATTGGCAATCGTCAGCCCGGAAATTGCAATGTTGATATTTCCATTCGCTAGATTGAACACACGCGGGGTGTTGTTTCCAGAGAGACTGAGCGCGCTCGCGCCGGGGCCGGTGATGGTGAGATTTTTGCTCGCCACCAATTCGCCGCTGGTCAGGGTGATGGTTCCCGTCACGCCGAAATTAATCGTGTCACCACTCGCCGCCGCCGCCAATTGACCGCGCAAGCTGCCCGCCCCGGAATCCGTCAGCGTCGTGACGGTGAGCGTGGCCGCGCGCGCCGCGCCGCTTAGCAACAGGCATGCGCTCAGCAGCCAATGGGCTTTGGCAAGGGCAAATGCCCTGAATGCACTGAGGAAACAACGGGTCGGCATATAGTTGAAAAAGGATGTATGGGCTGCCTGACGGTGTTGCCACCCAACCTTGTGTTGTCAGGCAAGCATCGCGGTAATAATATGTATTAGAAGAATAATGTCAAAAGCTCATCCCTATTTTGAGCTCCTAGACCGGCACGACAGGAAAGGCCACATGTCACAAACCTCGCTCCCCATCCGTGCGTCGGGCTGCCTTCCCATACCCGCCGCCCACCTTCGGTGCCCGCTCGACTGCCTGATTTCCGGCCGTTGCTTTTGCCTTTCACCCACTCAGGACTGATGCTGTGCCCATGAAATTAGATCGCCACGCCCGGTTCCAATCACTGGTCAACGACAATCATTGTTTTCTTCCCGTTGCCTCATTTGAGAATGTTACCAAGACCGAACCGCTTCAGGAATGCCATTTTCTAGTTGTTTTTACTTCTGTTTGATGTGGTTGCCTGCGCGGAGGCGAGCGTAGCGAGCCAGGTGCGTTGGGCATGGTGATGAGCTAGAGGGTGAAAGACCCTTGTGGGGCCTTCGGAAGGCAACCACGAGTCGAAGGCAACTGCATGAGCCGCGAGCGCCGTTTCCTGAGATTGACAATCAACCCGTTGTTAACCAACACCGATTATGAGCAATCCAGTCCAAGCCAGGCTGCCAGCGGTTGCAATACCCGAGGAGCGAACCGCGCTGCAAACAACCGGTTGGCCCGGTTTCATTCGCTCCGTTGCAAGTTGGCCGAAGTCCGTCAGCGTTGGGCTGCTGCTGGGGCGGGTGATCTCTGTGGGCTGGATTGACTAGGTGACCAGAGACGTTCGGTGATGGCAACACCCGGCGAAGTCTCGAAGGTGGACACCTCGAATACTCGATCAAGCCCGGGGCATTGGATTTGAATGGCAACGCCATGACGTCGCTGAGCAATAATTCGAAATTAAGTATGACTAACCATTGACATTACTTTCCAGAATTTCCTAAATTGCGACGCGGTTCAATCAATAGAGCGTTCTGGGTCTGCCAGCGAGACTCTAGCACTTAAAAAATCGATCCGGTGCCGCTGTTGGGCATCAACATGAAAATCATGAAGACGAACTTGTATTTGACGGCCGTTAAAAAACTTCAATCCGGCGCCGGTCGTTTCTGCGGTCTGGCCACGGGCTTTTGGCTGGCGACGGCGGGGTTGGCCTGGAGCGCGGCCTTGCCGGATCCACTGGTTGATCCCGGCCCGGACGCGCTGACGAACACGCTGGCACAAATCGCCGCGCTACAGGCCGAGGCCCGCGCGTTGTCGCCGACGCAACAGAAGATTGCCACGCCGCTGCTGGATGCCGCGCGCGAGTTTCGCGGGGATGCGCCACGTTCGTATGCGCCCAAGGTTCGTTCCAATCTGGAACTCCGCCCTGGCGGAAAAATTTTGGTGGACATTCGTGGAACCGTGTCCGCCAGCCTGCTGGCGCATTTGCAGGCGCAAGGCGCGACGGTCGAAAGCCAGTTCGAGCAATACGGCAGCATCCGCGCCGATATTCCCATCGCCGCCGTGGAAGCCATCGCCGCTCATGCGGGCGTAAAATTCATCCGGCCGGCGGTCAAGGCCATCGCCAACGCGGGCACCGCCATGTCCGAAGGATATTACGCGGAGACCGTTGACCAGGCGCAGACGCATTTTGGCGTCAACGGAAGCGGCGTGAATGTTGGCGTGCTTTCTAGCAGCACGCTTTATCTCAATAATTCACAGGCCAGTAGCGATCTAGGTTATGTCAATGTTCTTCCGGGCCAGAGTGGCATCGGCTTGGGTGGCAGTGATGAAGGCGAAGGCACCGCCATGCTGGAAATTGTCCACGATCTGGCCCCCGGCGCGCAGTTGTATTTCGCGACCGGCTTTGCCGGCGAACCCTCCATGGCCTCCAACATAATCGCTCTGGCTGACGCTGGATGCAGCATCATCATTGACGACGTTACTTACAATGACGAATCGCCGTTCCACGCAAACCAGCCGATTTCCCAAGCGGTGAAAACCGTGAGCGACCGCGGCGTTTTATATTTTTCCTCGGCGGCGAACTCGGGAAATGCCACGCACGGCACTGCGGGCACATGGACGGGTAATTTTGCCACCTACGGTTTTAATCCCAATGTCGGGCAATTGCACAATTGGGGTGGCACACCGTATAACCAAATTACCAGACAAAATGGTGGGGTAAACCTGTTCTGGTCCGATCCCTGGGGGACCGCGACCAATGATTACGATTTGTTTATCACCGACGTGAACGGCAATATCCTCCGCTCGGACATGATGCCCATAACGGGCCTGGATACAAACGACATCTTCGGCTATCCCTACGAAGCCGTGGCGGCGAGCACCAACAGCGGCGAATATGTAGTCGTGGCGCTGGCCTCGGGCACACAGCGGGATATTTGGGTCGGCACCGGGCGCGGCCAGTTGGCGCATGCAACCGCCGGCAACACACGCGGTCACAATGCTGCCTCCGCCGCGAATGCTTTTTGTGTCGCGGCGACCACGGCGCACGGCTTTTACTCGGGGGTGCATTTTGCCGGCGGCGCGGGCAATCCCGTGGAAAATTTCAGTTCCGATGGTTTTCCGCGCCTGTTCTTTGAGGCGGACGGCTCGGCGGTGACACCGAATGATTTGACAGCCTCGGGCGGACGCGTTTTGCTCAAACCCGACATCACAGCGGCCGACGGCGTCATCGCCTCCACCAATACTTTTGGAACCAATCATCTGTTCACTCCGTTTTATGGCACCTCGGCCGCCGCGCCGCACGCCGGCGCGATTGCGGCTTTGATTAAATCTTACCGCCCCGATCTCACTCCCTATCAAATCCGCCTTGCTATGATGAACACCGCACTGGACATAGAATCGCTGGGATTTGATGTCAATTCCGGTGAAGGCATCGTGATGGCCGATGCCGCGATGATTTCCGTGGACAACACGCCGCCGCTCGTCGCCGTAACTTCACCTGCGAACAACGGCGCCGTCAGTCTGCTCACCAACATCAGCGGCACCGCCTCGGACATCGGCAGCGGTTTGGAGGGAAACCAGATTCACTTCACGCTCAATCACAATGGCAATTTCTGGAGCGGAACCTACTGGACAAACACGGCCACGACCGATCCGTCCATCCTGCTGGCCGCGAACATCGTCAACGGCATTTGGACTTTCACCAGCGTGCCGACCGGCGGCGATCAGTCGCAGGGAACTTACTACGTCAGTGCCTCGGCGCGGGATAACGCGGGGAACAATTCCCAGGCGCAATCCGGCGTCACCTCCACCAGCTTCATCATCAGCACCACGCCGCCGAACGTCGCGATCACCTCGCCGGCCAACGGCACCACGATCACCAATCAACTTGGCTTGAACTGGTTTCAAGGCACCGCCAGCGGCAATCTGGGCGTTTCAATAGGCATGTCGCTTTTCATCCGCCGCAACAGCGATAATCTTTATTGGACCGGTTCCGGCTGGGGCAATGTTACGAATGGATTCATCAGTAACACCTACAATTCCGGCACGCACACCTGGCAAAGCACCGGTCCGCTGCCGGTGCCCGGCGGTTCGCTCGGCAACGGCGACTATCATTTCATCGCCATCGCCGTGGACGCGGCAGGCAACCAGCAGCAGGTGGATTCCGTCGTGTCGGTGGATTTTCATCCGGTCTATGTCTTCAACTATGGCAGCCAGTTTGGCCCGACACCAAACATGAACTGGAGCGATCCTGCCAACTGGGACGTGGGCAGCGTGCCCACGGCCGATGCGCGGGTCGTCGTCAACAACTATTCGCCTGATGCCACCAGCTTGGCTAATTTACCGCTCTATCGGCTGGATCTGAGCGGCGGCACCCTGACAACTGCAGGCATGTTGCTCCAAAAATTGTATCTCTCCGGCGGAACGCTTTCAAGTGGGACGATCACGCTGACGACCAACGGAATTTGCAACTGGACCGGCGGCACCTTGAACAGTTCTTTGATTGTGCCGACCAATGGGTTGGTGCAACTGGCCGGGGTCAATGGAACGGATTACAATTTCTACGGTGTGTTGACCAATGCCGGAACGGTGCGGTTGGTCAGCGGCAATCTGCAATTGGTCGGTGCCTGCTACGGCGGCCCGGGCCAGTTGGTGAATCTCCCCGGCGGCCTCGTGGATTTCCAGTCGGATGTGGCGATGC
>CAINLR010000061.1 GCA_903850425.1 uncultured Verrucomicrobia subdivision 3 bacterium | reverse complement strand
ATGCGTCAACGCCGACTGGTCCGTGATTACGAAACCACCGTGACCAGCGCCGAAGCTTGGATCTATATCGCGATGATACGAATTCAACTCCGCCGACTGGCTTGAGGCCTCACTCATTTTGAATTTCAAAACAGGTTCTAACCATTTCCGCGCCTCGGTCGCCTTGGTGTGATCAAAGTATTTGACCGTCGCTTTTGTGAACGGCTTGCAGAACGTCGCCATCCCTTCCTGCCATTTCTTCTCACCAATCACCGCTAGGCGATCCATGTCGTGGAAGTGATGCATCGCAAACTTCGTGTCCTCCCACAACGCGCCGGCTGTCCAGCCATGGAAACCGGTCATATCGAATAGCACGTGCAGTTTTTCATGAAGCCCGACGAGTCGGTCAAATTCGGGCACAAAGTGCTCATAATCCGCTGCGACCAGTTTCCCAGTGACATGGACAGTGAGCAGCTTCCCGCCATTTTCTTCATTAAGTTGAATAGGCATAATTGAGTCCTTTCATTTGTTTAAAGATTAGACCATCGTCGCTTTGGAAACGTTCGCGGCAGACAATGGTGGTGCTTCTCCATCGATTGTTCAAAGTCAGGTTTCTTCCATCGCGGAGGTATATTCGCCCCGACGGGCCGCGCGGTTGCAACGGGCACGATGAAGCAAAGCTTGCTGCGCGGCTTTCACATTGGTCTCTTGGCCTCGCCAAATTTCCAACGCTGGCTGCTGAATGGCACGGGCGAACGAAAACGCCAGTGCCCAGGGCAGTTGTGACTTGAAACGAACATTCATGGCGTTTAGCCGCGCGGAGGCCAGCTCGGCTGATTGGCCGCCCGACAAAAATGCAATGCCCGGGACGGCTGCGGGAACGGTGCGCAAAAGACACTTCACCGTGGCGTCTGCGACTTCATCCACATCCGATGATTCGTCTGGCTGGCGGTCTTTTAATCGCACCTGATACTGCTGCTCGCCAACGCCCACTTCCTTCACTTCCTTGTGCGGCGGGCAGGTCAATCCGGGAAGAACCATGTTCGGCTTTAGTATCATGCCTTCCAGCAGCACGCGCTGGCAATTGAGTTGGATAAACACATTACGCAGGACTTCCTCCGTTACTTTGAGGCAGCGCTCGAACGAATGATCGCCATCCATGAGCACCTCGGGTTCGACGATGGGGACGAGTCCGGCTTCCTGGCACAACGTGGCATAGCGCGCCAGCGCATGCACATTGGCTTCCAGGCCGCTCCGGCTGGGTAGGCCATCGCCAATGGTTATTACTGCGCGCCACTTGGCAAAACGCGCGCCCATTTGAAAATATTCAATCAACCGATCGCGCAAGCCGTCCAAACCTTCGGTGATTTTTTCACCGGGATGAGCCGCCAGATCCTTGGCTCCAGTATCCACTTTAATGCCGGGAATGATTTCCGCATCTACGAGGACTTTGAGGAAGGGCGTCCCGTCCTTTTTCTGTTGGCGGATGGTTTCGTCGAAAAGAATCGCGCCACTGATGGTTTCTCCCAGGCCGGGCGCGGTCACGATCAATTCCCGATACGCGCGGCGCGCCTCCACCGTTTGCGGAATGTTCAGCTTGGCGAACCGTTTATTGCAGGTGGGATTACTTTCATCCATCGCAAGCAGTCCTTTGTCGTCGGCAACCAGCGCCTTTGCGGTGGAAATTAGTTTTTCAGTATTCATAAATATTTCGACAGCTTCTCGGAATGTTTAAGGAGCAATGGGCACCATCGGCTGCGGTTGGGCACGGATTGGCCAGCGCAGATCGCCAGTCATCAAATAAACCGCCATCGCGGCCAGCATCAAAATCACGATGACCCAGAGGCGCCAGTCGCGATGCACCCGTCTCCAGTAAGGCCGATGGCTGGGAATGTCTCGATTCATATCTTTGGAAACTTCCACTTCCAGTTGCGGATTTCCGGCAAGTCCTGACCGTTTTTATCAATGTATTGCTTGTGCTCGATTAACTTGTCTTTGAGCTGCTGCTTCAAATAAATGCCTTTATCACCGGTCTGCGGCAGGCGGTCAATCGTGTCCATCACGAGATGAAAGCGGTCGAGGTCGTTCAGCACTGTCATGTCGAACGGCGTCGTGATAGTGCCTTCTTCCTTGTAACCGCGGACGTGGATGTTGTCGTGGTTGGTGCGGCGATAGGTCAGCCGATGAATCAACCACGGGTAGGCATGAAACGCGAAGATGACTGGCTTGTTCTTGGTGAATAGCTCATCGAAATCCAAGTCGCTTAAACCGTGCGGATGTTCGGTCTGTGGTTGCAGCCGCATGAGGTCAACCACATTGACGACGCGGATTTTCAGATCAGGCAAATGCTCGCGCAGGATCGAGACAGCTGCGAGCGTCTCCAATGTGGGCACATCGCCGCAGCAAGCCATGACCACATCGGGCGCAGCGCCCTGATCGTTGCTGGCCCACTGCCAGATCCCGATGCCCTCGGTGCAATGTTTTATAGCGGCGTCCATGGTCAGCCATTGTGGCGACGGATGTTTGCCCGCGATGACAACGTTGACGTAATGTCGGCTGCGTAAACAGTGGTCCATGACTGACAATAGACAGTTCGCATCCGGCGGCAGGTAAACACGCACCACCTCAGCCTTCTTGTTCACGACGTGATCAATGAAGCCTGGGTCTTGATGCGTGAAGCCGTTGTGATCCTGTCGCCAGACATGCGAGGCGAGCAGATAATTCAGCGAGGCAATCTTCCGCCGCCACGGCAGGTGCGCCGTGACTTTCAACCACTTCGCGTGCTGATTGAACATCGAATCAATGATGTGGATGAACGCTTCATAGCAGTTAAAAAGCCCATGTCGCCCGGTCAATAAATAACCTTCGAGCCAGCCTTCGCATTGGTGTTCGCTTAACATCGAATCCAGCACGCGTCCGTCGCGGGCGAGGAATTCGTCGTTTGGAACCGTCGCAGCGTCCCACTGGCGTTGGGTAACTTGAAAAAGCGCTTCGAGGCCGTTGGAGAGAGTTTCGTCCGGGCCGAAAACGCGAAAGTTCCGCTGCTTTCCGTTCAGCTTCGCCACATCGCGCAGGAATGGACCGAGCACATGCACATCGCCGATGCCGCGTGCTCCCGGCGCGGGAACATCTTCCGCATAGCTGCGGTAATCCGGCATCTGCAGGTCGCGGAGCAAAATGCCGCCGTTGGCGTGGGGATTTGCGCCCATGCGACGCTCGCCCTTGGGCGCGAGTTCGGCCAATTCAGGTTTCAAACGCCCTTGCTCATCAAAAAGCTCCTGCGGCCGATAACTCTTCAACCAATCTTCCAACAGTTTCAGATGCTCGGGATGCGTGGCCGGATCGGAGAGCGGCACTTGATGGGCGCGAAATGTGCCTTCAACCTGCAAACCGTCCACAACCTTCGGTCCGGTCCAGCCTTTGGGTGAATTGAGCACGATCATCGGCCAGCGGGGGCGCGTGAGGTCGCCATTCACGCGGGCGTTGTTCTGGATTTTTTTAATTTGCTCCACCGCCAGATCCAGTGTTGCAGCCATGGCCTCGTGCATCAGCGCCGGTTCGTGGCCTTCGACGAAATATGGCATCCAGCCATAGCCGCGCAGCAACTGTTCCAATTCCTCGCGCGTGATGCGGGCGAGTAGAGTTGGGTTGGAAATCTTGAAGCCGTTAAGATGCAAAATCGGCAGCACCGCACCGTCGGTGGCCGGATCGAGAAACTTGTTTGAATGCCAAGCCGTAGCCAGCGGTCCGGTCTCCGCCTCGCCATCGCCGACCACGCAGGCAACGATTAAATCGGGATTGTCGAACACCGCGCCAAACGAATGGCTGAGCGAGTAGCCGAGTTCGCCGCCCTCGTGGATTGAGCCAGGACATTCCGGCGAGGCATGACTGGGAATGCCGCCGGGAAATGAAAACTGGAGAAAAAGTTTTTGTAAACCGGCTTCATCCTGACTGATGTTCGGATAAATCTCGCTGTATGTGCCCTCGAGGTAAGTATTCCCCACGACCGCCGGCCCGCCGTGACCGGGGCCGGAAACATAAATCATGTCGAGGTCATATTTCTTGATGACCCTGTTCAGGTGCGCGTAAATAAAATTCTGCCCAGGCGTGGTGCCCCAGTGCCCCAGCAGCATGTGCTTCACATCCGCGAGGGCCAGTGGCCGCTTCAACAGTGGATTGGCGTAGAGATAAATCTGGCCGACCGAGAGGTAGTTCGCAGCACGCCAGTAGGCGTCCATTCTATCGAGAAGTTCCGGCGTGAGGGTGTTGGTTTTCATCTTTAGCATTTCGAGGCTGGCGGCAAACAAACTCAATGTGCGCTTAACCGACTGAGGGTATGATCAAGCAACCGCTTTAGCTTGTGCGCTGCGCCATCAACGGCTGCGTCCATGGTCGCCGCCTCTTCTGTCACCGCAATCGGTTGATGCTTTTCGAGGCGCGCTTCCATCATGCAACGCTTGTCAGTGCTGCCGCCTTTCTTGGCATTCTCATCGCTGAGATGAACTTCCACCCGCGTGATATGTTCAGCAAGGTGGCCCAGCGTGCTTTCCACCGTGGCTTCAATACTTTCGATTGTCGCTTCGTGGCCGTGGATGTTGTGATCGGTGTTGACTTGGATTTTCATAATTTAATTTCCGTGGTTGTTGGAGTTGCACCACAAGAAGGTTGAACCGGCTTTAAGGGCGCGATGGATTGAATCAGAATTACACGTCCACCAATTGGTCATACCAGTGGCCTTTGCGATTGTAATGTTGATGCAGTCCGATTTCGTAATCGCGGGTCAGTAGCGAATCCTCAGTGTATTCCGGGGACTGCTTGACGCTTTCGCGAGAAAGATCGACGAACACTTTTGAATCGCTCCAACTCACCCGCTGGATCCACGATGTCGAAATCAGGACCTTTTTCCCCGACCACCAGCTACCCGTATTGACGATGAGATAGCGAATCGCCCACGTCTCGTCATCCAAGACAAAATCATCAATCTGGCCAAGCTCGCCATCCGCAGCTTGGATGTGATAACTATTTACTGCGAGTGAGCTGCGCAAATGATGATCCCACTCCTTCTGATCCTCATTGGATAGATTCCATTTATCGCGGTCACGAATGATGAAGGCATAGCTTCCCCATGGGTTTGGCCCTCGCCAATACGTTGGCCACCGATAATAGCCATAATATTTCTCTTCAAATTGGCGGGAGACGGGCTTGTCGGTTTTTAACGAGGGACTGTCCTCAATCTGCTTTTTGGTTAAATCAATTTCGACGTCTTGCGCGTCGCGATTTACGGCGATCAGGGCATACGGGGAAATCAACACCTGCCGACCGATAAGCCAGTTGCCGGTGTCGGCGACGAGATAGCGGACAGTCCAATGCCGGTCATCAAAGTAAAATTCTTTGACCTTCCCAATTTCTCCATCAAGGCTGTTAAGTTTGTAACCCTTTATTGTTTTAAGATTGCTCAACATACTAGTTTTTTCGGGCTTAATTTTTTTGGTTGGCCTTGGCGATGGAAAGTGAATTGAAAAAGATCGATTTCACTAGTCTCGGCACGGTTGCCCTGCCTTGATATTGTGGCGGCGATGCCGGCTTCGCTATGGGGTGAACACCCCACCACAAAATATGCGGACAGACCGGTCTGGAATTGGGCCAGCGAAAGATGCTGCTCTTTACTTTGCCAAATGTGTGATATGTCTGCGACTGGCGACGCAAAACATATTCAGGCCATCTGACTGATGGTTTTTCGGAACCGGTTCAATGCGATGGTGAAAAAAACACCGCCAATCGCGGCCAGAGCCAGAAACTGCGGCCAGACGACACTCAAGCCACCTCCACGAAAGAGAATTGCCTGACCGAGCGCGACAAAATGTGTGGTGGGTGCGGCCAGCATCAGGTCTTGCACAAACACCGGCATGCTCTCGCGGGGTGTGGAATTGCCCGAGAGCAGTTGCAGCGGCAGCAGGATCAGCACGGCGAGCATCCCGAATTGCGGCATCGAGCGCGCCAGCGTGGCCATGAAAATCCCCATGGAAGTCGTCGCAAATAGGTGTAACGCTGCACCGGCGAGAAATAAGGCGATGGATCCACCGATGGGCACATGCAGCCAGCCTTGGATGACGAACATCAGCGCCATCCCGGCGGACAGCAACACCACCAGCCCCATGGCCCAAACTTTGGCCAGCATGATTTCGGCAGGCGTGACCGGCATCACCAGCAGATGTTCGATGGTGCCATGCTCGCGCTCGCGGATCAGCGCCGCGCCCGTCAGGATGATGGAGAGCATGGTCACGTTGTTGATGAGTTCCATCAATGAGCCGAACCAAGATTCCTCCAAGTTGGGATTGAAGCGGGTGCGCATCGCCAGTTCCACTGGAAGCGCGGCGGTGCCGCGATAGCGTTGGATGAACTCGGTCACTTCGCCCATGGTCATTTGCTGGACGTAGCTGCTGCCGGTGAATGCCTGGCTCATGCGCGTGGCATCCACGTTGAGCTGGATCGCCGGTGATTTCCCCGCCAGCACGTCGCGCTGAAAATCCGGCGGAATATCCAGCACGAAAGTATAATCACCCGCGTCCATGCCGGCATCCATATCCGCGAGAGAGATCATCGCCGGGGTTTTAAAATGCGGCGGATAGAAGGCGGCAGCAATCCGCCCCGATAGCGGTGAACCATCTTCATCCACGATCGCGATGGGCGCTTTGTTCAGTGTTTCCGGCATCGCTGTGGCCGCGACGTAGATGGACACCGTGAACGTATAGACGATCAAACCCAGCATGATCGGGTCACGCGCTAGGCTCCACAGCTCTTTGATGCCCAGCCGGTAGATGTTGGCGAGGATCGGCATATCAAGTCTCCTGTTTTTTGAGCAGCACGATGGAAACGCCCAGAATCACCGGGAGTGCCAGCAATAGCGGCCAGAACTCAGCTTGCAGCCCGGAAAAACCCAACGCCTTGCTGAATACCCCGCGACTGATGGTGAGAAAATGCGAGGCCGGATAAATGCGGCCGATAAACGCACCAAAACCTTCCAGCGATGAAACCGGGTTCAACATGCCGGCGAATTGAATGGCCGGAATCATGGTGCCGATGATGGTCACGAACAGCGCCGCAATCTGACTGCGCGTGAATGTGGACGCCAGTAGGCCGAAGCCAGTTGAGAAAATTACAAACAGCAGCGCCGCCGTCGTAAGGGTGAGGAAACTGCCCTTCACCGGAACGTCGAAAACGGTGATCGCCAGCAGTGTCAGCAACCCGAAATTGAACATCGCGAGCACGATGTAAGGCAGTTGCTTGCCGAGCAGGAATTCACTGCGCGTGACCGGCGTGACATAGAGGTTGATGATCGAACCCAATTCCTTTTCGCGAACGACGGAAAGTGCTGTAAGCATCGCTGGAATCATCAACAAAAGCATGGGAATGACCGCTGGCACCATCGCGGGCAGGCTCTTCACGTCGGGATTATAGCGAAAGCGCGTCTCAATGGTGGCTAGGCTGCTGGAATTGATCCCAAGCCGCCGCTTTGCCACATCCAAAAGCCAGCCTTGGTGCATCCCCTGCACATAGCCTTGCACCGTTTCAGCGCGGCGCGGCATGGCCCCATCTACCCAGGCACCGATTTGCACGGCGTCACCGCGGGCCACGTCACGGGCGAAGTGCGGCGGAATTTCGATAGCCAGCGAGAGTTCGCCGTTACGCATCCGCCGGTCGAGTTCGTCATAGTCGGCGAGTGGCGGGCGTTCGACGAAATATCGCGACCCGGACAAATTCAACGCGTAATTCTGGCTCAGCACCGTTTGATCGCGATCCAGCACGGCGTATTTCAAATTCTCCACGTCGAGGCTGATACCGTAACCGAACACAAACATCAGGATGGCCGTTCCCAGCAGCGCCATCGTGGCGCGCACCGGGTCACGCCGCAATTCGAGTGTTTCGCGCTGGCTGTAGCTCCAGGCGCGAGCGAAGCTGAATAGCTGTCGGCGCGGCGCCGCGGCAGTTGGGGCGGGTGGTGATGACTTTGGGGCCTTAATCATTTCCTTCACCCCATCCGCATTGGCGTCTTTGAGATAGCTGATGAAAGCCTCCTCCAAAGTGTCAACCTTGCGCTGACGCACCAAGGCCGCCGGCACATCGGTGACCAGAACTTTGCCGGCGTTCATCAGCGAAATGCGATCGCAGCGTCCGGCTTCGTTCATGAAATGCGTGGAGACGAAGATCGTGACTTGATCGTTGCGAGAAAGATCAATCATCAATTGCCAGATGCGGTCGCGCGCAATGGGGTCCACCCCAGAGGTCGGTTCGTCGAGGATCAACAGCTCCGGTTTATGAACCATTGCCACCGCAAGCGACAGACGCTGCCGAATGCCGAGCGGCAGGTTATCGGGCATTGCATTGAGCACGTCGGCCAGACCGAAACGCTGAACCATCTCGTCCACGCGCGCCGGGATTTCAGCTTTAGGAACTGAAAACAAACGCGCGTGCAGGACGAGGTTCTGATGGACCGATAATTCCGAATAGAGCGAAAACGATTGCGACATGTAGCCCACGCGGCGGCGCGTGGCGATGTCCTTGGCGTTGACCTCGTGGCCAAGCAAGGCGGCGCGGCCTTCGCTGGCGGGGAGCAGGCCGGTCAGCATCTTCATCGTGGTGGATTTGCCGCAGCCGTTGGAGCCGATGAATCCGAAGATTTCTCCGCGCTGAATGCGGAAGCTGACGTGATCCACCGCGACAAAATCGCCGAAGCGCATGGTGAGGTCCGTGGCCTCGATGGCGACCTGGGCTTTGCTTTCGTCGGCGAGCGGCGGAATCGTCACCTCGTGATGACCGCGCCGTTCGACCTCGGGCAGCAGGGCGATGAAAGCCGCGTCCAGTGAAGCAGTGTGAGTTTGAGTGAGCAGTTCGGCGGGCGTGCCCGTAGCCAGCACCTTGCCGGCAGCCATTGCCACCAGCCAGTCAAAGCGCTGCGCTTCGTCCATGTAAGCGGTGGCCACAATCACACTCATGCCGGAGCGCTCGTCGCGGATGTGTTGGATAAGATCCCAAAATTGCGCTCGCGCCAAGGGATCCACGCCGGTGGTTGGCTCATCCAGAATCAGTAAATCCGGGTCGTGAATCAACGCGCAGCACAAACCCAATTTTTGCTTCATGCCTCCGGACAGTTTGCCGACCGGCCGCGTCAGAAACGGCGTCAAGCCCGTGCTGCGGCACAAGTCGTCAATGCGGCGCCGGCGTTCAGCCGCATCGTGACCGAACAGTCGGCCGAAGAATTGCAAGTTTTCCTCCACCGACAGTGTCGGATACAGATTCTTGCCCAAACCCTGTGGCATATAGGCAATATGCGGACAAACCGTTTCACGGTGCCGCGTGCTGGCCATGTCGCCGCCCAGCGCTTCAACTTTTCCCTGCTGGACTGACCGGGCACCGGCGAGCAGCGATAGTAAACTGGATTTACCAACGCCATCAGGACCAATTAACCCAACCATGCAGCCTAGCGGAATGTCGAGAGTAACACCCACCAACGCCACGGTTTTACCGTAGCGTAAACTGACATCTTTTAGTCGGGCGACGGGCGCGGGTTTGGGCTGTGCCGGTTTCATTCCGGCACCTTGATCGCCAGATTTGCCGGCCACTGTGCTTTCGCGTCGAGTTTGAGCCATGCCACCCCGGGCAGACCTGTCTTCACCAGTTTTAAATTTTTTTTCAGCAGTTCACGACTGAACTGGGCCTTAACCCGGAACATTAACTTCTGTCGTTCGGTGGCCGTTTCCACCGTCTTGGGGGTGAACTGCGCCACCGTGGCGACAAAGGAAACTTGGGCCGGAATCACATACTGCGGCGCGGCATCGAGGATGACGCGCACCTCGCTACCCAACGGCACTTTGCCGACGGCGGTTTCGGGTAGAAAAAAAGTCAGATAGACATCGTTGAGATCAACCAAGTTTAAAACCTTGCCGCCAGCTGCCAGAACTTCGCCGGGCTGCGCGACGCGATATTGCACGCGGCCATCGCGCGGCGACTTAAGCTGGCTGTCAATGATGTCGGCCTCGACGCGGGCAATGGTTGCCTTGCTTGCGGTGACTCCGGAATTAGCGCCGACGACTTCAGCCTGTGCGGCCTTGGTGGCAGCTTGCGCGGCGGACACCTGAGCTTGCGCCGCCGTGACGGCGGACTCTGCGCCTTCCACCCGCGCCCGGTCATCGTCGAGTTCTTGCAGAGTGGCCACACCGTTCGTGGAAAGGGATTGAGTGCGGGAAAATCGTCGTTGTGCCGCATCCAATTCGCTGGCGCGCTGACCCACGACGGCTTGGGCGGAGGCGGTGTCGCTGTTCCGAGCTGCCACCTGCGCCTCGGCGCTGGCAACGGCAGTCACGGCCTGCGCAGACTGGGCACGCGCCTCGTCGCGCTGCGCGTCGAGCACATCCACCTGCATTTGCGCCAGCGGCTGCCCGGCCTTCACAAAATCACCTTCGTCCACCATGATGTTCAGCACCCGGCCAGCCAGCTTGGTAGCGATATCAATGTCGGTGGCTTCCACTCGCCCATTGCCACTGACAAAACCAGCGCCCGGCCCGGAGGGTTTCATTTTTATCCAAACCACCGCCGCCATCACCACCACCGCTACGATGACGCCAGCCGTTACCCATTTCTTCCGGGATGGTGTCGCTAATTTTTCACCAGCCGGTGGCATCGTCGGGGCAGGAGGCGTAGCAACAGGAGTTTTCGGTGCCGTCGTTGTGACCTGAGGCGTCACGGGAGCTTTGTTTTCCATGGTTAACTTCTTTTATTTCAATGTTTACACTGCGCCACCTTAAAAATTGTCGCTTTTTGAAGCTTGGAACAATGGGGTGAACACCCCATAGCACTTGCAACGCATTCCGATTTACTTGGTGGGCATGAAACCAAACACAGATTTTCAAGTCGCGGAACCAGCCAACACACAACCCAAATTCAAGCTTCCCCAAAACGTGCTGGTTTTTGTATCGCAACGCCTGCTAACGGAGAAATGCTCGGTCACCGTCAATCCGTTCATTGCGGGCTTGCCGGCAGAACCCCTCACACTTCGCGCCGACATTGTGACCGGGTATAGGAGTGAAACCTTCGGCTACAATCATTACGGGATTAATGACTAAATCCGCTTATTATTGCGGGCAAAACCGCAAAGTTGAGCGGGCAATCATGAGTTCCTCATCCGTGCGAATGACGCGGACGATGACATGGGCGGTGGCGGTAGAAATTACGGCGGCATTTTCAGCGTTGCGCGTTTCGTTTATATCGACGCCGAGGAAATCCAACCCTTCACAGATACGGGCGCGAACGATGGACGCATTTTCACCGATGCCGCCGGCAAAGACGAGCGTGTCCAGACCGCCCAATGCAGCGGCGAACGAGCCGATCCACTTTTTCGCCTGATAACAAAACAACGCCACGGCTTCCGCCGCGCGCACGTCGGCTTTTTCATGATCGAGCAAATCGCGCATGTCAGAACTGGTTTCGGAAACTCCGAGCAGCCCAGACTTGTGGTTGACCATGTCGTAAAATTGTTGAGTGGTCATCTGCTCAGTGCGCGCGAGATACGGCGCGAGGCCGGGATCCAAATCGCCGGAGCGCGTGCTCATCACCAATCCTGCCGTTGGCGTAAAGCCCATGCTGGTATCAATGCTTTTGCCATCGCGCACAGCTGCTAGGCTGGCGCCATTGCCGAGATGGGCGAGGATCACGCGGCCCTTGGTCGCCGCCGGGTCGCCGAGACGCAGGAGCTCTTCCATGAGGTAGGCATAGGACAAGCCGTGGAAGCCGTAGCGTTGAATTCCCTTGGCATCAAAGCGTCGCGGAATCGGCAGCAACTTGGCCACGCGCGGCATGGTCTGGTGAAATGCGGTGTCAAAGCACGCCAGCTGCGGTAGCTTGGGATGACGCTGGCGGAAGGCTTCGATCAACTCAATCTCGCGGGGCAGATGGTCCGGGTCGTAAGGACTGATGCGATGCAGTTCGGCCAATAATTCCGGCGTGACAATTTCCGGCTCAGTATGCTTCATACCGTGAACCAAACGATGTCCAACGGCGTTTACCGTCGCGAAATCCGGCTGGGTTTCCAGCCAATCCAGAAGTGAGTTTGCGGCTGATTTATGATCAGCAGCGATGAGTTTGCGACTGACCTGTGGTTTGCCATCAGCATCGTGAAATGTCAGATTCGTCCCGCTTGAGCCGATGCGATCAACGGTTCCATACAGCCCGCGCTTGAGCGGTTTGACCGCCGCATACAGCGCGAACTTGATGCTCGACGAGCCGCCGTTGATGGTGAGGATTTGTGCGTTCGTTGATTTCATGGATGATTCCTAGTCAAGGCGTAATCCGAACGCGGCCAGTTTTGCAGCAGTGGATTGGCAATCTGTGTGCAGCAAGCCGCGCATCCCAAACTCTTCCGCGATCTGAACAAACAGCGGAGTGTTGTCGATATAAACAATCTGCCGGGCCGGTGTCTGAGCAATGTCCAAAGCAAGTTGGAAAATGGCCGCGTCGGGCTTGCGGAGATTGACAAAGCATGAGGAAATAAACGCATCCACAAACCCGGCCAGCTTGAACCGGCGAATGCGATACGCATTCACTTCACGTGCTTCGTTGCTGACGACGATAATTTTCAATTGGTATTTTGCTTTCAAATGGCGAACGAGTTCAATCATCTCAATGAAAGGTTTCGACTGTGCGAACATGAACTGCCGAAACTCGGCCCGTGTGAACGAGCGTTTTTGCCAGAAGACCACCCGGTCTAAATAATCCAGGAAAGAGATTTTATCCTGCTCGTGGGTTTCAAAGTTCAGCTCATGACGGTCCTGCATTTCTGCCCAGTTGAGCTTGAAGTGCTTCGCCGTCCGCTGTCGCTCATGATGATCCCAACCGTTGGTGAGCAGGACGCCGCCGATGTCCACAAACATGGTTTTGATCGGGATGGTTGTTTTCATGGGGGGGGTGGTTGAGAATTCTGGAGGCTTGGTTTGGTCATCGCTTGATACATCATCTCCTCACTCAGGAATGGGGCGCCGAGCAGTTCACAGCCAGCGACTAGCCTTTCGTTCACTTTTTTTGCCAACTCGTCATGGGTGGCGGCGTCAGCGTGAAATGGCACCGCGACAATTAGGTATTCAATGGGGGTTTTCATAATAGCTGTAGTCATGGGATCTTTACCTGCTGCTAATTTATTATCGTTGCCATAGGATTCGTGAATTTTCAAACGGGACGGCGATACCGTCATAATGTGGTAAAACTCGCGCCGTGTAGTCAGTTAGTGGGCGTTCGGCAGATACAGTTGCGCTGTAAATGAAGCTGCCAATTTCATCCGCCAGTGGGTGAAGGATTGTCATCTCTTGACGAACTCGACTGCCATTGTTGACGCCATCGGCATAAAGTTCCACCCGCACCGCCTTCGGGTCGAGGCCGTGGAGACCAACTTGAACCTCAAATATGTGGTTTTTGCCTTTGGTTTCTATCTTGGTTGAGCCGAAGTGCAACGTAGCCCATTTCTGATCCAGGCTGTGTCGCCAGTCCACTATTTGCTTGCCGACAATTCCTTTGTTGGCAACGCGTGATTGGCAGGCGATTGCCGCCGGGAGATAATGTTGTTCGGTGTATTCGCGCACGGTGCGGTCAGCGGCGAAGTGCGGGGTCAACCGCGACATGCTTTCGCGCATTCGTTTGACCCAAGCCACGGGAATACCTTTCGCGTTGCGCGTATAAAATTCAGGAATGACCTCGCGCTCCAGTCGCTCGTAGAGCGCCTCGGCTTCGGCCGCATCCCAGTTTGAATCATTGCCATGCTCTTTACCGTCGCCCAACGCCCAGCCTAAATCGGGAACATAGGCTTCGGCCCACCAGCCATCCAATTCCGAAAGGTTCAAGCCGCCATTGACCAGCACTTTCATGCCACTCGTGCCGCAAGCCTCCCACGGTCGCCTGGGTGTGTTGAGCCAGACGTCCACGCCTTGCACCAAGCGCTCAGTTAATTGCATGTCATAATCGCTGAGAAAAATTGCGTGCGGACGAACCTCCGGTCGGCGAATGAACTGAATCCATTCTTTGATCAGTGCCTGTCCTTCTTTGTCCGCTGGATGCGCCTTGCCCGCGATCATCAGTTGCACGGGTCGCTGTGTATTTGACAGCAGACGCAGCAGTCGCTCTGGATCATGCAACAGCAGATTCGGTCTTTTGTAAGTGGCGAAACGTCGTGCAAACCCAAGGGTTAATATTTTCGGATCAAAGAGATGTTTCGCCTCCTCAATAGTTTCGGTCGAAGCCCCGGCGGCGGCATAGTGCCGGGCTAGACGCTCACGCGCGTATTCAACGAGGCACTTGCTCGAAGCCGTGCGAAATTGCCAGATGTTGTCATCGGAGACACGGCGAATTCCCTGTTGTTCCTGATTTTCCTGCATGCCTAGCCAGCGGTCTTTGCCGCAGGCTTTCGTCCAAAGCTCGTCGGCGGCGGCCGAATCCCAGGTCGGGTGATGAACACCATTTGTGACGTGGCCGATGGGGACTTCATCCACTGGCCAGTGCGGGAATAGCGGTGAAAATAATTGCCGGCTTACCTGACCATGCAGGCGGCTTACGCCATTCGCCGCACCGCTGCCGCGCAAGGCCAGATAAGCCATGTTGAAACTCTCCGACGGGTTATTCGGATTCTGGCGGCCCAAGGCAAGAAAGTCATGAAGCGAAATGCCGAGCCTCTCCGTGGCGTAGTGTCCAAGGTATTGTTCGATGAGCGCCGGAGTAAAGCGGTCAAACCCGACCGCCACGGCTGTATGGGTGGTGAAAAGATTTCCCGCGCGCGTGGCGGCGAGCGCCACTTCAAAAGGCAGCGCATTCTGCTGCATGAAATTGCGGGCGCGTTCCAACACAGCAAAGGCCGCATGGCCGGCCAGCGGACTGATTTTCATGGCGTTTTCGCGGTTGGTGAATTTTCAAGTTTCGCCACTTTTGCCAGCCGACGCCGAAAGCGTTCCGCCCCTTTGAATCGCGCGGCGAGAAACGTCTGCGTCAATTCCCAAGCCAGAGCACGGCCGACCAGCAGGCCGCCAAAACAAATCATGTTCAAATCATCATCTTCGACGCCTTGATGCGCCGAAAAGGATTCGTCAATCAGGCTGGCCCGAACGCCTGCCACTTTATTCGCGGCGATTGAAGCGCCGACACCACTGCCACAGATGCCGACACCTCGATCCACCGTCCCGGCGGCAACCGCACGAGCCAGGGGAATGATAAAATCCGGATAATCATCATCCGTCTTCAACTGGCGGTCGCCAAAATCAGTGACTGAGTATCCGGCTACGCGCAATTTTCCAGCCAGAAATTCCTTCAATTCAAAACCGCCGTGGTCGGCGGCGACACCAACGCGCTTCAACGGTTTTGGTAAAATGGCCTCGGCATGAAGGTTCATCATCTTTCCACGAGTTGCGGCCCCATGGCAGGATAGTCGGTGTAGCCTTTTTTCGCGCCGCCATACAAAGTCGCTTCCTCTAAAGCATTCAGCGGCGCGTCCAAACGAAAGCGCTCGGGCAAATCAGGATTCGCAATAAACAAACGCCCGAATGCCACGGCATCAGCCATGTCTTCCTCCAAAGCCTGCGTCGCGGTCGCGCATGTGAAGCCATTCGCAATGATCAATGGCCCATGAAATTCTTTGCGCAGCGCGGCTAGCGGCACCGGCACCGCACCATGCTTTAAGTCGTCAGCCGTAGACACAATCAAATGTGCGTAGGCAAGTTTGAATCGATTCAACTCATGCAGCACATGACCGAACGTTTCCAGCGGATTAGAATCGTGCATGTCGTTGAAGATGCCCCCCGGTGAAAAGCGGATGCCCACGCGATCAGCGCCCCAAACCTGCGTCACGGCCTCGGTCACTTCCAGCGTCAACCGGGCGCGATTCCGAACGGGCCCGCCATATTCATCCGTGCGCTGATTTGTGCCATCGCGGAGGAACTGGTCGAGCAAATAGCCATTGGCATTATGGATTTCCACGCCGTCGAAGCCGGCTTTTTTTGCGTGGCCCGCCGCGACGGCATATTGCATCACGATGCCTGGCAACTCCTCCTTGGCCAGCGCCCTTGGCGTGACGTAAGGCTGCATTCCGCGTTCCGTAAGCACCTGGCCGGAGCGCGGTGCGATGGCGCTGGGTGCGACTGGCAATGCGCCGTCCGCCTGGAAACTCGGATGCGAAATCCGGCCCATGTGCCAGAGCTGTAGAAAAATCCTTCCGCCAACCTGATGCACCGCCTTGGTGACATTCTGCCATCCGGCGATCTGCTCCTCGGTGTAAATACCGGGCGAGTTGGGACATGCGCTACGGCTTCGGCGGGCATTTGGAAAAGCCGGCGAAGTGAATCAGTGGTGAATTCAATTCCCGGGTGACTCGCTTTCTAAGTCGCCAGACGCGGATATAATCTCGCTCCAACCAAAACCAAAACCGTCGTGGTTACCAGAATTACCACATAGTCGAGACTCAAACCGAAGGTGCTCGTGCTGCCGGCTAACATACAGGTGCGCAACGCATCCACGACATAGGTCAGCGGATTGAGATGCGAGACCATCTTCAACCAACCGGGCATGATGTCAGTGGGATAAATTGCGTTGCTGGCGAAGAACAGCGGCATGGTCAGCACCTGGCCGACCCCCATGAAACGTTCGCGCGTTTTCACAATGCACGCGATGACCAGCGAAAACGTCGAGAACAGGGTTGCTGCCAGGATGACCATGATCAGGACGTTGAGCAGAGCGAGCGGACTCCAATTCAGCTTCACGCCGAGCACCAGCGAGAGACTGTAAACAATGACTCCTTGCGAGAGTGTGCGGATGCCGGCGGAAAAGCCTTTGCCGAGCACCAGTGCCGCGCGCGGCGTCGGGCTGGCGAGAAATTTCTGCACAATGCCAAGGTCACGCTCCCAGATGACATTGATGCCGTAAAATATGGCCACGAACAAAACACTTTGCGCCAGGATGCCGGGAGCGATGAAATCCAGATATGGAATTTTCCCGGTGTGCATCGCCCCGCTGCGTGCGAACACCTGTCCGAAGATGAGTAGCCACAACGCGGGTTGCAGGGCGCGGGTGATGAGTTCCGTGAAATCGTGACGCAGTTTGCGTAACTCAAATTCAGTGATGACAAAGGTCTTTTCGACAAAGGACGTAAGCGGGTAAATTAAAGTAGCGGTCATAAATCAACCCAGACGCTCAGCCGTGGCGCGCTCGGCGGAAACGGCGCGGAAATTATTACCCGTATCCAATGCGCTGCCAGCATAGTGGGTGAAGACATCGTTCAGCGTATGACCGGGTCCCAGCGAGGCCTCCAGTTCCTTGCAAGTGCCCAGCGCATCCAGCTTGCCCTGGTGCATGATCGCGATGCGGTCGCAATGGGCCTCCGCCTCTTCCAGATAATGAGTGGTGAAAAACAGCGTCGTGCCGTAGTTGGCGCGCATATCAATCAGATGCTTCCACACCGCATCACGCGCAATCGGGTCCAGCCCAACCGTCGGCTCATCGAGAAAAAGCACCTTGGGCCGGTGCAGCGTGGACTGCGCGATTTCCAGGCGACGCACCATGCCGCCGGAATATTCGCCCACCAACCGTTTCGCGTCGGCGGTGAGGTTCATGAATTCCAATGCCTCGGCGATGCGCGCCTGCTGGTCGCGGTGCGGCAAGTCGTAAAGTTTGGCGAAGATGAGCAAATTCTCATAACCGGTAAGCGAACCGTCCACGGACACCGCCTGTGGCACATAGCCGATCGCACGCCGCACGCCGACCGCCTGGGTAGTGATTGAGAAACCAGCAACGCGCGCCTCGCCCGACGTGGGCGGCAGCAGCGTGGTGAGCATCTTGATCGTGGTGGTCTTGCCCGCCCCGTTGGAGCCGAGCAGGCCGAAGACTTCACCGGCGTTGACTGAAAGCGTCAGCGCATCCACCGCCGTGAACGCACCGAAACGGCGGGTCAGGTTTTTGATTTCGAGAACAACGTCGCTCATATAGCGCCTATAATTTTCTGCCGAGCGAAGTTTTTGGCGAAGGCAAATGAATTGTCCGACCCGGCAGCATGAATTCGCCTTCGCCCTGATGATGAATCGTTCGCGGCTTTTTTAGCGTTGGATCAATCCAGGCTTGGACGACTTCCAGGATGAAGAAGTTGTATTTCGTGACCAACTTTACGTCAACGACCTTGCATTCCAAGCTGGCATAACATTCGGCGATGAGCGGGGCCTTGACGCACTTGGCGGGCATGGCAGTGAGGCCAAAGGTTTTGAATTTATCCACGCTTTCGCCCGAAGTATTGCCGCAAGCCACCACGGTTTTTGCCAGTTCCACGGTCGGGATGTTGATCACACACTCGCGGGACTTTTTGAGGCTGGCAAAAGAGTAGTTCCCATTGCTGACCACGCAACCCACGAGCGGTGGCGTGAATTCCATCATCAGGTGCCACGACATGGGCATGACATTCGGCCGGCCGGCGCGAACGGTGCTAAGCAGCACGACCGGGCCGGGTTCCAGCAGGCGATAGACTTCGGACAAAGGAAAGTTCTTTTTCTTCAACGGAGTGTTTTTGGAAAATTGTTTCACGCCAGTTTCACGACCATCTTCCCGACGTTTTGCCCTTTGAAAAGACCGATGAAGGCCTCTTCCGCCTGATCGAGTCCGACCACCACTGTCTCTTTGTTCTTCAATTTTCCCGATTGTAAATAGCCGCCCACTTCCTTTTCAAATTCACCCTGACGATCCAGCCAATCGCGAACAATCAGCCCGCGCATCGTCAATCGCTTGGTCGTGATGTTAAATAGATTCGATGGGCCGGGGCGCGGCTTTTCCTCGTTGTAACCGGAGATCCCGCCACAGGCGATAATCCGGCCATGCACGCGCAACATCGAAAGCGCGGCTTCCAGCGCTTCGCCACCGACATTGTCGAAATACACATCAATCCCGTCTGGAGCCTCAACTTTCAATTGTTCCATCACCGGGCCGGTCTTGTAATCGAAGGCGATGTCAAAGCCGCAGTCCTCACGCAGAAATTTCACCTTCTCCATGGACCCGGCCGATCCAATGACTTTGCAGCCGCGTAATTTCGCCAGTTGGCCGGCCACGTTCCCGACGGCACCGGCAGCTCCTGAAATATAAATGACGTCGCCTTCTTTGACGTCCACGAGATTTAATCCAGACCACGCGGTCATGCCTGTCATGCCGAGCGCACCAAGATAAACGGAGAGCGGTTGATGCTCGCGGCTGACCGGATGCAGGTCTTTTGGCGAGGCGATGAAATATTCCCGCCAGCCGAAGTTGGAGGTTACGGTATCGCCCACTTTGAATTCTTTCGCGCGTGATTCAATGACTTCGCCGACCGCACCACCCTCAGCCGCGAAGGCGAGCGCTTCGGCCATATCCTTGCGTGTGCCGACGAAGGACCCACGGATGGTGATGCAGTTCGCCACCACATCGAATAGCGGCGTCGGAAATTCGCCGGGTGGCAAGCCATTCAGCACGCACGTCCCATGCTTGCGGGTCATGCCCACACCTTGTTTGAAGGCGCCGAGCGATGGGGCGGTGATCAGGACGCCATGCGCGCCGCCGCCGGTTCCATCTTTCACCGCAGCGATCGGATCGCTGGTTTTGGCATTGACGATAAGATCGGCACCGAGCCGTTTGGCGTGGGCAAGCTTACCGTCATCGACATCAATCGCGCAGACACGCAATCCCATGACCTTCGCATATTGAATGGCCAGATGACCGAGGCCACCGATGCCGGAAATGGCAATCCATTGACCAGGTCTCGCTCCGGTTTCCTTGATCCCTTTATAGGTGGTGATCCCGGCGCAGATAATCGGTGCGGCTTCCGTCGATTTTAGGCCGGCAGGTATGTGCGCGACGTAATTTGGATCAGCCAAAATGTATTCCGCAAAACCGCCGTTCTTGGTGTAGCCGCCAAATTGCGCATCGGCACAAACGGTTTCCCAAGCCGACAAACAATACTCACAATGTCCACACGCCGAATAGAGCCAGGGCACGCCAACGCGGTCGCCAACCTTTACGATCGTAACACCCATGCCGACGGCGACCACCGGGCCGATGCCCTCGTGGCCTGGAATGAAAGGGGGAGTCGGCTTCACCGGCCAGTCGCCATGCCAGGCGTGAACATCCGTGTGACAGACGCCGCAGGCCTCGGTCTTCACGAGAATTTGTCCAGGTCCTGGAGTGGGAATATCCCATTCCTGTAATTCCAACGGCTTTCCGAATTCGACCACGACCGCGGCTTTCATTTTCTTTTTCATGGAATTTCTTTAAGTCAGGCGATTGTTAGCATGGCAAAAGCATTTGATGCTCACGGCTTCGCCGGTGCTGGTTTACCCAAGTCGGCTTCAACATTGATGAGCACATCCACGTTGTTGCCGACGGCACCTTGATCCGCCGTGATATCGAAATCTCGCCGGTCGAGTGTCAGCGTGGCTTCCCAACCAGAAATGGCGGCACCATTCATGCCAGGACCGAAACCCAGCGACTTGACCTTGAGCACAACTTCCTTCGCGACATTCTTCATCGTAAGCGTTCCGGTGACAGCGTAGGTGTTGTCACCAGTGTTTTTCCATGACTCGCTCTTGAAGGTCATGGAAGGAAATTGGGTGGCGGCAAAGAAATTCGTGGAGCGTAAATCATCATCCCGCATCTTCGTGTTTGTGGTGATGCTGGCCACTTCGATAACGGCTTCGACCGTGCTCTTTTCAAGGTGATCACGGTCCACCACGATGGTTCCTTTTACCTTGCTGAAATAACCCGGCACCTTGGTGAAGAAATGCGCGATGGAGAATCCGACCCAGGTATGCACGGGGTCAATGTTGTAGGTTTCGACGGCGGCCTTGGCGGACGTAAGAGAGCCGAGCGCAAGCGCGGCGATGACAAGTGAGAGGGTGGAGCGTTTCATGGTCTTGAATGTGTTTTTTTTGGTTTGTTTTACTTTTTGGATTCTTTTTTCGGGAAGTCAGCACCCCGCGCAATCTTTTCCACGGCTGAGAAATCCTTGCGCAACTCTTCAAGCTTGGCCATGGCCCCTTCGTATGCATCGTTGCCCAGCAAAAGATGACGCGGCGGCTTCGGCGACTCCACCGCAGTGATGAGGGCTTGCACCGCACGCACGGGGTCGCCCGGTTGCCTGCCTGAATCAGCGCGAATTTCACGGCGCCACGCGCCGGCCGTTTTCGCGTAAGCGGGAATTTGCTTTTTGCTTTCGTTCGCCGATCTCCCAGCCCAATCGGTGCGGAAGCCACTCGGTTCAACGACGATGACTTTGACGCCCAGGGGTTCGACTTCCTGCAAAAGCGCACCGGACAAACCTTCAACTGCAAATTTCGTGGCGTTGTAAAATCCGAGCGCCGGTGCAGAACGCAGTCCGGCCAATGAAGAGACATTGATGATGCATCCTTTACGCCGTTGGCGCATTCCCGGCAACACCGCTTGAATCATCCGGCTCATGCCGAACACATTGATCTCGAACATCCGGCGCACCTCTTTCTCTTCGCCCTCTTCGATCGCAGCGAAATAGCCGATACCTGCGTTGTTCACGAGCACGTCAATGCCACCAAACTTTTTCTCGGCAGCTTTGATGGCCGCGTTAATCTGGCCTTGATCCGTGACATCGAGCTTGAGCACCAAAGCCTCACCAAGGGAGGCCAACGCTTCTACCTGCTTCGGTTTACGGGCCGTTACGACCACGCGAAAGCCGCGCGCGAGCGCCTGGGTGGCCAGTTCACGCCCAAAGCCAGTCGAACAGCCGGTGATAAACCAAACTGGCTTTTCAGTGGCTTTGGATTTTTTTCTTTTTATTGTCATGGAAATGATTTTGTCAAAGGGTTGGGGAAATCACGGTCAGGCCGGCGCGTCAATGGAACTGACGCGCACCAATTTTTTGTTCACGAATTCCTGGATGCCCAAGCTCGAAAGTTCGCGGCCGTAACCGGAATTCTTGATGCCACCGAACGGCAAGTCAGACGCCGTCCAAGTCGGGTGGTTAATGAACACCATGCCGGTGTCAATGCGGCTGGCCACACGCTTGCCGCGCGCAACATCCGCCGTGAACACCGAGCCACCCAAACCAAACTCGGAGTCATTCGCCAGCGCCACGGCTTCATCCTCGTCCTTGACGCGGAAGAACAGTGCGACCGGTCCAAAGAATTCTTCGCGGTAGGCGGGGTTGCTGGGCTTGATGTTCGTCAAGATCGTCGTCTCCATGTAAGAGCCTGGACGATCGATCCGTTCGCCGCCCATCACCAGCTTGGCACCTTTGCTGACGGCGCGTTTGATTTGTCCCAGCAATTGAACCAATGCCGCTTCTGTTGACAGCGGTCCCAAGTTGGTTGCCCAATCCATCGGGTCGCCCGGTTTGAAGGCCGCGAGCGCTGCTTGAAACTTTTCTAGAAACTTGTCGGCCAACGAATCGACGACGATGAATCGTTTGCCGGCAACGCAGCACTGGCCCATGTTGTTCATCTTCGCCCAGACCGCCCACTTCACGGTCTTCTCCAAATCGGCGTCCTCCAGCACGATGAACGCATCGCTGCCGCCGAGCTCCATAGTGGATTTTTTAAGGTTTTGTCCCGCTCGTGCCGCGACATTTTTCCCGGCATCCACACTGCCGGTTAAGGCAACGCCCTTTATCCGGGGATCGTCAATTACGCGGTTCACCTGATCGTAGGAAATTATCAGATTGGTGTAGGCCCCGGCGGGTGCGCCCGCTTCCAGCCAAAGCTTTTCAAAGGCGATGGCACATTGCGGCACGCAACCCGCGTGTTTCACCATCACGACATTGCCCGCCATCAAATTCGGCGCGGCAAAACGTGCGAGCTGATAATAGGGAAAATTCCACGGCTGGACGCCGAAGAGCACACCGAACGGTGTGCATTCAATCACGGCCTCGCCCGAATTCGGTTTGAGCGTCTGCGGTGCGAGAAAGCTCTCCGCGTTCTTGGCATAGTAATCGAGAATGTCTGCACTCAATTCCACCTCACCGCGCGACTCGGCGATGAGCTTACCCATTTCCAGCGTCACCGGCTTGGCGAAATCATCCACCCGCGCCCGTAAAATAGCCGCAGCTTTGGCGACCACAATCGCGCGCTCGGTAAAAGTTTTAAAGCGCCAAGTGTCGAAACAGGTCGCAGCCGTTTTCAGCGATGTCTCCAGTTGCTTATTGGTGATTTCCTTGAATTTTTTAACGACCTTACCGGTGGCGGGATTAACGCTTTGATAACTCATGGCCACAATTATGTTCGCCCACTCCGGCCACCGATATGGGGTCTTCACCCCAGCGTTATCATTTGCGGCTGAAAAATCTCACGGCTTAAAATCCTTTGGAACGGGATCATTGATGAAAATCCGTTCATCATAATTGGAAGAGTTGTTTCTCAACCCGACAATGCGAATCAATTGCCATGGTGCATGTCCTTAACCTTTGGAAAAAATGAAGCTGCCTAGCCTATCGAAGTATTTCCAAAATCACCTCATTGCTGGAGCCGAGGTCCTTCTTGGCAGGTGACGCGTTTTTACGACAGTATTTTTTAAGCGCCATATTTTCTTGATGGCAATCTGGAAACGGGCTTTCATTAGCTCGCGGGAGAAGTTCGGCCAAGATTTTTGGTTGAGCTGATTGTTTTATGTGGATGGCCGGAATGCCGATTATTATGCCCATTAAAAAGCGCCGAATCAGAACTATAACCAAAACATCCGAAGTGCGTCCCAAAAAATACCCAGACCCGGTAACTTGTAGGGTCCAGCCCAGCAAAAAAAGTGACAACTTGGATTGCTTGAGTCCTTGGCGAGGCAGGTGTCCATATCACTTCACTCTAGAATCAGGACATTTTTGCCAACATCGATCAATCTTAGAACTATTAAAGTAAGCATCGTGTCGGGGCTCGCTGAGGTCATCTTTCGCTCGGGAACGAGGGCGGCCAAGAGGTAATTCGTCTCATTAACTCAAAATAATCTGAACGGCTTTGATAAGGACGTCCTTTTATATATTAAAGGCACGATTTGTGGTCTAATTGAAGCTATTCTTAATATTGGCCACATATATATGGCCCAAATCCCAAGGATTGGAACTAACGGACCAAGCCATGTCGGTAAAAAACCGGCTATTTATTGATAATTGCGCGGTTCCGTGGGCCAAATCTTGGCTCATTCACCACTGGCTTTCTTGAGTTTTTGCAACAATTCCAGCCAATCACGCAGCTGGACCACCTCCTCCTTAATTGAAAGCAACTTGCGCAAATGTCGTTCACTGAATGAATGAATTTGCAACGGTGGTGGCGGGTTTAGAAGGTCAGATTGCACATGTTCAGGCAATCGAAGTAAATTCATGATCTGTGTGACACGGGCGCGAGACAGCCCTTCACGGGCCGCAATACGGGCCTGATTCAGTTTTAAATCGTCGGCGATCTGCTGTTTCCAAAGACGTGCCAGCTGAAACGGATGCGACGGTGGGCTTTTCTTTTCGGGCGGGGCAAGGGACTCTGCATTGATCCGTGCGTCAGGTGGGAATATAATTGGAATCGTCACAAACGGTTTGGCTCCCCACCTTGAAAATGGCACTGCCATGGTCATGGTTAGATTCCAAAAGTTTCGGTTTCGACCCATTCCAGCGGAGCCAATTTCTCCAATGAAATTGGGGTTTTGTCAAATGCCCGCACAGTTCCCGCACAAAAAGCGGCGGATTCCGATAGGCTGAATGTGAGATTCCCAAAAATCATCCGCTATCGGCGAATTGAGGCCACCATCTACGGCCGGAAGCCAAATTACCCATTTTACCGCATTGCCTACTACGTTGCGGGCAAACGGCGCGTTCGCCATTTCAAGACGTATCAGGAAGCCAAAGACGAGGCCGAGGCCAAAATCCGCGAGATCGCCGACGGCTCGCAGGCTGCCGCGCTTAACGCCGACCAGTCGCGCGACGCGGTGGCCGCGTTTCAGCGGCTCGAAACCTTGCGCCAGACCAGCGGACGCCAATTCTCGTTGCTCGCTGCGGTGTCAGGCTTTGCCGAGGCCGTGGACAAACTGCGCGGCAAGGCATTGGCCGAAGCCGTGGAGGGCTATTTGCGCACGGAAATTGCCATTCAGCGCAAAGACATCAAGGAAGCCGTCGAGGAGTTTATCGAAGGCCGGAAGCACAAGAGCGAAGCGCAGGACGGCAAGCGGTCGCAAATGTCTCCGCTCTATGCAAGCCACGTCGCGTCATGGTTGCGGGAATTCGCCCGCACATTCACCGGCACGGCGGTTTCTGAATTGGGCAAGGAACATCTGGACGCTTACACCAAATCGCATAGTGCCCTTGGTGCCAAAAGCCGGAACGACCGGCGCAACACCGTAAAAATGTTTCTCAAATGGGCGACCCGCAAAGATTATTTGCCGGTGAATCATCGCCTGTTTGAAGCCGACGGCATGGCGCGCGAAATCGTCGAGGCAGCAGACACGGATTTTTATCGTCCGAAAGAATTGCAAACCCTTTTGGACCATGCCGCCGCTGATCTGGTTCCCGTTATCGCCTTGGGCGGGCTGGCGGGTTCTGCGCCAGGCCCACGAGGTAATGGACGTCGTGCTGTTCGCACCAACGCAACATTCGCCAACGGCAAAAGCCCGAGTCACCCCGGAAGATGATTTTCACCGGCGGCCAAGCCTGCCGCAACCGCTGGACCAGCAGT
>CAINLR010000060.1 GCA_903850425.1 uncultured Verrucomicrobia subdivision 3 bacterium | reverse complement strand
CTACTTGGCGGAGCGAAATCTGGCGCCCAAGCGATACGTCTGGCGCAAGAAGGGTGAGGAAATTCTGGCCAAGATTTCCAAAGCCCGGGCGGCCCAAGTCGCCACATCACCGTTATGACCCCTCATTTACAGAACACTACAGTAGTTGCCTGCCACTGGACGGAGCAGCGCGCGGTTTCCAATCTGTTTGGCTATGCCGGCACGGCGGATTTGCTGATTGAGCACAAGGTTCACGGGCTGTGCCTCGTGGATCTGAAAACGCAAAAGTGCTTGCGCACGGCCACCGGGAAACAGGCGAAACCGAAGCCGTATTCGACGTGGTGTTACCAGCTCGCGGCGTATCGGGCCGCGCTCGGTGTCCGCGCCACCAGCATCAACCTCATCGTCAATTCGGTCACGCCGGAAATGCCCGTGGAACACGTCTGGACGGAGGCGGAAATGGAATCGGGCCTGCGGGCGTTCATGGCGGCGCGCGAGTTGTGGAATATCGAGAACGATTACAACCCGGCGCAAACCGTGGTGAATGTCACCGCCGACACGATGGTGCTGACCGCGTAAAAGGAGAAACACCATGCTTCGCAAACTCGACAAGCTGTGGTTCCGACTGCTCGGCGTCGTCCATCGCTGGACGATTCGGCAAGCCTGCGCGCATTGCCAGCGGGAAAAGCAACGCCGCTTCCAGCGGTTCATGGTCCGTGCGGACGGCCACCATTGGAAAAACTGAAACGCTGATGAATACCGAATGTCATCCGGTGGTTGAACATGTTTCCGGCGGGACACCGGAAACCACCCGCGAGACGCGGGTGCTACCCCGGCTGCCGGTGCCGGTGGTGGAACATCTGCACCGGCTGCTCGGCGGCGAGGCGCGCGTGGAAAAAATGGTGCTGGATTACATCCAGTTCCGCTGGCAAGCGCCGGACGTGTTCTACATCCCGTCGAAGGCGGCGAGCGAAATCATCCGCCGGCCGGCTGATTTCCTCACCGCCGTTAAAAACTATGCGGCACCGGAACTGGAATTTTAGACGCGAATGACGCGCATGAACACGAATCAAGCATATGAACGCAACGTTATTTGATGGTGGCCGGGTGCATCGGCTGAACGGCGGGGCGGCGCAGTGCGGGGTGGGTAAAAGCCGCAAGCGCCGGCACTGGCAGATGGACCTGGGCGAGGTGACGTGCCAGCGCTGCGCGAAGGCGAAGCCGGTGGCCGCGCCACTGGCCAGGGTGCCACCCCATGACTGATCCGCGAGTGCTTGCGCACAGCCACCATGAATGATCCAAGGCAAATCGCGGCGAGCATTGTCGGCGCGGTGGGCTGGCAGACTGATGTCTCCGGTTTCTGCCGCTGTCCGGGCGAATCGCTGCACACGCAGCGAAAGGGCCGCGTGAGTGACCTTCGCGAACCAGTGAAGCGGCCCGTCCGAGGAGCGCAGCGACGATGGTGAGCGTCAGGCACCGCGCACGCGCCCAACCGCATTCGCCAATGGAAACCGTGAATGGGTTGGCGCGTTCGTATCTATTGAGCGCACGCGAACACTATTCGCCGCAGCCTGCCGGCGATTGAGGCGGGATGATTCCTGGGAAATTAAATTTTTCGCGGCGAGATGAGGCACGAGGCGAAGCCGCGAAAAATTTTTCGGCCATCAAGGGGTGTCCGCTTTGCAAACCTGCGGCTTGGCGTGTGGGTCGCTGGTGTAAATTAACGGCTGGCCGCATTTGTGGCAGTTGTGCCAATAACAACCGGTGTCACGGTCTTTCTGGCTGCGGCAATACCAACGGATGCCGCACATGGCGTGTTCGTCGGGTGTGCGGTAGGTTCGGGCCTGTGAAGTTTTGCGCCTCCAGTCCTCGGTTTTCGCCTGCTTCTCGGCTTTGATTTTATCGCGGGCGGCTTGCAACAATACTTTCGCCGCTGCCTTCGCTTCGCGCTCGTGCTGCTCGGCGGCGCGTTGCGCGTCGCATTTCGCTGCCTCGGCGGCGATGGCTTCGGCTTCAAAAAACATCAGGTCTTGATTCATGGAAAAGAGCCGCGCCTGTCACGCGCGGCGTTGTGGGTGGTCAATCTTCGTCCGGCATCATCACGGTGATGGCGGGCTGCGGGTCGTCCATGTCGAGGGGGCCGCATTGCCGCGCAGGGGCGCTTCCCAATCGGCCGGCCGCACCAGTTCAATGCGGAAATCCAAGGCCTGGAGCACCCCGAGAACAACTCCGAAGCGCTCCGCATCCTGAAACCGGAGCCGTTCAGTTTGCTCCAACCGACACAATGGCTGAAGGCCGGCCAAATCCGCCGATTGCTTCAGCGCCCGCAGGTATGCCAGCAGTCCGGCCGCCGTCGGCGGCATCGCTTGGCAGGCAAACACGTCATGGATGCACGTCGCCACGCCGCCGGTTTCGCCCGGTGTAATGCCCACGCGGAAGTTTTTGCTGTCAATTTTGGTTGGTTGATTCGTTTCCATAAATTCAGTGGTGCTTGGTTTCAGTTTTCACCCGCGTAACACACGGCACGTTTCGGCAAAGTGGTTTTGGATTTCGCTCCAGCGATAAGCCACGCGATACCCAAACTTGTAATAGGGGATTTGGCCGCGCTGCATCATCTTGTCCACGCCGCGAGGGGTCCGACCCAAACGCCGCGCGACCTCCTTTTTGTTGATGTAAGGCTCGACGCCGAGATCACCGGGAGGGAGCGTTGTGGCGGGCGGATGTTCCGGTTGGCTCGTGCGGCTCGCACTCAAACGTGCCTTCGTTGAATTGGCGTTCATGATCTTTTTTAGGTCGGTTATTTTTCCGCGCGCGGCTTTCAGCCGAGCCATCACGCGCGGCTATAGACCGTAAAAAATTCAATGTGGCAGGGTTGGAAATGCAAAAAGCGCCTGTAAACACAGGCGCTTTCATCAGCTTGAATATTCAAAACCGGTTCAATCTCAGGGGGCGCTCACTCCTCCGCCAGGCCTTTCCCGTTGGGGCTGCTTCGATTTGACGGACGGTAAATTGGGTAGACAATCAAATGATTAAAACCAATAACCAGAACACCGTTAAGACCCGCCAGAAGTTTGACCAAACCTTTAAGCGTGAAGCTGTCAACCACTGGCTGACCAGCG
>CAINLR010000059.1 GCA_903850425.1 uncultured Verrucomicrobia subdivision 3 bacterium | reverse complement strand
GCAGTAATCGGCACACGGTTTGTAAGGGCACGCTTTGCCTTCAAAAATTTCCGCCGCCGGATGCAGCGGCACAAACCATTCGTGCAGCGATGGGCCATAGACCGTGAAGGTGGGCACACCGCAAATCGCCGCGAGATGGCCAGGCCCGGAGCAGTTGCCGATGAAGACGCCGGATTGATCAATGATGGTCAGCAACTCCGCAACGGAACGGGGACTGCGGGCGTCTTCGCCGTGGCCTTGCCACCACGCGAGCTGGTCGGGATCGCACGCAATGTCCACGGCCACTCGGTTGGCGCGCAGGCGGGCGGCAATTTTCTGGAAGTTTTCCAGCGGCCAGACGCGGGCCGGCAGCCGGGCGCCGCTGTGGAGCAACACCCGATTGGATGACGCGCGGGCCGGGGGATTGATTTTTTCCCGCGTGGGCAAATCCAATCCGAGGGCGCGTCCGGCGGTGCGCCAGTGGTCGTAATGGTGGGCGAGGACATCCGGCCGGGGCAGCGGGTGGGTCAGAAAAACGGCGCTGTTCACCCGCGGGATGCCATAACGTTCACGAACCCCGGCGAACTGCATGAGTGCATGGTCGCGCGGATCCCAGCGCGCGGAGATGCCGGTGGAATAGTTCTCGGTGGCGAGCTGGCGGCGCAGGCGGAACAGCCCCCGCCACGGCCAGCGCCACAGATGATACTTGCTATGGAACGCGGTCCATGGGGCGATGAACGGAACGACCGTGACGGTGGGCCAGAGACGCGGGCGCAGTTCTTGGGCAAAGGGCTTGGCGAGCAGGGTGACCGCAAATTTTTCGGACGCGGCCCGCAGGAACGGCGTGGCAATCACCAAGTCGCCGAGGCCCCACAGTTCGAGAACGAGCAGCCGGGGTTTCACGGTGGCCTCAGGCAGGCTGGGGTTGCCGCTGCAGTCGGGCTGGCGCTTTGAAGCTCACCGGCTCGACCGGCGCGCGCACCGGCCCGCGCAGCCCGCCGTTCAGCGCGACGCTAAAGCCCACCGTGCGGGCAAACAGGCCGAGGTCCATTTCAAAGCCACCGAAGATGAAGAAAAACGTGAGGTAGCGCTGGAGATACCACGCCAGCAAGAAAGCGTTGATGGTTTTGAGTTCCGGGTCGCCGTATTTCCAGTTGCGATACAAAATGCGCAGGCCCGCCAAGGTGACCCAAAGGAACGCCAGACCGCCCCAGATGCCGAATGGAATCAGGGTGGAGAGCGGGCCGCTGTGGTAATCGCCGGAGGCCGCCAACCCTACGCTACTCTGATCGATCTGGGCAGCGTAGCCGGTGGAGAGCGCCGTGGACCCCATCATTTCGAAGTCATCGCTCTTCAGCAAATATCCTTTCCCCAACAACAAGTAATCGGGGACTTTGGGCCAGAGATCCCGCCACATATTCCGCCGCCATTCGGATGAGCCTTCCGCATCCAAGCGGGCTTGAGGATCCAAATCCAGCGGCAGAATCGTGAGGGAGCGCTGGACGGTAAAAGGCAGATGGCTGGCCAGCGGCACCAGCACCGCAGCCATCAGGGCTAGCCCCATGATCGCCGCCGGCAGCAGCCGGGTCCGGTGCAGTCCCTCCAGAAAGAACAACATCACCAAAATGAGCAGATTGGTGAGGAGGGTGCTGCGGAAACCGCCGAGCGTGGACAGCCCCAGCATCAAAATCAGCCCGACGGCGCGAAAGACGTTGGGGGTGAAAAACACCCCGCGCAATCCGTGTCGGGCCAGCAGAAAAAAGACGATCGCCACCAACGTGGCAGACATGGATCCCAGCCGGGAGACGCCCACCGCCATGTCCACATTCGAAATATAGTTCGGGGGGAACAGCAGGTTGATGTAGTTGAGCGGCGAAGGCAGGAACGGGAATAAATCGCTGACGAACGACGGCAACGCGGAGAGGAAATACAAACCAACATAAAACTTCACATGTTCCCGGGGAATCCGCCGGCTGGAGAGGGCAAAGTAGCCGGCGACCCCGAGCAGGGCCGTGATATATTTTTTGCCCCCGCCGGATGACCCACCCAACGAGTGCAAACCGAAACCGCCGGTCAGCCACGCCGTGAGGACGATTACCGCCACGATGAACAGCAGGGGCCACGTCATGCTCGGCACGCTCAGGAACCGCTTTTCACGGTTCATCGTCCGCTCCACAATGGCGATGCCGAGGCTCAAGATCACCACCACCTGCCAGCAGGGCGGGTTGCCCACGAGGAAAAACAAATACGCGGGAAACGCCAGGCCGAACACCATGATGGGGTAATGCCACTTGATGAAAACTGGCGAGAGGATCACCGCGATGACCAAGCCGACCATCCCGAGGTTGGAATAGTCTGCATGGCCCGCGACATCTGTCATGATGTAGCCGACAAAGATGGCCAGCGGAATGATGATCGCATAAGTGATCAGCATTTTGATGGCGGCGCCGGGATTCGTCATGGTCAGTTCAGTTCGTTAACTCCGCCAAGATAAGCCACCCGCCCTGCCCGCCGCAATCCGAATTCAATTCCATCTGGAATATAGTCCCGGTTCCAAAACCAGAACGCGAATGAGGCGGCGGCCGAAGGAGCACAACGGGTTTGATGGGTCGCGCTGGTTTCAATTAGAAAAATCAAAGCTCGGCCGTCTGCACTTCCAGGAACGAGCCGTAGCGGCCGATCTGCTCGGCGGTGGCGGCGACGACCTGCGGGGCGGTGAGCATGTCCATGCACTTGCGGTCGAAATCGCAGGGATTCCGCAGCCAGCACGGCGCGCAGCGGACCTGGCTGTAAAGATTCTTGTTGGCGACGTAGCCGGTCTGCGCCGGTTTTTCGCGGCCGCCGTAGAGAATGACACTGCGGCAATCCACGGCGCGCGCCAGGTGCATCATAAAACCAACCAGGCCGACGAACGCCAGCGAGTTGGCGAGGATGGCGGCGGACTGGCGCAGCGTGGTCTTGCCGCGCAAATCCACCGCGCCTTCGAGGCGCGGATCGCTCGCGGATCCGAGTTGCACGACGGTGAGGTCGGAGCGGAGTTCGGTGCAGACTTCCTGAAACCGTTGCGGATACCATTCCTTGTTGCGCATCGCATTGGCGGCGGCCAGACCGCTGGACTGGATCACCACCTGGTCGGCGCCGATTTTTCCGGCCTCAAATTCCGGCCGGGTCAGGAAGAGATAGGGGCGCAATTCCACTTTGCCTTTGAGCCCCGCGAGCCGGCACATTTTGGCCAGCACATGTTCGTCGGGCGGTTGGTCGGCATCGGTCAACGGATCGTAGGTGGTGTAAGTGAGCGGCACGAGCGGCAGGCCGAGCCGCGACCAGTGGTTCCGGCGCGGGTTCGCATGGCCGATGATTTTATCCACATCGGGGTTGTGTTCAAAGAGGGCGGGGTGCGGCGTGGCGGCGACGAGGCTGCGCGGGCCGCGTTTTTTCAATTCGCGGAACACGGTGCTGCACATCAGGTCATCGCCGGGGAGGCCGGTGCCCTGAAAAAAAGCGCGGGGAAATCCCAGGCGCGCGCGGTTGACCACGCCGGCAAAGGGCGAGAGGAGGCGACTGGCAATTTCCACGGACGCGGACATGTGCCCAGTCTGGCGGAAACCACCGCCTTCGGCAAACCAACAATGACAGGCTTTGATGGCGTTCGGACCAACCACGGTGGTTCACCCGCAGGAAAACGGCAGCCACTTTCAAGCCGTAAAATATTTTTGCGATTTTTGTGGCGGCTCAGCGCCGGCCAGCCCCGCAAGCTTGGCTGCGGGCACGAAATTTTTAAGGGCTGGCGGTGGAAATTGCGCCCGCCGGTGTTTCGAAATGCAGCAGGCACCACTTTTCCGGCCCCCACGACACCAACTCGGTGATCGGCAGCGTGAGTTCGATGGTGGCGTGATGTGCCGCCGCCCAGGCGGCCAACGGCACCGGGCTGATGGCCGGCCAGACGTTCTCTTTGATCACCACCCACTCGCAGGTGTTTGGTTGCGCCAGAAAATGGCGGAGGTCCGCCCGCAAGTATTTGACGCGGCGCTGGCCCAAGGGGTGCCAGAGGGAATAGTCCGTGTCGTTGTCGCCGGCGATGAAGCCGATTTCGCCGGCGTCCGCCGGCAGGCCGACGCGGATGGGCGCGAGAAAATCATTGCGATACGCATAGGTTTCGTAAGTGGTGGCGAGCCGTTGCAGCAGCGCGTTGGCTGGATGGGCCTGCGCCAGCTTTTTCGAAATGGCTTGGGCCGGCCACAGCGGACGCGACACGGATAATATCAGCACCGGCAAAACCCCCAGCGCGAGCAAGACCAGAAACACCCGCCACGCCCGTCGGCGCAGCAAAAACGCTTGCGCGGGAAGCCGCCAGAGCGGCAGGAGGGCCAGCGGATAATACGGCAGCATCAGCCGGGGACCGGCTTCCGATCCCATTTTGGCCATATAGCACAGCAGCGAAATCCCGGCGGCGAGCGCGAGCGGCGGCAGGAGTGCGCCGCCGCTTTTAGTTGCCCCGGCCCGACCGAAACCTGCGAGGGCCGCGCCCAAGACCAGCACCAACGGCAGCGTGACCCCCAGGCCGAGTCCGGCTCCTTCTTCAACCGGCATCTCGTTCAGTTTATTGGAACCCAGATGGACAAATTGCTTTTGGAGTGGCTCGGGGAGCAGTTGGGTGAGCCGGTGGTTGAGCCGGTCGGCCCCGGGCAGCAGGGGCGGCGTGAAGGATTGTTCCGCCATCAGGAAACCATTCCCCAGCACGCCCGCCACCGGATTCGCGATCTGAAATTGGTAGGTGTTTCGGGGGTCGCCATTCCAACTGCCGGTGTTGAGGTAGTTCACGGCCATGAGCGGCACGGCGGAAATCACCACGGCCAGCCCCGCCACCGCGAGGCTGCCCAACCAATGTTTCCGCAGTTGTCCCAGCGCCGGCCAGACCGCGACGAGGCACGGCAATGCCAGCGGCAGATTGGACAGTTTGACGCCGGTCATGAGCGCCGCAGCCAGGAGGGCCAGCCAGACCTCGCCAACATTTCCCGAACGCCGCGCCCGCAGCCCAAAGAAAACCGAGGCAAGACAAAACAAGGTGCCCAGCAAATCATTCCCGATGCTCCCCGCCTGGGTCACATAACCGTAGGCGAGTGGCAGCAGCCACATCCAGGTCCACGCTACGCGCCGCGCCACGCCGACCTGCCGGAAAATGGAAAACAGCAGGCCCGGCAGGAAGAGGAAACCGATGGCATTGATCAAAAACAGGCCGCGATCCGATCGGCCCAGCGCAAAGAACGGCAGGGCGATCCATTCCCACGCCAGACCGGAATAATTCATCCGGTCGTTGATCGTGGGAATCCAGCACCAATGGCCGGCCGCGAGCCAGCTCAACATGCGCGGCAGACGGTAAGTCAACGCGTCAAAATTGCCCGGGGCATAGAGCGCGCCGCCGAGAAAGACCAGCACCGTCACCAGCAAAAACAACGCCGGCAGCGGCCGCCGGAAACGGCGGAAAAAATTCCTGCGGAACGGCCGGGGGAATATTTCAAAGCCCGCCGCCGGCTTCCAAAACGAGCAGCCGGCGGAGAATAGCAGCAAGGACACCGCGTAGCCCACCGCGTTGAGTTGATGCAGGGCGGACAGCGCCCAGCCGGTGAAGTTCAGCCAGGCGCAGAGCCAGAGAAGTGCGATGCCGAGCTTCAAAAAATATTATATTTGAAGATGCACCACAGCGCCCGGAAACCGTCGCGCCAGCCAATTTTTTTGCCTTCCGCATAGGTGCGGCCATAATACGAAATCGCCACCTCGTAAATGCGCACCTTCAGGCGCGCGACTTTGGCGGTGATCTCCGGCTCGAAGCCGAAACGGTTTTCCTCGATTTTGATTTGCTGGATGATCTCGCGCCGGAAAACTTTGTAGCAGGTTTCCATGTCCGTGAGGTTCAAATCCGTGGCCATGTTGGAAAACGTGGTGAGCACGTTGTTGCCCACCGAGTGCCAGTAATACAAAACGCGATGCGCGCCGGCCCCAATGAAGCGCGAGCCAAACACCACGTCGGCCTTGCCGGACAAGATCGGGATCAGCAGCCGGAAATATTCCGTCGGGTCGTATTCCAAATCGGCGTCCTGAATGATGACGATGGGCGCGGTGGCGTGCGCGATGCCGGTGCGCAACGCCGCGCCCTTGCCTTGATTCACGGCATGCCGCACGAGCTTCACGCGGGGATTGCCGTGCGTGGCCGCCTGCAATTTCTCCCAGGTGCCGTCTTTCGACGCATCGTCCACGATCACGAGTTGCTCCACGGGCCGCTGCGCCAGCACCACGGCGATGACTTCCGCCACGGTGGCCGCCTCGTTATAAACCGGCATCACCGCCGAAAGGCACGGCTCCACGTCCGCGTTGGATTTGATTTCGGTCATTGACGGATTGGCAGTGGTCGGTTTAATCGCGTGGGAAGTTCGCAAAAACCGCGCGTCGGTTCAATCCGCAAATTGCAATTTGCGCGCCCCTCTGCCCGGCCAGCCGCTTCAGTTGCTAACGGCTCCTTGCAGCATGTTCACCGCGTGCCGGGCGAATCCAGTTCCTTCAATCTCTGCTCCAGCGCGGCGCGGCTTCTTTCCTGCGCTTCTTTTTCCGTCAGCGGCTGGCTGGGAGCCGGGGTCGCCACCGGAGTGGCGATCGGAGCGTCAGCCGGGGTGGCGACGGATTCGGCAGGAACGCGGTTGGTTTCGACCGCATCCGGTTCCGGATTGAAGAAGCCGTCGTATTGTTTCGTTTTGTTGAACTTCTTTTGTTCGCGTTTGCGCTGCGCATCAATCAGCTTGCGTTCGTATTCGGCGTCTTCGGCGGCGGCGGCGGAAACGCCGGGCAGGCGCTGTTCTTCCTTGATGGTGTGCTTCGCCGCGAGTTCAGGCGTCAGCAAAACGGTGGGCCGGATCAGCACGATCAATTCATTCCGGTTTTTGACATCGCTGCGGGATTTGAACAGGTTGCCGAGCAGCGGAATATCCATGAGCAAGGGCACGCCGGACTGCTTGTGTTCTTTGTCGGATTTGATGAAGCCGCCGAGCATGACGGTATCGCGATCGCGGACGGCGATCTCGGCATTGATCGTGCGCTTAACGGTGTTCGGAATATCGCCCACGTTGTCAATATGGGTGGAGCCCGCGAAGTCATCAATTTCCTGCTGAATCTCCATGACGACCAGACCGTCGGGATTGATGAACGGGGTCACGTCGAGTTCCACGCCGACGGACAACTGCGAATAGGATGAGCCGCCATAGCCGCCGCTGTAGCCGGCATAAGTGCTGGTGACGTAAGGCCGGGTTTCACCGACGAAGAACTGCGCGGGCTTGGCCTGCGAGGTCTGGATGCGCGGGCGTTGAATGATGCTGGCGTGGGAGTCAGACTGCGCCGCCTGCACGGCCACATCCCAATTCGGGCCAATGTTACCAAACCAACTGGCACCGCCCGAAGATAAATTGTTGCCAAAGGCGCCGTTGGTGGTGCCATTGGCAATGACGCCCGTGAGGCTGCCATTCGTCGCAAAGGTCTGGATCAAATCCAGGAACGAGCCGTTATTGTAACCGCCCGCGCCATTGATCGGCGTCCCGGAGTTGTAGTTCTGCGGTTTTTGGGCGGCGGAAACGCCGAAATTAAACGTGTTGCCCAGCGTCACATCCATGATGACGGCTTCGATGAGCACCTGCGCGAGCGGCACGTCCAATTTGCTGATGATGCCTTTGATCACTTCCAGATCCTGCCGCGTGGCGTAAATCAGCAGGGAACTGCTGCTCTCGTTGGGGATGATTTTCGTCTGCCCGAAGAGTTGAATCTGATCCTGACTACCACCGCCGCCGGGGCCACCGGTCGGACTGGATGCCCGGTTGATGATGTTGTTCAAGCGCTGCGCGAAGGTCGAGCCGCCGGTCGGCGTGCCATTCGGATTCGCCGCGCCGCCGCCCGAGATGCCGGTGCGGCTGCCAAACGCGCCGCCCGCGCCGCTGTTGTTGCCGCCAAAGCCACTGCTGTTCATGCCGCCCATTGAACCCATGCCGCCGCCCATTGAACCCATGCCGCCGCCCATCGAACCCATACCGCCGCCGCTGCCGCGATTGCCGAAACCGCTGATGGTCGAACCGCTGGTGCCGCTGCCGATGCTCACCGACGCGCCGCCGCCGCTGCCGCCCAAGCTGTTCAACGCCGAGGCGATTTCGCTCACCTTCGCATACCGGATCGGGATCACTTCGTTGGTGTATTCCGCCGGCACGCTCACATCAATCTGCGCGATCATCTCCAACATGCGCTTCACGTTTTCCGCGTAGTCGCGGATGACGAGAATGCCGTTGTCATCAATCGCAAAAATGGAATTCTGCAATTTGGAAAACGGCGTGATGAGCGGCATCATCAGGCTCGGCTTCACAAATCTCAACTGGGTGATGTGCGTGACGTAGGAACCCATGACCGGCAGGTTCGTCGCGCCGGAATGGTCAATCTCGGCCCCGGCCGCATTCGCCTGATCGGACGGCACCACCTTCACAAATTTGTCGCCCACCGGAATCACGGAAATGCCGTTGAGCGCCAGCACCGCCTGCAAGGCCTGGATGACCTCGCTCCGGGTCAGCCGCGTTTCCGTTTCCAAAATAATTTTTGCATCCGGCAACGTGCCGCGAATCAAGGTGCGCCCGACAAATTTTGCGTAAATCTTGAGCACGGCATTCAGTTCCACGCCTTGAAAATTAATGAAGCCGGCCTCGACGGTTTCCTCGGCAGGCGCCTTGGCCGCCGGCGCGCCTTCCGGTGCGGCGGACGTGGCGGCGGGAGCGGCGAAGGGGCTGGCTCCTGGCGCAGTGGCGGCCGCGCCCGCGCCGTCCGGCGTGCTGGTCACCGCCTGCGGAGCGCGCGGCTGGGTGGCCGGCAAGTTGGTGAGCAACTCGCTAAGCGGCCGGTTCCGCAGGGTCGGCGGCCGCTTCGCGGGCGGCGTCGCGGCGGGCGGCGTGCCTGACGGTTGCGCGGCGAGTTGGAGCACGGAAAAAATGAGGAGGATGACGAATGAGATGGTTTTCATTTGGCCTTTGCGGTTGACGGATTCGCGGCTTTGCCGGCGGGGGTGCCTTTCTGGAAACTCGCCACGAGCGTAATGTGGGCGGAAAGTCGTTGGCGCGGCTGGTCGGGCTGCAGGTCCATGTCCCGCGCGCGGACCATGGAAGCGCCAGAGCCGAGTTTGTAGAGAAAATCCACCAACTGCGGCTCCGTGGCGAGCACGTCAATGGTGTCAATCTGCTCGACAAAGAAGAGATCATTCGTGCGCGTGAACTGCCGCCCGGGGCCCTGCGATTGCACGCCGCTGGCAAGCGACTGGTTCATGATGGTGCGTGTGAAATTGATCGCCTGGTCTTCCGGTGCCACCGATTCACCCTGGCTCGCAAATTTTTTCACTTGCGCCTCTAAAGCGGGTGTCTGTGCCACCATGGTCTGGTAAAGCTTTAATTTGTCGTTCGCCTCCGTCAGCCGGAACTTCAATTTTGTCCAGTCGGAACTGTGTGGCCAGATGAACACCGCGTTTAACACCAGAAACACGACCACCAGGACGCCGATCACCAGGCGGCGTTCCAGCGGACGCAGTTGGGCAAAATACTTTTTCATCAAGGCTCCGACTCGACATGTTGCAGTTGCACGCCAAAACTCCAATTCATCTGCGTGAGGGCCTGGCGAATACTTATTTGGTCAGCACTTTCGACAGTCTGATTGAACATGAACTGGCCATTGGGCTGTTTGGCCTTGCGCACGCTGTCATAAAATTTGTCGGGATCCGTGATCAATTTGATCTGCTCTGGCGCGCAGATACCGCTCAAGGTGATTTTTTTCCCGCTGCCAAAACTGAACCGCTGGAGCGAAATGCCATCCGGCAGGGTTTGGGCCGCCAATTGCCAGCAGTCCAGCGCGGCGTATTTCAACTGTTGCCGCTCGCTCAGCACGTCGTAGCGCGCCTTGAGTTGCAGCGCATTCGTGTAGCTGCCGCCCAGCCCCGCGACCACCTGCTCGACGTTGTGCGTCTTATAGCCAAGCACGCCGACGGCGCAAAAATAAATCGCCACCATCAGCGCGTAGAAAACTCCCACGGCCGCGAGACCGCGAAGCCACAACCGGTCAACCAACTGCTGGTGATACCGCGTCGCGAATTCGGGCGGCAACAGATTCGCCGGGGCCACCGTCGTGGCCGCGCGCTGGGCCGTGCGGGCCGCCAGTTCCACGGGCGTCAGCGGTGCGCTGACTTTCAACGGTTCGTCGAGCCCCGCGCGCAAGGCGTTTTCCCATTCCGCCGCCGTCACCGCGTCGGCCACCAGATGCCATTTCGGCTGCGCGGTCAGCCAGCCTTCGAGTTCACCCGCCCACGCGAGCAACGAGAGCTGGGTTTTTAGATCCGCCGCGCGGTTGCCCGCCGCCGGCAGCGTGACCAAACTCAAACTTCGCCACGCGCCGCCAAGCCACCAGGCCACCAGCGCCGTGTTCATGCCGCTCGCATGGAGCGGAAAAACCCATGCGCTGGCTTCGGTCGCATTCACGGCGGCGAGCTGGTCGAGCAGCGGCACTTCGAGCCGGTCGGCGAGAAAATTCTGGGCTTCGAGCTGGCCAAGATACGCCTCCACCGCCGCCCGTTCGACAATGACCATGATGACCGTCTGCAACGGGGCGGGCGCACCTTCCACTGGCGCAACGCTCTTGGGCGCGGGCAGAACGTGCATCGTCCAGACGATTTGCGCGACCGGCAGCGGCGAAATTTTTTCCAACTGCAACTCGGCCATCGCGAACATTTCCTCCGGGTTGCTGGCCGGCAGTTCGACGATGCGCAGAAAGACATTTTCCGGCGGCAGCCAGGCGACGTTCAGTTTCGGTTGCCAGAGCGAGGTCCACGATTTGGCGACGTATTTGCCCGGCAACGGTTCCGTGTGCGGCACACGCTGCTCGCGGCCCAGCACAAAACCGCCGCCCTTGGCGTCAAACTGCCAGAGGCGTTTGGCGTCGGGAGCGACGTGCAGAAGATTGCATGAATGCCAGCGGGCCATGTTAAAAAATGAAGCGTGAAAGGTGATGCGTGATGCGCGCGGCGGAAATCATAAATTATTTGGAACCGCCCTTCTTGGCCTCGCCCAGCGTTTCCAACATTTCCTCGGCCTGCGTGACGCGCAGCACTTCTTCGATGGTCGTCTCGCCGGCTTTCACCTTGTTCCAGCCGTCGGTGCGGAGTGTTCTCATGCCGGCCTCGATGGCGCGCTGCGCAATCGTGGTGGCCGACGCGCGGTTCATGATGAGTGGACGCAGGCTTTCCGAAACGAGGAGCAACTCGTAAATGCCTTTCCGGCCCTGATAGCCGAACTGGCGGCATTGTTCGCAGCCCTTGCCGTGCCAGAATTTCGCCGTCTCGATGTCGGCTTCGGGGAAACTGATTTTGCGCAGATAATCGCGATCCACCTTCTGCTCCGTTTTGCAGTGCGGACAAATCGTGCGGACGAGGCGCTGCGCCTGCACCGCTTCGACGGAGGACGCCACAAGAAACGGCTCAATGCCCATGTCAATCAAGCGGGTGAACGCGCTCGGCGCGTCGTTCGTGTGCAGCGTGGAGAAAACCAAGTGGCCGGTGAGCGACGCGCGGATGGCGATCTCGGCCGTTTCCAAGTCGCGAATTTCCCCGACCATGATGACGTTCGGATCCTGCCGCAAAATGTGGCGCAGCCCCATCGCGAAGGTCAGCCCGATTTCCGGCCGCACCGCAATTTGATTGATGCCCTTGAGTTCGTATTCGACCGGTTCCTCCACCGTGATGATGCGTTTTTGCACCGAGTTGATGGAACTGAGAAAAGCGTAGAGCGACGTGGATTTGCCGGAGCCGGTCGGGCCGGTGACGAGGAAAATGCCGTGCGGCTTGATGATGATGTCGCGGATGGCGTTTTCCTCCATCTTGGAAAACCCCAGTTTGTCCAGACTCAGGAATATTTTCCCGCGCGTGAGCAAGCGGAGCGAAACGCTTTCGCCATACACCGTGGGCACGGTGGAAACGCGGATGTCAATTTCCTCGCCCTTGATGCGGACGTTGATGCGGCCGTCCTGCGGCAGGCGTTTTTCCGAAATGTTCATCCCGCTCATCACCTTGATGCGCGAAATGAGCGAGGCCTGAAAGCGCTTCAACTGCGGCGGCAGCGGAATCTGGTGCAGGATGCCGTCAATGCGGTTGCGGATGCGCAACTCGTCTTCCTGCGGCTCAAAATGAATGTCCGTCGCGCGGTCCTTGAACGCTTCCCAGATGATCTGGTTGACGAACTTGATGACGCTCGCCTCCTGGTCGCCTTCGGTGATTTCCTTGTCGTAGGCGAGGTCCAGTTCCATCGGCTCGCCTTCACCCATTTCATCGAGCGTTTCGGCGCCGACGCCGTAATATTTCTTGAGCGCCTTCTCGATTTCAGTTTTTGCCGCGAGCGCGAACGTCACCGGCATCCGCGCGTTGAATTGCACGGCGTTCATCATTGCCGCATCGAACGGATCGCTCGCGGCCACCAGCAAAACACCATCATTGATCGCGACCGGTAGGACGAAAAATTGGAAGGCGATCTTGGTGGAAATTTTGTTGCGCGCCTCGTTATCCACCGTGAGCTTGGCGAGTTCGAGATACGGCCAGCCGAGCGCGGCCGCGAGCCGCTGGAGAAAGACGTCTTCGGCCACGCCGCGTTCGCGCGCGACGAACGTGAGCAACGGTTCGGTGGAACCGCTGTCCGCCGCCGTGCGCCACGACTTGCGCCAATCCTCGAACTGCGCCGGCGACGCTTCCGCGACGGACGCCACGAGATTTTTGACAGAGCTAAAGGCCATTCTGGTTTAGTTTCAACAAACCGAGCCGCGAAAAGTTGCAGAAAATCTAAAGATATACAAACCCGGATTACGGTTGGCGGCCAGATTTGTTTTCCACCGTAAATTTGCCAAAAGCGCTGATTTCAGTCATGCTCAGGTGTGAATTTTTTCATTCAACGCAGCGAACTCCGCGATCTTTACGAGAAAGTCGTGGCGGGCACACGCATTTCCGAGGCCGATGCCCTGCGGCTGTTTGAGACCAAAGACTTGAATGCCCTCGGGGCCATCGCCGATTTCGTGCGGCAACGCCAAGTGGGCAACCGCGCCAGCTACATCATCAACCGCTACATCAACTACTCGAACTACTGCATCCTCTCCTGCCAGTTCTGCTCGTTCGCCAAGAAGAAGCGCGACGCCGATGGCTTCCAGCTTTCAATCGAGGAAATTGTCGCCAAGGCGCGCGCGGCGTTGAAACTCGGCATCACGGAGCTACACATCGTCGGCGGATTGCATCCGTCGCTGCCGTTCAGCTATTACACGGATATGCTGAAGGCGTTGAAGGCGCTGGATGCTCGCCTCCAATTGAAATGTTTCACCGCGATTGAAATTCTCCATCTCGCCTGGCTCGCCAAGAAATCCGTCGTGGAAACGCTCACGGAATTGAAAGCCGCCGGTCTGGATTCGCTTACCGGCGGCGGCGCGGAGATTTTCCGCAAGGAAGTCCGCAGCGCCATTGCCAAGGGCAAGGAATCCGCCGAGGAATATCTGGACGTGCATCGCCAATGGCACAAGCTCGGCGGTCGCAGCACCTGCACCATGCTTTACGGCCACGTCGAGAGCCTGGCCGACCGCGTGGATCATTTGCGGCAATTGCGCGCGTTGCAGGACGAGACGCACGGCTTCACCGCGCTGATTCCGCTCGCGTATCAGCCGGAGAACAACGACATCCCCGTCACGACGCCGCCGACCGGCTTCGATTCGCTGCGCACGATTGCCGTCAGCCGCATCTACCTCGACAATTTTCCGCACCTCACGGCGTATTGGGTCGGCCTCGGCATGAAGCTCGCGCAAGTGGCGTTGAGCTACGGCGCAGACGACCTCCACGGCACGATCATCGAGGAACACATCTTCCACATGGCCGGCGCGACCTCGCCGCAGTTGCAGACCGAAGCCGACATGATCAAAGCCATTCGCGAAACCGGCCGGACGCCCGTGCAACGGAATACCTTTTACGAGCCGATCAAAGTTCTGGAAAACGCGCCCGCCGCCGAAGCCACGGAAAATCCCGCGCACTCGAAAGTGTTGGAAGATAATTTGGCGACGGCGTGACTTCTTCAGAAGCGTATCGAAGGAGCTGCCGTATTTGAAAACGAGGCGACTTCCTGAGCAAAGGTCACCCTTTGATGCACGGCCGGAGCTGGGTGTCAACGTGCAGGATATGATCCATGATCCACTGGTGGATGGTTTCGTGCAGCGTCACCACCCGCTCCCGGGGGAAACCCTGGCTTTGATTGTGTTCCTTAAACTGGCGGAAAAATGTCATGAATTCACCGTGCGCCTGCTTGTTTTTCACATGGGTCGGACACCGGAAAAATTCCATGCATTGCTCCTCGCACTTGAAATGCTTGTCGGCATAGCGCTCCAGAAAACCGACCGTGTGCGCGATGAATTCGCAATCTTCCCGGGTCGGACTCGCGATCGCCAGCAGCTTTTCCAGATCGTTGAGGGTGTCAATCAACGTCTGGTGTTGGTAGTCCAGATTGCTGGACCCGGTCGCGAACTGTTCTGTCCATTGCAGCATAGTGGAATGCAGGTTGATTGGTTTGCCGTGGGTTGGCCCCCGGGCCGGCCGCCACGGACGGGCGGCCTTGACGGTTGATGCCCCGGTAATCCGTTGTTTTCGCCCTTATGGTTTCAAGAACGGCGGCGGCGGCCACCTGTTATTTTGCCAAATACAAAACAAAAATTGTCCACCGGCCACGGCGGCGCTGGCTAATTTTCCCTGGTGGCGCAGGCCGGATTATTCTCCGCTGGAACGCGAACTGGAATTAACGCTGGTAAAAGATCAAGCCTTGGGGAATTCTGCCGATTACCAATCAAAATGAAAATCGGCATTGTCACCGGCGGTGGCGACTGTCCCGGCTTGAACGCCGTGATTCGCTCGGTCGCCAAAACCGCCGCCAAACGCGGCTGGGAAACCCTCGGCATCATCGGCGGCTTTGACGGTCTGCTCGCACCGCAGAATTATCGCGTGCTCGATTACAAGGCACTCGACGGCCTGCTGGTGCGCGGCGGCACGATTCTGGGCACGGCCAATCGCGGCCAGTTTTCCGCCAAGACCGGCCACGGCGAGACGCGCCAGCTCCCGAAGGAATTGCTCGACGCCACCAAGCAAGGCATGGCGGATCTGGGCATCTCCGCGCTCGTCTCCGTCGGCGGCGACGGCTCGTTGAGCATCGCGCAACAAATGCACGAGGCGGGCATTCCCATCGTCGGCGTGCCCAAGACGATTGACAACGATCTCGCCGCGACCACGATCACGTTCGGATTTGATTCGGCGGTAGCCTGTGCGACCGACGCGCTGGATCGCCTGCACACGACGGCGGAAAGCCACAACCGCGTGATGGTGCTCGAAGTGATGGGGCGCTATGCCGGCTGGATTGCGCTCTACGCGGGACTGGCCGGCGGGGCGGATGTCATTTTGATTCCCGAAATTCCGTTTCATTACGAGTCCATTTGCACCGCCGTCACCGAACGCGCGAAAAAGGGTAAACATTTTACGCTCATCATCGCCGCCGAGGGCGCGAAACCGGCGGGCGGCGATTATGTCACCGCCGGCGCCCAGCAGCAAAACCGCGAGGCGCGGCTCGGCGGGATTGGTGCCGTCGTCGCGGCGGAAGTCGAGAAGCGCACCGGCAAAGAAACCCGCGTGATGGTGCTCGGCCATCTGCAACGCGGCGGCAGCCCCACGTTCATGGACCGCGTGCTCTGCACCCTGTTCGGCGCGAAAGCCGTGGAGCTGATCACCGAAGGCCGCTTCGGCCGGATGGTGGCGCACAACGGAAAATTTGTGGAAAGCGTGCCGCTCGCGGAAGCCACCGGCCGGTTGCGCACGGTGCCGCTGGATGAAGGTTTCGTCCATGCCACGCGCTCGCTCGGCATTTGTCTGGGCGACTGAGTTTTCCCGGCTGGTTTCGCGCGCCGAAATTTACTACGCTCCGGGTAAGTGGAAACCAAGACCCAATTCCGCATCGGCTCGGTGTCTTATCTGAACGCCGTGCCGCTCACGCGTGGCATGGAGAACGAAATCACTTTCGCCACGCCCGCCCGGCTGGCCGCAATGCTCCGCCGCGACGAACTCGACGCCGCCCTCGTCAGCGTCACCGAAGTCCTGCTCCACGACCGCTACGACATCCTCGACGGTGTGGCCATCGCCTCGCTCGGCGAAGTTTACAGCGTTTTTCTTGCGCACAAAAAACCGCTGGCCGAAGCGCAGGAAGTTTTCTGCGACACCGCATCCCTCACCAGCGTGAACCTGCTGAAAGTCCTGCTGGCCGAGCGCGGCTTGAAGCCGGAGTTCAAGCCACTGGAAAATTACGCGGCCGCGAGCGAGAAAGATTTTGTCCTGTTGATCGGCGATGCTGCGATTGAATTTCAACGCGCCCCCCATGCGCACGCGATTTTTGATCTCGGCACCGCGTGGCGGGAGTTGACGAATCTACCCTTTGTTTATGCGGTCTGGGCGCTGCGGCGCGGCGTGGAGAATCGTGAACTGCGGGTCGAACTGCGCAGTTCAAAACGCTTTGGGATGGCGACGCTCGACCAGATCATCGCCACCCGACCGGAGTTTGATGAAGATTTTCGCCGCGATTATTTTGAGTGGCACATTCACTATCACCTCGCCGAGGACGAGAAACGCGCCCTCGCAAAATTTTGCGAGCTGTTGCGCAAACACGGTCTCGGCCCGGTGTTTGAACCGCAGTTTGTGAACTAACCCGGAACCATGCGGTTGGGTGCCGCGCTCCATCGTGCCTGTGGATGCGCCGTGTTTCCCCACTTATGGCGGCGCCCCGGATACGGCAAGGTGTTCCGCCGGCGCTCAAACGCCAATCTGTTTCTGGATCGCGCCGCAGATTTTTTTGGACCACGCGGCCAGGGCTTTGGGGTCGCGGCCTTCCACCAGCAGCCGCACCTTCGGCTCCGTGCCGGAGTAACGCAGCAGCACCCGGCCGCCCTGGGTTCGCAAGGCCTTTTCCGCCTCGGCCACGAGCAGGTTCACGCTGGCGAGCTGGTCAAACGGCCGTTTCTCCCGCACCTTCACATTGGTCACGAGCTGCGGAAATCGCGTCCAGCAGCGGGTGAGCTGGGAGAGCGGCGTGCCTTTCGCCTTCATGATCCGCAACACCTGCAGCGCGGCGATCAGGCCGTCGCCGGTCGTGCTGTAGTCGCGAAAAATGAGATGCCCGCTCTGCTCGCCGCCAAAGTTGAAACCCTCGCGCAGCATTTCATCAATCACGTTTTTGTCGCCGACGGGGGTGCGCAACATTTTGCCGCCGGCCTTTTTGATGGCGGCTTCGAGGCCGGCATTGCTCATCACCGTGCTGACCAACGTTTTTTTGAGGAGCGTTTTCTCGGCCAGCATCTCCAGCGCGGCAATGGCCATGATGTCGTCGCCATCAATCAGATTGCCTTTTTCGTCGCAGAGCAAGACGCGGTCGGCGTCACCGTCGTGCGCGATGCCGATGTGCGCGCCGCACGCGGCCACTTGCTGGCACACGGCTTCCGGGTGCATGGAGCCGCAGCCTTCATTGATGTTCTTGCCGTCGGGGTGGTGGTTGAAAACGCTGACTTCCGCGCCCAGTTCGCGCAGGACGCACGGCGAGGATTTGTAAGCCGCGCCATGCCCGCAATCCAGCACGATTTTGAGGCCTTCCAGCGTGAGGCCCTTGGGAAAAGAGGACTTGGCAAATTCGATGTAGCGACCCAGCGCGTCGTCAATGCGGACGGCCTTGCCGATCTCATCGGCGGAGGGCCGGACGTTTTCGATGTCGCCGGTGAAGACCAGGTTTTCGATGTCGCTCTCGATCTTGTCGTCGAGCTTGTAGCCGTCGGCGCGGAAAAACTTGATGCCGTTGTCAGTATAAGGATTGTGCGAGGCGGTGATGACGATGCCCGCATCGGCGCGCAAACTGCGCGTCGCATAGGCCACGCCCGGCGTGGGCAGCGGCCCGATGAACAGCACGTCCACACCCATTGAAAGAATGCCGGAGGAGATGGCGTTTTCGAGCATGTAGCCGGACAGGCGCGTGTCTTTGCCGATGACGATCTTGTGCTTGCCGCGACCGCGCGACTGGCGTTCGAGGTTTTTGAAAACATGCGCGGCGGCGCGGCCGAGTTTCAACGCGGTTTCGGCGGTGACGGGTTCGAGATTGGCGGTTCCGCGCACGCCGTCCGTGCCGAAGATTTTTTGGTGGGGAGTCATGGTTGTTTGATTGAGGCTGGCGGAATCAGCACGCCGACTTGGGCTGGATCTACTTTGAGCAGCGTAATTCCATAAGGCACCGAAATATCCACTTGCCGGCGTGAGTCCTTGGTCGTGTCCGTTTCCGTGAAGTTCACCGTGGCGCGGATTTGACTCGCGGACAAGGTTGCAAGGGCATCGGGTGAGCCGCCGACGGTCACGGAAACGGTGCCGGGCGCGACGCGATAAAGGTGCACATCCGCCGCCGAGGAGACGAGGAAAACCGGAAGGTCACTGATGGTCACCGTGCCGTTGGGTTCGGCAATGATTTTATGCACCGTCAGCCAGATGAATGCGGCCAGCAGCAACGAAAAAAATTTCCAGCCGAAGTCTTTGATGAATAGTTCGCGCAGCATGGAAAATTATTTGTTCGCCGGTTTCGGCGCCGGGCGCGGTTCGCGTTTGGTGATGACCGCCGGGCCGGCGGCCAGGTGCCGTTCGCCAAACTTGGAGCGGAGCCAGTGGAAAAAATTATTCGAGCGCGCCGGCCGCAAAATCACCAGCGACAGAAACGCGCGCAATTCCTCCAGCGAAACCCCGCGCGTGAGCTGCCCTTTGTAGGCGTGCGATATCATGCCGGTTTCCTCGGACACGACCACGACGACCGCATCCGTCTCCTCGCTTAAACCGATGGCCGCGCGATGGCGCGTGCCGAGCGACTTGTTCAAATCCGCCCGCTGCGTCAGCGGAAAAATACACGCGGCGTAGGCGATGCGGTCGCCCTTGATGATCACGCCGCCGTCGTGAATCGCGTTGTTGGGAAAGAAAATCGCCTCGAGCATTTCCGCCGTCACATCGCAATCTACTTTGATGCCGGCCTCGACCGCCTCTTGCAACTGGATGGATTGTTCGATCGCGATGAGCGCGCCGATTTTCACATCCGCCAGCCGCTCGCAGGTTTGGATAATGATTTCAATGCTTTCGCGCTGCTCGCTCGTGGTGGCGAAGAGCGGCAGGTTGCCCAGCTCCGCGAGCATCCGGCGCAGTTCGGGCTGAAAAATGACGAGCGCGCCGAGCGCAATGAAGACGGAAGCGCTGCCGAGCATCCAGCGCAACACTTTCAAATCCAGAATCGTCGTTACCAGCGCCAGCGCCAGCAGCACCACGACAAACCCAATGACCACGGGCCAGCCGCGCGTGCCGCGCACGAACTTGAAGGCGAAATAGATCAGCACCGCGAGGATGAAAATCTCCACCGCGGGTTGCCAGCCCTTTTCGAAGTCAGTCCACATGCGCATGTTGTAAAATCGCTTCCGCCATCCGCACGGCTTGCCAAGTTTCTGCCCCGTCGTGGGTGCGGATAATCCGGGTGCCGGCGGCCACCGCCAGAGTCGCGCAAGCGAGCGACGCGGGCAACCGATTTCCCACGGCCGCGCCGGATATTTTTCCGAGGAACGATTTCCGCGAGACCCCCAGCAGCAACGGCCGCGGTAAATTTGTAAAACTCCGCAGGCCCGCGAGCAATGACAAATTCTGTTCCAGCGTCTTGCCGAAGCCGATGCCCGGGTCGAACACAATCTGGTCGGAGGCGATGCCGCACGCGTTTAATTTATCCAGTCGTTCCAAAAAAAACTCACGGACTTCGCGGACGATGTTTTTATCGTGGGACAGGTTTCCAGCCGGTCCAGTTGGAGGGTGCAACTCGACCGGCAAGCTGCCTGTCCCACTACCTGGTGCGTGCATGCAGACGTAGCCCGCGTGGAATTCGGCGACAATTTTCCACATCGCATCGTCGGTGCGATGGGCCGCGACATCATTGACGATGCTCGCGCCCGCCTGCAAAGCGGCCCGCGCGACGGCGGGCTTCATCGTGTCAATCGAAAGCAGCACGGGAAGCCGGGCCGGGCTGACGTGCGGGTCGGCGGGACTGAGAATTTCTGCCAGCTTGGTGATGACCGGAATGACCCGGCGCAGTTCTTCCCCTTCACTGACCGGCTCGGCGTTTGGCCGCGTGGATTCGCCGCCGATGTCCAGGATTTCCGAACCTTGGGCCACGAGTTCCAGCGCGTGCGCCACGGCGGCATCCGCCTCCAGAAATTTCCCGCCGTCCGAAAAAGAATCCGGCGTGATGTTGACAACGCCCATGACCAGCGCCGGCCGTGGAAAACGGAATTCAAATTGGCGCGCGCGAAAAATCATCCGGGCTTAATTTAATTCGCCGGCGGCGGGGTAACGAGACTGAAATTAAGAAATCAGGTTCCGCCAGCCCCCCGCCGGTTTTACGGAACGGACAGGATTTCGGTCCGCAGCCGGCCGATGCTTTGCGCGGGCAGCCGCAGATCGAGCGAGCCGGCGACCGGTTTCTCCAAATCCACATGGCCGTCGGCAAAGGCCACATTCGCTTTTAGCGCGTGGCGGAAATGGACGTTCGCCAGCGGGCTGTAATCGAAGTAATACCATTCCTCAAACATCGGATTGCTAACCGAGGCGGGTGCCTGAAAGGTGTTGACCTGCGCGGTATCCGCCAGCAGCGCGGTGTCGCTCGGCCGGGAAATTTTGGCAGCCGGCACCGGCGCGTGGCCCGGCCCGCCAAAAACATACGCGTTGCAGCCGTAGCTGAAAATGGCGCCGGTGCCCTTGAGCTTGAATTGCGCCGAGCGCCACGCGGGTGAGGCGCAAAGCCGGACGTCGCTGCCGTGCAGATACGGATGCAAAACGCCCGTGGATAAATCAAAGGGTCGCAGGCCTTCGGGTTGGGTGTCGTCAATCCAACCAAACCAATACAGCGTGCCGTTGTTGGTCGGGCCGAGGTTGTAGCGAAAGGATTTCCCGGCGTTGTCGTCCCAGTAGAGCTGCGTGGCCAGGCCGAGCTGGCGGAGGTTGCCCAGGCAATCGGCGCGTTGCGCCGCAACCTTGGCGCGGGCGAGCGCGGGCAGCAGCATCGCGGATACAATGCCGATGATGGCGATGACGACCAGCAGTTCAATCAGCGTGAACGCCGGCGCGCGGCGCGTGGCGTGCGGCGGCGGCGGCGCGGAAAAACTCGTGTCGAGCTGGAATTTTCGCACGCAGCTTTGGCAGATACAGGCGCGGTGGCGAAGCGGTTCCGGCACGCGCGCCAGGAGTTCGCCGGTGATTTCCACGTCCGCGCACCAGCACCGGCCCTTGTAGGCGGCGGGCGAACAGAGCTGGCACGCGTTCGCCGCGCCGCACAAGGGGCAGACGGTGGGATTGAAAAATGGCGGGAGGCTCATGGCCGGTCGGCGCGGACGCGGTAATATGCCCGGGCCGTCGGCGGGTTCGTGTCGGCCAGGTTCAAAGTCCCTTCCATCCCGGGCACCATGGGCGAAACGCCCGTCCACGCCTGGAAATCCGCCGTGCGTTCGAGGACGTAATTCCAGTTGGTCGTGCTAATGAACTGGATGCTGCCGGGCGCGGTGGTGATGATCTTGGTCACGGGCAGCGGGGTGGCGAAAAACAGCTTGTGCACGGAACCATGCGCGACGATGGAGCCGGCGTCAATCACGCCAAAGTATTCATTCGTGTCCTGGCCGGCGTCGGAATAGCAGTTGATGGAAAGGGTATCCACGCGGAAATCACCGAAGGTGGCACTGAGTTTGGCATCCTTGATTGGACCGATCGGCACCCCGTTGCTCGCCAGGGTTGTGTGCATCGTCTGGTTGTCGGCGGTGTAAGTCAGCACCGCGTGATACAGCGCGCCTGGCACCAGTTCGAGCGGGTAGGTGAAGCCGCCGGCGGCAAAGTGATTGGCGCTGGAAATCAGCGGCGTGCTCACGGTGGCACCGTAGCCGGAGTCGGGAAAATAATTCAGTTCCACCACGTCCGGGGCATCGTAGCTGGTGCCGATCAGGAAACCGCTGCCGGTGGCCTCGGCGAAATTCAGCAGGCCGAAGGCGACTTGAAAATTCTGTGGCTTGCCGGGCGTGGTGCCGATGACGATGTCTTGCAACGTGAAATCCACCGCGAACAGGAAGTTGCTGGCGCTGGTCAGCGTCAGGCCCAGCGGATGATAAAAATAGCTGTTGGCGTTCGTGGAATTCCAGGTGACCGCGACGTTTTGATTCACCGAATCCCACTGGAACAGATTGGGGTTGCCGAAAACCTGCCAGCCGTCGAGCGACGGGGCGCTGGAGAAATTTTCGGTCAGGGTCATGGCCGACACGGACGTGAGGGACAGGACGAACAGGCTGGCAACGGCCAGCGAATGGATAGATTTCAAGGCTGATCTTTCATTTCTGTTCCGGGAAAAAAATTCACGGAACGGGTTGGTAGAGAGACCAGCGCAGAAATGAACGACTCCGCGTTCGCGTCCGCGTCCGCGTTCGAATAATTTCGAGGACGGGGACGGGGACGAAAAACAAAAAAGCCTTCATCTCCGGCAAAACGGGGAATGAAGGCATTCAGCGAATCCTGACGAAAACAGTTCGTCGGGCTGGCCTCATCCTTCTCTTTGCGGAGAAGTTGGTTGAAGAAAAATCTTCAACCGCGACGAGCACAATCAGACCGGTATCCTGACTTCGGCTTCAAACCTCACTCCCGCCTTCCCGAGCTTTCGCTTGGTGGCATTGGGAGTTTGTAGCCGTTACAGTGGCGCAACCGTCCCGGATTCACACCGGGTTCCCAGACATTTGACTGTGATAGGGGCGGAAACTTTTCCGCCGGTTTCAAAGAACGATTTATCTTTGCGTTGAATCCGCTTTTTTCCAAGCAAATTTTTTCCGGCAGGCCGCCTGGCTGGCATCAGAAACCAACCGACGCGCGCTTGCCTTGCTTGGTGATTTCTTTTTCGCCTTCCCACACGGCCAGGCCCTGGCGATCGGTCAGCGAGAGTTGGAAGCTGTAAGTGGCTTGGTGCGTGTCACCGGCCCGGGCCAGGGTCTGGATGATTTTGCCGGACAAACTAAAGTCAGGAATGCGCTGGGCGGTTTTGTCCTGTTGCTGCATTTGTTGGGCGAGTGGGTCTTCGCCCTGGCCGCCCAGTCCATAGGTGGTGCTGGTGATGGCTTTGCCGCTCTGGAGCAGCGCCACCCGGATTTTCTTGGTGAGCAGGTCGGTGTCAATCTGCTGGCTGGTGTTGTTGATGATGCGACCGACGCCGACGACGGCGGGCGGATTCGGCACGCGGTTCAAGGCACCGGAAGCCAGCAGGCTTTTCGTGGAATCTTCGGCGGCCTGGAGGTAGTCCTGAATGTTGATTTCGCCCGTCGAGACAATGTTTTCACGTCCCCCGGTGGCGACATAATGCGCGTTGGTGCCGCAGCCGAGGCCGAGCAAAACGGTGCCGAGGGCGAGCACGGGGAGAAGAATTAATTTTTTCATGGTGAATCGGGGATGGAGTTATTTGGTTTTGATGAATTTCACACGGAAATCTTTGCAGCCGGGATGGGGGGCGATGCCGGAAATGAATTTGTCTTCGCCGCCTTCGATCTGGCTGGCGATGGTGGCGGACAGGACATTGTCCACCTGCATGCCCTGGGCATCAAACCACTCGAAACGATACGCGAACCGCGCCAGGGACCAGGTGCCATTGTGGAGTTCCACTTGCACCTGGAGCAAATCGTCGGGCGTGGTGGCGGTATTGAGTTTCACCAATGCGACGGATTTGGCCAGGTCGGCATCCGCCACCACCCGGCGGTCGGTGATGAACTGGCGCTGGCCCACGGTCGGCGTGTTTTCAACGGAGTTGACGGTGGGCGTGTAGCAGCCGCACAGGGCCAGCAGGCCGGCGGTGCCGCCGAGCAACAGTATTTTTTTCATAAGCATTATTTTACTCGAAATTGGGTGACCAGCAAGGGCCCGCGGCGGTTCACGGATTTAACATACACGAGATTGATGGTGCCGGGATCAAGGGTCAGGGATATTTTCAAGCCGGTGGGCGTGGTCAAATCAATTCGCCGGTCGGCCGGCGTCGGGAAACGGCAATACTGAAACTCTTTCGGCAAGGTCGTCCAGGTGCGCGTGTCGGCGATGTTCACCGCCAGTTCATAAATGGCGGTGCCGATTTGCGCGAGCAAGCCGACCACGTCGTCCTGCCGCCGCGCCTGTTCGTTGACCGCGTAAGCCGCCGTGGCTTTCGCCACCGTCGCCGCCAGGGTGCGCGTGATAATCATCGGCATTTCATTTTTGAACGCCTGCGCCACCACGCCATCCATGTTCGCCACTAGCGCGGTGTCAAAGCGCCCGGCCGCATTGGTCACCGTCAACTGCGGCAGAAAATCATCCTGAAACACCAGCACCGGGAAAGCCGCGCCGACATAGGACACTTTTGAAATAATGATCGGCACATCAATGCGCAGCTGGCTGCGCAACGGCGCGCAGCCGGTTTCAAAAATAACGTAGGTGGTCGGCGCGAGTTTGCGCCCGTGCAATAAATCGCCCGCGACCGCGAGGTCTCGTTTCAGGTAGCCATTCTGCGGTGCAAACTGGCGGGCGCGCTCCAGCGATTTCTGCGCCCGCTCCAAATCCGAATGGTCCGCCGCCGCGATCATGAAATAAAGCCCGTCGAGAAAAACCGTGAATGGATTCACATAATCGGCATAGCCGCGAACGGATTCGAGATTCCCCGTCACCGGAGTCAGCGCCGTGCCGAGGCCCGGATTTTCCAGGCTGCGATTGATGGCGGCGCCGTCCTTGCCTTCGCCGGCCGCTTGCTGCGTGGCTGCGATGCGCTTCTGATTGTCGGCCACCGCGTCCTGCTGCCGCTGGTAGGCGCGAATCAGTTCCGGGCGCGCCTTGTCAAATTCCCCGAGCGCCAGATAGTTCAATGCCTTGTAGGTATTGAGCATGATGCCGTCGTAAGCGCGGCCTTCGTAGGGAAAATTCGCCTGGTTGGAAAATAACGCGAGGCCTTCACTGCTCAAACTGACTTTGGCGGCCTGAGCATATTTTTCCATCTCCGCTTGGGCCTGGTCGAACGCGTCATTGCTCGCGGCGAATTTTCCGCCGGCGCGCAACGTAGCGCCCTGTTCGAGCCGCCAGACGACACCGTCCTTGCCGCGCGCCTGTTGGTCCGCCTGCTTGGTCGCCTCGGCGGACGCGCCTTGGATGTCGCCGCCTTGCCAGTGCGCGATGATGCGGTTCTTTTGTTGATACGTCGTGCAACCCGTCGTGAGCCACGCCGCCGCCACAACCAGCAGGAGATGCCGAAGCCAGGAATTCACCGCGCGATTATTCCGCCCCGAGATTGCCGGTGTGGCTGGGAATTGCATTTCTGGGCACGCCGCCGCCTGTGGCCATCGCCAAAACCTTGGTAATCACTGCGGACCAAATTGATTTCAGAAAATTCATATCAGTAACTCGTCATTCATGCAGACACCGCCAAACCATATTTGTTCAACCACCCGCCGCTCACAAGGAAAAACCCGCCCGCGACTAATCGTTTGCGTTGCGCCGCCGCTGGCGCTTCAATGATGGCGTGATTGCAAAACGTGTCATTCCCTGTCTCGACGTCCACGACGGCCAGGTCACGCGCGGCGTCCAGTTCGGCGTCGCCGAAACGGGCGGCCTGCGCAACGTCGGCAACCCCGTGGAACTCGCGCTCCGCTACAACGAGCAGGGTGCGGACGAAATGGTGTTCTTCGACATCACCGCCACCGCGCACGGACGCGGCACGATGGTCGAAGTCATTGAGCGCGCCGCCGATCAATGTTTCATGCCGCTCACCGTCGGCGGCGGCATCAAGTCCGTGGACGACATGTTCACCATGCTGCGTGCGGGTGCGGATAAAATTTCTATCAACTCCAGCGCCATCGCCCGGCCTGAACTCATCCGCGAAGGCGCGGAAAAATTCGGCAGCCAGTGCATCGTCGTCTCGATTGACGCCAAGAAAATCGCCCCCGACAAATGGGGCGTGTGCTCGCATGGCGGCCGCAAGGATACCGGCCTGGACGCCCTCGAATGGGCCAAACGCGCCGTGGCGCTCGGCGCAGGCGAGATCGTGCTCAACTCCATTGACGCCGACGGCACCAAGGCCGGATTTGATCTCGTCATCACCCGGCGCGTGAGCGAAGCCGTGGGTGTGCCCGTGGTGGCGAGCGGCGGCGCGGGCACCCTCGAACACATGGCCGAAGTGCTGCTCGCCGGACGCGCCGACGCCGTCCTCGCCGCAAGCATTTTTCACTTTGGCACCTACACGGTTGGTGAAGTAAAGCAGTTTTTGAAACAACAGCAAATTCCCGTGCGCTTGTAGCCGACGACGTGCGGAGACGCTGGCCAACTCGAACTCAGTCGGAATTCAACGCCCAGGCCTAGGGCGGTGAAACTGCAACCCATTCCTCTGCCCTCCATGCCTCGGCCAAGTGTCTGGCGGAACCGGGCGCGCCACCGATTGAGGCAGAGGAATGATAACCGGCGGGAGTTAGCAAGGATCACGTCCAGCGCCGCGACACGCCCTTTGCATTTATCAACGCGTGTGGATTGACAAGCGCGTCGCTGTCTGGCTTAATGCGCCTCGCTTTCGTGGTAGGTTATCCAAGTGGCTAAAGGGTGCAGACTGTAAATCTGTCGGCTTACGCCTTCGATGGTTCGAATCCATCACCTACCACCACTTTCAACCCTTTGGGCGAGGTTCGCTCAATTCCCCTTTGGCTGGATCGCCTTTGGAATGCGCTTCGAAGGCATGCGCGGCCCCGCACCATGTCCGGTCGTCCCGCCGCGCAGCGGCTGGGTTCAACTCCATCGCTGGAGCCGATTGGCCAAAGCCCGTCCATTAAGAAAACCAGCCTGCAGCTTGCTTCCGCTCCTGTGCAAAAATTGCGGCGCAAATACGTCGCCTTTAATTCCGATCAACACGCGGTGGTGGCCGGCAACCTCACGCCTAGGAAGTCCGGCCGGATCGCCGGCAAAATTGCAGGCTCCCAAACCAGCGGCGTTGTCACTTGGGCAAAATTTGAATCGTCGTGGCCGGCCCCAGGTTCACGGGGTCTTCCCACGAACGCAGCGCCCAGACTACTTTTTTGTCGGGCGTCACTTCGATGGCCTGCACCTCGGCGGTGGCGGGATCAAGCTTTGCATTCCATTGGTTGAACCAATCATTGATGAGTGTGTTTCCGTTCGGCAGCCGGGTGGCCAGTTGCAGGTTGGACATTTTATAGTCCGGCGTATCGCTCGGCTTCCATTCCCAAACAATGTCGCCGTGGCGATTTAGTTCCCGCACGAATTTATTATTGCTGGCCACCAGAATATTTCCGTTTGGAAGGAGCGTGGCCGACCAGATGCCAGGAACCGGCAAGGACCAAAGCTCCTTGCCGGTCAGGTCATACTCGGCAACTTTCCCCAGGTCCATGTGCGCGACCAGCAGCGTGCCGGCACCCGTCATCCGCGCGTGGCGAAATTGTCCATGCGTGCTTTTGGGATTGCCCGCTGGTAAAATAAATTCATTCTCCGTGGCCCCGGTAGTCTTGTTGATGACGATGAATTTCGGCGGGTTGTCGTTTAGGATGAACCAGACGCTGTTGGTGCCGAATGGTTGCGCGGTGTGGATTTCCGTGTTGGCCGGGGCCGCATGATCCCATACCACTTTTTTATCGGCGGTGATTTCCGTCACGCCGCGCTGGTGGGCAAACAACACATTGCCGTTGGGCAAGAGCGTGGCATCGCTGATTTCGCCCTGCGCCGGATGGGTGTAGTCCCAAACGATCCTGCCGGCGCGCACGATAAACATCCGCTCCTCCTTGGCCTCACCGGCGTAAAAGAAATCGTATTGTGCCAGCCCGTTGCCGGGCAGAACCGCCGGGGCCGAAGGCTTGGTCACCGACGGGCTGGCGCTCGTGGCTGCGGCGGGCTTACTGGCTGAGCCGCCAAGCGCTAGATAAATCAGTTCAATGCCCTTGCCATTAGTGGGATTAAGATTGCGCGAATATTGTTTCGACTCATCATTGTTCCAACGTTCGTGGACGCCCAGGCTCGAAACGACTTTACCACCCTGCTTATAGACCGTGCCGGACGGCGGATGATCCGCTTGGGCCATCTCAAACAGATAATCGTCGGCGTTGCAGCGAATGAGAATGCGCGGATGACCATTGGTATCATTGTTGTTTTTGGTCTGGGCCAACAAGATATCGAGCCCCACCGAATCCAGTGCCACCCCGTCCATCGAAGCCAACACGCTGGCCGGCCAGTCGGGATTTTCGTAAGGCTCCACGCGATTGTTGAATGGCGGATTCGGAAAATGAACGGGATAAGTGCGCCACTTGCGTCCGCTATAAAGTCCGTCCAACACGTAGAGAATTGTCTTTCCACCCAGATTCGGCGAGGCCGCCAGATCTACCATCGGCGAGTATGCGTTCTTGACCGCCTCAACATCGGTGTCAATGGATGGATGCAGCTCGGGTGTTCCCTTGATAGATCCAAAGTGATTTTTTCCGGTCATGGTGATGGCCGTTTGTCCGGCGTCGCCGTCTTCCATGTTGTTATAGGGATAACCATGCGCCTTGAGCAGCGCGAGGTTGACGAGATAGGTGGCATCATACACCTGCTGGGCGATCATCTTGGCGTCCTTGTAGCGGCCGTTGGAGTAAGCAATGCCTTCCACCCATTTCGCCGCCTCCAACCGGCTGTAATCGCCATACACCGGATGCTTGGGCTGGGCTTTCTCGGGCGCCGACCATTGCACAAACCGCACGTCTTTGAACTCACTCCAAACCTTGGTCAGAATGTAAGGTGGAATCATCCGGCGCACGTCATAGACCAGAACGTCTTCCGGCCGGACATGGGCTTGATTTACCAACTGCCGGACCATGGCGAGCACCATCTGCGGCGAAGCGTCGGTGTAATTATCTTTTTTGTCACTGCTACTGTTGTTCAAATTGATTTTTACGGCCACCACTTCGCCCGGCTGATAGCCGCGCTTCTCCATCTGGCGCGACCGCTTATTGTAGTATTCGAAAATAGACCGCCAGGCATTTTCACCACTGGTGGCACTGGTCAGCTTTACCAGCGTGGCCGCCAGCAAAGCGTCCACGCGTGATTGATCGGTATTTCCGTCCAGCCACCATTGATCCGACTTCTGCTGCCAATTCCCCGCCCACTTGGTCGCCAACGGATCGCGTGCCCACACCACGCGGCCGGGGTTGACGCCGCGTGCAATCCCCACCGGAGTATTGGGCGTGGTGTGAATGAAATTCCAATCTGTCGGCCGCTTCCCCGCGTTTTGCGCGGAGCCGTCGCTCGTGAACGAAAGCAACGTCCATGCCGTCACTGCCAATACGGTCAGCACGCCGCAACACGCCATCACCTTGCCGCGCCGTAAATGTTTCAAGCCGGACTTGATCGCCAGCACGCCGCACAGCCAGATCACAAAACCTGACGCGACCGGGAATGCAGCCCGCTGACAGGGATAGCTCGCGCGGCTCGGCTTGGGAAGCACGCGCACCAGAAACCAGACCAATGCCGCCGCACCGGTGCCGATGATGGTGAGACGCACCCAAGCGGCGGCGGCGCGCTGCGCCAGTGATTTGATCAAGCGAAGGATGTTGGTTTTCATTTTGAGTTTTCCAGTTTGACCATCTCCGTCGGTCGAACCACCTGCATGATTACCACCGCACTGCTGGCACCCCACGAATATCTGCGCCCGGCCGGCGTTGGCTCCGGCCAGCGACACCAGGAAAGGTCATCTGACACTCGGCGCGCTTGCCACGCGGCTTCCGCATTCTTTTGCAACCACGGCTCGAATGCCGCCTGCTCGCCACGATCCTTCATATAGCGCGCGATCCACCGAACCCCGATCCCATTGAAGCCGCCACCGTCGCCATTCTCCCCGCCGGGCGGCAGATAGCCATCGCGACATAGTTCTTTCATGGTGAAGGTCGCGGCCAGTCGCGCGTCATTGGTATAACCGAGCAGGTTGGCCGCCCCGACAAAGGTGCCTTGGTTATAGGTCAACGCAAAACGGCCCACGCGGCCGTTTTCATGAATGTTGTCAAACACGCGGCCGGTTGTTGAATCGAACAAGGTGGCGCGCTCCCAAAGGAACAGGTTTGTGGCGATCGTGAAATAATTCTTCTCTCCCGTCGCGCGCCCCAGCAGGAAAGCGGCAATGGCACCCGGACCGTTCACACAGGCATTCTTTGACCGGACATCCACTTTCCACCAAAGCCCGCCGCCCAGATTGGTTGACGCCGCCCGCGCATAGCAGAGATCGAAATTCGTCTGCGCCACGTCGCGGAACTCCGGATTGCCTGTGAGCAGATGCGCTCGGGTGCAAACGATGACCATCCACATGATGTCATCGTTGAAGGGATTGTGCTCCCAAGTCGCGCCGTGCTCGGCCAGAAATCCGCGAAACAGGTTGGTGAACATCACTAAGGATTGCGCATTGGTCGTTCGTTCATAGGCGTCCAGCACCATCTCCAACTGTTCGGCCTCCGTCCAAAAGTCCGCCGCTCGGTTTCCCTCGGTGCTCTTGAGGTAATAAGCGCGGCCATTCGTGATGCGGTAAAAGGCCTTGGTGTGCGCCTCGAAGAGGGTGTCGGCATCCGCCGCGGTGAAAGCCCGAGCTGTCAGCGTCGCGCCACTCACCGCGAGACAGAGCAAGGTGATGCAAACAACGCGTCCCAGAAATCGGTAGTCGGGCGTGAAAAACGTCTTCATTTTGATTTTGCCACTACCACATTCAATTCCGCCACGGTAGCGAAAGCCCGGCCGTGCTGTTCACTCAGCATGACAAATTTCAAATACCGTGCCTGCACCGGGGTTGAAAGCTGAATCGTTTCCTCTGAAGTATCCTGGCGAAAACGTCCGCGCGCTACGGGCTTACCCCATGCTTTATTATCCAAGCTCGCATAGAGTTCATAGTCCCGCACATGCCCGTTATCACCATCCGTGCGCGCGGTGTAGGTCAATCCGGTGATCTCCAGCGGATGATCATAATCAATCACCAGAAAATGCGGCGGCTGGGCTTCATCATTACTCCAGCGGCTGTGCCAGAAGGTTTCCGTGTTGCCGTCCACCGCGTGCGCCGGATCCCCCTCGCCACTTTCAAAGCTGCTGGCGGCAATCACTTTTCCGGGAATAGTCTTGGCCGCTTCATGCGCTGGCATGGCGGGCTTCACTCTAGCTTGAGGCGCGGAAAGCCTGCCGGTGGCAGGCAAGTCAGTTTGCTTCGCCGGCAGCAGGCGGATGAGATAGGAAAAACTATCCGGCGTGGACCATAGCATATACGGCTCCAGCGGACGCGGACCGCAACCGTTGGAACCGACGCCCAACGTGTGTGTCGCAACATTTACCACCGTGCTCGTGCTTTCCGGCAGGTCAACGGTGTATTCAATGGGCGTCATGACTTCGTCGGTGTAAGGCAGCGCCGAGACTTGCAGATCGCTTTCATCGGCTTGGACCATCAAGGTCGGCAGGTTCTTGCCAGTCAGAGCCGCCCAACGAACATTCTCATGATTACCGCATTCCATCGGCTTGGCGTAAGGGGTCATTTGGGCGCGCACCGTGCTAGAGTAGAGTCCAAAATCCGAACCCCGTTTGCGATCGGAATAGTTTTCCATCGGGCCGCGCCCGAGATAGGTGAACTGGTCAAACGCCTTGACCAATTGCAGCCGGACGCCCATCCGCGCCAGCGGAATTTTCCGGCCCTGCGGCAACACGGCATTGTCCACGGCAATGGTGCCGTCACCATAGATACAATAGTTGGCCGAATGAATGACGCTGAAACTGCCTTTGCCCGTGCCCTTCAAAATCGTCTCAACCCTCACAGCTCCATCAGCAATTTGTGAGGCTTCGATGCGCGTGACCGACCATTGCAATTTGTCCAGTCCAGAACTGCGCCAGTCGCGGTAAGCCCACATGTCGTCCTGTTGATGCGGGGCACGCCAGAGGTTCAACTGTGGCCCGCCGCCAGCAATGAGCAGATCTTTTCCATCGCGCAGCAACTGCGAGATCAGGCCCGTGCCTTTGTCAAACACGATGGAAAACCCTTTGCCACCAATGGTGATCTTGTGGTCGGCATTTTCCAAATGAACCGCGGCCATGGCCGTGGAACTAGCACTCAAAGCCGGCACTTGAGCCGGCAGCTTGAGTTGCTCCGAGGCGATTTCATAGCCGGCCTTGGCCCACAGTTCATCCTGGGCAAGTGTGAATGAAACCCGCAGATCATAGGTCGCGCCGGGTTTCGGCGTGAATTTCTTGAAACCAATTTTCACGGACTCTTCCGCGCCGGGCGCGAGGGCTAAAGTCTTCAAGGAACCTTGGTCTATCTCGGCTCCATCTTCTGCCAAGGTCCAGCGACCTTTGAACCGGTCGAGACTGATAAAGGCGTATCTATTCCGAATTGTCACCGTGCCAGCAGCCAAATCATCCGCCTTGATGCTGATCCACTGATAGACATGTTTCATTTCAGGATAATGCGGCTTGGGCGAGCGATCTGAAAAGACTACTCCCTTGTGGATGAAGTAATGGTCGTTCGGAAAATCTCCGAAGCCGCCGCCGTAGGCAAGGAACTGGCGTTTCGGATCGCGGCGATTCCAGATGCCTTGGTCTTCCCATTCCCAAATCGCGCCGCCCATGATCGCCGGATACTTGTCAAACACGTCATTGTAGTCGCCAATCGAACCCATCGAGTTGAACATCGCGTGGGCGTATTCGCACAGGTAGAAAGGCTTGGTGTATCGGCTGTCAGTTGCAATCTTCTCAACTTCGGCGACGCCCGTATACATGCGGCTGTCCACGTCGGCCGGATTTTTTTCACCGATGCCAAACGGTTCATAATGCACCGGGCGGCTCACGTCGAGCGCCTTGATGGCTTTGACCGCGGAAACAAAATTATTGCCGCCGCCGCATTCATTGCCCAGCGACCACATGATCACGGAGGGATGGTTTTTGAAATTTTCCACGTTCGCCACGCTGCGGTCCACGATGGCTTTCTCATACTGGGGTTCATGATCCAGCACGCCATAGTAGCCGTGACATTCACAATTGGCCTCGGCGTTCAAGTAGATGCCCCATTCATCACACAACTCATACCAGCGCGGATCATCGGAATAGTGACAGGTGCGGACATGGTTCACGTTGCCTTGCTTGAGCACCTCCAAGTCGCGAATCATTTTCTCCTCCGGCACATAATGACCGCTATCGGGCCAGTTCTCGTGACGATTCACGCCCTTGAGTTTTACCGGCACGCCGTTCACCGTGAAGACGCGGCCTTTGATTTCAATTTTGCGGAAACCCGTCTTGGAGGAAATGATTTCTCCAGCCTTGTCGCCTGATAGTGAAAGCACCGTGGTGTATAGGTTGGGAGTTTCCGCCGTCCACTTGGCGGGATTGGAAACGGGGAGGCTCACTTCAACCGCCTGTTCCTCGCCCGCCGCCAGCATCGGAACGGTGGTGTTGGCTTTGGCGATGGAATGACCTTTGGCATCAAAAATCTCTACTTGCAATTCGCGGGCGGCGGCGGGCTGCTCTGCGAAGTTGCGGATTTTGGCGCTCGCGGACAGCGTCGCGTCCTGATACTTCGCATCCAGATCGGTCTTCACAAAGAAGTCGCGAATGTGAACCTCCGGCGCGCTCCACAGCGTCACATTGCGGAAGATGCCGCTCAAACGCCACATGTCCTGATCTTCAATGTAGCTGCCCGCCGAGTAAGTATAGACCTCCGCCGCCAGCAAGTTTTTGCCGGGCTTCAAAAACTTGGTAACATCAAAGTCAGCCGCATTGCGGCTATTCACACTGAAGCCGACCTTCTCGCCGTTGATCCACAGAAAGAAGGCCGAGTCCACGCCATCAAAAGTCAGAAACACCCGACGACCATCCCAATTCTTCGGCACTTCAAATTCACGGCGATAGCTGCCCACGGGATCGCGCTCGACGTAAGCAGTGAAGTTTTTCGGCGGCTCGGTCAGCACCTTTGGCCAGTTTTTTTGGAAGGTATATCCATTGTTGCGGTAAAATGGCGTGCCATAGCCTTCGATCTGCCAGCACGACGGCACAGGAATCTCCTTCCACTTGCTCGCGTCAAAATTCGGCTTGTAGAAATCCACGGGGCGCAACGAGGGTTCCTTCACCCAGTTGAATTTCCACATTCCGTTCAGACTGCGGGAAAACGAAGAGGCATCCCGCTTGGCGACGAGCGCCTCTTTCAAATTCGCATACGGCATCAGCGTCGCGTGAAACAGCTGTTTGTTGATACCGAGACACTGCGGATCTTCAATCTCCGGCGGCAAAGTCGCCTGGGCCATTGAGGGGTGACAGATCGTTAAGCCGAAGCCGCAGGCGATGATGCCGGCGAGATTCATCCCGGTTCGTTTTAGTAGGGCGTTCATATTCGTGGAGATTCGAGATGTTAATAAAATTCTTAGCCGCGCCAAGCCTATTGAACAATGACCCGATAGTATTTTTGTGGTTGCTTGGGTGCCAGGGAGAACGGCGCCGCCGCCGCATTGGTCGTCCAAGGCCCGGCCACGTTGGTGGATTCCAGCAGTGCGCCCCCAATCAGCCAACCGCGGAGCAGCCCACCCATGATTTCCAGAGATTTTGCACCCGTATTTTTGCCGGACGCGCAGGAGCATCTTATCGAAGCGCGGCTCCGTCAAGCGCCGCCATGCCTCAGTCGTAACTCTTCAGCCCGAATTCAACGCAAAGAAATAGCGCGGCGGAAATCGGAGGCAGGGGCAAGAGGGTCAGGGGAAATAACTTCTCCCATTCCCCTGCCAATGCCGCCCTTTGGAGGCCTGCCCAGCATCAGATAGGTTGACATGAACGACCGGGCCGCGCAGTTTCAACGCATTCGCCCCATGAAAATTTTATTAGTGGAAGACGACCGGAAGATCGGCCAGTTCGTAAAGAAAGGACTGGAGGAGGTTTCGTATGCCGTCGTCTGGGTGCGCAGTTGCCAGGAAGCGCGCGAGGCGGCGGCGGCGGGCCAGTTCGACGTCATCATCCTCGACATCGGCCTCCCCGATGGCAACGGCCTGCAACTGCTGACGGAATGGCGCGGAAAAAATCTCACCTTTCAGGTGCTGATCCTGAGTGCGCGGCACGAAGTGGATGACAAGATCGCCGGCCTCAACCTCGGCGCGGATGATTATCTCACCAAGCCGTTCAGTTTTGGCGAACTGCTCGCGCGGCTGCGCTCGCTGGTCCGCCGCCACGCCGGCCAGAAAAAAACCGTGCTGGAACACCGGGGCATCCGGCTGGATTTATTAACTCGCGAACTCACGCTGGATGGCGCGCCCCTGCCGCTCACGCAGCGCGAATTTGCGCTGCTGGAATTCTTTCTGCACCATCCCGCGCGCGTGCTGACCCGCACCCAGATCGCCGAGAAAATCTGGGACTGCCACTTCGACATGGAAACGAATCTCGTGGATGTCTATGTGGCCAAACTGCGCGGCAAACTGCGCCGCCCCAACGCAGCCGAGCCTTTGTTTCAAAGCGTGCGCGGCGTGGGCTACAAGCTCGCATGATTCCGCTGCACCGCTCCCATGTGGTGTTCTATGCCGCCGTGGTGACCCTGACGGTCATGCTGGCGGTGGGGTTTGGCTTTTGGTTCATCCGGCAGCAGATGCTCACCGGCAACGATTTTTTACTCGATGCCGAGAGCAAGGAAATCCTGATCCGCGTGGCGAACCTCGCGCCGCCCGTGGATGCCGGCAAGCTGGAAGCGGCGCTGCGAGAACACACCGAATATGACCAGGCACTGTTTTTTTTCCAGGTGCATGAGCCGGACGGCAAGGTGATCTACCAGTCGCCCAACCTCGGCGCACAGCCGCTGTTGGACCTCACGGGCGGGCTCGACAAACGCACGGTGGCCCTGCCTCCCCTCGGCCTGCTGCGCGTGGCGGAATATCACACGCCCACGGTGCATGTGCAGATTGCCATGTCATTGCGGAATTTTCAAAGTATCAACCGCAGTTTCGTCCGCGTCTTTTTGGTGGGCGTGCCGCTCATCGCGCTGGTGAGCATCGGCTTCGGCCTGGCCTTGCGTCATTCCACGTTGCGTCCGGTTCGCTCCATGCAGGCCGCCGCGCAGCGGATCAGCGCGAGCAATTTTGGCGAACGCATCCTCGTCCCGCCCGGTCGCAACGAGATGGCGGATCTCGCCCGGCTGCTAAATGCGATGATTGACCGGCTCGAAAAATCCTTCAACCACGCCAAGCGTTTCACCGCCGACGTTTCGCATGAGTTGATGACACCGCTGGCCATCATTCGCCTGCACGCGGAGCGCTTGCGGCACGACCCACAGTTGCCCGCGAAATATCACCACGCGGTCGAAGAACAGTGGCAGGAAACACTCCACCTCGCGGACACCCTCGAACGGCTGCTGATGCTGGCCAAGGCCGACTCCAGCGCGTTGTCGCTCAAATTGCAGTCCCTGGCCACCAGCAATTTCATCGGGCAATTCACCGAGGACGCACAGTTGCTGGCGGAGAGCCGGGGCTTGAAAGTCGTCCTGGCGAAAAATGAGCCGGGCACCGCGACCGTTGATCAGGGCTGGATGCGCCAGGTGCTGTTCAACCTGCTCTCCAACGCGCTGCGCTTCAGTCCGCCCAACGGAACGATCACCTTTTCCTCCCAATGCGCCGCCGGCCAGTGGACGGTGGAAGTTTGGGATGAAGGCCAGGGGGTGCCCCCGGCCCAGCTCCAGGATATCTTCGCGCGCTTCGTGCAAATCACCCCCCGCGCGGAACCGGGTTCCGGTGCCGGCCTCGGCCTCGCCATCTGCAAAAGCATCGTGGAACTGCACCACGGCCACATCGCGGCCCATAACCGGACGGATCGCAGCGGTTTGGTCGTGGCCCTGACGATGCCGCTCGACGGGCGCCCGCCGGCCGGTCAAAAAAGTTAAGAACCGTGGATTGAATTTACCCGCCCGGTTCGGTTAGACTGCGCACATGGGACGCCAATGGTTACATGCCAAACGTCTGGTCGCCGGCCTCAAAAAAGGTCGGACGACCGGTAAACTCGTTCGCGAAATTTCCGTCGCCGCCAAGATGGGCGGGGCCGATCTGGGCGCGAACGCGCGGCTCTTCACCGCCGTCGAAAAGGCCAAGAAGGAGAGCGTCACCAAGGACGCCATCCAGCGCGCCATCAACAAGGGCGCAGGCATCGGCGATGAGAAGCTCATCATGGAATACGTCGTGTATGAAGGTTACGCGCCGCACAAAGTTCCGCTCATCATCGAAGTTTATACCGACAACGTGAACCGCACCGCGCCGGAAATCCGCGTGCTGTTCAAGAAAGGTCTGCTCGGCACCACCGGCAGCAACAAGTTTTTATTCGATCATGTCGGCCTCGTCGAAGCGCATCATCCGGACATGGCCATTGACCGCGAAGCCGCCGCCATCGAAGCCGGCGCGAATGAATTTGAAACCCTCACGCACGAGCAGAACGACGACATTCCCGAAGGCGCGGCCGGGGCCAAGTTCATCTGCGAACGCACGGCGGTGGCGACCGTTTCCAAATGGCTTTCAGCCAATGGCTGGGCCGTGGTGACGAGCGAAATCGGATTTGTGCCGAAGCAATTCCCCGAACTCACCGAGGCGCAGCTCACCGAAGTCGGCGAGTTCCTTCACACGCTCGACGAGCACGACGACGTGCATCGCGTCTGGGCCGCTGTGAAGTAGTGGGGCAGGCTTCTGGCCGGTCGAGTTCGTGTTTTTGGGCTTTGTGGGTTCGGAACTGGACCGACTGGAAGCCGGTCCCACCACGGTTTCAAAAAAAACGCCGCGTTGAAATGACTTTCAACGCGGCGTCTGGCTTTTCAGAAATGGAATTACTTTGCGCCCTGATCAATCCACGCGCGCACCAAGCCGACTTGTTCAAAGGTCAGCGGTTTTGCCGGCGGACCAAAATTGCGCGGACCACCGGGCGGGCGGTTGCCGTCACCGCCACCGGGCGGCGGGCCACCCGCGCCATGATCACCTTCCGGCGCTCCACCCGGACCGCCTTCGCGCGGCGGCATCGCGGGCGCATTCGTTCCCCCCGGTCCACCGGGACCACGCCGGGCGCGCGGTTTCGGGGGCATGGCGCTTTCGGGATCGAGTTGGGAAACGGCTTTGACCAGCAGGCTCCCCGCGCTGTCGCCCGCAGTCAAAACCGCGCCCTTTTTCGTGCCCTTCAACACGCCTGCCAGCGAGTCGAGCCGGAGCTGCGCCTTGGGACGATCCGCGCCGTGGCAGCGGACACAGGATTCCTTCAGCAGCGGTTGGATGTCCTTTTCAAAAGTGACGCCTTCAGTCTTGGCCGCTGGCGGCAATTTGCTCCAATCCACCGTGGCGGCGGTGGCGGAATAACTTAGAACGGCAAAGCCGGTCAGGAGAATGGTGTTTAAATATTTCATGTTCTAATCAGTATTGTTCAGATTGTTCATGCATAAAATGCCGGATTGTCGTCCGACGTCACGCAAAAAATCATCGGCTCAAGGTGGGGACATCCACTTTGGCGACGTCGCCCAGCGCGTGGTCGGCGGGCAGATTTTCTCCGGACCAGAGTTTCTGCGCGGTCCAGCGGGCCGCCGGAACGCTCCAAAATTCATCGCCCGGCGGCAAGCCCAACGGCAGCAGTCCGGCGCTGCAAAGATACAGACTGCCCGTGGAAATATAACTTTCCCCGATCGCCAACTGATGACCGCAAAAGCCGACTTGCAGCCAGCCGTTCGCATCAAAAGTTCCTGGCGCTTCGATCATCCGGCGAATCACCGCCGTCAGCGCGCAGCGGACTTGTGCGGGCGCCAGGTGGGCGGGCAATGCTCGCCGCCACGCCATCAACGCCAGCGTTTGAAACGCGCCGAAGCGATACGCCATCGAGCGGCCAAGGCACGGAAAAGTTCCATCCGGCGCGATCAAGCGCTCCTGGATTTCCGCGTAACGCTCGGCCCGTTTCAAAACCGTCGCGAGCGCGGGAGCAAATTTCGCATCATGTTTCGCCAGTGTTTGCAACCCATCCACGAGCATCGGCTGGATGACAAAACTGTTGTAATAGTCGAAGTGGAAGAACTCGCCGTCGCCGTAAGCGCCGTCGCCGACATACCAGCCGAGCATTTTTTGGACGCAATTTTCCAAGCGTTCTGCCAGCGTCGGCTCGCCGAATTCCAGCAGCGCCGCCTCGACCGTCGCGGCAAACATCACCCAGTTGTTATGCTGTGGCGTGGCGATCTTGCGCGAGGATTTCAAGGCCGCGATGACCTGTTGTTTCACGCGCGGCTCCAGCGGCTCCCACAAGACTTTCGGCGCGCGCAAAATTCCTTGCGCGAGAAAGGCCGCGTCCACCAGCGGTTGGCCGCCTTCGGAAAAATTCATGAAGTCCGGCGATTGCAGGTCCGTGGCCGCGTCGAGTCCGGCTTGCGCCAGCTTTACAAACGATTGTTGCAGCTTTAATTCTTCCCCTGTGAGATTTTCCGCCGTCAGCCACGGGGCCAGACCGCAGAGCAGCCGGCCAAATGCTTCGAGGTGCGTGACCGATTTGCGTTTCGCGTTCGGCAGTTCCTCGACCGGCATGTTTTTCCTCAACTCGCGCCGCGCGAGATTTTCCAGCACCGGCCGGGCAATTTTCTCCATGACGGAAACCCAATAGCGCCGGTCATTGGCACCGGTGGCGAGTCCTACCTTGGAATCAGCGGCTCGGGTCAGAGGCAACCCGGTAACGCCGAGCACGCCCAGCGCGGCCGCCGATTTGAAAAAGCTGCGTCGTGTCTTCATAAATTTATTCGTCGTCGCCACCGCCGCCATTGCTGGATTTCTTTTCCCAACTGCGCTTGGCTTTTTCCGGCAGGCTCGTGTCCACTTTGGCGTAGTAGGTTTGTTCGCCGAGTAATTGGTTCACGGCCGTTTCCAAGGCGAGTGACGGATTGACTGAATATCTTTCGTGGACGGCAACAAAAACCAGCTCGCCCGCCGGTTGCCGGAAGGCCAAAAACAGCGGACATTTTCCGGCGTTTGCCGCCACCAGCGTGTGGATTTGCGCCAGGCTCACTTCGGTCAAATGCGCAGCGTTCAAGCGGAAATGCACCTGCTTCGTATATTTCTTGGGCGCATCTTCGAGCGGGAATATTTCCTGCGGAAACATTTTCGGCCGGTCCTCCCCAGTGCTGACTTCGCCAACGACGAGAATGGCTTTGTTGATTTCCAGCAGAGGCCGAAACTTGTCGTAATCGTTCATCACGAGGATCTGGACTGAGCCTTCCAAGTCTTCCAACGTCACCATCGCATACGGCTTGCCGGATTTTTTGGAAACGCCGTGCTGCACCGCCGCGATCATCCCGCCGATGCGCGTGAGGGAACGATTCGGCATCGCGGCCAGTTTGGACGTGCTTGCCAGCGTGTATTTTTCCAGCAGCGGCACGAGCGGAGTGAGCGGATGGCCGGTGACGTAAAAACCGAGCAGCTCTTTTTCATGCGCGAGCATTTCGTGCTGCGGCCACTCGGGCAGTTGGCCGGCGGTTTCGGGTTTGGGTGGCGACTTTTCTTCGAGCGCGCCGAAGAGCGAACTTTGTCCTTTTTGCTTGTCGGATAAAATGCTCGCAGCCCGGGCGAGCGTGCGTTCGAGCTGGGCAAAGAGCGTGGCGCGCGTCTGGCCAAACACATCGCAGGCCCCAGTTTTGATCAATGCTTCCAAGGGTTTGCGCGTCAGCGTGCGTCCGTCCACACGCTCGCACAATTCCGCCAGCGTCTTGAATTTGCCGGTTTCATTGCGCGCTTTCAAGATGGCTTCCACCGCGCCTTCGCCAACGCCTTTGATCGCCGCCAGGCCGAAGCGAATGCGCTGTAGTGGCACGGACGTCCCGTCTGTGGGCTTCTCCGTTGGCTCGCCCGGGCGGACCGCCCCTGCCACTAGGCTTGGTGCCGGCGCAAAATAAACCCCGCTTTCGTTCACGTCCGGCCCCAGCACTTCGATGCCGAACGCCCGTGCCTCGGCGATGTATTCGCTCAATTTGTCGGTGTCCGCGACGTCGTTGGTCATCATCGCGCAGAAAAACTCCACCGGATAATTCGCCTTCAGATACGCGGTCTGATACGCGACGATGGCATACGCGGCGGCATGCGATTTGTTGAAACCATAGCCGGCAAATTTTTCGAGCAAGTCGAAGATCTGGTTCGCCTTGGTCTTGGGAATCTTGTTTATTTCGAGGCAGCCTTTGACGAAGGTCTCGCGCTGCTTCTGCATTTCCTCGACCTTCTTCTTGCCCATTGCGCGGCGCAGCAAATCCGCGCCGCCCAGCGTGTAACCGGCCAGCAACTGCGTCGCCTGCATGACCTGCTCCTGATAAATCAAGATGCCGTAGGTCTCCTTGGAAATCTGTTCGAGCAACGGATGCTCGTATTCCACTTTGATTTCACCATGCCGACGTTTGATGAAATCGGGAATCAGGTCCATCGGGCCGGGACGATACAATGCCACAAGCGCGGTGATGTGTTCCACGGAACTGATCTGAAATTTTTTGCAGAGGTCGCGCATCCCGCCCGATTCCAACTGGAACACGCCGAGTGTTTCCGCACGGTTCAACAGGTCGTAGGTTTTTTTATCGTCGAGCGGCAGATTATCAATCGGCACATCAATGCCCTGCGTGCGCTTGACCATCTCGCACGTGTTGCGGATGACGGTCAACGTTTTCAATCCGAGAAAATCCATCTTCAGCAAACCGAGTTCGCCGACGGGATTCATCGCGTATTGCGTGACCAGCGTGCCGCTGTCGTCCAGCTTGAGCGGCAGCAGATTCACCAATGGCTCCGGCCCGATGACGACGCCCGCCGCGTGAACACTGGCGTTGCGCGTGAGGTCTTCGAGGATGAACGCCGTGTCCATCAGCTCGCGCGTCACGTCTTCGTTCTCGTAAGCCTCCTTGAGTTCCGGCACCTGCTTGAGCGCTTTTTCGAGCGACATTTTCAATTCGGCGGGAATCAATTTCGCCAGCCGATCACCGTCGCCATACGGCAAACCCATCACGCGGCCAACATCGCGCACCACGGATTTCGCGCCCATCGTGCCGAAGGTGATGATCTGCGCCACGGCGTCGCGTCCGTATTTTTCCCGCACGTATTCGATGACATCCGCGCGACGGTCGTCCGCGAAATCAATGTCAATATCCGGCGGACTGACGCGCTCGGGATTCAGGAAGCGTTCGAACAGCAGCGCGTAGCGGATGGGGTCCACGTTCGCGATCTCCAGCAGATAGGTGACGACGGAACCGGCAGCGCTTCCGCGCGCCACGCAGGAGATGCCCTTGCTGCGCCCGTATTGCACGAAGTCCGCGACGATCAGGAAATACGAGATGTAGCCCTGCATCTCGATGACCTTGAGTTCCACCTGCAGGCGGTCAATGACGACTTGAATTGCTTTGGCGACTTCAGGCTGAAGGTGAAGTTGGGTGCCGCGCTCTCCCTCACCCTGACCCTCTCCCGCTGGGAGAGGGGACAGCAGTTGGACGCTTTCTTCTTGGTGCGAATCTCTCGAGCCGCTGACCGCCATCGTTCCGCCCGAAAGCTGGGAGCGTTTCTCCCTCTCCCCGGGGGAGAGGGCCGGGGTGAGGGCGGACGTTGAAACAAAAGTCGGCAACCGCTTTGGTTCGTCAATACCCGTGACGATGAATTCCTTGCCCTCCGCTTTCGCGTGGATGGTGTAGCGCCGGAACAAACCTTCCGCCAGCAGATGGCGCAGATAGCCATCGCGGGTGAAATGTTCCGGCGGATGAAACACCGGATAAAAACGCGTGTCGCCCGCTTTCGGGAAAGGAATCTCCAAGTTGCACATCTCGGCGACCTCGCGCGTATTGAGCACCGCCTCCGGCACTTCGGCGAAACGCGCTTTCATCTCCTCCGCGCTGCGCAGATAAAATTGCTCCGGCACATAGCCCGCGCTCATGCGCTTGGGATTGCTCAACAAATCCTGCGTGCCGATGCACACGAGGCAATCATGCGCGTGCGAATGACTTTTCTCGACGTAATGCACATCGTTCGTGGCAACCAGTTTCAAGCCGAACTCCTTGGCGAAGATGAGCAACTGCTGGTTCACCTTGGCCTGTTCGGGGATGCCGTGGTTTTGCAGTTCGAGGAAAAAATTTTCGGCGCCGAGCGTCTGCTTGAACCAATCCACCGCCTCCCGCGCCTTGGCGATTTGATCCTTCATGATCAAATCGGGAATCTCACTCGCCAGACAGCCGGACATCGCGATCAGGCCCGCGCTGTGTTGCGCGAGAATTTCCTTATCAATGCGCGGCTTGTAATAGTAGCCGTCAATGTGCGCCGCCGTGGTCAGCTTGATTAAATTTTTGTAGCCGATCGCATCCTTCGCGAGCAGGCCGAGATGATGATATTTGTCGCCCTCGACCTTTTTTTTCTCCAAGCGCGAGCCGGGCGCGACATACATTTCGCAGCCGATGATGGGCTTGATGCCTTTGGCGCGGGCGGCTTGATAAAATTCAATGACCCCGTGCATCGCGCCGTGATCCGTGATGGCCAGCGCGGGAAACTTCAGCTCATGCGCCCGCTCCATCAAGGTGTCCAAACGGCACGCGCCATCGAGCAGGGAATACTCGGTGTGCAAATGGAGATGGACAAAATCGGCGTGCGACATGGAGGAATTTTACCCTCTGAATCCAATCCCGCGCAAGGAAGGGATGTTCACAATCAAATCGCCGTCTTGGAAACATTCTAAACCGCAAAGCGGTTACACTCGTCCCGTCGTGAGTAGCAGCCGACGTGAGTCGGCTCCAACTCATTTCCCGCGCCCCGAAATTAGAATGAGCGGACTCACGTCCGCTGCTACTCAATAAACGAGAACGAGCACCGCCGCCGCCTGCGCGGACTTCACCACCTCCTCAAACGATTCGTCCTTCGTGTTCGGCTCTTTGAGTTTGGCGGAAACTTCCGGCACCGATTCCAGGAAGCTCAAGAGGAGGCTGCTTTTCACCGCGTAGTTCACATTCTCCGGCAGCGACCCGGTGGCTGCCAGCGCCGCCGCCGCGTTCAGTTTGGCCGCGACGATGCCCACCACGTTCCCGCGTGCATCCACCAGCGCCCCGCCCGAATTGCCCGGCTGCACCGGCAGGCTGATCTGGAAATAGCGCGGATCATCCGCCGCGCCCGCCAGCGAGCCGATTTCGCCTTTGGCCAGCTTGGGTGAAAAGCCCTGCAAGCCCGTGGCCGGGAAACCGACCGTGGCGACGGTTGCGCCCAGTTTGACGCCCCGGCTGGTGGCCACCGGCAATGGTGCGAACGTGCCGGCCGCCTTGAGCAACGCCAGATCATTCGCCGCATCCACCGCCACCACCGTCGCGTCAATCAAGCCTGCGCCCGTGACCAAACGCACCTTGGCCGCAACCTTGACGACGTGATAATTGGAAATCAAATAACCATCGTTCGTGATGAAAAAAGCAGTGCCGGTTGCCTTTGGTGATTCAGTAGTTTCAGTAGTAACTGGCGATTTTGAAATTATTTCAGGTTGACCACGCCTTAATTTGAATTCATTGGCTAGGCGCTGTCCCTCCGAACGCTGAGACGCAGATAATTCTTCATCAATGTCTATAATGCAATTTTGCGCTTCCTTTTTTGCTTGAAAAGATTCCTTTGCCAAAAGGAACCACTTGTATGCTTCGACCAAGTTCGTATCTACTCCCCAGCCATTTTGGTAATACATTCCCAACTGAAACTGGGCAACTGCATCGCCTCGTGCTGCAGCTCTGCGAAACCATTTTGTTGACTCAGCATAACTACGAGGCACGCATTCGCCTGCCCGATACATGTAACCTAAACTTGTTTGGGCATGTGCGTGGCCTTGCTCCGCAGCTTTGAGATACCATTTTTCCGCTTCCGAGCAATCCTTGGGGAGTCCCTTTCCATCCTTGTAACAACCTGCTAACCAATATTCACCTTCAGCATCGCCTTGTTCTGCCGCCATACGATACCACTTCACAGATTCGACATAATTTGTAGTTGAAGAATTATAGCCCATAAAAACTTCCATATTATATGACATACCTAATTCACACTGTGCTTTGGCATCGCCCTTTTCAGCCTTGGCTTTCAGTTCTTCAAGTTGGCGTTTGGAGTAGGCTGCGGACTGCTGAGCCAAAAGCTGAAAAATACTTGAACCCCAAATCATCAAGACAAGCACCCTTGCTAAAAATTTAATTTTCACGCTAAGATTTTGATACACAAAAATTCAGTGTCAAATTCCCTTTTGCTCGATTTTGATATGCTTCTTGCATTCCTTGAGAAACTTTTCTGTTTCAGACACCTTTTTCAGAACCTCGAGATTCAATCCCTTTCCATGCGCGCTAAATTGTTCGATCAATGCCATTCTAGAAATTTCTCCCGCTGGTTTGGTGATATGTCTCAAAAAATTTAGCATCAAAAGTTTTTGTGGAGGTGAATTTTTTAGTGGTGCTTGCCAGTAAATCAAGTCCTCTTGAAATGAGCCTTCCAATGTTTCCCCGTCTTTTGAAAACTCGGATTCGAGCGTCGGCACGACTGCACAGCCAGAGCATTGCAATGCTTCCGACAAAGTGTGGGCATCAATAATGCATTTCCCTGTGAAGGATTTACCATCGATTATTGCAAATTCGCCTTTTCCAATCGCACCTTTTACAGGCAAGCCGCGCGTCAGAAATTCGGCGGTTACCCGCCCGCAAAACTTGATGAAAGATGATCGTGAAAGATCAGCCTCCTCCTCTGATCCGTTAAGCGTCGGTATTTGATAGACCAAAATGGAGTCTGAAAAGATGAAGTATTCAGGAATTAAATCGTAAAGATTCATTGGGTATTGTTCATAACGCACGTCCTTCAAAATTTGATGAAAGACATCGAAAATAATTCTGGCGCTTTTCTCCAAATCATTGTTCGCAATCATTTGGCTAAACCCCATGATGTCGAACAAAGCTACAAAGCCGCGCTGAATTTTTGGCTGACTGATTTTAATATTTGCCATTCAGGTGAATTCAAGCGTCCTTTGCCTCGCTCGTCCAACCCAAACTGCCTTTGTCATCGGCGGATTGGCTCTTTGCAGAAGGCCAGCATTCGACTACCGCCGCTTCGGAATCACAACGGGATTCCGGCCCAGAGCCCAAGGTTGCGCGATCCGCCAGTCCGGCGCGGAGCGAGCTGCCCTGGGTCAGTGGAACCGGGAAAATTTTAACCACGAAATACACCAAACACACGAAACCGGGCACCGAATGAAGCCGACTTTCCGGGTTTCAGTTTTTCGTGTAGTTCGTGTGTTTCGTGGTTAATAAGCCGGCCACGCGGTTGCGGCCATTCCGTCTCCGCCCCAAAGCGCCAGAGGGCTGGCGCACTCCAGGACGCTCCGCGCGGTTCGGCGGTCCTCGGCCAGCGCGCCAGCGTCCTGGACTGCGGTGGCCCTCCACCGCTTTTTCATCGCGCCCGCAGCCCGCACGAAATTTCAAACACCCTTTGCCACGTTCGTCCCACCCAAACTGCATTTGGCAGCAGCCCGGCCCCGGTGGGGTCGTTTTTATTACTCCTGATCCGTTACCGTGTCATGGAACTTGAGGATGTCGCCCTTTTCGCCCTTGAGTTCGGCTTCCTTGAACTTGATGGCGGTGCGCGGATGCTGGTTCAACATGCCGGTGAGCAGATACGGCAGGTCGTAGCCCCAGAGCAGTTTCGCGCGCATCGGTTCGATGTGGTTGGCCACGCAGTCGAGCACGGGGCGGAGTTCGTATTTCGGGTTGTGCAGGAAGGCGAGGAGCACTTCCATCGGACAGTTGCCCGCGCCGCGGCCGAGCCCGGCCATGGTGGCGTCGAGGTAATTCGCGCCTTCAATGATGCCCTCAATGGTGTTGGCAAACGCGAGCTGCATGTTGTTGTGCATGTGCATGCCCACTTCCTTGCCGGACGCCTGGCAGTAACCGAGATATTTTTTCACCAGCGCGCGGATCTGCTCGCTGTAAAAAGCGCCGAAGCTATCCACGACGTAAATCGCCTTGGCCTCGGATTTGGCCATCATCTCCAATCCCTCGCAGAGTTCGCCCTCGGGAATGGTCGAGGCGGCCATGAGGTTGAGCGTGGTTTCGTAGCCTTTGTCGTGCGCGTCCTTGACCATTTCCAGCGCGGTGGGAATCTGGTGGATGTAAGTCGCCACGCGGATCATGTCCAGGACGGAATCCTGCTTCGGCAAAATGTCTTCGTGATAATCACTGCGCTCGGCATCGGCCATGACGCAGAGTTTCAAACTCGTTTTGTTGTCGCCCACGATGCGGCGCAAACTTTCCTCGGTGCAGTATTTCCAATCGCCATGTTCGCCGACCTTGATGCCTTTGCGCGACGACTTGTAGCCGAGTTCCATGTAATCCACGCCCGCCGCGACGCAGGTGTCATAGACGAGCTTCACGGTCTGGTCCGTGAAATGATGATTGTTCATCAGGCCACCGTCGCGGATGGTGCAGTCCACCACCTTGATTTCCGGGCGGTAGGAGAGCCAACGGCGGGTGGCGGTGTCGTTGGCGGGTTGGGCGGGATTCATATTTTGTATAAAATCGATTTAGGTGGCGAAGACCTATTATTCCTGAAAGCCGCCGGAAATGGACAGAACAAATTGTGCAAACCTGGCGGCGCTTTTGGCGCTAATGCGGCCTGCCTTTACGCGGATTGCCAGGTTGCGACGCTAAAAGCGGAAGTAGATGAATGGATTGTAAGTTCCGCCCGCCAGCCATGCCGCCGCGATCAGCAGGACGGCGACGATCAACAGAATTTCGAGAAGTTGCCCAAAGCCGAAGTAGAGTTCGCGGCCGGCAGCCGGAACACGTTCGCCGATTTTCGCGCCGGCGTTTTTGGCGGCGTTCCACAGCGGCAGGCTGAAGGCCGCCCCGAGGCACAAGGCCCAGATGACTTCGTTGCCGGCGTAGCGATGCCACGGCTGGGCCTGCAGGACGTGGCCCGCGCCAACCAACGCCGCAAAAAAATGGCCCGCGCCGGCGAACGTGTCCGACCGGAACAGCACCCAACCCATCATCACGGCGAAAATCATGTAGGCGTGCCGCAGCGGCCGCGGCAGTTTCGCCAGCAAAGTTCCCCACGGCGTTTTCTCCAGCACCAGAAAAATTCCGTGGAAAAGTCCCCACGCCACGAACGTCCAGCTCGCGCCATGCCACAGGCCGCACAGGAAAAACACGGCGAGGAGGTTGAGGTGGTTGCGCGCGGCGGAAACGCGGTTGCCGCCGAGCGGAATATAAACGTAGTCGCGGAACCAGCTCGACAGCGAGATGTGCCAGCGCCGCCAGAAATCCTGGATGGACTGCGCGGTGTAGGGAAAATTGAAATTCTCGATGAACTGAAAGCCAAACATCTTGCCCAGGCCGACCGCCATGTCCGAGTAACCGGAGAAATCAAAGTAGATTTGAATCGTGTAGCACGCCACGCCCAGCCAGGCGACCGGCGCGGAAAGTTCGCTGGCGGGCAAAGCAAATATCTGGTCGGCGGGCAGGGCGACGGCGTTGGCGACGATCATTTTCTTGGCGAATCCACCGACGAAGCGCCGCACCCCTTCCGCAAAATTGGCGCGGTGATGATTACGCTGCTCCAGTTGTGGCGCGATGGCGTTCCAGCGCAGAATCGGGCCGGCGACGAGTTGCGGAAAAAAGAAAATGTAGAGCGCCACGTCGCGCGGGTCGCGGGCCGCGCGCCATTTGCGACGATAAATGTCAATGATGTAGGACAGCGCATGGAACGTGAAAAACGAGATGCCGATAGGCAACGCGAGGTGCGGCACGGGCAGGACGCCAACGCCGCAAAATTTCAGCGGCAGGTTGAGCGAGGCCACGACCAGGCCCGCGTATTTGAAGAACGCGAGGAAACCGACATTGACGATGACCGCGACGGCCACGGCCTGCTTCCGCCGCGAAATTTCCTCGCTGCGTTCCACCCATTTGCCCAGTTCGAAGTTGACGAGGGTGGAAACGAGCAGCAGCAGGATGAAACCGACCTCGCCCCACGCATAAAAAAGGAGGCTCACCAACAGCAGCCAGGAGTTGCGGGCGCGCCGTCCGGGCAGCAAAAAATAAACCGTCAGGACGACGGGCAAAAACAGAAACAAAAACAAGGGCGAACTGAAAACCATATTAAATTTGGGACCGCCAGCAGCGCATCATAAAAGCCCCGGCGCGCGGGCGCAATCCACGGGCACGATTCATGGCAGCGCATCCTTGGCGATCATCTCTTCGGGATCGGCGGTATCGAAGTAGCGTTCCAAAATCTCGTTGATCACCACGTCGGGGGCGTTCGACGCAATCAGCGCCGGGCAGAACTCGTGGTTGTCCAGTTCGAACACGGCCCGCTTGAAACTGAGGCCAAGGAATGGCGGCCAGGAGCCGCCAAACGAATCATGGAACAGGACCACCACGCGGTTGGTCGCGGCGGGATTTTCCACCGTCACCACTTTCTTGATGCCCCAGTTGGATTTGAAATGGAGATCTTCCGTCATGCGCAGGGCTGGCAGCGCCGTTGCCGGCTGGAACTGGAAAGAATTTTTCTCGCCCGCCTCCGCGCCCGCCATGCGCGCCAGGTCGCCGCCCGTATCCGGCGTATTTGTCCAAATGAAATCCTGCCCGCGCAGCGGTGGCAATGCGGGCAGCCGTTGGGTCAGCGTTTGTATCAACGCCTGGCAGGCGACAAAGCTGCCAAACATGTTCCAGTGCGAGTCGCCTTGCAGATAGATCGGCCGGGTTTGCTTCGCGGCCACCAACGGTCCGCGCAAATCCAAAATCTCGACGGTGGAATTGGCCTGCATGTATTTCAAGAATTGATCCAGCTTGGTTTCGCGGTTGGTGGGCGCGGCGTTGACGAGCCAGACGGGCAGTTGTTCGGGATAAATTGATTGTTTATCCGGCGCAATCACGAAGAGGTATTTGGTCCCGCGTTGCCCCAGCCAGTCCCGGCGTTTTTCCAGCAACGTCTGCCAGCTTTTCAGTTGCGCCGGCGTGAACTTCGCCAGGCCGAGAAAATGTTCGACCATCAGTTGTTCGCCCGAGAACAGCCAGTGGTCGCGGCCGACGATGACTTTGTTGACGCTCTGGTCGTGATAGAGCCGCTGCTTCCATTGTTGAAACCAGCGGATGAGCCGCTTGCGAAAACCGAAGTGGTCGTTGAAATAGACTTCGCAAGCGACGGTGTATTTTTGCGCGCCGGCTAAATTGAACTGACCCAAATGCGGCTTCGGCGCGGGCAGCCGGTTCTCACCCGGCGGTTGGGTGCGGTCAAGGCCGATGAAATAATCCACTGTGGGCAACCACAGCAGCGCGGCGAAAATGAGAATCAGGAGCCATTCAGCCCAAAGCCGGCGCGGCGGAATGTCGTCAGCGGCCGGGTTCATCGCGCCAATAAATGTAGCAGCGCGGCCAGAACCGGTTCCGTGCGGATGGCGTTCATGCAGGGCTGGGCGTCCTGACAATTCGCTGAATGCAAACCCTTCTCATCGCAAAAACAATAGCCGCCTTTGACAATCTGTTTCGCCGCATAGATCGGGGCGGAGCGCAGCAGTGAATCCGCCGTGCCAAACAAGCCGATCACCGGCACGCCGAGGCCCGCCGCGAAATGCAGCGGCCCGGTGTCGCCGGCAATCACCAACCGCGCGCGCCGGAGCACGGCGAGAAACAGTCTCAAGTCACCGATGGGCGGCAGCGCGAAAATGTCTGGTTGCCCTCGCTTCAGTTCGGCCAGCAACTGGCGCTCCCGCTCGTTGGTGCCCGCAGAAAAGGCCAGCGCGAAACCGGCGGTGCTGGCGAGCCGGAAAAATTCCTGCCAACGCGCGACCGGCCATTCTTTGCGCGGCTGCGACGTGCCGAGATGGCAAAGAATCCTGCCATCTGGAAGCAGTTTGGCAGCTTCCTCGGCTAGTGCGGGATCAGCCGCGATTTCCAAGTGGGCCGATTTCGGCGGCGGAATCTGCCACGCCGAAAGCAACTGCAAATGCCGTTGCACCCACGACGGCGGCAGCGTGTCGGTGGAAACCATCTGGGTGTAGCAAAATTTCTGGAGCAGCTTCTTCTTTTCCACCGGGCCAAGCCGGGTCTTTGCGCCGCTAAGAAAGCTGAGAATCGCGCCGCGATCATTACCACCGAAGTCCACGGCACGCTCAAACTTTTCGCGGCGCAAGGCGCGGATCAGCGGCCACGATTCGCGCAGGCGCGCCTGGCCCCGCGTGCGCGGCAATGCCCAGACTTTTTTGATCCACGGCAGATCTTCGAGCAACGGCGCGACTTCCGCCGCCACCAGCACATGCAGTTCGGCGTCCGGTCGCGGTTCTTTCAGCGCCCGCAGCGCCGGGGTAATGAAGACGGCATCGCCGAGATATTTGAACTGGAGCGCGAGCGTTTTTTCAAGCCGGGCGCTCACAAGATGGGCTGGGTGGTGGGACCGGCATCTTGCCGGTCGAGTTGGTGTTTCTCCCAGACGCGGAACTGGACCGGCAGGAAGCCTGTCCCGCTATATTTCCACGGCGCATTCACGACTTGAATTGCAGTTCGTAAAGTTTTTGATAGATGCCGCCGCGATTGACGAGTTCGTCGTGGCGCCCTTGTTCAACAATCCGGCCCTGATCCAAAACCACAATCAGGTCGGCGTGCAAAATCGTCGAGAGCCGGTGGGCGATGCAAATGGTCGTGCGGCCTTTCATCAGTTCGTCCAAGGCGGTCTGCACCGCGCGTTCCGATTCGGTGTCGAGTGCGCTGGTGGCTTCATCCAAAACCAGAATCGGCGCGTTCTTCAAAACCGCGCGGGCAATGGCCAGACGCTGGCGCTGGCCGCCGGAAAGCGAGACGCCCTTCTCGCCAATGACAGCCTCAATCCCCTCGGGCTTCTGCAGGATGAATTCATAGGCGGAGGCGTGCCTGGCGGCGGCGATAATTTCTTCGCTCGTCGCGCCCAGCCGGCCGAGTTCAATGTTCCGGCGAATGGTGTCGTTGAACAAAATGTTTTCCTGTGCGACGACCGCGATTTGATTGCGCAGATCGCGCGTGGACACGTCGCGCAAATCCACGCCACCGATTTTCACCGTGCCGCGCACCGGGTCGTAAAAGCGCAGCAACAGATTGGCCAGCGTTGTCTTCCCGGAGCCGCTGTGACCGACGAGCGCAACGAGCTGGCCGGCCTTGACGGTGAGGTTGATGTTGCGCAGCACCGGCTTCTCGCCGTAATTAAAATCGAGGTTTTGAATTTCAATATCGGCGTTGGAGGCGTGGAGCATCTTGGGCTCCGCCGGTTCCGGCACGGAATTTTTCGTGGCGAGCAACTCAAAGACGCGCTCGCTGGCGGCGCGGGCCTGATGCAATTGGTTGTGCAGCCGCGTGAACGCCTTGACCGGCGGGTAGATCATCACGATGGTCAAAACGAAAGTAAGAAAATCCGACGCGGTGGGCTGCTGATCTTTGGGCAAGAACTGCATGCTGCGCTGGATGTAAAAAAATACCAGCGCGATGCCGGTGGCGCCAAAAACCTCCATCAACTGGCTGGGGATTTCGTTGGCGCGGACGACGCGCATCAACTGGCCGACATATTTTTTGGTGGTGGCGCGGAACTGCGCGCTGACGGTTTCTTCCAGGTTGTAGGCCTTGATGACGCGGTTGCCGGTGAAGGACTCGTGCATCAGGTTCGTGAGTTCGGCGTTGTATTCCTGGACGGCACGCGCCGATTTACGGACTTTGCGACCATAAATAATGATCGGCACGATGCAGACCGGAAACACCACGATGGAAATCAACGTCAACGTCGTGTTCGTCGCCAGTTGATAACCGAGCAGGCAGAAAATCGTGATGGGATCCTTGACGGCGGAGGCGAACGAACTGCCGACGATGCCGTAAAGCACCTGGGTGTCGTTGGTGATGCGCGCAATCAAATCGCCGGTTTTGGCGCGGTTGAAAAAGCCGAGCGACAGGTTTTGCAGGTGGCTGAACAACTTCGTGCGGATGTCGGCGATGGCATGCAGGGCCGACCAGTTCGTGAGATAGATGCTCAGGTATTGCAGGATGTTTCGCGCGAGCATGATGACGGGGATCGCGCCGATGATGAGCGCCCAGCGGAGCGTGTCGTTCGCGGCGGGGGCATGAAATTCCGGCACCAGCGCGGCCAGCGGCTGCGAGAGGGGATGAATCCACCTGGGGGCGTGCGCGAGCTGCTGGTGCAAGTTGGTTTCGCCTTCAAACACCAGTTGGACGACGACCTTGACGGTGCCGAGCAAAACCCCGTTGACCAGGCCGTAACCAATCCCGCAGAGCAGGCCGAGAAAAAAACGGCCGCGATACGGGTGAACAAACGTCCAGAGTTGGCGTAGAAAATAAATCACTGGCATCCAATTTATGCCCGCGCCACGACTGCGGGCGAGAATTTTCTTTCCAGTTGCGCCCCGCGTCAGCCGTTGCGGGCTTGACGCTCCGGTGGCCGTGTCCAAGACTGGCCCCATGAACTTGCGGCAACCCGCCCGTTAACCATGGCGGCCTCCAACGCGGAAAATTTTCTCCAGCGCACGCGCGCCGCGAAGAAAGTCATGGTGCTGGACCTTGGCTTCCTGGGCGACACGGTGCATTTGCTGCCCGCGCTGTGGCTGGTGCGGCAGGCCTATCCCCAGGCGGAGTTGCACGTCACCGTCGCCGCCCACATCACCTCGCTGATGGATTGCGTGCCGTGGGTGAATCGCGTCTGGGGCTACATGCGCTATCCGCGCCATGCGACGCTGCGCGAAAATATTCAGATGGTCGCCCGTCTCCGCCGGGAGCAATTCGATGTGCTCATCAATCTCAACGGCTCCGATCGCTCCAGTTGGCTGACGTTTTTGAGCGGCGCCCGCGAACGGCTGGGACGGATGCCGAACGGTGGTGGCCCGCCGTTTTGGCAGCGGATGTTCACCGCGCACGTGGCGCATCCGTTCACCGAAGAGCCGGTTTATGAACAACGCTGCCGTTGTTTGGCAAAGGCCGGCTTCCCGTCCACGCCGCCCGAGTTTCACGCGCAAGTTGATCCGGCCGGGTTGCGGGCGGCGGACATTTCCGGGGCGGACAAGGGAAGTTACGTTCACATCAGCCCGTTCACCACGGCGGATTTCAAGGAGCTGCCACCGGAACAGCTTGTGGAGCTGATCGCCGCGCTCACAAAACATTTCCCCGAAAAAAAACTGGCGCTGTCCTGCGCGCCGGTGCCACGCGAGTTGGAAAAAATGGAACAACTGCTCGCGCAACTGCCGCAAAAACCGTGGCGTGTGTTCGCGGGGAACTTGAGTTTGATGCAACTCGCGGCGGTCATCCAGCACAGCGGTGCGGCGACACCGGGCCGTTCCATCTAGCCGTGATGACGAATACGCCAACGGTCGCGTGGTTCTGGCCCAACCCCGGCATCCGCCAGTGGCTGCCCAACGGCGGGCCGTATCGGGTGATCGTCGGCGCGAACGAGCCGGGGGCGAATCACCTCGGGAAAATCGAGACGCAACAATTGGTCCGGGCCGGGCAAATCTTGCTCGGTGCCGCCTGAGGTTCTGCGGAATTATTTTTTAGAAGCTCCTGGGCGTTTATTGACAATTCCCCTCGTGAACTCAACGATGCGCCGCGACTGTTCGTCCCAGTTGAATTCCTTGAGCATCCGCGTGCGAATGATGGCGGCCCGGCGCTGGAGTTCCGCCCGCTCCATGGCGGCCACCGCCCGCAGTTTTTGGCGCAAGGAGTCTTCGAAATGATCCGTTTCGATATAGATCCCTTCCGATCCGAGAATTTCATCCATGCCGGCGGTGCGCGTGGACAGAATGGCTTTGCCGGCCACCCCATATTCAAAAACCTTCGAGGGGGCGCTGTTGTCCTGGCCCCACAGTGGCAGGCGCACATTGATGAGAACATCCACTTTTTGCGCCCAAGCGAGACAATCCGCTTGGGTCGGCAAAAATCCGTCAAAATGAAAATTCGGATGGCGTTTGGCCAGTTGTTCCAGTTCCCCCGCCAAGGGACCGTGCCCGCAAACGTGCAGCGATCCCGGCACGCCGCTGTCGAGAAACGTCCGCACGAGCGGGAGAATGGCGGAATGGTCCGAGAGCGCCCCAAAATAACCGAACTGGATCGGCCCGGCCCGGCCCGGATCGGGCGGCGGCGGGTCGTAGGCGCAATGAAAGGCGCAGGGAATCCAGATCCACGGGACGCCGCGCGGCTCGAAGTAACGCTTCGCGTTGATCCCGGACACCAGGCACGCGTCATACAATAAAACCGATTCTTCATCCAGCAGCATCATCGGCTTGAATTGATAGCGCAGTCGCCGGCTCGGGGAGATCTGTTCACCCAACCCGCCGCTGTCGCCCAGCAGGAGCACGATGAGCGGCCGGCCGGGTTGCCGCCGCAGCCACTTCACAAAATGATTGTAAACCGGTTGCAGATTGCGAACCAGCAGGACATCCGGCACCCCATCCCGCCGGGTCTTTTCCAAATAAAACCGGCGCAGTTTCCGCCACGAACGCCAGCGATGCCACAGTTCAGGTTTTCGGTCCCACAGCAGCAGCTCGTTTTCTAATCCTCCGGAATCATCCTTCGGGCCATCCAGATGGCCCCAGATTTTCGCGGGCAGCAGGCCCACGCTGGAAATTTTGACTTGGGCGGCCAGCGCCTGCACCATGCGCGTTTCATACACCGAAGCCGTAACACACAATGGCCGGAAGACCCAGGTCACGCCCGGCGGAAAGGCATTGCCCAGATAAAGCAGACTTAGACGGTGGTTGGTCATGTGCGGTGGTCGCGGCCTAAAATCGTAAAACCAGCGAACAGCCTCCCGTATGTCCCGGCGCGACGCAATAAACTTTTTGCCGGTGGGGCCTTTTACAAATATGATGCTGGCGTCAAGCATTCCGACCGGCGAAAGCACGAGCTTGGGTGGAAGCTGACGTCATGACCATTACACAACGTTTGCCCATCTCCGTTTGCATCGTCGCCGGCAACGAGGCGCACCGCATCCGCCGCGCGCTCGACAGCGTGCAAGGTTGGACAAGCGAGATCATTCTCGCCATTGACGACAAGGTCACGGATGGCACAGATAAAATTGCGCAAACTTACGGCGCGAAAGTTTTCAGCCAGCCGTGGCGCGGCCACGCCGTTCACCGCGACTTCGCGTCGAGTTGCGCCACGCAGCCGTGGTTGCTGGCGATTGACGCCGACGAAATCATCACGCCCGAACTGCGCGACGAAATCATCCGGCTGTTCGCGCAGAATCAATCCAATCCGCCCTGCGCCGCCTATCGTTTTCCGCGCTGCACGTTTTACCATGGCCGCTGGATCCGCCACGGCGACTGGTATCCCGACCGCAAGGCCCGGCTCTGGCAGCGCGGCCAAGCCAACTGGGGCGACAAGCATCTGCACGAATCGCTCGTCGTCAGCGGCGCGACCGGCGATTTGAAAAACGACCTGCTCCATCACAGCATGGAATCGCTGGAGCACGAGCTGAAGAAGACGCTGCTCACGGTGGACTATTTCGTGCAGGAATGCGCCGCGAAGAAGAAGAAAGTTCACTTTGCGGAGGTGCTGTTCCGGCCGTGGTGGCGATTCATCCGCACCTATTTTCTGCGGCTCGGTTTTCTCGATGGCTGGCAGGGCTTGACCATCGCGCGCATCATCGCCATCTACACCTTCCTGCGCTACCTCAAGGTCTATCAGGTGCAAAACGAAAAACCGCCGAGCGAATGATTCTGATGCGCGATCCAGTTCAGCCTATCATTAACACCGGGCTTCAGCCCGGTGTGCCGCGTCGCGATTGCGATCGAGCCGTTTTAACGGCTTGGCGGCAATGGCAGAAGCCGTTGAAACGGCTCTCGTCCGCAACTGAACCAACCACCGGGCGGAAGCCCGGTGCTATTGAAAAACAAATCAGCCGCATCTGGATCGCGAACTAGAATAGGATTCATGGACGCAAGAAAATTGAACCGCAGCGTTTTGATTTACGAGCCGAGCGTGGATGGCCATCACGTCGGCTGGCTGCGCTTTATCACCGAGGATTTGCTTGGTGCCGGCTTCGCGCTGACGCTCGCGCTGGACACGCGGCCCGCGGCAATGAAACGCATCGAAGGCCAGATGGCCGACCTGTTGCCGCAGGTGAAGATCATTCCCGCCATCGCCGACAAATCTGACGAGGCCAAAATCACATCGCCCGCGCAGGTCGCCGCCTGTCTGAAAAAATCCGGCGCGGCGCTCGCATTCCTGGCGAACTTCAACGATCTCGCCTCGACCTCGTTGCGTCGCGCGGCCTTTGGATTAATGCCCAGTGAGCGTCTGCGCGGACGGCTCGGCGGCATCTATTTTCGACCACTGTTTCTCAACGCCAGCGCGCTGTCGCCGAATCAGGCGATGAAGAAGCTCGGCTTCCGCCGCCTCGTCAAAAACGGCTGGCTGAACCCGTTGCTGATGATTGATCCGTTGCTCTGCGGCCTCGCGCAGAAAGAATATCCCGGCGCGCCGATTCATCTGCTCGCCGATCCGTATCCTGAAAATTTTCACGCCGACCGCGCCGCCTCGCGCAAGCAATTCAATCTGCCGGAAGGCAAGTTCGTCTTTCTCTTTTACGGCGGCGGTTACAAGCGCAAAGGTCTGCACCTCGCCGTCGAGGCCATGCTCAAAATGTCCGCGCCCGGCAAGGCGTTTCTGCTCTGCGCCGGCTTGCAGCCGAAGAATGAGCAGATGTCTCGCGATCTGGAAACATTGCGTTCGCAAGGTCGTGCGGAAATTGTGAACCGCTACGTTTCCGCCGAGGAGGAGAAGCAATTATTCGCCGCGTGCGACGCCGTTTTGCTGCCGTATATCCGCCATCTCGACGGCAGCGGCGTGTTGTCGCGCGCGGCTGGCGCCGGCAAACCGGCCATTGCTTCTGATGAATATTTGATCGGCCACGTCGTGCGGCAATTCGGCATGGGTGTGCTATTCGAATCCGGCAACGTGCCGGAGTTGCAGCGCGCCATCATGCAAGCCGCCGCCGCCGCGCCCACGGAACTCGCCAAGTGGCAGGCAGGCGCGCAGGCTTACGCCAAGACGTGTTCGCGCGGCGCATTCCGTTCCGCGCTGGTCGCCGCCGTGGAATCCGCCCTCGCCGCGCAAAAGTGAAGTCGCCCAGAAACATTCTGATCGTCCGGTTCAAAGCCATCGGCGACGTGGTGCTCACGCTCCCAGCCGTCCACGCCGTCCGCGAAAATTTTCCCGACGCGCACATCACGTTTTTCACCGTCAAGGAAAACACCCCGTTGTTGCAGGGATTTCGCGCGGTGAATGAAGTCATTTCCATTGATCGTGCCGCCCTAAAAACGCCGTTGCGCGCCGTGCCGGAATTTTTCGGCCTAATTCGCCGGCTGCGCGCGGGGAAATTTTCACTCGTCATTGACCTGCAAGGCTACGGCGAAACCGCGTGGCTCACGCGGCTCACCGGCGCCGGCGAACGCTGGGGCACGGTTTATGGCCGTGGCCGTGACTGGGCCTACACACAGGGCGTGAAACGGAACGAGGATTTACATCCGGCGGAAGGGAATCTCCAATTGCTGCGCGCGTGCGGACTGAAGATTGGCCCGATCCAAAATCAATTTTATCTGCCCGAAGATGCGCTGATAGCGGCCAAGACAATATTTGCCGCGCACAAGCTGGATTTGGCGAGGCCGACGCTGTTTCTCCAACCGTTCACCAGTTCGCCCCACAAAAATTGGCCGCTGAAAAACTATCTCGCCGTGGCACAGCATTGGCGGGAGCAGGGCGTGCAAATTATTTTCGGCGGCGGCCCGGGTGATCTCGCCGCGCTGGAACCGGCGCGCGTGGAAAATTTCCCCGTTTTTGCCGGCGTGCCGCTGCTGGTCACCGGCGGCTTGATGCAGTTGTCCACGCTCGTCCTCGGTGGCGACACCGGCATGTTGCATCTCGCCCTCGCTCAAGGGAAACGGGCGTTGATGCTGGTCGGCAATCTGGCACCCGGCCGGCCGATTTTATTTCAGCGCCGCGATTGGGTGTTGGTGGCACCACGCAAAGATCACCTCGACAGCATCGCAGTGGAAACGGTCATTGCCGAAACTGGCAAGGCGTTCAATTCACCAATTGGTAGTGGGTTTTGCTGAACTTCAGCCCGCAGGTTTTTTCCAGCCACAACATCCGCCGGTGCTTTTTTTCGCGGGAAGTTAGTTGATGGTTCGGATCAGACAGAAAAATTCCTTCCGCCTGCGGCAGCCAGTCTTGAACGACTTTGGGATGCGTGCCGGAAAACAATTTCAATGCCGCCGCGTCAATTTTCGAGTAGTCCACGTTCGCCGCCGGCGCGTTCTCCCAATATTTGTGCGTGGCACCGGCCTTTAAATTCATCTGCGCCTCGCTGCGCACCCAGCCGTAGTGATAAATCGTCGCGCCGGTTTGCGCCGCACGCGGGTAACGCGATTTTTTATGGCCGTCCACGACGTTGAAAAAAAGCGACTCGCTCGACCACGTCGGAATGGTGTTGCGGATGATGCGCACTTCGCTGCGATACCAACCGGGCGACCAGGCGATGGTGTTTTTGTTGCCGTAAAAATGCAGGTAATCAAACGCCAGCGCCTCGACACGCTCGTTGTTCAGATGCTTTTCCATCGCTGCGCGGATTTTCGGCAGCTCGTCTTCGTGCAGCACTTCGTCGGCTTCGAGATAAAACGCCCAGTCGCCGGTGCAGTTGAAGAGCGCGATGGATTTCTGCTGGCCGAACACAAAGCCTTTCACTGAATAATCGCTGCGGAGGCGCTCATTCCAGGTCGTCGGGATGATGCGGATTTTCGGGTCGCCGATCTCGCGCACCATTTTTTCCGTGTCGTCGTCGCAGGGTCCGAGCGCGATGACGAACTCATCCACGAGCGGCAGGATGGAGCGGATGGACGCGACGAACGGATAGCCAAGCCGCTGGCCATTGCGCAAAAAGGTGAATCCGCTGACTGTCATTCGGTAGATGCTAGCGCGTCGCCGTTCAGTCGCCGAGCAACTTTTTCAGATGCGCCCGTGCCGCCTCCTCGCGGGTCAGCTTGATTTCTTTGGTCACCCATTGGCGCCGGATGAACTCGAAGTATTCGCAGAAATTGCCGAGGTGCTTGTCGAACACCAGGTCGGCGCGGCGTTCGCGGCATTGTTCGGCCGCGCGCGGATCGTAGCTCGTGCAATTCAGGCACACGCGCAGATCGGCGCGGCATTTCATGCAGGTTTCGCCGCGGCCGGGATTGCCGTTGATGGTCCAGGTTTCGCCGCAGTTGTGACAATGACGGGTCATCATGTGGAAATTTTAAGTCGTGCGAAAAGCGAACTGGGAAATTTCCGCGACAAATTGCCCGGGCTTTTCCGGCGAGACCACGATGATGCGTTGCGGAAACCGCAGCACCACCGTTTGGGTCAAATCGGTGACGAACGCTCGATAATTGCCCAGCGCGCGGCTCCGATACCAACCGGTGAAGGAGAACAACCCGCCGTTGCCGCAGAGCCGAAGGCTTCGGCGCATGGCGCCGGGAATGAGTTCAGCGGATTGCAGCCCCGAGAGCGGCAGTCGCGTGGTCCACATCAGCCGTTGGATTGCCAGCGTGTTCGGTTCAATCGAGTAGCTGCGGATGATGAACAGCGCTGCGGCGGGCAACAGCAGCAACGGCAGCACCATCAGCCAGCGCAAATAATCCGGCGCGATGGTTAGCGACCGGGGAATCGTCGCCGCCAGAATGATCAGCGAACTGCCAGCCGACATCCAGCGTAGCGCCTTTCCCCACGGGGCTTTGAAAGTGTTTGTGTTCATAACTGATTTTCATTTACGCCGAAAAAACCGGCTTGTCGAGCGTGTTCGCGCTTGCGCCGGCTCGGCGCTTCCTTTAGCAAAGGGCCGACCCGATGAAAAAAATTCTCGCCCCGCTGTTCTGGCTCGCGCTCGCCTTGGTGGGCGCGTGGGCTTACGCGACCATTGCGTTCCAGCGCGGCGAGCCCGTGAATTCCGCCTATCTGCTCATCGCTGCCATCTGCACCTATGTCATCGGTTACCGGTTTTACTCGAAGTGGATTGCGCTCCGCGTGCTCGTGCTGGACAACCGCCGCGCTCCGCCCTGCGAAGTCCACGACGACGGCAAGGATTTCGTCCGCACGAACAAATGGATTTTGTTTGGCCATCACTTCGCGGCGATTGCCGGACCGGGGCCGCTCGTCGGGCCAGTGTTGGCAGCGCAATTCGGTTATTTGCCCGGTGCGCTGTGGATTTTGATTGGCGTCGTGCTCGGCGGCGCAGTGCAGGATTTCGTGATCTTGTTCGCCTCCATGCGGCGCGATGGCAAATCGCTCGCGGAAATTTTGAAGGAGGAATTGAATTCCACTGCCGGCGCGATTGCCGTGTTCGCGATTCTCGCCATCCTTACCATTCTCCTCGCCGTGCTGGCGCTGGTGGTCGTCCGGGCGCTGGCAGAAAGTCCCTGGGGCGTCTTCACCGTCGGCGCGACGATTCCCATCGCCCTCCTCATGGGCGGCTACATGCGGTTTCTGCGCGTCGGAAAAATTCTCGAAGCCACGGCCATCGGCATCGCGTTGCTGCTGCTGGCGGTTTGGGGCGGCAAGCTCGTTTACGAAAACGCCCATTGGTCACAGGTGTTCGGACTGCATGACATTTCACTCGCGTGGATCATCATCGGCTACGGTGTCATTTCCAGCAGTTTGCCCGTCTGGCTCATGCTCGCGCCGCGCGATTACCTGAGCACCTTCATGAAGCTTGGCACGATCCTCGCGCTCGCCTTGGGAATTCTGTTCACGCTGCCGCATCTGCAAATGCCCGCGCTCACGCAGTTCACCGACGGCTCCGGCCTGGTCGTGGCTGGGAAATTATTTCCGTTCTGTTTCATCACCATCGCGTGCGGCGCAATTTCCGGGTTTCATTCGCTCATCGCCAGCGGCACCACGCCCAAGCTGATCACCCGCGAAAATTACGCGCGGCCCATCGGCTATGGCGCGATGTGTTTTGAATCGTTCGTCGCCATCATGGCGCTCATCGCCGCCTGCACACTTGATCCCGGCGTTTATTTTTCCATGAACGTCAAAGGTGATCCGGTCGCCACCGTCGCGAAAATCAACGCGCTCAATTTCCCCGTGACCGTTGATCAAATGAATTCGCTCGCGGCCAGCTTGGGCGAAAAAACTTTATTTGGCCGCACTGGCGGCGCGGCGACACTGGCGGTCGGCATGGCGCATATTTTTTCCAAAGCCGTCAACGGTCGCTGGCTGGACCTCTGGTATCACTTCGCGGTGATGTTCGAGGCGTTGTTTATTTTGACGACGCTCGACGCCGGCACGCGCGTCGGACGCTATTTGTTACAAGGCGTTTTGGGCCGTGTGTGGAAGCCGCTGGGCAATCCGAAAAACTTTTTTGCCGCGCCCGTGGCCGCCGCGCTGATGGTGGGGGCGTGGGGATATTTTCTGATTCAAGGCGTGCGCGATCCGCTCGGTGGCATCAACTCGCTCTGGCCGCTATTCGGCATCGCCAACCAAATGCTCGCCGCCATCGCGCTCTGCCTCGGCACAACCATTATTTTGAAGATGCAACTGGCGATCCTATCCCGCCCTTCTCCCCCGGCGGGGGAGAAGGTGGCCAAAGGGCGGATGAGGGCGCAACCGGCACTGGCCTTGATCACTTTGATTCCGCTCGTCTGGCTGCTGGCGGTGACCTTCACGGCGGGCGCGGAGAAAATCTTTCATTCCGATCCGAGAATTGGATTTTTGGCGGCGGCTCAAAACAACGGTTTGTCGGAGTTGACGGCAAAGCACAATCTTGCCCTGATTAATGTTGGATTAAACCAACCCGGCTCGCAGGAACGCTTGAAATCCATTGAAGCAGCGATCGTAAAACAAAGAACAATTTCGTTTAACAATCTCCTCGACGCCGTCGTGGCCGGAACCTTCCTCGCGTTGGTCGCTGTGATCGTGGCCGTGAGCATCGGCGAATGGTTTCTGCTTTTGTCCAAACGCAAACCATCGGTGCTACACGAATCTGAGCCGATTTATTTGCCTGATTACGCCCTGAAAGAATCCGGTCCGAATCTTCGCACGGCGGCGGGTGCGGCAGCGCTGGCGGTGGGACTGGCCAAGGAGTTGTCCGGCGAAACACAGTTCGAGCGGGCGCGGCAGCAGGTCTGCGCCTGTCAGAAGCCCAGCGATCAAAAAGTCTTCGCGCAGGTCACCGAGGAAAAATTCAATGGCATCCGGCGCTGCTGCTGACCTTCGCCCCGCGTTTTGGAGTCAGTCAAGTGAATCAAATCTGGCGTCCACGACAGTTTGGCGCAAACATTTCGCGTGCCTGTCATTGACCATCTATTTTCCATCGGCCGCATCCGCAAGGCCATCTGGCGACTTTGGTATCCGTTCTTAACGCGGCGCCTGCACGGCGAGGAAGTGTTGTTTCTCAACTACGCCTACGAGGAGAATCCGCCGCTGGGCATTTCGTTAACGACCAGCGACGAGCCGAATCGCGCCTGTATCCAGCTTTATCATCACGTCGCCACGCAAGTGGAACTGCGTGGCAAAAAGGTGCTCGAAGTGAGTTGCGGCCACGGCGGCGGCGCGAGTTATCTCACGCGCACGCTGCAACCCGCCAGCTACACCGGGCTGGATTTGAATCCGACGGGTATTCGCTTTTGCCAGCAGCGGCACCGCGAGGAAAACTTGAACTTCCTGCAAGGCGATGCGGAGAACCTGCCGTTTGCGCCCGACACGTTCGACGCCGTCATCAATGTGGAGGCGTCGCATTGTTATCCGAACTTCCCCAAATTTTTGGCCGAGGTGGCGCGCGGGCTGCAACCCGGCGGATATTTTCTCTACGCCGATTTTCGTTTCCGCGAACGGCTGGCGGAATGGGAAAATGCCATCGCCGCCGCGCCGCTCAAAATATTGCGCACCCGAGATATTAACGCCGAGGTTCAGCGCGGCATGGATCTGAATTCGTCGCGCTCCCAGGCCTTGATCGCGCGGCATCTGCCGAAATTTCTGCACGCGCTGGGCCGCGATTTTGCGGGCACCAAGGGTTCGCGCATCCATAACGCGCTGACGGACGGCGAGCTTTCGTATCGCTCGTATTGCTTGCAGAAACCTCAAGCAACTTGATGGCAAGATCGCGCGAAACGCCGCCTTGACGCTCATATCTCGAACATGCAAGCTCCTGCGTGTTCATGGTGCTACAATGTCAGTTTGTGTAGCAGTTCGTTGAACCAAGCATGGCTTTCAAACATTTTCCCGAAACCTCTGCCGGCATTCAGTTGCTCCAGCGTTCCCTCGCCCGGCAGCGGCTGGGCCATGCCTACCTTTTCACCGGTGATCAACTTGAGGAACTGGAAACCGTCGCCCGCACGCTCGCCAAAACCCTGAATTGCGAACAGCCCTTGCTGACCGACGGCGTGGCAACGGATAGCTGCGACGAGTGTGCGAGCTGCAAGAAGATCGAGAATGCCACGCACGCGGACATCCATTGGGCCCGGCCCGAGTCCAAATCCCGCATCATCACGATTGACCAGACGCGCGCGCTGATGCACGAGGTTCAACTCAAGCCCACCGAAGCGCGCTATAAGGTGGCGGTCATTGTCGCGGCGGACCGCTTGAACAATCAAGCCGCCAATGCCTTTCTCAAAACGCTGGAGGAACCGCCCGCCAAATCCATCTTAATTCTGCTCTCCACTCAACCGGGACGGATTTTGGAAACGATTTTATCCCGTTGCCTGCGTCTGAATTTTTCCGCCGAAACCGCGCGCCCGCTCACCGCCGAACAAGCCAACTGGTTGTCGAAGTTTGGTTCCGCGGCATCGTTGGAGCAGAAAAGCCTCTTTGGCCGCTATCGGTTGCTGGATTCGCTGCTGCAATATCTCAACGGCATCAAGGCGGGCGTGGAAGAAACCTTGAGCGCCCGTTCACCACTGGAAAAATACGACAGCGCAGAAAAGGATCTGCGCGAAAAGTGGGAGGATGAATTGGCCGCCGCCATCGAGGCGGAATACCGCCACCAACGCGCGGAAGTGCTCCTGCTCCTGCAATGGTGGCTGCGCGACGTCTGGCTCCTGACGCTCTCGGCGGGTCAGGAATTACTGCACTTCCCCGACGTTGCCGGCGCGGATGAAGTGGCCCGCCGGATCACGCCGCAACAGGCGCGGGAAAACTTACACGTGCTCGATCAGACGCAGCGGCTCCTTCACACCAACGTGCAGGAAGCGCTGGCGCTGGAAGTCAGCCTGCTGAAGTTGCAGCTCTGACGCCGGGAGATGAAAAATTTCACCGCGACAAAACTTTACGCGCTCGCCTTCGGATTGTTCCTCGGCCTCGCCATTTGGAAATTTGGCAATCCCGTCATCCTCGACCACGTCATCTCCCGGCCGTCATCACCGAATGACTGGTTGAACGACGCCTGGCCAATCCACTGGGCGACCTGGATTTTGTTGCCATTCACCGCAGTCGGCGCGGTTTTGATTTTTCAACAGCAACTTCGCTGGCCGGCGAATCGCTGGCTCTGGCGGCTGCCGTTGATCTGGTTGGGCTGGCAACTCCTGGCCGCCACGAAAACCGTGGATGCCGATTTAACCGCCCCGACGCTCTGGCAGTTTTTCGGCTGCATTGCCGGCTACTTTCTCGGCGCGCTGCTGTTTGCGCGTGAACAGTTGCTGCGCTGGCTTCTGGTTGGATTGCTCGCGGCCTTTACCTTTTGCCTCATGCGTGCCGTGGATCAGAAACTTTTTGAATACCCCCAAAGCCACCAGTCGCTCCTCGAAGGTGAACGCAGCGGCTGGACAAATTTCCCCCCCGCGTTGGTCGCGGACATGAAAAATCAACATTTGATCATCACCACCAACGGCATCGACGTGGCTAACCCGGTGATTCTTTCGAAATTTGCCAAAGGCCGCGTCTCCGGAACGCTGGTGTATCCCAACGCACTGGCAGCGATCGTCCTGTTGCTGCTGCCCGTGTCCCTGACCCTGGCTTTTGCTGCCACACAAAAAATGAAGCCGGCCATCCGCTTTGCCGCGATCGCACTGACCCTGTTTCTCGGCAGTTCGGCATTTTATTGGAGCGGTTCGAAATTCGGCTGGCTGCTCGGCCTCGGCCTCGCCGGGATTTACTTGCGGCGACTCGACTGGCCGAGAAAACTGAAACTGGCGACGATTGCCATCGTGCTGGTCGGCGGCCTCGGACTATTCGCGGTTCGCTTTCACAATTATTTTGCCGCTGGAGCCACCAGCGTCAGTGCCCGGTTTGATTATTGGCGTGCCGCTGTGCAAACGACCGCCACCTATCCGCTGACGGGCTCCGGGCCGGGAACCTTTCAGCGGCCCTACGCACGGTTGAAAGCACCCGAATCCGAAATGGCGCGACTGACCCACAACGATTATTTGGAACAGTTTTCGGATTCAGGGGTTGTCGGTGGATTGGCCTATGCCGCGTGGATTTTTCTGGCCCTGGCCATCGCTGGCAAAAAAATCTGGCGCAGCCGCGACGAGATTTCGCTGGCAATTTTTTTGGGATTGACTGGCTGGTTCGCACAAAGCTTCGGCGAATTTGGACTTTACGTTCCAGCGTTAGCCTGGACAGCTTTTACGTTATTGGGATACTTGCTTGGGCAAAAGATAATTGAATTCGACAAAAATTCACTAAACAATTAAAATCACGACGATGAAAATCTTGTTTCTCAACGGACCGAACTTGAATCTGCTCGGCACGCGTGAGCCGGAAGTTTATGGCCGAATGACTTTGGCGGACATTGAAGCCCAAGTTCGCCAGCAGGCTGAACAACTCGAAGTGACAGTGGATTTTCGTCAGTCCAATGTAGAAGGCGAATTGATCGGCTGGATTCAACAAGCAAAAGGCAACTTCGATGCAATTGTATTAAACGCCGCCGCCTACACCCACACGAGTATTGCTTTGCGTGACGCCATCTCGGCCGTCGCGGTGCCAACGATCGAAATTCATCTGACCAACATTCACGCCCGGGAAGAGTTCCGGCACAACTCAGTCATTGCTCCCGTATGTCGCGGCCAAATCTGCGGTTTTGGGGCAAAATCTTACATTTTAGGACTTGAAGCAGCGATTGACGTTAACGATGTTAAATAAAATCCAATTCCAAGCCGGTTGCTGCTAGCAAACGCGGCGAATTCATCCTTGACGAACTCAATTGATGTCGCTAGCATATCCAAAGTTAACTGCCTATTGGCTATTACAGAGCAATTATTTAATCTCTGTTTAGTCCTGTTTAGGTTTAAATTTAATTTCTTTAACGAAAACGCACCGTGGAATTGAAAGATATCAAAGCCATCATTGATTTGATGAAGAAGAATTCCATCACGGAATTCGAATTGGAAGAAAAAGATTCAAAACTACGCCTGAAGCGCGGTTTGAATGGTGGCCCGCAACCCGCCCAAGCTGATGAATCGGTTCCGATGATGATGCCAACCCCGATGGCTTTGGCGGCTCCCGTGGCGACCTCAGTGGTAGTTCCGGTTGCCACGGGCGAAGTTGACATCAAATCACCCATGATCGGAACTTTATACCGCTCACCGTCTCCCGAGGCGTCGGCATACATTGAAGTCGGCTCGGAAGTAAATCCCGATTCGGTCGTCTGCATCATTGAGGCCATGAAAGTGATGAACGAAATCAAAGCGGAGGTCAAAGGCATCGTCACCCAGATTCTGATTGAAAATGGCAAACCCGTTGAGTTTGGACAACCGCTGTTCAAAGTGCGGCCTTCATAAAGCAGCCTCCAACGTCCTATTCCATGTTTGAAAAAGTATTGGTAGCCAATCGCGGCGAAATCGCCGTCCGCATCATCCGCGCCTGCAAGGAGCTGAACATCCGCACGGTCGCGGTTTATTCGGATATCGACGCGAACTCGATGCATGTGCAGATGGCGGATGAGGCGATCTGCATCGGCAAAGCTCCCGCGTCGGAAAGCTATCTGCGCATTGACCGCATTATCAGCGCGGCGGAAATTGCCGATGTGGATGCGATTCATCCCGGTTACGGTTTTCTTTCTGAAAACGCGCACTTCGCCGAAGTCTGCGAAAGCTGCAACATCCGTTTCATTGGCCCGCAACCACGGGCGATGAATGCGTTGTCGGACAAGGCTGTCAGTCGCGCGCTTGCGAAAAAAGCCGGCGTGGAAACGCCCCCTGGCTCGGAAGGCATAGTCGAAAAGGAACAGGATGCGCTCGCCGTCGCCAAGCGCATCGGTTATCCGGTGATGATAAAAGCGGTGGCCGGCGGCGGCGGACGCGGGATGCGCATCGCGCACAATGATATTTCGTTGGTCAAAGGTTATCACACGGCGCGCACCGAGGCGGAGAAGGCGTTTGGCAATTCCGGCGTTTACATCGAAAAATACATCGAGAACCCGCATCACATTGAATTTCAGATTCTCGGCGACAACAAGGGCAAGATCATTCATCTGGGCGAACGTGATTGTTCCGTGCAGCGACGCAACCAGAAGCTGATTGAAGAATCCCCGTCACCGCTGCTCGAATACAAATACAAAAAATTGCGTGATAAAATCGGCAAGGCCGCCGTGCGCATCGCCGAAGCGGCGCGTTATACGAACGCCGGCACGGTAGAATTCATCGTGGATGACAACGGCAATTATTACTTCCTCGAGGTCAACAAACGCATCCAAGTGGAGCATCCGGTCACCGAAGAAGTTACCGGCATTGACCTCGTCCGCTATCAGATTTTGCTGGCGATGGGCGAGCCGCTGCAACATTCGCAAGGCGACATCACTTTCAAAGGTCATGCCATCGAATGCCGCATCAATGCGGAAGATCCCTTTGACGATTTCCGCCCCAGCCCTGGGCGCATAGAAATGTATTATCAGCCCGGTGGTCGCGGGGTCCGCATGGAAACCCACGCCTATGCCGGCTACACCATCCCGCCGACTTACGATTCCATGATCGGCAAACTCATCACCACCGGCAAAGACCGGCGCGAGGCGATTGACCGGATGAACCGGGCGTTGAACGAATATCTCATCACCGGGGTCAAGACGACCATTTCATTTCAGCAGGCCATCATGCAAGACCCCAATTTCCGGCGCGGGGTTTACTCCACCAATTTTGTTGGCCAACTGCTCGGTGGGGCACGGCGCGAATTGATCGAAGAAAAGACGTAATTTCCTCCGCTAACTTTGCTCCGGGCATTTTTGGCTGTTTTTTGTTTCGGAATTAAATTTGACAGTCGCATTGCTCTGCTTATCTTCAACCAAAGCTATGTCTGAACCTGAATCCTCTGTGCCCGCTCCGACACCGCCACCCGTGCCGAGCGGAGTTGTCTCACCGCCGAAAAAAGAAACCGGCAAGGTGCAGCCCAAAAAAGAAACCGTCCGCATTAATCTGCCGCCCAAGCCGACGGCTGCGCCGACCATCAAGCTGCCGACGCTGCCGCCCGGCGGTCCCACGGGAGCTCCGAGCGCTGCGCCCGTCGCCCCACCGGTGGCGCCCGCACCCGCGCTAAAAACCGCCGCCGCCGCGGCCGCCGCGCCCAAGACCACTGCGGCCGCACCAACCTCCCAACAGCGCCCGGCCACCGTGGTGGCCCGCTCCGCCGCCCCGGTGGTGGCGAGCATGAAGACGGTGGATAAAGTTCTGATTTACGCCGCCTTCGTCACCAGCCTCGCAGCGGTTGGCGGCGCGGTCTGGGTTTTGATCACGCTGAAAAATCTCGTGGAAAACTTCCAAAGCTAAATATGGCATCACCTTTGATCGTCACGCTCACGCAGGACAATTTCGACGCGGAAGCGACGAAAGCCACTGTGCCCGTGCTGGTGGATTTCTGGGCGGAATGGTGCGGCCCCTGCAAGATGATCGCGCCCGTGCTTGACGAACTGGCCGCCGAATATCAGGGCAAGGTCAAAATCGGCAAGGTAAACATTGACGAACACCAGGCGCTCGCCGCGCAATTCGGCGTGCGCGCCATCCCGACGCTGCTGGTCATCAAAAACGGTCAGGTCGCCGAACAGATGGTCGGGGCCAAGAGCAAACGCGATTTGAAGGCCAGCCTCGACCGCGCCACAGCGTAAAAGAGCTTTTACCGAAACGGCAAAGTGGATTTATTTCCGCTTTGCCGTTTTTTATTTCCCGCTAAACTCCACGCCATGACGTTGAATGAAATCCTCACGAACGAGGAACTCCGCCACCATGAATTTCCGGTCACGCGCGACAGAATTTTTCTCGGCCACGCCGGCGTTTGTGCGCTGCCCCGCCGCGTCGCCCACGCCATCGCCGACTGTGCCCACGCCGGCTCGCTCGGCGATCAGGAGGAGTTCGTCATGCAACGCATTGATGACGCACGCAAGGCCGGCGCGAGGCTGCTCAACTGCCTGCCCGAGGAAGTCTCGCTCGTCGGCCCGACCTCGCTCGCATTGAGTTTTGTGGCGGCCGGCTTGAAGTTCCGCAAAGGCGACAACGTCCTGATTTATCACGACGATTATCCGTCCAACGTGTATCCGTGGCTCGCGCTCGCGGCCAAAGGCGTGCAAGTCCGACTGCTTAATACGCGCGGCCTCGGGGCCATCCGCGCGATTGATGTGATGGGCCAGGTGGACGAAAACACGCGGCTCGTCGCGCTCGCCTCCAATCATTTCATCAGCGGCTACCGGCTCGACTACGCCGCCATCGGAAAATTTCTGCGCGAACGCGGGATTCTGCTGTGCCTCGACGCCATTCAGACGCTCGGCGCGTTTCCGACGACGGTGGAGCAGGTGGATTTTCTCGCCGCCGACGCGCACAAATGGCTGCTCGGCCCGTGCGGCGCCGGCGTGTTTTACGTCAAAAAAGATTTGCAGGAGAAGTTAAATCCGCCCATCTACGGCTGGCATAATGTCCGCAACCCGAATTTCGTGGCGCAGGATAAAATTGAATTTCGCAGCGGCGCGGCCAAATTCGAAGCCGGCACGCACAATCTGGTCGGCCTCACCGGCCTCATCACCTCAATGGAGCTAGCCCTAGAAATCGGCGTGGACAACATCGCTGCCGAGCTGCTCCGCAAACGCGCGTGGCTGGTGCCCGCGTTGCAGGCCAAAGGCTATGCCGTGTTGAATGCCGAACCAAAGCCGGAGAACGCCAGCGGCATTACGGCGTTTTTTCAGCCGGGCCAAGACCTCGCGCCGCTGCACCAAAAACTGGCGGACGCCGGCGTCATCACTTCGCTGCGCACCGACCGCAAAGGCCAGAACTATCTCCGGCTCTCGCCGCATTTTTACAACACGGATGCGGAATTGCAACGTCTGCTGGCCTTGTTGCCATAAGGTTTCTAATCGAAACGCCGGAGTTGGTTTTGGTGGAACGGCCAACCTGGCCGTTTCCCGCAACACCTCGCCGGAGCTGCGGTGATCCGGGCCGGACGATCTCTATTCAGCGGCACGGCAATGGTTTTGAAAAGCGCCGCAGCCCAGGCCAGCGTCAAACCGCGTCCACCCGACCAGCAAGCCGTTCGGGGGCTTCAAAAACTGAGGCACCTATGAAGTTGCGGTCCATTCCACCGCCGATTCCTAAACCCGGAAAGGCGGCGGCGGGCTGACCGCAGCAACATCCATCAATTCCAAACGCAACCAAATGGAATCTTGCCTGTTTAATGTTGGCCCACCGAAGTTTTTGTTCGCCGCAGCCGAGATTTTCCGGCTACACTGACAAAGCTGTTTTAAGGTGCCCGAAGCCATGATTCAAGTTTCCAATTTGACGAAACGTTACGCCGGTCGCACGGCGGTGGACGACTTGTCGTTCACGGTCGCGCGCGGCGAAATCGTCGGCTTGCTCGGCCCGAACGGCGCGGGCAAAAGCACGACCATGCGGATTCTTTCCAGCTTCATGCCGGCGACCAGCGGCACGGTGCGGGTGGCGGGTTTTGACGTGTTTCACGATGCCGACGAGGTCCGGCGGCGCATTGGCTACATGCCGGAAAACAATCCGCTCTATCCCGAAATGCGCGTCCGCGAGTATCTGAAATTTCGCGCCCGGCTGAAGGGGCTTGGCTGGGTCAAGTCGCGCGCGCGCGTGACGACGGTGATGGAGCAATGCGGTTTGACGGATGTGGGGCGGCGCGTGATCGGCCAGCTTTCCAAAGGCTATAAACAACGGGTCGGCCTGGCAGACGCGCTGGTGCATGAGCCGGAATTAATCATTTTGGACGAGCCAACCATCGGCCTGGACCCGCAGCAAATCCGTTCGGTGCGGCAGTTGATCAAGAGTCTCGCGGGCAAGCACACGGTGCTGATCTCCACGCACATTTTGCCGGAAGTGGAGATGATGTGCAGCCGGGTTTTCATCATGTTTGACGGAAAGATCCTAGCGGCGGACACGCCGGAAAATTTGCAGCAGCGCATGGCCGGCGGCAGCCAGGTCATCGCGGAAATTGCCGCGCCCGCCGCCGAACTGAACGCGGCCTTTGAGGCCTTGCCCGAGGTGGAGCAATACGATGTATCGCCCAGCGAAGGCGAGTATTTCCGCTGTGCCCTGACGCCCCGCGACGGCGTGGATTTGCGGCCGGCAATTTTTGAGCTGGTGCGGGCGCGCGGCTGGAGCCTGCGCGAACTCACGCGCAGCCGGCATTCGCTGGAAGACATTTATGTGCAGGTGACCAAACCCAACGCGGAGGATGCGGAATGAGAATCTTCTGGGTGCTGCTGCGGCGCGAACTGGCGTCGTTTTTCTTCTCGCTGACGGGTTACGTCATCATCGCGGCGGTGGCCTTGTTGACCGGCTTGAGCTTCGTCGTGCTGACCCTCACGCTGGGCAGCGACCCGGTGACGGTGCCGGTGACCGAAATGTTTTACGGCACCTATTTTCTCTGGCTGATTTTGCTCCTGTTGTCGCCGGTCATCACCATGCGGCTGTTCGCCCTGGAAAAAGCCACGGGCACTTTTGAAACCTTGATGACGACGCCGGTGGGCGATCTGCAGGTGGTGGCGGCCAAGTATGCGGCCGCCATGGTTTTTTACTCCGTCGCCTGGCTGCCGCTGCTGGGCTGCCTGGGCATCGTGCGTTATTTCACGCAGCAAAACGCCGCGCTGGATGCGCCGACGCTGGCGGGGATGTATCTGGGCATCCTGCTCGTCGGCAGCTTGTTCATGTCGCTGGGTTGCTTCGCCTCGTCGCTCACGCGCAGCCAGATGGCGGCGGCGATGATCAGTTTTGTGCTGGGCATGAGCCTGTTCGCGCTGGGCTTCCTGGCTAAAATCCCCGGCACCGCCGCGTGGACCTCGCAACTCATCGCCTACTTCAATCTGTTTGATCAGATGCATGATTTTGCGCGCGGCGTGGTGGACACGCGCGCGGTGATTTTTTATGCCACCACGACGCTGGTGTTTTTGTTCCTAACCCTGCGCGTGGTGGAAAGCCGCCGGTGGAAATAAGATGAGCGATCCTGTCAAAACCAGTTACTCGCCCGCGCGCCGCTGGCGGATCGGCTTCGATGTGGTGCTGCGCACGGTGCTGGTCCTGGCCGTGATGGTGATGCTCAATTATCTCGGCGCGAAATGCCACCACCGCTTTTATCTGAGTGCGCAGACCGAGGTCGCGCTCTCGTCGCGCACGCTGGCCGTGCTGCATTCGCTGACCAATCAAGTGACAGCGACGATGTATTATGACACGCACGATGCGGCCAATTTTTATCCCACCATCCGGGCCTTGCTGGACGCCTACCACGACGCCAACAAAAACATCACCGTGCGGACGGTGGATTACACGCGCGATGCGACCGAAGCCGAAAAGGTGAAGGCGCAATATAACCTGCCCGGTGCGCCCACCAGCCCGAACGCGCCGCCAAACAAGGACTTGATCATTTTCGCCAGCGGCGACCGGCATGACGTCATTCCCGGCGAGGCCATTGTGCGCTACCAATTGGAGCAGACGGCCCCGGATGATCCAAAGCAAAAGGAATTGCAATTTCGAAAAAAGCCCGTCACGTTCAGCGGCGAAGTCATGTTCACCTCCAAATTGCTCGGACTGGCCCACGCGCAGCCGCTGCGGGCATATTTTCTGCAGGGCCACGGCGAGTCGTCGCTCACGGACAATACCGATAATGGCTTCAGCAAATTCGGACTCGCACTCGTGCAGAATGATGTGGGTGTGAGTTATCTGGAATTGCTCGGCGACACGGATGTGCCGGCGGATTGTAGTCTGCTCATCATCGCGGCACCCATCCGCGGGCTGGCGGAAGCTGAATTGCAGAAAATTGACAAGTATCTCACGCAAGGCGGCCGACTGCTGGCGTTGTTCAACTACGCTTCCCTCCAGCAGCCGCTCGGTTTGGAGCCCATTTTGCAACGCTGGGGAGTCAGCGTCGGGGCCAGTTATGTGAAAGACCCGAAAAGTTCCGCCAGCGATACATTCGTGCAGGTCCGCCAATTCAATCAAAAAGCGTTCGTCAGCCCGTTGACCCAATTGGCCTTGGAGATGGTCTTGCCGCGACCGGTGGCAAAAATAAATTCGGCCAATCCCTCCGCCAACGCCCCGCAAGTGGACGAGCTCGTCTTCGCCAGCGAATCGGCGGTCCTCGCGGGCGATCCCACCGCCACCCTGCACAGCTACCCACTGATCGCGGCGGTGGAGCAGAAACCGGTGGCTGGCGTGGCCAATCCGCGCGGCAACACGCGCATCGTCATCGCCGGCGATTCCCTGTTTCTCGACAACCAGCTCATTGACGCCGCCGCCAACCGTGATTTTCTCAACTACGCGATCAACTGGCTGGTGGACCGGCAGGAACTGCTGGCCGGCATCAGCCCGCGGCCGGTCACCGAATACCGACTGCTGCTGACCCGGCATCAACAGCAACAAATCAACTGGCTGTTGCTGGGCGCGCTACCCGGCGGCGTGCTCGTGTTCGGCTGGCTCGTCTGGCTCGTGCGTCGCCAATGAAATTCCATTCCACCGCCCTCTGGTTCGTGCTCGCCGTGCTGCTGTTCGCGGGCCTCTGGTTTTTTGAAAAACAGCTCCAGCCCGCCGCGCCGGCCCCCACCGTTTTGCTGCCGGGCCTCCGTGTCGCCGAGGTCACGCATGTGCAGATCAGTCCCGCCGGCGCGCGCGAAATCAGCGTGGTCCGCACCAACGGCGGCTGGCAGTTGGACAAACCATTCGCGTATCCGGCACCGGCCGCCGGCATCGAAGCGCTGCTCGGCGCGATGACCAAACTGGTTCCCGTCCTGCGCCTCTCCGCCAGTGACGTGCATGGCAAAAACACGGATGCGGAATTCGGTTTTGACAATCCGCAATACACCCTGGAACTGGCGGCAGGTGAACAAGCCTGGCATCTGCGCGTCGGCAAACTAACCGCGCCCGGCGACCAGGTTTACCTCCGCATCGTGGGCCTGGACGGCGCGTTCGTCACCGATGCCGGCTGGCTGCAACTGCTGCCCGGCTCGGCCAACGTCTGGCGCAACACCGCGCTGGTGGACGCGGCCGACACGCTCGACGGGATCGTCATCACCAACGGCGCGAAAGTCATCGAACTGCGGCGCGACGCCACCAATCATCTCTGGCGCATGATCCGGCCGCTCATGACCCGCGCCGATGACGCGCACATTCTCGCCGCCTGGCAACTGCTCCGGTCCGCCAAGGCCGAACAGTTCGTCACGGACGATCCCAAAACCGACTTGTCCGCGTTTGATCTGGCCCCCGCCGAACTCGACGTCTGGTTCGGTCGCGGCACAAATTTTTTCTCCGCCGTCCATGCCGGCAAAGCGTTGCCGGAAAATCCCGCGCAGATCTACGCGCGTCGCGAAGGCTGGAACGGCGTGCTGGCGGTGGCCAAAGAAGCGCTCGCGCCCTGGCGTGGCGCCTTCAATGATTTTCGCGACCGGCACCTGTTGGAACTCACCCCGGCCACGCCCGTGGCGGAAATCGAGGTGCGCGGCGAAGCCGGCGCGGACAGTTACACGCTGCAAGCCCGCCCCGGCAGCGGCAGCGGCTGGGTGCTGGCCGGTGAGAAATTTCCGGCGGACACCGACAACGTGCTGGCCCTGGTCAAACTGCTCGCCGGTTTCCGCATCGAGGATTTTGTCAAGGATGTCGTCACGGATTTGTCGAGCTTCGGCCTCGCCACGCCGGCGCGGCAGATCACCTTGCGCAGCGTCGCGGGCGACACCAACCACGTCATCGCGCAACTGCTGTTCAGCGCGGTGCAGACGAACAAAGTTTATGTGAAGCGCGCGGACGAGGATTTTGTTTATGCGCTGGCGGCGGAGGAATTCAACCGGCTGCCGGAAAGCGGTTGGGAATTCCGCGAACGCCGGATCTGGAGTTTCTCCGAAACCAACGTCGCGCAAATCACGCTGCATCAAAACGGCCGCACCCGGCAGGCCGTCCGCACCGGCGAGAACAAATGGTCGCTCGCCCCCGGCTCGCAGGGCATCATTGATCCCTTTGCCATCGAGGAAACCGTCCACCGCCTGGGCGAACTCACCGCCGCTGGCTGGGTCGGACGGAACATCACCGTGCCGGAAAAATATGGGCTGAACACCAACAATCTTTCGCTCACCATCGAGGCCAAATCCGGCGAGAAATTCACCGTGGATTTTAGCGAGTATGTGCCGCGGATGCAGACCGCGTTGGCGGCCGTGACCTTGGAAGGCGAACGCTGGGCGTTTGTGTTTCCCGCCCCGCTGTATCAATTGGTCGTGGCGCATCTGCCCCTGCCCGCCAACGCGCCGTGAACAAACGGTCGCGTTCAACCGGCTGCCCTCAACTTGAACGCGAACTGGTAAGCTAGGGCTGCCGGGCGCGCATCTTCCTTCACAGTCACGCCGATAAGCGGTAGAGTGCGCGGCCTGTGGCCGCCACTCTTTACGATCTGATTCCGCGCGCTGAGAAACTCAGCAACGATTTGTTGCTGGGCCGCTTTCTCGACTATGTGGCGGGCCGGCGGCTCCAGCTTTATCCAGCGCAGGAGGCGGCCATCCTGGAATTGTTCGACGAGAAGAACGTCATTCTCAACACGCCCACGGGCTCGGGCAAATCGCTCGTCGCCACTGCGCTGCATTTTCAGGCCATCGCCAAGGGCCGGCGCTCGATTTACACCTGCCCGATCAAGGCGCTGGTGAATGAGAAGTTCATGGCGCTCTGCCGCGAGTTCGGCCCGGACAATGTCGGGCTTTGCACCGGCGACGCCTCGGTGAATCGCGACGCGCCCATCCTGTGCTGCACGGCGGAAATTCTCGCCAACATCGCGTTGCGCGAAGGCGCGGCGGCGAATGTTCAGGACGTGGTCATGGACGAATTTCATTATTACGCCGACCGCGAACGGGGCGTAGCGTGGCAAGTGCCGTTGCTCACTTTGCCGCAGACGCGCTTCCTGCTGATGTCCGCGACGCTCGGCGACACGACATTTTTCGAGGAGGAACTGACGCGGCGCACGGGGCGTCCGACGATTGCGGTAACTTCCACGGACCGGCCGGTGCCGCTGGCGCACGAGTATTCCGAGTTGCCGCTCGCCAAAACGCTGGAAAGCCTCATCGCCAATGGTCGCGCGCCGGTGTATGTCGTCCACTTCACGCAACTGGAGGCGGCGCAGAGCGCGCAGGATTTCACGAGCATCAATGTCTGCACGCGCGACGAGAAAGCCGCGATTGCCAGCGTGCTGGAAGGGTTCAAGTTCACCAGTCCTTACGGGCCCGAAATCAAGAAGTGGTTGCGGCACGGCATCGGGCTGCATCACGCTGGACTGTTACCGAAGTATCGCGTGCTGATCGAGCAGCTCGCGCAAAAAGGTTTGCTCAAAGTGATCTGCGGCACGGACACGCTCGGCGTGGGCATCAACGTGCCGATCCGCACAGTGCTCTTCACGCGTCTGTGCAAGTTCGACGGCCAGAAGACGGGCATCCTGACCGCGCGGGATTTTCATCAGATCGGCGGGCGCGCAGGTCGCAAGGGTTTTGATGACCAAGGCTGGGTCGTCGCGCAGGCACCGGAACACGTCATCGAGAATCTGAAGCTCGCGGAAAAATCGGCACGCGATGGCAAGAAAACCGTGAAGCGTCAGCCGCCCGAAAAGAATTTCGTCAACTGGGACAAGAACACTTACATCCGCCTGATCGCCGCACCGCCGGAAAAGCTCATCTCCCGTTTTCAAGTCACGCACGGAATGTTGCTGAACGTGCTCAGTCGCCAAGGCGACGGTTGCGCCGCGATGCGGCAACTCATCCGCGATTGCCACGAAACGCCGCGCCAGAAGCAGGCGCACACGAAGCGCGCGTGGCAATTGTTTCGCTCGCTGCTGGGCCGCAAGATCGTGGAGTTTATCAATCCGCGTAGCGGCGACTCGGCAGAGCGCCGCCAGAATCTTGAATCCGATGCGGAAGCGCGGCGCTCTGCCGAGACGCCGCTACGCAAACTCCGCGTCAACGTGGATTTACAGGATGATTTTTCCATGGATCAGGCGCTGTCGTTGTATCTGATCGAGACGATTCCACTCATGGACCCGCAGGCGCCGGACTACGCGCTCATCCTGCTCACGCTGGTCGAGTCCATTCTCGAAGACCCGGACATCATCCTGCGCAAACAGCTCGACCGGGTGAAGGATCAGAAGATGGCCGAGATGAAAATGGCCGGCATCGAGTATGACCAGCGCATGGAGGAACTGGAAAAGCTCGAACCACCCAAACCGAACCGCGAGTTTGTCTATTCTACTTTCAATAATTTCGCCGCGCGGCATCCGTGGGTGGGCCAGGAGAACATCCATTTGAAATCCATCGTGCGCGAGATGTTTGAAGCGTTCCGCTCCTTCGCCGACTACATCAAGCTTTACGAATTGCAGCGCGCCGAGGGCGTGTTGCTGCGGCATATCAACAGTGTTTTCAAAGTCCTCGCGCAAACCGTGCCCGATGCCGCGAAGAACGATCAAGTGCGTGAAATGGAACTCTACCTGAGCACGATGATCCGACAGGTGGACTCCAGCCTGCTCGATGAGTGGGAGAAAATGCGCGACCCGAACTATCGGCCCGGTGAAACGAAGGAAGTTCGTCCGCCCGGCGCGGAGGAGGCCGCTGCCGATATTACCCGCGACGTGAAAGCGTTCACCGCGACCATTCGCAACCGGATTTTTGTTTTTCTGCGTGGCCTGGTCGTGGCTGATTACGAACCGGCCATCGCGCATTTGAATTCACCGCTGGATGGCGCGGGCGCTCCGTGGACCGCTGACCGTTTGGATGAACTCATGAAAGCTTACGAGGCCGACCACCAGCGGCTTTGCCTTGATCCGAACGCCCGCAACGCGCGCCACACCTACGTTGTTCCTGCGGAGGACAAACTAACCTGGCGCGTGCAGCAGATGCTCGTGGACCCGACGGAACACAACGACTGGGTGGCGGAGTTTGAAGTGGATCTGGCGGAGTCGCGCAAGCTGGGTGAACCGTTTTTGATTTTGCGTCGGTTGGGAAGCCTGGCCAATTAAACTTCAATTCAAGGGCGGTGGAATTTCCAGAATTTCTTGACCGGTTTCCCAATTCTTCGGCGCCGCCTTCAGATACTTCGGCACGAGATCGGCAACGGTGGTGGGCGGATGTTGATGCTCAAGTTCGCAGGCCCGCGCGGCAAACCGCACCATCAGCCGCTGGGCGTGCGCGTGGACATCGTGCGAGCGTTTCACAAATTCAGCGCGTCGTTTTTGCAAGTCGGCATGCATGAAAAGATCGCCAACCATGCCGACTAGCCCGAAGCGCGCCCGTGACCATTCGTGTTCGGTGCGCAAGATTTGTTCCGGCTTCTCGCGATGGTCGTCCAGTGTTTCCAGCGCGGTGGCCAGGTCACGGCAGGTCGCAGCCTCGAGCGTGTCCAACTTGCCTTGCAGCAGTGCAGCGCCAATCGTTTCAATGGCCAAGCTGGTTACACCGTCAATCAACAAGCCGCCCTGACCCAGAGACTGCGCGAGCCGCAATACGTCGAGGTCGCAATGCGCTGCAGCGTTGGTATGTTGCTGTAATAAATCGGCGCGTGATTCCACGGCCAGAGCCACCGCCAACTTTTTGAGGCTCTTCAATTCGTCCAGGTGGTTGTCATCCCAAGCCTTGGTTGGTTTGATGGGCACCTGCGACGGCAGGTCCAGCGCGGCGCGCACGGCTGCGAGCGCCGAGCGATTTTGTTCAGCCACCGATTGAACTTGCGAGGTGGTGAACTCCGTCACGTCGCCCGGTGGCGGGTGGAGCAGATTTGCTGCGGCCAGTAACGCTTCATAGCCGTTGGGACGAGCCGGCTCGGGCAGCGGGTGTCCGCGTTTCACCGCTACATTGATCAGGCGCAGCGTCAGAATGACGAGGCTTATGGCAACGAGGATACGGTAAATTTTCTTTAGCATGGTGGCTCAGTAATTTCGACTTCCGTCCAGACGGTAAACATTGCGGCATTGAACTCAATTCAATTGTCTCCCTCCGTTTTCGCAGCCGGGTTTCATTTCCTGACGCGGCTGAGAAGTGATTCGAGCGCGAAATATCGGCCACCGTCAGGTCACGCGACCCGACCAGAAAACAATTTGGTGGTGGCAGCAGATGCTGGCAAACCCATGATAGCACAACGACTGGGTGGCGGAGTTTGAAGTGGATCTGGCGGAGTCGCACAAGCTGGGCGACCTGTTCCCGCGGCTGCAGCGCGTAGGCAGTTTGGCTTGAGCAATTCTTCCCTTGGACAGTGCGTGCTTGCTTGGCTTACAATTGCTCCGACGAAAATGAGCGAACGCAAGCCATTCACGGACCATGTGACCAAAACCCAGCGCGGCGGGGACAATGCCAAGCCGGCCTGGATCACGGCCGGCGTTTTGGCGGTGTTGCTCGTGGCGGCGTTGCTGCTCTGGGCCACAGCCTTGGGCAAAGTGCGCAGCTTGGAAGCCCTCGCGGCGAAACTGGCGGCGACCCAAGCCAGTCTCACGAGCACACTCTCCGAAAATCAGCAGGACCATGACCAGATCGCCGCCCTGCAAACCCAGGTGGCCGACTTGGTGAAGGAGAAAGAACTGGCCGGCCAGATGGCGAAAGGCTTGGAGGAGGAAATGCGGGCCGACCTCGAGTCCAAGGATGTCACCATCTCCAAACTGCAAGGCAAGCTGACGGTGAACATTCTGGACCGCGTCATGTTCAATTCCGGCGAGGCAATTTTGCAGCCCGCCGGGGCGGCCGTGATGCACAAGATTGCCGTGCTGCTGGCGCAACATCCGCAGTTGAAGATTCACGTCATTGGCCACACCGACAACGTGCCCATCCGCAGCCGGTTTACCAGCAATTGGGAACTGTCCACCGCCCGCGCCCTGGCCGCGGTGCATTATCTCACCGAGAAAGAAAACGTTGACCCGCGCCGCGTCGGGGCCGTCGGCTATGGCGAATATCGTCCGCTGGCCGACAATGCCACCGCCGAAGGTCGCGCCAAGAACCGACGCATTGCCATCACCATTCTGCCGGATGAACTGGCCGTCGCCGACGCCGTGCCGCCGGTGAAGCCCGCTGGCGTTGAAGATTCCGCGCCCAAGCCCAACGCGGTGCCAGAAGTGCCAGCCACCCTGGTGAAATAGCGCCAGCCTGTTGCCGTCTGGCCCCTCACCCTAACTCCTTCCATGAACCGCCGGCGGAGGGCGCCCGTCCCCGGGCGCACTCCGGTTCAGGGGTTTAAGGCGCGAACTTATGTTCGGGAAATTCTCTCCCCCTCCGATGGGGCGAGGGGATGCGCCATCACGCGTGAGATTTAACAATGCGCAAAGAATTTTTGCCGGCTTCAACACCGGTAAACACATCTGGGGGGACAATTTCCGAAGGATTACCGCGAGACGGATTGGTGAGAAAATTATTCGCGGCCACCATGCTCGCGTAAAAATCCTGCCAAAGCCCGATTGTTGTTTACCATTGCTGAATCCAATGGGGTTCGGCCCTGATTATCCTTGATGTTAATATCCGCCTTGTGAGCCAGTAGCAGTTCAGCGATACCCTTTGAATTAGCCAGCGCTGCAATGTGCAAAGGCGTCTCACCCCGGTTGTTGGTTATATTGATTTCGGCGTGATTGGTTATGAGCAAACGTGCTACTTCCGTGTAACCATAAGATGCCTCAATGTGCAGCGGTGTGTTACCGTCATTGTCTTTGGCATTGAATTCAGCTCCGTGTGCCAGCAGAAATTCCGCGCCGCGCGATTTGGGCGATGACACTGCCTGATGTAACATTGTTTGGCCTAGTTTGTTTTTGGAATTAATGTCAGCTCCATGAGACAAAAGTAATTCCATGACCTCATACGAAGCATGACACAAAGGTGTTTCCCCTTCCCAATCTCTGGCCTTGATGTCCGCACCATGTGCCAACAGCTGTTTCACGCAATCTGTTAAGCCGTTCATCGCGGCCTCATGCAAGGCCGTCTGGCCACCAATTCCGCTTTTGAAATTCACGTCAGCCCCGCGCGCTAGTAACAGTTCTGTCAAATGTGGGGCGGTTCGTTTGCCTAATGACATCGTTTGGTATAAAGGCGAACTATCCTCACTTGAGGTCAAATTTACTTTGGCCCCATGAGCTAATGTAGTGTTCTGTAAATGAGGGGTCATAACGGTGATGTGGCGACTTGGGCCGCCCGGGCTTTGGAAATCTTGGCCAGAATTTCCTCACCCTTCTTGCGCCAGACGTATCGCTTGGGCGCCAGATTTCGCTCCGCCAAGTAG
>CAINLR010000058.1 GCA_903850425.1 uncultured Verrucomicrobia subdivision 3 bacterium | reverse complement strand
GTAGATAAAGTTGGTGTAGGCATCCGAGTTGAACAGCGAGTAATTTGGATCGGCTGGATTCGGCAGCGACTGGTAGGTGACGCCGTCGAGTTGTTGCCGGACAAAAATGTGGTCGTGGCCCTGAAAGAAAATGGTGACATTATTAGAAACCATCAGTTGATGAATGGTCAGCGGCCAGCTCGGCCGGTTGGTGGCAAAACCCCAGGTTCCGTCAACATTCTGGCCGCCCCATTCATATTGAACGGCTTCCTCAATCCCGCCGCGACCGGTGCCCATCACGTGATGCGCGAAGACAAATTTGTATTTGGCCTGACTTTGTTCGAGCGTCTGCTTTAGCCAGAAATATTGCGGATCACCGTGAGTGACCAACCAATTATTGCCCGTCGGGTGTTGGCTTTCAGCGTAAGCCGTGTCCACGGCGTTGGTGGAATACCAATAGGGGTCCAGCGTGACAAACAAGGCGTCGCCCCAGGTCCAAGCATAACAGCTTCGCAATGATCCAATGCCGGGAAGCGCATCGTTCGTCATGCCGGAGTAGAAATTGTCCGGAGCGGGTTCGGAATAAAATTGATTCCGTGCGATCTGCGCCCAAGCGGCGATGTTGCTGTAAGTGACCGTTGAATAACCGGGAGCCACCAGGTTCGTGTTCAAAAACGCCCAACGCGACGCTTCCTCATGGTTGCCATTCACCAGAAAAACCGGCGCGTTCGCACCGACCAAGCCCAAATACTGGCGTTGCAGCACATAGCGATAAGTGACCGCAGCCTGGTTGATTTCGTTGGTGGGAATATTGTCCACGCTGAAATCGTCACCGATGGTCATGTAAAAGTCGGGTTGATCGGCGGCGGCCGTGTTCAAAGTCAGCGCGTAAAAATTGGCGTTATACATGTTGTTGGTGCGCTCGGGATGTGAATCACCATGGATGCAAAACGTGAAGGTGCTCCCCGGCGGTCGTTGCGTTATGAAGGTGTGCTCCGTGTCCGCCAAAAACGTCGAGTCACCGGGTGATTGAAAGCGCAGTCGGTAATAATAACGGGTGTTGGGTTGCAACGTGCCGATGTTCACTTCAAGCGGTTGGCCGGCTAACAAATTGGTAATCGGCGTCTGGCTGGTGTAAATGCCAGATTCAGTTCCGTATTGGAAATAGACCGTCAGATTGGTGTTTGCCAACGCGTTGATGGCGATGGCATTCGCAGTGGGTCGGCCCAAGATTAGTGAGCCATTAAAAGTAGTGTTGGTTGAACTGGCGGCAGCCACAACCCCGACTGAGATATAATCCAGATCAATGCGATTGGTTGAAGCTCCGCCGGCAAATTGAAAACGAAGACTCAAATTACTGACCAACTCGCCGGGCAGCAAATCATAATGATAAAGTTGGTAACTATGGTTTGCCCCGGTCAATTCGCTTAGGCGTGTCACAAAGCCAGAACCGGCATTGACTTGAAATGCCCAACCGGTATTGGGAGTCAAGCCGCTGGTTTTGACCCAAAATTCGACATACCCGTTGACTCCCGTTGCCGAGATGCCGGAAGCGGTCGTCATCATGCTGTCGGTCAGATTCGCGGTGCCCCCTTTGAATTGCAGTCCGCAGGAGTTGGCGTTGGTGTCCGCGCTGCAATTCCAACTGGTCGCTAACGTGAATGAACTACTGGTGACGAGCCACAAATTGTCTGTAAAACCTCCGAGCCATGGATTGACAGACGTAGTTCCCATTGTTTCCAGAAAAACACGATTGGTCTGGCCATTGGCTATCCAATCGCCGATTGCAAGCGCCAGCCAGACGAGCCAAATTATGTGTAATCGTTGTCTCATGGGTTCACCACATCAGGCGATAAAACCGTTTTGGCGCTGTTGAAATTGGATTAGTGTCGATCCATGTGTTGGTTTTTCCTACAGTTACATTGGTCCAAGTCGTCAAATCGGACGACCACTGGACCAAGTAGTTCAGCCCCGATTGACCCGACCATTGCAAGACCATGTTGTTCGTGGCAATGGCGCCGTTGAGCAGTCCGTTTGCGGGAATGGCGTAGCTGTAACTGACCATCCGATTGGTGATGCCCGGCCCCGGCGAAGACGGTGGATAAGCCGAAGAATAGGATCGGACATATTCCACCCTGACGTTGACTGGCGAGACGTTCACACGCAAATGACCGGAACTGCCAAAGAAAATGCCGCTTTGATAATTGTAGCCAAAGTTCGTGCCCGTGGCGTAACTGTAGGAATCATAAGGGTAATGGCTTGGTTGCGGCGTTTCCTGGTAAATCAAATCGGGGCTGCCGTTGGTTGCGCCACTGACGTAGTAATCCTGTTTGCAAAACAGATGGTCGTGGCCGTGGAAAAATATCTGCGCGTGATTGGTCAGCAACAGATCGCGGATTGGCATCGGCCATCCCGGACGGTTGGCGGCGAAGCCCGGCGTTCCATTGGTGTTCAACCCGCCCCATTCAAAATACGGCGAAAATTCCAAGCCGCCCCGTGCCTGTGTATCCCAACTGCCGCCGATCAGGTGGTGGGCAAAGACAAATTTGAACTTGGCCGTGCTGTTTTCCAGCGTGGACTTGAGCCAATAGTATTGGTTTGTTCCGAGCGTCCAAGCCCACGGATTGCTAGATTTTGTCACGCCTTGGTTGCTATACCAAAACGGGTCGAGCATCACGAACAGTGCGTCGCCCCATTCAAACGCGTAATACGCATCACGCGGGCGCTGCTGGTAATTGTCCACGCTGGTAGCACCTGAATAGAACCCACCGGGAATCGGGCATGCGTAATATTGCTCCCGCGCGGTCGCGCCCCAAACCGGCGAGCAGTCATGTGGAGCACTATTGCTCAACATCCAGCCCAGTTCGGGATCATGATTCCCGTTCACCAGAAACAGCGGCACTGAATGACCAAGGATGCTGAAATATCTTGCCCGTGCATCGGCACAATCAAAATTGAGGCTCGGCTGGGTCAGCGCATTGGTAATGCCGTAATAATTATACAGCTTTTCACCCATGAACGTGTCGCCGAGGTCCACAAAAAAATCCGGCTGATCGTTTAGAACGTTGGTGTAGGTCTGCTTCCAAACGGCATCCACCGTTCCACCGGTGCTAAGGCCGAAATCGCCATAATGTGGGTCGGCATCAATGTCGAAAGTGAAAGTGCTGCCCCGTGCCCGCTGGGTGACAAAAGTGTGTTCCGCTCCGGTGTTGAATGAAGTCCCATTGTTGGTCGAATAGCACATCCGGTAGAAATACTGTTGATTGCGCTGAAGCTGGTCAATCGTCAGCGGCGTTGGCGTGCCGTTGGCAATCGAACTTGTCGCGGTCTGGCCCGTGTAAAATCCCGATTGCGTGCCGTATTGGAAATACACTTGAAGATTTTGATTCGCGAGCACGCTCACGGCGATTGAAGTGTCCGTTGGCCGTCCCAGCATCAAATCATAGCTCACAGCGGGTTGAACCGTGTAGCTGTAAGTTGAATTTGGCGCATTCACCGGATTTGTTGCCGACAGGCTGGCAACGTCTGTGGCCGTCAGGAAATAATTCACGGTAGTGCCGGCGGGAAATGCTGGGATTTGCCCGCCATAAATTCCGTCATCCGGGGCGCTGTCATGGTGCAGACCGTCATCGAACATCGCCACATTCGTCCAACTGTCGCCACCGGTCGTCCCCACCACGGAAATCTGGTCGAGATAAATTTTGTTCGTGTTCCCGCTGCCGGCGAATTCAAAGCGCAAAATCAAATTGGAAACTAATTCAGCCGATGGCAAATTATAGTGGTAGAGCTGCCAGTTGTGAACCGATCCCGTCAAATCGCTCATGCGTGTGACAAAACCAGAACCAGCATTCAGTTGCATGGCCCAGCCGGTATTGGTGATCAAATTTGCCGTCTTGATATAAAACTCGATGTAGCCAGCACTGCCAGTGGCAGACATTCCGTTGGCCGTGGTGATGGTGCTGTCGGCGAGATTGGCTGTTCCTCTGGAGAATTGTAAAACGCAGGGATTGCCGCCGTAATTTGAATTCGTCACCTGCGAGAAAGGGTTTGTGCCGCTGTAGCTGACTGTCCAGGGGTTGTCGCAACCCGAACCAGTCCACGGGCTGATGCCGCTCGCGTTCGTCGCCATCGTTTCCAGAAAGTTGGTCGTGGTCAGAACCGGATTTGCGCTGGTCGTGTATGAAATCGTTACCGATGCCAGGCTGACCGCGCCCGTCACGCCTGCCGTAATCCAAACCGGATTGCCCTCAACCGCCGTCGTGTTGGTGACGGCAAAAATGCCCGGCGCACCACTGGCTGCGATTTGGAAGCCAGCATTAGCCAATACGAGAGCGAACAGCAGTTCGATTCGGC
>CAINLR010000057.1 GCA_903850425.1 uncultured Verrucomicrobia subdivision 3 bacterium | reverse complement strand
TCCACCACCAACGATGAATTCAGCATCCGCGCCCAGAACGGCGTGCGCATCCAGACCGATGCGGGCATCCATCTGGACGCGCTCAACACGCCGATCATCGTGCGCGATTTTGATGTGTTTGCCAACACGGCCACCAACAGCAAAGCGGGCATCGGCCGCTGGGGTTTGTTCATGGAACCCTACAATCTCACGCTGGGTATTCCCAATGTGGCGGGCCGATATTTTCAAGTTGCCAAATACAGCACGAGTGGGGCGGCTACTCAGTTGTTCCGTGTGGATCAAAGTGGCAATGTCCTTGCGCAAGGCACGGTGACGGCCAATGGCGTTTTGCTGACCAGCGACCGCAATGCCAAGGAGAACTTCGCGCTGCTGAATCCGCAGGCGGTGCTGGCCAAAGTCACCGCGTTGCCGGTGACGGAATGGAATTACAAATCGGATGATGCGGCGCAAAAGCACATCGGCCCGATGGCGCAGGATTTTCAGGCGGCGTTTCAACTGAGCGCGGATGACAAACACATCTCCGTGGTGGACGAGGGCGGCGTGGCGCTGGCCGCCATTCAAGGCTTGAATGAAAAACTCACCGAAAAGGACGCCAAAATCAATGAGCTAGAAAAACGTTTAAATCAATTGGAACGAACTCTGCAATCCCTGACCGACAAAAAATAAATGCCTATGAAAAAAATCATCGTAATTCTTTGCTTGAGCCTGCCGGCCTTGGGCTTCGCCCAGCAGTATTCAATTGACTGGTATAAAGTCGCCGGCGGCGGCGGGACGAGCACCGGCGGCACGTATCAAGTCACCGGCACCCTCGGCCAGCCGGATGCCAGCGGCGCGATGAGTGGCGGCGGTTATTCTGTCACCGGCGGTTTCTGGTCGCTCATTAACATCGTGCAAACGCCCGGCGCACCGTTGCTGACCATTACTTACATCGGTAACGAGGCGGTCGTCTCATGGTCGCCGTCAGAAACCGGCTGGACGCTGCAAACCAACGCGAATCTTGCCAGCGCGAGTTGGGGCAACTATCTCAGGGCGGTCATCAACAACAGAGTCACCAACGCCCCGCCAACAGGGAATGTGTTTTTCCGGCTGAAGCAGTGACTGGCTTCCGCACCGGCCAAGTGCACTTGGCGTCCGGCCCGGCAAAAGGAATTGCCGGGCCTTTTTGTTTTTCTTTTCGCCGCCTGTTTTTCCCGCGAGAATGCGCCGTGCAATCTGATTCCGACTATCAACTCGTCCGCCTGAACAACGGCATTTGTTCCGTCCGCTCGCTGGTGGATGCCGAGACGTTTCATCCGGTCGTCGGACCGGTCGCGGAAGCCCAGGCGCTCTATGTCAATCAGCTCGGTTTACGGGAGCGGCTCAGGAATCATGGCGGCGAATTTGTGATCTGGGATGTCGGCCTCGGCGCGGCGGCTAATGCGCTGACCGTGTTGCGCGCCACCCGGGACATCCCCTGCAAAATTCGGCTAGTGAGTTTCGACCACAAAATTGAACCGCTGGAATTCGCGCTGAAAAATGCCGAGGCGCTCGGTTATTTCGGCGGCTACGAAAGTTATCTGCAAGAATTTATCCGCGCGCACCGGGTGTGTTTTCAAGACGGCCGACAAGCGGTGGACTGGGAATTTCACCACGGCGATTTTCCGGCGCTGCTCGTCCGTGAATTGGAACGCCGAGCACCGTCTCGGCTCGTTGGATCTCAAGCTTCAGCTTGCTCCCCGAACAAGCTAAAGCTTGAACTCCAACTTCAACCCGCCGAGACGGTGCTCGGCGCTCCGCCGCATGCGATTTTGTTCGACGCCTACTCACCGGCGCGGAATCCGGCGATGTGGACGCTGCCGCTTTTCACGCATTTGTTCCAGCTGCTCGATCCGCAACGGCCCTGCGCGCTGCCAACCTATTCGCGCAGCACGATCTTGCGCGTGACGTTGCTGCTCGCGGGCTTTTTTGTCGGGGTTGGCCACGCCACTGGCGAGAAGGAGGAAACGACTATTGCCGCGAACGATTTGGGTTTGATCACCGAACCGTTGGATCGCCGCTGGCTGGAGCGCGCCCGCCGCTCGCACAGCGCCGAGCCGATGGTGGAACCGGTCTATCGCATCGCCCCGTTGCGCGACGCGTCGTGGGAAAAACTGCAGGCGCATCCGCAATTTTCGAAAATCGGGCGGACACCGGTTTGACCCATTGTGCCGGATATTTATTTATTGACGGGCCAATGGCGGATTAGTAATTAGCCGTCGTGTCTTCGACCAAATGACTTGCTTGAAGCGCCCGGAGAAACTCAGATAACCCGACCAAAGAAACAAACTCATCATGGACACCACCTCAAATCCCTTCGCCCACGGTGCCGCCGCCGCTGGCATCCTCGTTGGCGCTTTCATCGTCTTTGCCATCATGCTGGTGCCGGCGATTTTTTATCTGCTGACCTTGCAGAAGGCCTTGAACCGCTGCGCGCCGGAAAACCGGGCCATGGCTCCGGGCATGGTCTGGCTGATGTTGATTCCATTGTTCAACATCGTCTGGCATTTTTTTGTCGTCATCAACATCGCCAAGTCGCTGGGGGCCGAATTCCAGAAACGGGGTGTTTCCGAGGAGGCGGAGCCGGGCAAGAAACTTGGCCTGATCATGTGCATCCTGGCCTGCTGCGGCATCATTCCGTTGCTCGGCATGCTGTGTTCGCTCGGCGCTTTGGTTTGCGTGATTCTCTACTGGGTCAAGATCGCTGGTTTTTCCGCCAAGCTGGCTTCGCCCGCCGCGTAAGCACGATTGTTTTTTCAACCGGCTGGCCAACCAGCCGGTTTTTTTTATTTTCAACTTTTAACGCCGGTTAATTTTCCTACACTATCCGGATGAATGTTTTTGTCACTGGCGGTGCCGGCTATATCGGTTCCATTTGCACGGAAGAACTCCTCAACGCGGGCCACACGGTCACGGTATTTGACAACCTGACCGAAGGCCATCGCTCGGCGGTGGATCCGCGCGCAAAATTTGTGGCGGGGTGCCTGCGCGATTCCAAACTCGTGAAGCAATCGCTGCTGGATGCAAAGGCGGAGGCGATCATGCACTTCGCCGCCAGCGCGCTCGTGGGCGAATCCATGACCGACCCGAAAAAGTATTTTCACAATAACATGGTCAATGCGCTCAAGTTGGCCGACGCGGCGGTGGAATGCGGCGTGAAGAAATTCGTCTTCAGTTCCACCTGCGCCACCTACGGCCCGCCGGAGCGCGTGCCGATGACGGAAGATTTGCCGCAGCGCCCTATCAATCCCTACGGCGAGGCGAAGCTGATGTTCGAGAAAGTGCTCATCTGGTATGCGCAGATTTACAAACTGGAGTTCATTGCCTTCCGCTATTTCAACGCCGCCGGCGCGAGCGAACAGTTTGGCGAACATCACCGGATCGAAACGCATTTGATCCCCAATGTGCTGATGGTTGCGCTCGGTCAGAAAACGCACGTCGAAATTTACGGCACGGATTATCCGACGCCCGACGGCACCTGCATCCGGGATTACATCCACATCAAGGATCTCGCGCAGGCGCACATTCTTGGCCTGCAACCGGGCAAAACCGGTTTCTTCAATCTCGGCAACGGCGACGGCTACTCGGTGAAACAAGTCATCGAGATGTGCGAAAAAATCACCGGCGTAAAAATTCCGGCGATTGAAAAGCCGCGCCGCGCGGGCGATCCGCCCCGCCTCGTCGCCGCCGCGAACAAAGCCTTCAGCGAACTTGGTTGGAAACCGCAGTATCCGAAAATCGAGGACATCGTGGCGACCGCGTGGGCGTGGCACAAAAAGCATCCGACCGGCTACGCGGACTAATGAACTGGGGCACGCCAGGCACCAGCTCTGCGAGTGGAAGGTAGAGCCTCCGTCCGTTTCCAGACCCAGCCAGAGCTTGAACTCCAACGGGTATTCGCCGATTGGGAGTTCGGTGTTTCAAATCCGCCGGGGACGGACTGGCGCCGCTCCAAACCTGATTGCCAATCGCAGTTTCCCCCAAGCCGCGCGCGCTCAGGCCGGCAGATCTTTTCCCGTGGTGGTCACGGTGAGCTTGCCATGTTTCACGCCTTTGGCGGCAATGAGTTCGTCAGCGATCTTGCGGATGACGCTAGCCTGGCCACGCACGATCAGGACTTCCAGACAGTTGTGGTGGTCCAGATGGACATGGACGGTGGAGAGAATCACCTCGTGATGATCGTGTTGGATGTCCGTCAAGGTCTCCTGCACATGCAACTTGTGGTGGTCATAGACCAGCGTGATGGTGCCGGCGATTTCGCGGGAGTCGGATTTCTGGCGATGCTCTACGAGCTGGGCGCGGATCATGTCGGCGATGGCGAGCGACCGGTTGTCGTAGCCTTTTTCACGGGTCATCTCGTCCAGTTGTTTGAGCAAGGTCGGCGGCAGCGAGACGGTGAAGCGCGTGGCGGTTTCTTTTTTCATGTCCTACGGAATTTAGGCAAAAGTCGCGGACTGTCAAAGCCGCAATCGGATACGGTTTTGATCGAATCGCAATTTAATCGGTCAATTTGAATCGCAGGTCCTCAATCTGCCGGTAAAAATAGATTTTCTGCCAACCATTACGTTCATATCAATGCGTGTTACTATATTTCAATTCCCAGTCACTGATATTGCGTTGGCTAGCAGCTTTTGGATGCAAAGGATCAGTTTTTTGCCCGTCAAATCACAATTGAATTTAACGATTCAATCTATTATGGGCGGCTGGCGCCGTCCTTCTTAGTTCGCACCAGTATTCTTCCCACGACGCACGCGAGGCCGAACATCATGAGCGTGCCGATGGCGCCAGCGACCGCCGTGGCAATGCCTGCCGAACTGATGCCGGGCATTTTGTAATCGGGAATCCACGTCTTGATCAACGTGGCGGCGCGGGCCTCGAAACCGAACGTGTGCGCCACATGGTCCAAACCGTCCGGCCAAGCACAGGCGTAAGGCGAAACGAAGATCGCCAGGCCCAGCGTGATGACCAGGCCATACGCCAGAAATTCCAGCCCCGTGCCGCGATTACTTGGGTTGGTTTCCGTTTCCAGCAAATCGGGTCGCGCCCGGGCAATCGCCAGAATGACCAGCGCGGTGATCAGTCCTTCGCCAATACCGATGAGCGCGTGCGTGGCGAGCATGGCGGGAAATACCACGCCCGGGCGCACCGTTCCGGACCAGGCCAGTTCCCCGGCGCACGTCAGCGCCGCCAGCACCGTGGAACACCAGCCGGCAAAGAAGACGGCGGCAATTCGTCCGCGCAAGCCGGGCAGCAGCCGCCGCGCCGATTTGTAGATGCCCCAGCCCGTCATCGCGCCGATGAAGGCCATGTTGAAAATGTTAGCGCCCAATGCCAGCACGCCGCCGTCGCTGAACAGCAGCGCCTGCACGAGCAACACGCAGGCAATCACCACTGCCGCCGCGCCCGGCCCCAGCAAAACGCCCGCCAGCACGCCGCCGAGCAGATGGCCCGACGTGCCGCCCGCCACCGGGAAATTCAGCATCTGCGCCGCGAACACAAACGCCGCGCCCAGGCCCATCAGCGGAATCTTGTTGCGGGGCAGGGTGCGGTTCACCTGCCGCGCGGCCACGGCCAGCCCGCCCGCCGACAGCGCCCCGGTGAGGGCGAGGGTTTTGGCGTCCAGGAAACCGTCGGGACTATGCATAAAATCTTGTTTGGCCGAGGCGCTTGTGTAAGGTGTTACTAAATTGTAAAACCGTAATACTTGAAACTTTTCCGTCAAGCCCAAAAATGCGGGCGCATTCTGGTTGGGAGTGCGCGGACAGGGCCGCGCTTTGGAACTGGGAGACCGGTCGCCCAGTCGGAAAACGGCGACCGGTCGCCGCACTCCAAACGAGGCCGCCCGCGAATTGATTACTCATGAGCGCGCGGCATTGCATGGATCACGGCCACGGCCACAGCGCACTGCATCGCGCGCCGGCGGGATTGAAACTCGCCACGGCGCTGGCGCTGGTGCTGACGGTGGTGTTGCTGCCGCGTCCGCAACTGGCGGGCCTGCTGGTGGTCGCGGCCGTGTTGGCGGGGTTATTTGCGCTCAGCCACATTTCCATTTTGTTCCTGCTGAAACGGCTGCTGCTACTGGAACCGCTGGTGCTGGGGGTGGCGGGCTTGATGTGGTTTCAACCGGGCGGCGGCAGGATTTTCGCGGCGGTGATGATCAAGGCCAACCTGTGTCTGCTCACCACCATTCTGCTTGCCAATACCACGCCCTTCACGGAACTGGTGCGCGTGCTGCAACGTCTCCGCGTGCCGTGGTTATTCGTCACCACCCTGGCGCTCATGCACCGGTATCTGTTCGTGCTGGCCGACGAGGCGGAGCGGATGCGCCGGGCCCGCGCGAGCCGGACGTTCACGCGCGGGCGGCGGTTCCAATGGCAGACGCTGTCGTCGGTGGTCGGCCAATTGTTTGTGCGCGCGTCGGAGCGGGCTGAGCGGATTTACAGCGCCATGTGTGCGCGGGGCTGGAAATGAAACCCAGTTTTTACCGCCACCAAAAGGCGCAAAAGGGGAAAGCTATTTACGAACCGGCAGTATTTTCTGGTCGCACCCAGCGAACGATTTCATCACCGGCTAAACACCGTCTGCTTGAAATTTTTTGCGCCGGCTGCGCCTTTTTGCGGCCATGAATTTTTAAATGAACGCGATCGAAATCACCAACTTGAAATACCGTTACCGCGATGGCACGGAGGCACTGCGCGGCATCAGTTTCGGCGTGTCGCCGGGCGAGTGCATCGCGCTGCTCGGTCCGAATGGTTCCGGCAAGTCCACGCTGCTACTGCATTTGAACGGACTGCTGCCGGAAAAAATCGCCGGCGACAGCGCGGTGAAAATTAATGGCGCAGCGCTCGCGGCCGGGAACCTGGAAACAATCCGCCGGCAAGTCGGGCTGGTGTTTCAGGACCCGGACGACCAGTTGTTCTGCCCGACGGTGGCGGAAGATGTGGCGTTCGGCCCGCAGCAACTCGGATTGAGTGAAGCGGAGATTGCCGCCCGCGTGAAATTATCTTTGGCACAGGTCGGGTTGGCCGGATTTGAACTGCGGGCGACGCACCATTTGAGCCACGGCGAAAAACGTCGCGCCTGTCTCGCGGGCGTGCTGGCGTGCCAACCCGCCGTGCTGGTGCTGGACGAACCGACCAGTGATCTCGATCCGCGCGGGCGGCGCGAGTTCAAGGCGTTGCTGCGGGAAATCCCGGCGACGAAGGTCATCGCCACGCATGATTTGGAACTGGCGGTGGAACTGTGCGCGCGGACGATCATTCTCGATCACGGCGAAATCATCGCCGATGGTCGCACGGTGGAATTGCTGGCGGACGAGCCGCTGATGCTGGCACACGGCTTGGAGCGTCCGCACATTTTGCATCATCGCCATCCGCATTGAAGGGCGGGCGACCGGTGCCGGGGGGCGCAGCCGTGGCTTGACCGGGAAGGTGCACAAAAAAGCCAGCGACCAGCCAGTTTGAACCTGGCGACGCCGGATGCCGGCGCGCTCGGACTGGAATCGTCGGAAATTTTCTTGCCAAAGCGGCCGGTCAATCGGCATTTTCTGTCATGGCAGCAACGCACAATTCTCCACTCGACACTCCGTTCTATCAAGCAGCGGACAAATTTTTCACGGCCAACTGCAAGGTCGGCCTGACGTTCGATGACATCACGCTGGCGACGCTTTACTCCGAGGTGTTGCCGCGCGACACCCAGCTCGACATCACGCTCGCCGGAGGTCTCCAACTTAACATCCCCGTCATCTCCTCCGACATGGACACGGTCACGGAATCCCGCATGGCCATCGCCATGGCGCTGAACGGCGGGCTGGGGCTCATCCATTACAACATGCCGGAGCGCGAACAACTCTCGCAGGTGAGCCGCGTGAAGTATCATGTGCAAGGCTTAATCCAGGAGCCGATCAAGGTCGCGCCCGACCAACTGATCGGGGATGTGCTGGCGTTGATTGAGCAACGGAAATTCGGCTTCAGCACCTTTCCCGTGGTGGATGCGAAGGGCGTGCTGGTCGGCTTGCTTTCGGGCCATGTGGTGAAACCGCGTTACGCCACGAAGAAAGTTTCCGAGGCGCTCACGCCGCGTCAACAGGTCCACACCATCCGCCGCAAGGAACTGGGCAAGGACCCCATTGCCAGCGCCGACAAATTTTTCACGGAGCACATCGGCATTCACAAGCTGCTCGTCGTGGACGAAGAAGATCATTTGCTCGGCCTCATCACCATGAGCGATGTCGAGCGCATCACCCTTGAACGCAAGGCGCAGTTCAAGCCCGCGCGCGATGCGCAATTCCGGCTCATCTGCGGCGCGGCGGTTTCCGCCACGCGCAATGCTTTCGGCGAGCTCGACCGCGAACGCATCCTCACGCATGTCGGCGGACTGGTGGAACGCGGCGTGGATGTCGTGGCCGTCTCCACCGCGCATGGCCACAGCAAAGGCGTGGGTGACACCGTCAAAGTGCTGCGCGACGCGTTCCCGAAGCTGCCCATCATCGCCGGCAACGTGACCAGCGCGGCGGGCGTGGAGTATCTGGCGGATTGTGGTGCGAATGCCATCAAAGTAGGGCAGGGGCCGGGTTCCATTTGCACCACGCGGATTGTGGCGGGCGTGGGCATTCCGCAGATGACGGCGCTTTACATCTGCGCGCTCGCGGCGGCGAAGAAAAAAGTCTCCATCCTGGCCGACGGCGGGATCACGAAATCGGGCGACATCGTCAAGGCGCTGACGCTGGCGCAGTCGGTGATTTGCGGTGGGATTTTTGCCGGTTGCACCGAAGCGCCCGGCGAAGTGCTGGAGATCAGTGGCAAACTTTACAAGCAATATCGCGGCATGGGCAGTCTCGCTGCGATGAAGTCGGGCAGCGCGGCGCGCTACGGTCACGAGAAGGCCGATACCACGCGCAAGTTGGCCGCCGAAGGCATCGAAGCCCTCAAAGAAGCGAGCGGCCCGGTGGATCGCGTGCTGGCGCAGCTCATCGGCGGCATCCAGAGCGGCATGGGTTATCTTGGCGCAGCGAACCTGGCGCAACTGCGGGAGAAAGCGCGTTACATCCGCGTCAGCCCCGCCGGTCAGCGGGAAGCTGTGCCGCACGACGTGGTGGAATTGAAGACGGGGAGTTGATGTCTGCTACGGCGGTCAAACCGGCGGTTGCCATGAATCAACTAACCTCCCGCCATTGGAATGGCCGCCAAAAGGCACCAACAGCACCAGCATGAACGTGGCTGGCGGGGTCGAACAGCTTGCGGTTGCCGCACCCGCTGGGTGAAGCTTTCGCCAATCGTAACGGCAGGCCATTCACCAGTGTTTTTGCGCCTTTTGTGTGTTTTTTTGCGGCCACCGCAGTTTCGGCGTGCGGATCAACAACTCAGCCTGACGGATACTTGGCGGCACAGTCAGGTTGATTCGCGCGGCAGTCCTGTTCCATCTCGAACAGTTTCAAGCAATCTGCAAACGGCATGGTTTCGGCCATGTCCTTCATGGAGTGGTAAGATAGTCCAGCCATCGCCCGAAACGGACAACCCGAATGCGCTTTGCCGGCGGGACACAACTGTGAATACTGGCACTCCTGGACGAGGTGGATGATTAATTGCCTCACCTCCGCCTCGGTCTCGGTGCCGGTTAGCAAAGACAATAACTCGCCCTTTGGCCCTTTGGCCAAGCTGCGCTGTTTCAATTCTGCCCAATGTCTATTCATAAAATATGACCCCACCCAGTTGCGCCGTATCACATGCCTGCGAGTGTGACTGTTGGACTTTTGCCGTAATCTTGTCAAGGCGCATTTAATAATATTGCAGGGCAAGGCAGTGAGCGGGGGCAATGCCGCGTCGGTCGCCAGTTTGGGCACGGGGTCGCCGACGGGCATGGTGGCGCTGGTCAGCACGAAGCGAAACGAATCCGCGCGCTTGCGGCTTTGACAAACTCCGCATAACAGGCAAATTCAATTCCGATGGCTGCTCAATACAAAGATTATTACAAAACTCTTGGCGTCGCGCGCACCGCGACCGCCGACGAAATGAAAAAATCCTTCCGCAAACTCGCGCGCGAACATCATCCCGATGTCGCCAAGGATAAAAAGAAATCCGAGGAAAAATTCAAGGAAATCAACGAGGCCTACGAAGTTTTGTCCGATCCGACGAAGCGGAAGAAATATGACGAGCTGGGTGCCGATTGGAAATCTGGCGCGGATTTCCGGCCGGCGGGCGGTTTCAGCGGTGGCCAGGGTTTTCGCGGTGGTCGCAACATGACCGAGGAAGATGTGCAAGCGCATTTCGGCGGCACCGGCTTCAGCGATTTCTTTGAGCAAATGTTTGGGGCGCGGCGGCGCGGCGGCATGGATGGCTTCGCGCGGGGCGCGAACCCGGCCCAGCGCGGGCGCGATGTCGAAGGCGACATCCTAGTGACTTTGCACGAGGCGGCGACCGGTTCCATTCGCGCCGTCACTGTCCAGCACGGTGACCGCAACGAAACGCATCAGGTCCGCATTCCGCCCGGCGTCACCGAAGGCCAAAAGCTGCGCATCGCCGGTCGCGGCGAAAGTGGCAGCGGCGGCGGTGAAGCCGGCGATTTGTATTTGCATGTGCGCTTCGCCAAGCATCCCGACTTCGATCTGGATGGTCATGATTTGATCCACGAACTGGATCTTGCGCCGTGGGAAGCCGCGCTCGGCGGTGAAATTTCCGTGCCGACATTGGAGGGCAAAGTGAAATTGAAAATCGCGCCCGGCACGCAGGGCGGACAGAAGCTGCGCGTGCGCAATCGCGGCCTGCCGTTGCGTGACGGCACACGCGGCGATCTGATTGTGGTCACGCGCATCACTCTGCCACCGAAAATTTCTGCGGCGGAAAAAGAACTCTGGGAACAACTCGCCGAGGAATCCAAGTTTCAGCCGCGCGCCTGAAGCGAGCCTGCGCTCGGTTTGTATTCCGCCGCCATCCGCAACCGTCACGGCAGGGTCACTGCTGGCGCGACGCTGACGGCGCAGCCGTTTACGTTTAACACGACCGGCGCGAATGTGCTGAAGACCACCAACGGATTTCAGATGCCTTTGGCCGACCACAGATTCGGTGCGGTTCGTGGATGCGGCAGCAACGAACTGGTCGCAAAGATTCTATCGGGCGTCGGAGCAATGGCGATTGATCGTCCCGCGCAGCGCGCCGAACCGATTTACGCATTGCTGCCCGCAGCGCGAGAACCGTTGATCAGAGCGCGAGCGGACGGGCTGAATCCGGCGAAATGCAATTGTCAGCATTGCGACCACGACCTAGAGTTCTGACATGAATCTAAAACTCCTTCTTCTGGCACTCTGCGCCATGACTGCCAGCATGCGCGCGACTGTCGCGGCGGATACCAACCTGTCCCGGCTCGCTGCCGCCAACAACAGCTTCGCTTTCAAACTGCTCCAGCAACTCGCTACGGAGCAGTCGGGCAAGAGCATTTTCATTTCGCCTTACAGCGCGGCCACGGCGTTGCAGATGGCGGCGAACGGTGCGGGTGGACAAACGAAAACGGAGATGCTGCAGGTTCTGGAAACATCCGGTATTTCTGCGAACGCATTGAATGCGGCGAGCAAGACGGCAGCCGATTGGCTCAACCCAAAAAACACCAACGTCATTCTAACCACCGCCAATGCGCTGTGGTATGCGCAAAACGCGGCGGTGAAGCCAGAGTTCCTCGAAGCGAACCAGAAGTTTTTCTCGTCCACAATCAAGGCGCTCGACTTCGGCAACGCGCGCGCGGCGGAGGCGGAAATCAATGAGTGGGCCAGTGATCAAACGCATGGCCGCATTAAAAATATTGCTGACAACGTGATTACGCCCTACACGGATTTGATTCTGGCCAACGCGATTTATTTCAAGGGCAAATGGCTCGACCCGTTCGACGTGAAGCTGACAAAGGATCGTCCATTTCATCCCGCCACGGGCGCGGCCAAGAATCTGCCGATGATGGAGCGCTCGAAGAAGTTTGCCTACCGGCAAGGCTCCGGCTATCAAGCCGTGCGACTGCCTTACATCGGCGGCGAACTGGCGATGTATGTGTTCCTGCCCGACCCCGGCTCCAGCCCGGCGAAGCTGCTGCAAATCATGAATGGTGACAATTGGCAGCGCGTGACCATGCCAGGATTTAGCCCGCGCGACGGTCTGGTGGTGCTGCCCAAGTTCAAACTGGAAAGCACATTTAAGTTGAATCATTCGCTGGAGGCGTTGGGGATGAAATCGGCGTTTAACCGTCAGCAAGCCGATTTCTCCGGCATGTTCAGCGACCCGCATTGCATTTCGGAAGTCCGGCAAAAGACCTTTGTCGAAGTGAGCGAAGAAGGCACCGAAGCGGCGGCGGTGACCATTATCGCAATGGCACCCTCGGCCATGATCATGAATCCGCCGAAGCCGTTTGCCATGATTGTGGACCGGCCATTTCTATTCGCCATCGTGGACGCGCGCAGCGAAATGATCTTATTCATGGGCGTGGTGAATGAGCTTTGAATCGCTGCGTTATCGGGCGGCTTTGCCGGGGCGCATGTGGCTGCTGTGCTCGGTGGAATAACCACCAAGTTGAACCCCAGGCACCGGGCCGAAGATTGTCAGTGCCGAGTGAATGCTGCCGGGATCAAGGCCCGCGGCCAGGCTTCCAGCCGGGGTTCGCAAACTTACCAACCAAAAATAAATTAAAAAAACCATTGCATTCAATTTCCCATTTGGTATTGTCTGCGTCCCTTCGACTGCAAAGACGAACGGACAGCATGTTTGTGGACCGATAACTGATTCCCAGCAGGGACAGGATTGATGGCCCGCTAACTTCAAAGAGTTGCTGTTAAAAAAACTTTTGTAAGCATTTTATGCCCGTTAAAACATTTAGACCGCTGACGCCGTCCACGCGATACCTTACGATCGCGGACTTCAGCGATATTACCAAGACGAAGCCAGAGAAGTCGCTCGTCGAGATCCGCAAGAAAACCGGCGGTCGTAACCACTTCGGGCGGGTGACGGCTCGCGGCATTGGCGGCGGTCACAAGCAGAAAATCCGCTCCGTGGATTTCAAGCGCAACAAGTTCGGCATCGAATCAACGGTGATCGCAATTGAGTATGATCCGATGCGCTCCGCGCGTCTGGCGTTGCTCGAATATACTGACGGCGACAAGCGCTACATCATCGCGCCGGTTGGGGTCTCGGTTGGGGTCAAGCTTTCCAGTGGTCCTTCGGCTTTGGCGGTGGTCGGCAACTGTCTTCCACTCAAGGCGATTCCGGTTGGTCTTTCCATTCACAATATTGAACTGGTTCCTGGCAAAGGTGCGCAGATGGTGCGCTCGGCGGGTGGCGCTGCGACTTTGATGTCGCGCGACGAGGGATTTGCCCAGGTTCGTTTGCCTTCTGGAGAAATTCGCCGCATCAACGAAGAGTGCTATGCGACGATCGGCCAAGTTGGCAATACGGAACACGAAAATGTGATTTTAGGCAAGGCGGGACGCACACGTCATCGCGGTCATCGCGGTATCACGCGCGGTGTGGCGCGTAACCCGGTTGACCATCCGAATGGTGGCGGTCAGGGCAAATCGAAGGGCGGCGGCGGTTGGCAGCAGTTGGTGTCGCCGTGGGGCAAAGTGGCCAAAGGTGGCAAGACCCGCGTCAAATACAAGGCTTCAAACCGTTTTATCATTGTTCAACGCAATGGTCTGCCGATGAAAAACAAATAATTTATGGGACGCTCGATAAAAAAAGGTCCGTTTATTGACGGACATCTGTTGGAGAAAATCGCGAAAGCGAAAGCGGCGAACCAGAAGACGCCAATCAAGACGTGGTCCCGCCGCTCGATGATCACGCCGGACTTTGTCGGCCTGACGTTCACCGTTCACAACGGCAAAGTTTTTAACCCGGTGTTCGTGACGGAAAACATGGTTGGTCACCGCTTGGGTGAATTTTCCCTGACGCGGACGTTCAAGAAGCACGGCGCCCACACCGCGAAGGCGGAAGCCAAATAGTTTTTATGGAAGTTTTCGCCATCACCAAAAATATCCCGATGTCCGCGCAAAAGATGCGCGAAGTCGTGCGCCAGATCCAGGGTCTGGGCGCGCTGGAAGCCGAGCAGATTCTCGCGATCGTGCCGCGCAAAGGTGCGCGGTTCGTCGCCAAGACGCTCCACTCCGCCATCGCCAATGCGGAGAACAACAACAAGCTCCGCCCCGAAACTCTGCGCATCAAGGAAGCGGTTGCTGGCACGGCCACAACGCTGAAACGTTTTCAACCCAAGGCGCGTGGTTCGGCGGGTCCGATTCTGAAGCGCCGTTGCCACATCAAGATCACTTTGTCGGACGAATAATTATTGTATGGGTCAAAAAACCAATCCAATCGGCTTACGCGTCGCAGTCAACAAAGACTGGCGCTCGAAGTGGTATGCCGACAAAAAAGAATTTAGCAAGCTACTCACGGAAGACCGCCAGATTCGTGACCTGCTCAAGAAGAAATTAGAAACCGCCTCGGTGCCGCGCATTTTGATCGAGCGCGCCACCAACCGCTGCCGCGTCACCATCATGACGGCTCGTCCGGGCGTGGTCATCGGCCGCAAAGGCTCGGAAATTGACAAGCTCAAAGAAGAGTTGAGCAAGAAGACCGGCAAAGAAGTTTACGTGGACATCGTCGAAATCAAGCAACCCGAGCTCGACGCGCAGTTGGTTGCGGAAAACATCGCGTTACAGCTCGAACGACGTGTTTCTTTCCGCCGCGCGATGAAAAAAGCGTTGCAGACGGCGAAAGATTTCGGTGCCGAGGGCATCAAGATTCGTTGTGGTGGTCGTCTCGGCGGTGCGGAACTCGCGCGCGTTGAAATGTATCACTGGGGTCGCGTGCCGCTGCACACTTTGCGTGCGAACATTGATTACGGTTTTGCGGAAGCACTGACGGTTTACGGCAAGCTCGGCATCAAATGCTGGATTTGCAAGGGTGAAAACAAACCGCAGAAGGCCAAGCCGGAAATCGCGCCGGTCGTCGCCAGTTAATTTTTAGAAAGAATTTTTTGTTATGCCGCTGCAACCAGCCAAAGTTAAATATCGTAAAATGCACCGTGGTAGCCGGACCGGTCTGGCGTATCGTGGCAGCACGATTTCCTTCGGTGAATACGGATTGATGTCCTGCGAGCGTTGCTGGCTGGACACCAAGGTCGTCGAAGCTTGTCGCGTGGCCATCGCCCGCAACATGAAGCGCCACGGCAAATTGTGGATCCGGATTTTTCCGCAGAAGTCATTTACGAAGAAGCCGCTGGAAACGCGAATGGGCAAGGGCAAAGCACCGGTCGAAGGTTGGGTGGCGGTGGTTCGTCCCGCGAACGTGTTGTTCGAAGTGGACGGGGTGACGGAAGCGGTGGCACGCGAGTCCATGCGCCTGGCAGCGACCAAGCTGCCCATCAAGACCAAGTTTGTTTCGCGTCATCGTCACGCCAGCTAAAAAACGTTTTTATGAAGATGTCGGAAATCAAAGATATGACGCTGGTGGAATTGTCGGCCAAGGGCCGCGACCTCCGGCAGGAGATGTTCAACTTGCGCCTGCAGCAGGCGAGCGCGCAGTTGGAAAAGCCGGCGCGTCTGCGCACTTTGCGGAAAGACATCGCGCGTTTGGAAACGCGCATTTCGGCTCTGCGTAACAAGACCAAGACGACATAAATTTTTGTATGGCTGATACTGTGAATCCAACTGAAGTCGTGCGCGGCAACCGCAAGGTGCGCGTCGGCGAAGTCGTCTCCAACAAGATGACCAAGACCATTGTGGTGCGCGTGGAACGCCGTTTCCCGCATCCGCAATACAAGAAAATCGTCACGGCCTACAAGAAATTTTACGCGCACGACGAAAAGGCCGAGGCCAAGATCGGCGACACGGTGCGCATTGAAGAAACGCGCCCGCTCTCGAAATTGAAGCGCTGGAAGCTCATTGAAGTCGTCGAGCGCGGCACGGAAAACACGGTCCTGGCCTGATATAATTTTATGTTGCAGATTCGTTCGAGTTTGGATGTGGCGGACAACACCGGTGCCAAGATTGCTTGGAACATCGGCGTGTTGGGACGCAACCAACGTTACGCCGGCATCGGCGATGTGATCAAAGTTCACATCAAGGAAGCCGCGCCGGATGGTCAGATCAAAAAAGGCGAAGTGCATGACGCGGTGGTCGTGCGCACGCGGCACATCATCCGCCGGGATGACGGCTCATATGTGCGCTTCGAGAGCAATGCCTGCGTGATCATTGACAAGGAAATGAATCCCAAGGGCACGCGTATTTTTGGACCGGTGGCGCGCGAACTGCGCGACAAGAAGTTCATGAAGATCATCTCGCTCGCCCCGGAGGTTATTTGAATTATGGCAAAATTTCATGTTAAAAAAGGCGACCAGGTCGTCGTCCTCGCCGGCAAAGAAAAAGGCAAGAGCGGCAAGATCATCCATGTGCTGACGAAGAAGTCGCGCGTGATTGTCGAAGGTTTGCAGATGGTCAAGAAGCACACCCGCAAGAGCCAGCAAAACCCGCAGGGCGCAATTGTTGACCAGGAAGGCAGCATCCACATTTCCAATGTGAAGAAAGCGGAAGCGGCCGCCGCCTAACAAATTTTGTCACGGCCAAATCCGTGACGCCCGAAAATGAAAGCCAGACTTTACGAGAAATACAAAAACGACGTGGTGCCGGCCCTCCAGGCAAAGCACAAATACACAAACGTCCACCAGATTCCGATGATGATGAAGATCGTCGTGAACATGGGCATCAGTGCGTCGTTGGAAAAGGGCGCGTTGGAAGACGCGGCCAAAGATTTGACCATGATCACCGGGCGCAAGCCGGCGATCAGCAAATCCCGCAAGGCCATTGCGCAGTTCAAACTCCGCGAGAATCAGCCGATCGGCTGCCGCGTGACGCTGCGCGGCGACGCGATGTATGAGTTTTTCGATCGCTTGGTGGCGGCGGCGCTGCCGCGTATCCGCGACTTTCGCGGATTGTCACCGCGCAAATTTGACGGTCGCGGCAATTACACGTTCGGCGTGGCCGACCAGACGATTTTCCCGGAAATCGAACTGGAAAAAATCAAACGCACACAGGGCATGGACATCACCGTGGTGACCAACGGCAAGGGCGACGCCCAGGCGCTGGACTTGCTGAAGCTGATGGGTTTTCCGTTTGCAGACAAATAATTTTTATGGCCAAGAAATCATGGTTGGAGCGCAATAAGAAGAAGCAGGAGACGGTGAAGAAATTCGCCGCCATCCGGGCCGAGCTCAAGGCAAAGCGCGATTACGCCGGGCTCTCGAAGCTGCCGCGCAATGCCAGTCCGACGCGCGTGATCAACCGTTGCGCCATGAGTGGTCGCCGGCGCGCTTTTCTCCGCAAGTTCGGGGTGTCGCGCATGACCTTTCGTGAGGCCGCGTTGAACGGCTTGATTCCCGGCGTGACCAAAGCCAGTTGGTAATTTTATTTTTATGGATCCGATTTCTGACATGTTGACCCGCATCCGCAACGCCGGCTGTGCGCTGCGCCCGATCGTGGAATTGCCGCACTCCCGCATCAAGGAGAGTGTCGCCAAGATTCTCAAGACTTCCGGCTACGTCTCCGAAGTGTCGGTCGCGGGTGCGCCCGCCGCCAAGAAGATCACGATTCACCTGAAATATCAGGGCAAGAAGAGTGTCATTGAAGGCCTCAAGCGCATCAGCAAGCCTGGTCTGCGCCGCTATGTTGGCGCAACTGAGATTCCCCGCGTCCGCGGCGGTCTCGGAGTGGCGGTCATCTCCACGTCCGAAGGTCTGATGACCGACGTGCAGGCCCGCAAGAAAAACCTTGGCGGAGAATTGCTCTGCTACATCTGGTAATAATTTTATGTCGCGTATTGGAAAACAACCGATTGCCATCCCCGCCAAAGTCAAGGTGGCGGTCAAAGGGCAGAATGTCTCGGTCGAAGGACCCAAGGGCAAGCTCAACTGGGAATTGCCCCACCGCACCAGCCTCAAGGTGGAAGGCGACAAGATCGTCGTGAGCCGCGCCGGAGACGACGCGCAGTCTAAGGCCTTGCACGGCTTGAGCCGCGCGCTCGTCAACAACATGGTCAAGGGCGTCGCCGAAGGTTTTGTCAAAAAGCTGGAGATTCAAGGCGTCGGTTTCAAGGCTGCCGTTGTCGGCAAAGTTGTCAATCTGAGCCTGGGCTATTCGCATCCGATCAACTACGAGATTCCCGACCAGATCAAGGTGACGGTGGATGAAAACACCAAGCTGACCATTGAAGGGCCGGATAAAATGGTGGTCGGCAAAGTTGCCTCTGAAATTCGCGCCTACTATCCGCCGGAACCATACAAGGGCAAGGGCGTGCGTTATGCAGGCGAACATGTCCAACGCAAAGAAGGCAAGACCGTCCAATAACAATTAAATTTTCCACGGCCAATTCCGTGGGCACTGAGATGAGAACCGAAAAAAGACACAAGCTGAAGCAACTGCGCCGTTATCGCATTCGCAAGAAAGTGATCGGCACCGTCGAACGACCGCGCATGGCCGTTTGCTTCACCAACGAGAATATTCATGTGCAGTTCATTGACGACGCCGCTGGCGTGACGCTGGCGCAAGCCTCGACGTTGTGCAAGGCCACGCCCGATCGCGAAAAGCTTGGGGCCAATGTGACCAGCGCCAAGTTGATCGGTTCGCTCGCGGCAAAATCCGCGATTGACAAGGGCATCAAAGAAGTGGTGTTCGACCGCGGCGGCATGCGTTATCACGGCAAAGTCAAGGCGCTGGCGGATGCCGCGCGTGAAGCCGGCTTGAAATTTTAACCAGTAACCCAAAAAATATTGTGGCAGAAATAACTAACACTGGAACGGGTGAATCCCCAGCCCCAGCCCCAGCGCCAGCCCCGCAAGGTGGCGAGCAGCGCGGCGGCGGACAACGCGGAGGTGGACAACGTGGCGGCGGTCAACGCGGCGGCGGTCAACGCGGCGGCGCGGGCGGTGGTCCGCGTGGACGTCGCAAGCCGGATTCCGGTTCTGATTTCGGCAAGGGCGGCGATGAGCTGGTTGAAAAAGTCGTTTACATCAACCGTTCCTCCAAAGTCGTCAAGGGTGGTCGTCGTTTCAATTTCAGCGCGCTGATTGTGGTCGGTGACAAAAAAGGCCGGGTCGGTATCGCGCTCGGCAAAGCGGCGGAAGTTGCGGATGCCATTCGGCGTGGCGGCGAGCTTGCCCGCAACAAAATGGTCACCATTTCGTTGAAGGATGTGACGATTCCGCATGAAGTGCATTGCCGTTACGGCGGCGCGAAAATTTTGCTGCGGCCGGCCTCCCCCGGCACCGGCATCATCGCCGGCAAGACGGTGCGTTCCGTGCTGGAATCCGTCGGCATCAAAGATATTTTGACCAAATCGCTCGGCTCCAAAAATGCCGCGAACGTCGTGAAGGCCACTCTCAATGGATTGCTGACCTTGCGCCTGCGCGAAGACATTTACAAGAGCCGTGGTTTGGCGATCAAGAAATTAGAAACTCCGAAGGCGCCGGAAGCAATCCCGGCCACAGCTTAATTTTATGCGTCTGCACAATCTCAAACCTCGTCCCGGTGCCAAGCACCGCACGAAACGGCTCGGTCAGGGCGAATCCAGCGGTCACGGAAAAACCTCCGGTCGCGGTGGCAAGGGCCAGACCGCGCGCTCGGGCAGTTCCATTCGTGTCGGCTTTGAAGGTGGCCAGATGCCGCTCATTCGCCGGATCCCCAAACGGGGCTTCAATAACGCCGAATTCACGACGGTTCGCCTGCCGGTGAACGTTTCCGATTTGAATGTGTTTGAAGATGGTGCCCGCGTGGACGAAGCGGCCTTGCGTTCCATCGGGCTCGTGAATGGCAACGGCGACGGCATCAAAATTTTGGGCAATGGTGAATTGACCAAGAAACTGACGGTCAGTGCCCATGCCTTCAGCGCGTCGGCCAAAACCAAAATCGAAGCCAAGGGCGGAACCTGTGAAGTTTTCACGCGTAAGCCAGCAGCGGTCAAAGCCTAAATCCGGCTGACGAATGTTTCGCTCCATCCTCACCACCCTAGGTAATTGCGTCAAGATTCCGGAACTAAAATCCCGGATCATCTTCACCATTGGCGTTTTATTCGTCTATCGCTTGATGACAGTCGTTCGCATTCCGGGTTTGAACGGGGATGCACTTTCCGAATATTTTTCCAAGCAGCAGGGTAATGGCGGTCTGTTGGGGATGTATAACACGTTTGCCGGCGGTGCCTTTGAACATTGTGCCATCGCGTCGTTGGGCATCATGCCCTACATTAGCGCGACGATCATTATTCAATTGCTTACCGCCGTCGTTCCGCGTCTGAGCAAATTGGCACGCGAAGAGGGTGGCCGCACCAAGATCATTCAATATGGGCGCTATCTCACGGTGCTGATCTGCTTGGGGCAGGGATTATATTTCGCCAGCAGTTGGCTGCATCCGCAGACAATTTTCAATGGCTTTCAGGGTTCGCTGGTGCTGATTGATAATTACTATTTGTATATGACCGAGGCCGTCGTGGTCATGACCACCGGCACCATGCTATGTATGTGGCTGGGCGAACAAATTACCGAACGCGGCATTGGTAATGGTATCTCGCTGATCATCACGGCTGGCATTCTCTCCCGCCTGCCACGGGCGATCACCGCGCTGAAAGATATGTTTTTCCCGAGCGGCGGCATTGAAGCCAACTATCATTTTGCCGGCACCGGAGTCTTGTTGATTGCACTTTTAATCTTCGTCATTGCCGGTGTCATCGCCATCACTCAGGCCCAACGGAAAATTCCCGTGCAATACGCTCAGCGCGCCGTCGGGCGCAAGATGTATGCGGGCGGCACCTCCTTCATGCCGCTGCGCGTCAACTACGCAGGCGTCATGCCGATCATCTTCGCGCAATCCATTTTGATGTTCCCGCAACCCATCTGCACCAAAGCGGCGGAGTTCTCCTCGGCCCCGTTCTTGAAGGACTTCTTCCGCGGATTAGCGAACCAATTGAATTACGGTTCCGGTCTTTACATGTCCATTTTTGCGGTCATGATTTTGTTCTTCTCTTATTTCTGGGTGGCGACGCAATTCAACGAAATTCAAATCGCTGACGACCTGAAGAAGAACGGCGGCTATATCCCCGGTGTTCGGCCAGGGCAGGGGACGAGCGACTATTTGCACAAGGCGATGAGCCGCATTACGCTGGCCGGTGCCTTGTTCCTCACGATCATCGCGGTGATTCCAATTCTGCTCTCCAAGCAGGTTAGTATTCCGCCGGACGTGGCGCAGTTCTTCGGTGGCACCAGTATTTTGATCGCGGTCGGCGTTATGCTCGACACCATGCGCCAGGTTGAATCGCATCTGATGATGCGCCACTACGATGGATTCCTGAAAAAAGGCAAGATTCGTGGTCGGTTCTAGGTTTTGCCTGTGGCTGGAATTGTCATCAAGACCGAACGCGATTTGCAGTTGATGCGTCCGGCGTGTGCGGTGGCGGGAGCGGTTTTGGATGAAGTCGCCGCGTTCATCAAACCGGGTGTAACCACCAAACAGGTGGATGAATTTGCAGCGCAGCGGATGAAGGCGCACGGTGCCAGAAGTGCTTTTTTAGGCTACCGCAAATATCCGTGCCAGACTTGCATTTCAGTTAATGACGAAGTTGTGCACGGCTTGGGAACCGCCCGCGAATTGCGTTTCGGTGACATCATCAGCCTGGATGTCGGCGTCGTTTTCAACGGCTTTATTGGTGATACGGCGCGGACGGTGGCAGTCGGTGGTTGCGGGGTATTGGCGCAACGTTTGATGGATGTAACGGAGCGATCTCTCTACGAGGGTATCGCGGCGGCGCTGCCGGGAAACCGGGTGACGGACATTTCGCGAGCGGTGCAGGATTACGTTGAGCGCAACGGATTCAGTGTGGTTCGGGAATTTGTGGGTCATGGCGTCGGACGAACGATGCACGAGGAACCGCAGATTCCGAACTTTGTGGATTCAAAATGCAACCACAAGTTGCGGCCGGGCATGACGATCGCGATTGAGCCGATGGTCAACGCGGGCCGCGCGGACGTAAAAATTTTGAAAGACGGCTGGACAGTGGTGACGCTTGATGGTTCACTATCTGCCCATTTTGAGCATACGGTGTTGATCACAGCGGGCGAACCGGAGATTTTGACATGGCCGGAGAAAAAGCATTCCGCGTTGAAGGCAACGTGATTGAGGCGTTGCCGAACGGCACGTTTCTGACGGAGTTGAGCAACGGTCACCGCCTGACCGCCTTTGTGGCTGGTCGCGAAAAATTTAATTTTGCCGGGTTGAAAGCCGGTGACAAAGTAACATTGCAATTGACGTCCTACGATTTATCCGTGGGGCGCCTTTTAGTCGAAACCTAAAAAGATTTAGAAAATGAAAGTCCGAGCATCAGTAAAAAAACTGTGTGAGCATTGCAAGGTAGTGAAGCGCAAAGGCGTCATTCGCGTCATCTGCACGAACAAGCGCCACAAGCAACGTCAAGGTTAATTTAATTTTATGGCACGCATCATTGGAGTAGAAGTCCCGCCGAACAAGCGCATTGACATCGCGCTCCGCTACATATACGGCATCGGCCCCGTCAACGCGAAGGAAGTCCTGGAGCGCGCAAACATTGATCCCGCGATCCGCGCGAAGGATCTGACCGAAGCTCAGCTTTCCCAGATCGTGCATGCGATTCAAGACGGCAAGTATGTCATCGAAGGCGATCTGCGTCGCGAAATCGGCATGAATCTCAAGCGCATGCAGGGCATCAAGTGCTACCGTGGCATCCGCCATCTGCGCAGCCTCCCCGTGCGTGGTCAGCGCACCCAAACCAACGCCCGCACGCGCAAAGGCCCCCGCAAGACGGTGGGTGTGCAGCGCAACCCGAATGCCAAGACCGGCATCCACTAATCACTCAATTTCATTATGTCCGAAGAAAAGAAAAAACCTGCCGCACCGAAGAAGGAAAAAGAAGTCAAAGTTGCCGCCGCTGCGGCTCCGGCAGCGGATGCCAAGCCGGCCAAGAAGGAAAAAGCGGCTGAACCGGTGGCCCCGGTTGAACCCGCTGCGCCCATCGTGCCGACGGCGGCTGATCTGCTCGGCGAAGATCCCAATGCCAAGAAGATCGTCAAAGCCAAGCATGCCAAAAACATCTCCGCCGGCATCGCCAATATTCTGGCGACTTTCAACAACACGCAGGTCACCATCACCGACGCTCAGGGCAACCTGATCGGTTGGTCCAGCGCCGGTCGCGTGGGCTTCAAGGGTTCGCGCAAAAGCACCGCTTACGCCGCGCAGCAGGTCGCGCAGGACGCCGCCCGCCAGGCAATGGCGCACGGCATGAAGGAAGTTGAAATCCGCGTCAAGGGGCCAGGCTCGGGCCGTGAATCTGCGATTCGCGCTTTGCAGGCCATCGGTCTGGAAATCAGTTCCATCAAGGATGTGACGCCGGTTCCGCACAATGGCTGCCGCCCGCGCAAGAAACGCCGCGTCTAGTCCGTTGAATCTCAAATCTAAAATTTCAAATTTGAAATCATAACTTATGGCTCGTTATACAGGTCCCCGCGTCCGCATTAGCCGTCGTTTCGGCATCCCGATTTTCGGCCCGACGAAATATCTTGAACGCCGCAACTACGGTCCCGGCGTTCACGGTCCCAAGTCCCGCCGCAAAACCACCGACTACGGTCTGGGTTTGATCGAGAAGCAGAAGCTTCGCTATTTCTACGGGTTGATGGAGAAGCAATTTCGTGGCGTTTACGAAAAAGCCAAGAACAAGCGCGGCATCACCGGTGAGACGATGTTGCAGATTCTTGAGACGCGCCTCGATAACGTGTGTTACCAACTTGGATTTGCCAACACCCGCGCTGCTGCGCGCCAGATGGTCAATCACGGTCACATCACGGTGAACGGTCGCAAGGCCGCCATCGCCTCGTTTGCCACCAAGGTCAATGATGTCATCGGCGTGAAGAACAACAACGTGTCGAAGTCGCTCGCGACGAAAAACATGGAAACCACCACGAGCCGCTCCGTGCCGGATTGGTTGTCCTTGAACAAGGAAGAACTCAAAGGCACGGTCATGCGCATTCCGACGCGTGACGAGATCCAGCCCATCGCCAACGAGCAGGCGATTGTCGAATTTTATTCCCGCTAATCCGTAAACCCGAAAAACAATTATACGGGCTTTTCCGGCCGGGAATAAATCAGCCGGGAAAGTCAGATTAAAATTGTTGAAAGAAAATAATTATGCCAGTTCGTCTAGGACGTTTTGAAATGCCCAAGCGGTTGCAGAAAGAGGAATCTTCTGCCACCGAAACCTATGCCAAGTTTGTCGCCGATCCGTTTGAAACGGGTTACGGCCACACGATTGGCAATTCGCTTCGCCGCGTGCTGCTCTCCTCGCTCGAAGGCGCCGCGATCACGTCCGTCAAGATTGACGGCGCGATGCACGAGTTCACCACCGTTGAAGGTGTCGTGGAAGATGTCACCGACATTGTTCTGAGCTTGAAGAAAGTCAAATTCAAAGCCCACTCCCGCGATGAGCAGACCCTCTTGTTGTCCGTCAACAAAGAAGGCAACGTCACCGCCGCCGACATCCAAGGCAACCAGAATGTCGAAGTCGTGAATCCGACCCAGCACATCTGCACGCTGGACAAAAAGAAAAAATTTGAGATGGAACTGACGGTCAAGGTTGGTCGTGGTTTCTGCCCCGGCGATGAGAACAAGAAGCCCGGCCAGGCGATCGGCGTGGTGGCCATTGATTCGATTTTCTCGCCCGTCACCCGTGTCCGCTACAATGTGGAAGCGGCCCGCGTCGGCAACCGCACCGATTACGACCGTTTGGTTCTGGAAATCTGGACGGATGGCCGCATCACCCCCGACGACGCCCTGACCCAGGCCTCGGCCATTCTCGCGCATCATCTCGACGTGTTTGTCGGCTACGACAAGAACGCGGTTGAATTTGAAGAAGCGGCGGACAAACAGGACGACGAAAAAGCGAAGCTCAAGAAATTGTTGAACATGAGTGTCAACGAAATCGAATTGAGCGTCCGCGCCGCCAACTGCCTGAACAATGCGAACATCACGACCGTCGGCCAGCTCGCGCTGAAGAGCGAGCAGGAGATGCTCAAGTATCGCAACTTCGGCAAGAAGTCGCTCAACGAAATTAAAGACAAACTGACATCCCTCAACCTCTCGCTCGGCATGAATTTCGAGCCGGGATTGATTGAAGCGGTCAAAGAAGAAGCTCCCCCTGCTTAAGTAAGGAATTGCCATGAGACATTTAAAGCGCACGGCCAAACTGGGCCGCACCTCCGAACATCGCAATGCGATGTTGGCCAACCTCGTTTGCAGCTTGATCGAACACAAGCGCGTGACGACGACCCTCGCCAAGGCGAAGGCCGCCCGTTCCGTCGCCGAAAAGATGGTCACGCTCGGCAAAGGTGGCTCCGTTCACCAACGCCGCCTCGCCGTCGCCCGTTTGCATCAGGAAAGCGCCGCCAAGATCCTCTTCAAGGAAATCGCGCCCGCGTTCAAGGATCGCAAAGGCGGCTACACCCGCATTATCCGCATGGAAAACCGCCAGGGCGATGCCGCTCAGCGAGCCATTCTGGAATGGGTTGATTTCACGCCCGTCGCTCCGGCTCCCGCCGAAGCCGCGCCAGCCTCTGAGACCAAGCCCGAAGAGAAGAAGTAATTTCGCCTAAAGCACCAAGCCCGCTCAATCTTTGAGCGGGCTTTTTTGCTTGCATCGGTTTGCGGCCAACGGAAAAAGCTGCGCCGCCGTCGAACTGCGCCGCGGCGGTCGCACTTGCGCTCGTGGCTGGTCGCCGCGGGGAAGGACGGGAAAAGCAAAAGGCAGGCGGGACAACTTCGGTAACTCGGGGCTGGTTCAACAACGGATGGAAAGGACGTTCGGCGCAACCACACCCTCACCCAAGGCCACACTCCCTCGCGCCTCAGTCCTTTCCGATCCCTTGGTGATTAGGCATCATGGCTCGATTACAGTAATGTCCAAATTCTCTTTTGCGACGGCATCCGAAAGTGCCACACGCACTCTGGCGGCGTCAAGCACATCAACGCTGACAAAGCCTTCTTCAGACCCAACAACGATGGCGTGATGAAGACCCTGCATACTCCGCAAAACTCTAGCGGCTCCTTGTTGCGCCTGTGAACTGTGACAGCGCGCCACAACAACAAATTCCGGTGACAAGCTTGCGACAGGAGCGTGAGACACACATCCGCCAACTAAAGCACACAACAAAATACTTCCGGCAAACATGGTTGAAAATCTCATGGCGCGAATGCTGCCTAACCTTGTTATTCAACCGCTCCGTGCGGTGCGATTTTCTCCATGAAATTGACTGTATTTCTGGCTTTCACTATTGTCGAGAACCTTTTATGACTGGCGGCGGCAAAAATATGGAATTCAGAAAAACCGCAGGCCCGCGCGCCCAGCCAATTCCCAATCCGAAGTTGCGGCTGCGGAGTCCGCTGGATGGCTGAAACCAGGGGAAAATGCCGGATTTGGGAGTTTTCAGGGTTTTATTGCTATTTTTGGCGCTTTTGGAGGAGTTTTGGCCGGCAACCTTCCTTCCACCACCGCCCGGACTCCTATCCTGGCGGCGCGGACTCCTATCCCGGTGGCGCGGACTCCTATCCCGGCGGCGCGGACTCCTATCCCGGCGGCGCGGACTCCTATCCGGGTGGCGCGGACTCCTATCCTGGTGGCGCGGACTCCTATCCCGGCGGCGCGGACTCCTATCCCGGTGGCGCGGACTCCTATCCTGGCGGCGCGGACTCCTTTCTGGCTGGCGGCAGTTCATTGGCGGGCGGCGGGGATGCCGGCGCCAGCGGGCCGGGCCGGAGCCGGAGCGACGAC
>CAINLR010000056.1 GCA_903850425.1 uncultured Verrucomicrobia subdivision 3 bacterium | reverse complement strand
TGTCGTTGGTGCCCGCACCGACGCTTCCAACGCCGTGCGTTGATCCGAATCCAGTTCCAAACCGCGTATGGGTCTTGCCATGCACCCAGTTTAAACAAATATCATGTTATGTCCACTGTATTCGAGAACACAACACTAGTTTTCCCGAAATGCACCTACCCTAGCCTACCCCAGCCTACCCCAGCCTACCCCAGCCTAGATGCAAACGTAAGTATCATTCCAAGTATCATAGAAATCATGGTAGCAAAGGAAAATGCCAGCCATCCGGGGGGATGGCTGGCGCGAGGCCGGTTTTGATGAGGAATCGCACACCATTGCGGCGTGTCGGGAGATGGGGACGACCCGCAGCCCAGCATAACCTTGATGGTGGTGAATGAGGATTGACCATTGCGCTTGCGACGCGTGAACACTTTGGAATCAGTTCCTTCTGCGATAGAGAGCTTTCTCCCCGTTTTTCAGCGCTGGATTTAATTCTAGCGCGTGATTGAAATCAACAGTTGAACCATCCCAATCGCCTTTGATTTGCTACACACTGCTGCGATTGAGACCGGCATTAGCCAAATCAGGTTTAAGCTCGATGGCTTTGCTAATATCTGGAAGCTTGGACCGCGTCATTGCGTCGCCTGGCGGGTGACGATGGGCACGTAGCCCACTGCCAAACCCTCGGGCGGCGTCACGATCAGTGCGGGATCGAGTGCGACGAGTTTGCCGCGCGTGGGCGGCGCCATATAATCACGATCAATCGGCCAGTTCGCGTGTAACTTTTCCACGAAAGCTTGCAGCTTGGCCTTTTTCTCCGCGCTCCAGTGGTATTGCTGGAAAGACGGCTGGTCCACGAAGCGATACCAAGCGTAAGTTACCACGGAACCATCGGCGAGCCTGGCCGTGAAGGGGCCGAGTTTCGGGCCGGGTTGTGCCCACGCGCCGTTGGTTGGCGAGGTGTATGGCGGGCCGGGTCGGGCCAGCTTGAACTCCTGCGATAGCAATTTGGTTTCCGCAGGCACGGCGGCCGCTGCCAACGGGACATGTTCTCCGCCGGCGCGTTTGAAATACTGCGGGAACAATCCGTTCGGACTGATGTCGTTGGTGAACCACTGCAAACCCCAGACATTGCCCTCGAAAATCCGGGTGTCGAAGACGCGCTCGATGCCGACGATTTTCTGGCCAGCTTGGTCGAAGCGTGTTGTGTGCGTGTTGAGCCGGGGTTTCCACGCACCTTTCGCATCGAAGCTTCCAGAGCAGACGGGGCCGCCGTCGCGCCACGACTTGAAGGCGTCGAACAGTGCCGCTTTGGAATAATACGTCACGTCTTGCACGAGATAGGCCCGGCCTTGGACGTCCACGGGAAATTGCAGCTTCGGCAATTTCGTATAGACCGCGCCTTGCGCGTCGGACGCATCGAAGCGCGGCACTGTGTTAATTTCCATCGCGCCGCCACCGATGATTCCCGGGCGCGCGTCGAGTCCGCGCCCGTGGAGAAATGGATCGTTGAACAGCTTGCCGATTTTGCTCCAAGTCTCCGGAATATAATAAGCGATCGGGCCTTTGAAGTTGGCGGCGCTGAGAAAGCAGGTCCAGCTCTGGTCGCCAGTCGGCGGCTCGTTGGTGGTGGCGTCGGTGAACGGCAACGCCATCCACGTGTAACCGAGGAACTCGCCGTTGGGATGGCCGTGAAAGGGCAGCGCGTCCGGCGGGATGAGCAGACGGTTGCTGAGTTGCGCGATGCCGAGGCGTTGGTCCGGGAGCGCCTCGTTGCTATAAAAAAACGACCAGCCGGGCGAGCCGACCTCGTAGTCGTAGCACTGCGGGGTGGCGTTCAGGCTGAACTTCGGCGGGCCGTAGCGGAAATGGTTGCCCGCCCAATAACCGAGGCCGCCTTCCACGGTCTGGAACACGCTGCTCCAAGTCGGGCCGCGTTCCTTCCATGTGCGAGCCAGCGTGCCCTCCGGGGCGAGCGGCGTGTCCTTGTCGTCCGAATTGTCAGGCAAAATCCATGTGCCGGGCAGTCCGATTTGGAAGCCAGCCAGCGGCCTGTCCGTCAATGGCCAGACCGCAGAGTAAAAGCCGGCACCGGCGGTGAAGGTGGATTGCGGCGGAAGCTCCTCGTGGCCATAAGAGATGTAGCCATGCAAACCTTGGGAATGCGGGGTGATCGTTGGCGATGTCGCGGCGGCGGCGGCACCCGACAACGCGCCCGTCGCGAGCCACACGGCGGCGGCGCCGAACAATCTTCGGATAAGCAGGGTTTCCATCTTCCGCGCCAGCTTAAACAAAAAGGGGGCCACGGTGGACGAAAATAAGAAGGGATTGAATGCGGATGGGAATCCGAAGAGCGGCTCAACCGCTTGCCCTTTGCTTTGCTAATATATTGTTTTGAAAAAATGCGGGTTCCCCGGCGCGCGCCGGGCAAACCGAACGGAACTATTGAAAAAAACTCGATCGGCTGAACTATCGCAGCCTCCATGAGCGCGGCGAACCAGGCGGAGCGGGGCGATGGAATCGGCCCGCAAACAATACCCAAGATGGTTCCGCTGGTCGCGGCAGTCACGCACGCCAGTGGGCGACAAGGCGTTGATGTGCTTGGAAAAATTATGGCAGAGCGATCGCTGGTCGTGGCTGTGCCCCCATGTGCCCCGGATTTTGAACCGTCGCAAATTTGAGACGCCTACAAGGGAAGCTTGCTCATGCTTTCGATCAGGTCGCGGCTGTTGCGGAATTTTTCCTGCCAGCGTTTGACATTGCCGGCGTCCAACTGGAGTTGGTCCAGCGCGGACTTAAACTCCGGACTGGCCACCAACTGGGGATGCAGTTCGCTGTGGGTGATCTGATTTCCCAGCTGAACGCAAGCGGCGATGGGGGCAAATTCCAAAGCGGATGCCGGATCATGATGATGCCGGATGCTGATGGCGAGTTGCGCGGGCAGCTTCCACTTTTCCAGCAGCGCGGCTCCGACCTCGGCGTGGCCGCAGCCAAACACCGCGACCTCGCGTTCGGTCGAAGCGATGCTGGTGGGTTGGTAAAACGCATTGCCAATCGCCAGGGGTTGCGCCTGTGCCAACACCATTTTGCCAATGTCATGCAACAGCCCGGCGGTAAACAGGAGGTTGCCATCCAAACCGGCGGACTCGGCCACGAACTTGGCGTTGAACGCCGTGGTGATGCTGTGCCGCCACAATTTGCCCGTGTCAATCCCCTTGGGCGACGGACAGGGAAAACAGTTGCTCCCGTTGATCGTCGCCACCAGCAGATAAACCGATTGATAGCCCACACGGCTCACCGCTTCAGAAACCGTGGAAACCGGCTCGGTCTGGCCGAAAAAAGCGCTGTTGCAAATCTGGAGCAGTTTGGCCGTGAGGGATTGATCCATCGAGATGACGCGAACGACTTCGTCGAAGTTCGTATCCACATCACTCAACGCCGGCAGCAATTTCGGGAGCAACGAAGGCGAGAGCGGCAACACCTCCACCTGGTCCAAGAGTTTGCGGATGTTATCCATGAATCAAAAATGATCTTAGCAATCAAAAATCTCTATCTGGGGGTGAATATGCCAGCATCCACGACAGTCAAACAAGGCTTTTCATGGCGGGCAAAAATTTAGACGTGCGTTGTCCGGGCATTAGCTTAAATTTGCCGCCTCATTTATGGCTACTCTAAAACCTTTTGCCGCCCTGCGGCCGGAAACCTCCTTGGCGGCACAAATATGTGAACTGCCCTACGACGTCATGTCTTCAGACGAGGCGCGCGCCATGGCGACCGACAAGCCGTTGAGCTTTCTGCACGTCAGCAAACCGGAAATTGATCTGCCGTCCGGGACCGACCTCTACTCATCGGCAGTCTATGCCAAGGGTAAAGAGAATTTTGCCAACCTGGTGGCCAAGGGCGCGCTCAAGCAGGATGCGGCACCCGCGTTTTATTTATACCGTCAGATCATGGGAAGCCACGCGCAAGTCGGCCTCGTTGCCGCCGCGAGTTGCGCCGAATACCTGAGCGGCATCATCAAGAAACACGAGTTCACCCGCCCCGACAAGGAGGACGACCGCGTGCGCCACATCGAGGCGTTGAACTCGCAGACTGGTCCGGTGTTCCTGACCTATCGCGCCACCGCAGCGATGGATGAATTCGTCGCGAAGAAAACTGCCGAAGCGCCGGCCGTGGATTTCACCGGCACTGACGGCGTGCGCCACACGTCCTGGAATGTGGCCAGCGCGGAAGACATTGCCTTCATCGAAGCGCAATTCGCCGCGATTCCCTTTCTCTACATCGCCGACGGCCATCATCGCAGCGCCGCAGCAGCGCGCGTTTTCCAATCACGTAATGGCGCGGGCCACAGCGGCGAATTTCTCACCGTCATTTTCCCGCACAACCAGATGCAGATTCTGCCTTACAACCGCGTGTTGAAAGATCTGAACGGGCTCACCCCGCCGGATTTGCTGAAGAAGTTGGAAGAAATTTTCTATGTCCTCCGCATGGGCATGCCGCATCCCACGCGCAAGCACGAACTCGGCTTGTTCATGAACAAGCGCTGGCACACGCTCACCTTCAAAGCCAAGCTCACCGCGATCAATGATCCGATCGAGAAGCTCGACGTGACGCTGCTGCAAAAAAACGTGCTCGCGCCGTTGTTTGGCATTGACGATCCACGCACCAGCAAGCGCATCAACTTCGTCGGCGGCATCCGCGGCACGGCGGAACTGGAGAAGCTGGTGAACAGCGGCGAATACGCCTGCGCGTTCAGCATGTTCCCGACGAGCATCGAAGACCTCATGCAGATCGCCGACGCCGGCGGCATCATGCCCCCCAAGAGCACCTGGTTCGAGCCGAAGCTCCGCGACGCGATGTTCTGCCACCAGATCTGAGATTTACGATTTTCGGTGTTCGATTTACGAGGACGCTTCAATTTCGAAGCCGACTCGTCAATCGTAATTCGTCTTTCGAAAATCGCTCTGCCGTTGTAACAACCGTCTCGTTTCGCTTAATTGCTCTGGATATGATGTCCGCATGAGCAGTGAACCGCCAGCCAGCGAAGCGCCCCGCGTGTTTCCCAACACGCGCTGGTCGGTCGTGCTCGCCACGCGCCAGCCCACCCCCGAATCGGCGGCGGCGCTGGAAACCATCTGCCAGGCTTACTGGTATCCGCTCTACGCCTACGTGCGGCGCTGCGGCAAATCGCCGCACGACGCGCAGGATTTGACGCAGGAATTTTTCTGTCGTCTGCTCGAAAAACGCTGGCTGGATTCCGCCGACCGCGCAAAGGGGAAATTGCGTTCGTTCCTCATCGTCGCGTTGAAAAAATTCATGAGCAACGAATGGGATCGCGTCTCGGCGCAACGGCGCGGCGGCGGTCAGGCGCACGCGCAATTCGACACCGCCTTTGCCGAGAGCCGCTTCGCCACGGACACCCAGTCGCTCGCCCCGGACGAAACATTTGACCGGCAATGGGCGCTGACGCTCATCAGTCTCACCACGGCCCGGCTGCGTGCCGAGTTTGCGGCGGCGGGCAAGCCTGGCGATTACGACGCGCTGAAAAACTGTCTGCTCGCCGACCGGGGTGCGATTGACTATGCGGCGGTCGCAAAGCAGCTTAGTGTGAACGAAGGCGCGGCGCGCGTGGCGGTTCACCGATTGCGGAAACGCTTCCGGGAAATTTATCGCGAGGAAATTTCCCAGACGCTCGCCGAGGGAGCCGATTTGGACACCGAATTGCGCCACCTTGCTGCGGCACTCGCGCGACAATAGCAAAATGTTTTAACCACGGATGGACACGGATGGACACAGATTTTGCAGAGACACCGCGAGCGTTTCACCCTCTCCGCGTTTTGCGGAGTCGGCGGAGCAAAATGGGGAGAGGGCTGGGGTGAGGTGCTTTGCTTCGACATTTCCATCAGTGCCCATCAGTGCCCATCAGTGTCCATCAGTGTCCATCTGTGGTTGAAACGTTTTTAGTTAATGAAAATGCCTTGTAACAATCCTGCGCTGATTCTTAAGTAACGGGCATGAACACCGAACCAATGCCGAAATGTCCGCAGTGCGGGGCCGCCTTGCCGCCCGACGCGCCGGACGGGCTTTGCCCGCGCTGCGTCATGGCGATGAACCTGAAGACGGAAACCGCCTTTTCCGGTGACGCCACCGCCGCGCAGCCGCCGTTGCCGCCGGAGCAGATCGCTCCGCACTTTCCGCAATTGGAAATTCTCGAATGCCTCGGGCGCGGCGGCATGGGCGTGGTCTATAAGGCACGGCAAAAATCCTTGAACCGTTTCGTCGCACTCAAGCTGCTCGCGCCGGAACGCGTGCAGGACGCCCAGTTTGCTGAACGCTTCGCGCGGGAAGCCCAGGCGCTGGCGGCCTTGAACCATCCGAACATTGTCATCATCCATGACTTCGGACAGGCCGGCGGATTTTATTTTTTGCTGATGGAATTTGTGGATGGCGCAAACCTGCGCCAGCTTTTGCGGACGCAAAAATTCACCCCCGAGCAGGCGCTGGCGATTGTCCCGCCGCTCTGTGAAGCGCTGCAATTCGCCCACGACCGCGGCATTATCCACCGCGACATCAAGCCGGAGAATCTCCTGCTGGACAAAACCGGCCGCGTGAAAGTTGCCGACTTCGGCATTGCCAAGATGCTGGATGCGGATGCGGAGCGGAGCGCCGGTCTCCGACCCGGCACGTTTCAGACTGGCGACCCCAACGAGCCGGGCCGGAGGCCGGCGCTCCCCACCGCCCTCACCGGCGAACAAACCATCGGCACGCGCGGCTACAGCGCGCCCGAACAACAGACCGCCCCGCAGCGCGTGGACCGCCGGGCCGACATTTATTCGCTCGGCGTGGTGTTCTACGAAATACTCACCGGCGAACTGCCCGGCAAAAAACTCGAAGCGCCGTCGAAGAAAGTGCAGATTGACGTGCGCCTCGATGAAGTGGTGCTGCGCGCCCTGGAAAAGAATCCCGCCCTCCGCTACCAGCAGGTCAGCGAAGTGAAAACGATGGTGGAAACCATCGTGGCCACGCCCGATGCCAGTAGGAGACGAGGTGACGAGTCTCAAATTGAAAAGCCCAACGCCAAGGAAGACAAAAGTCAAAGTCTCCTCACGTCGGCTCCTACCAATGAAGGAGCGCGTTTCTCGCGCACGGCCATCGTGGGCGCGTGCTGGGTGATATTTACCGTCATTCTGCTTCCACATTTTCCAAATATCCTCACAGGGCGCAACGCTGATGGACTTTCATTCGACTCGGTTAGTCCTGCGCCAGCGCGGCTTCTCATGATTTTGATCTGGTTGCTGGGAATGACTGCTCCGACTGGCACGACGCTTCTCGGCTGGGTGGCCGTCGCGCAAATCCGCCGCTCGGCGGGAAAACTGCACGGCCTGTGGCTGGCAGTGTTTGACGGCTTGCTGTTCCCGCTGCTGGCGCTGGATGGTTTGATTGTCGCAGCCGTGGGTCTTGGTCTCTGGGGTGCAGGCCTGGGGTGGAAACGCACCTCCCCGCCGACGGTTCCATTGTCATACCTGCTGTTTGTTGCGGTGCTGCTCGGAATTCTTCTGCTCTTGGACTGGCTCATCATCCGCCGCGTCTGGCGCGCGGTGAACGTGGGCAGCACGAACGTTCCTGCTCCCGAACCGGGCATCGCGCCCGGTTCAACCTCCGAGCAAGCCGCCATCAACACTGCGGAATGGAACGATCCGCGCAACTGGACCGGCCCGAAATGGCTCTCGGTATATTTCAGCAAACCGGATTCGCGGGCCTGGGTGCCGAAACAAATTCCCGCGTTTGGGTGGACGGTGAATCTGGGAAATCCGCGCGGTGCCTTCGCATTGCTGACTATCGTGGGAGCCATTCTCATTGCACTGATCGCGTTGCCGCTGGCAATTTTCAAACCAGGCCACGCGGACACCCGCCAGCACGATGCCTTCGGCCCGGTGATCGAGCGGAAGCTTACGGATGATGCGATGGTTGAGTTCGACTCGGGCAAGCAGGTCCAAAACGAGACCTCCATTGTGCCAGCCGGCGGGGCTTTAGAAAAACAGTTGCTGCGGGTCACGTTGTGGAATCTTCGGGTTCCCGCCGACATGGACATAGCGACAATTACCGGGCCGGCCTCCTTGCTCGCGGCGGGACATTCTGTTTCGGGCACCAGCTTGGCTCAAACGGTCGTGGCCAGCGGCAGCGAAGGCATGATGCAGTTTCTGGTGAAAACTGAATCTGGCAGCGAAACAAACCGGCTCTTTGTGACCCCAACGCTCGCGGGCACGGAAGTGCGCTTTTATGTCCAATCGGAACGTGAAAAACGGGAGGATATTGGCAGCAATCCTTTAGTTCTGAACCGGGCCAAGCTGGGCGTTTTTGATGATTTGAATGAAAAGTCATTTGAAGGCGGCACCAAACAGGTCATCGCGATGCTGTTTGAATTGGAACCTAACACCGCGGCATCGCAACTGGCTGCTTCTGCCGTTACGCCCAAGGTTTCTTTCGGCCCGGTGATGGAGCGAACCGTTGTCGCATCCTCCCGACCTCCCTACGACGAAGACAGCTACCTGGATTTGGATATGGGCCGGTTGCTTTCCCTCGCGCATTTGGATCCCCCGGTAGATCCTTTTAACGTGGATCAATTCTACGACTGGCGTCAAAAATCGGGAGCGGACGTTGTGGCGCAAATCGTTCACGATCCCGAAACCGTTCCGGCCAATACCAGAAATGATTTCAGCGGACTCATCGGATTGAACACGATCTTGATTCCGGCGGACCGAAGCGCGTGGGACAGCATATCGCCGGAGGCAGTCGTCGCGGTCTTGGTGCCGGTGAAGCTGGAAACGACCCGTTGGACGATGGCAACCACGCTGACAAACGGGCTGCCAGCGACGCATTTGTTCAAGACCAGTGAAGGCGGCATCGGCATTCTCCAAATCACCGGCTTCACCGAGAACCCGCGCGGCGTGCAGCTCCGCTACAAGCTGGTGAAAAGTGCGTCCAACGACCCAGCCTTGCAATCGGAACCAAAGGTGACCTCGATTTCAATACCTATTTCTGCCCCGTCCGTCGGGGTTGACTACACCGTCACTGCTGGCAGCACCGTTGATTATACCGTTGCCACTGTCAGCAAAGCCTTTGACGTCAGCCATGCAACGGTGAGTCGGACTTTTCCCCCGACGCCCAAGCTTTCCTTCGGCCCGGAGCTCGAGCGGACGGTCTATGATTACGAATCCGGCAAGGACTGGCTGCTCAATTTCAAGACCGGCGAAACCTTCCGGCCGCCCGCCAGCCTCACTTGGGAAAAGAACTTCTCCGCCATCTGGGAATGGGCACACGCGCACGGTGCGCACGTCACCGGGTTCTCCGCATTCAATCCGCATTGGCATCCAAGTGATCCTATTCCCGTCATCATTTCGTTGGTGCATGGCTACGGGCCACCCACGGCCGCCGAGCGGGGTTTGTTTGCTTTTGAGATGAAGGCGGTCATCGTGCCCGTGGCACCGGGCGTCACCTTTGAGACCGTCACGCCGTCGCAGCTTGACGGCCCCTTGCGCAACCAGCCGTTCCCGCAGAAAAACAATCCCAGCGGCGGGCCGACGCTGCCGCAGTTCGCGAGCATGGCGTGGCACGACGCGAAATGGCAGGGCACCGACGATTACCTTTACGCCTTTCAAACCGAAGACGGGCAAAGCGGTCTCCTGCAAATCACCGGCTTCACCGACAACCCGCGCGGCGTGAAGGTTCGTTACAAGCTGGTGCAGCCAGCCAGTGTCCCCACCTCACCCTGACCTCCACCCGCGCGCCTCGGAAAGCGCCAGAGGACTGGCGGCTGCTTTTCCCCGTCACTGGCAATGCCAGCCACCAATGGTCGCGCGTCACCCCGGCGGGCGATTCTTGATAATTGCCCACGGCTTCAGCCGTAGATTGGCTGCGGCACCCTGCTCGCGTCCCGGCCGGGGCGGCAGAAGGGTTCTTTCGTCCCGGCCGGGACTTTCTGTTCGCGGCCAACGCCAGCCCAGCCTTGAAAGGCTGGGCTATTCTCGGAACCCAGTCCCAGACGCGGAGGCCCGCCCCACCGACATTTCCATCCGGGTTTCCTTCGTGAAATTCCGTGGCTGAAAATTCCGGTGGACGTCAATCGTCCCGCCTGCCATGCTCGCGGAAATTCCTTGTCTTTCGGGCAGGTCCATGAATGAGCGGAACAAAGACCTGGTCTCTCTGGTGCTGGTATCGCGGAATCTGGTGATGCCGGAGGCTCGCGCTTTGGCTGGGGTCATCCGCCGCCGGCGGCAATACCTCACGCTTTCTCTCAACCGGCTCGCCGCCTTGTCCGGCGTTTCCCGCCAGATGCTCGGCAACATCGAAAGCGACATCAACATCCCCACGGTGGACATCATCGCCCGCATTGCCCGCGCCCTGGGCCTGAGCTACGGCGAATTGAATCTGGCCGTGGATGGCTGGCTGGCCCGCCAGCCCGCGTGTTGCCGGACCTGCCAGTATGCTTGCATGGCGCGGGGCGAACTGCCGTGGTTAAATCAGCAGCATGGTTGCGACCGTCCTACATGTTGAACCAATAATCCCGCGATTTGCAGGGAAAAAGGCAGGTTTCTTCAGGCGAGCTCTCCAACTGGTGCGCTCTTTTCCAAATGAAGCCTATTCCTGTGCCCAAGAGGAGTCTTCCTCCGTATATGAATGCTGCTCCTGTGGGCAGGAAGACCGTTCTTGTGCGCAGGAGCGCCCTTCCTCCGCGCAAGAGGACGCTTCTTCCACTCCAGAGCGCCGCTCTGTTGCAAAAGCGGCAGCCGCGTCCGCGCCAGAGCGCGACCCTTTTCCCGATTTGAAAACCGGTATGGAACCGGACTTAAGGAGGTGAACAGATATGGCAGGCAATCCTAAAGACAATGGCAACAAGATCACCGCAATCATCAAGGCGTGGAAGGATCTGCGTCCGACCAAGAGCTTCGCGGGCATGACGCTCGCGCAGTTCACGGCCAAGGTGCAGCCGAGCCTCGACGCCCGCACGCTCATCGGCCAGCTCGATGACCAAATGACCGCCGCCACCGTGGAACGCGACAACAACGACGTGGTCTCCCTGGCGGAAGTCCTCCTGGTGGTCAACTCCGTCAAGGGCGACCCGGCAGAAGGCGAAGACGGCGAGTTGTATGCCGCCTTTGGCTACGTGCGCAAAAGCGAACGTAAAACCGGCAAAACCAACAAGCCCTCGAAAAAAGCACCGCTCGGGCCGTGAAGTCCGCGTGCAGGGACGTCCCTCGGCGGCGTCCTTTTCCTCATCGCACGGACAGCGCCTCGCGCTGTCCGTGTCCTTTTATTGACCGCTTTGCTGCGGATGTGGCTCGCCGTCGCATTATCGCTCTTACCGCGCGCGGCGAAGCGGTGCCATTTTCAAAGCGCCGGGGCAGAGGATGGCGGTTTCAGGGCGAACACGGAGGCTTTTGCCGTGGTTTGGCTGGGAACTGCAACTCAGGGTGCCGGTGACAGGCGGAAGAAACGGCTTGGCTCGTTGGTGCTGGCCTTAAACATAAAATCAAAAGCGACTCCGGAATTGGTCAAGGAGGCCAGCGTGGTCCACGCGTTCCAGTTCGTGGTTGTCTGGAACAGGAAGCGGCCATTCGCCACTCCCGGCAGGGTCCAGGCAAACGCATTGGTGCTGCCGGCCACAGTCAATTTGAATCGAACATGGGTCGGCTGGAACAAGACTTGTCCAGCCGGATATACAAAAGGCGCATTGGTTGAACCATCGAAGCTTGCCCAGGCCTGCAATTGCATGGCCGTATATTCGCCTTGAATAATATTACTTGGGAATGACCAACCTTCGTTGTAATAGGCCGGAATGGTGTTGTTGAGCGCAATGACGACGAGTGGCCGGATCACTCCTGGTCCCGCGCCGCCGAAGTTGCCGTTCGCATCAGCGTTATTCTCCCAATTGGTGGTGCCGGTCCTTTGATATAGCATCGTGGGGCCAAGATCATGCGCCGTGAACAGAATGTCCGGGGTGGTGGTGACGCGCTTCACTGACTGATAGTTCGGAAGATCCTCCTCATCGTAGAAAACATCCGTCCACTGGTTGGTGAACGGACGAAATGCGCCACTTAACGCGCTGGCCGGGTGGAGCACGAAGGTGATGTGTTCGATGCCCGGGCGATAAGCGGAGCGCACCAGCACCGTGTTGGTGTCTGAGGGCAACACATCGGACAGCAGGCTTTCAAAGTTCACCTGATTGCCATTCAGCAAATACCGAAGACCACCGACATCATCTTGCGAGAGGTTGGCGGCATAGAAGCCAACATCGGGAACGAATTCTGTCACCGTCGAAACCGAACCCGCAAATGGGTCGGGCGGATACGCGACCGCGTCGCAGAATACGTTTGTCAGCGTCGGTGTTGGTGTGAACTGCAATAATTCGTAAGTGAACAGGGTGTCGTTGATATAAGGCGAAGGCTGCGCGGTCGCCGGATCAAAGTTCCGTTCGGTCACATAGAAAAGGTAATTGGCTCCGGAGACTAATTGATAATCGCGAATGCAAAAAACGTAACGGATAGGCGACGCCAATCCCATGTGTTCCAGCACCAGGCTCAACGCCATGGTCTTCAAGTCTATGACATTGCCGGCTTGGGCTGAATAATTTATTCCCCAGACATTGGCCGGATAGTTCGTGAGGTTGATGGATGACGCCGATGGAATTTGATTCAGCACTTGGAAAGCACTTTCCACCGCCGCGACGCCGTTGGAACCAAAGTAATCCCGAAAAGAACGGTCAAACCCGTAGGTGACCACCGGCAGGTTCCAGCGGTATCCCTCGCCAATATTCATCGGCCCGCCAATGTCGCCCGGCTGGCGGTAGCCCTTGGACACATCCATCCAGCTTGCGTAAGGCCCGATCAGCGAAAAGGCCCGAACCTGCGCGGGCAGCAGCATCCACAGCAGAAAGCCACTGAACAAAAACCTCAAAAACGTTCGTGCGGGACGAACAGATCGTTCCTTCATAAGGCGGCGAGGTTATCAGTTCAGTATCGGTTCACAACGGTTTTAATCAGTTTGGCTGGAGTTGCCCTTGGCGCAAAGCGGCGTCCGGTCGAAATGATCTGCGATTGTTAATAGGAGGAAACGGCGCCAACGGAGTTGAGCGTTCCATGCGCTGCTCGCCCGTTTCCTCCGGTGGCTCTGGTTCATGCCGCCCTGTAACAATTTCCCTTCGCGGCTGTCTTGCGGTTAAATGATGCCCATCGAAATGACCGAGCGTTCCAATCCCAACGCGCAGCAGGATGAATCCGCCGTGGCCGCCGTGCGCGGCGGCGATGCCGAGCGCTACCGCGAACTCGTGGAGCGGCATGAGCGCCGGGTTTATGCGGTCGCGTGGAGCCGGCTCGGCGACGCGGCGCTGGCAGAGGAAGTCACACAGGAGGCGTTCATCCGCGCGTATCGGCGGCTGTGGCTGCTCGGCGACGGCGCGAAATTTTCCGGCTGGGTCAACACCATCGCCCGCCGCGTCGCCATCAATTTTGGCCTGCGCCACCGTCGCGAACTCAACAAGCGCGAACGCTGGGCGCTGGAAACTTTTGACGACTCCTCCGCAGACAATGCTGCGCCGGAAGCTGACCCGCTGCACACGCCGGAAACGTTGCGGCAAACCTTGGCGGAACTGCCCGCCGCGCATCGTGAATGTCTGGTGCTGTTTTATCTCGAAGGCAAGAGCGGCGCGGAAGCCGCAGCGGCGCTGGGCATTTCTGAAGCCGCCTTGCGTGTGCGCCTGCACCGCGCCCGCGCCGCCATGCGCGAACGGCTGGAGGAAAAACTCGAAGGCTCGCTCACGCAGTTGCGCCCGGCAAAATCAATCGTCCCCGCCGTCATGGCCGGCGTGCTGGCAACTTCCTCCGCTAAGGCCGCGACGGCGGGCGGCATCGGCGCGACGCTCACCGCTGCTTTGGCAAAAATCGGGCTGGCGAAATGGCTGTTGCCGCTCGGCTCGCTGATCTCCTTTGCGTTCATCCTGCCGGGACTGCTGGCGAGCTGGCTGTTCGCGCAACTGGAGTTGAAAAATTTTCGCGACCAAAAAGGGTTTCGCGCGCAGTTGTTCCGCTCGCATCTTCGCAGCCGGGTCGCCTTCATCATCGTGGCGGTTGCTGCTGGCGTCGTTATAGTGCTGATCTTTGAACAGTTGATCGCCAAAAACATGTTTCCGGATTTGAATAGCCGCTTTTCGTTTTGGTGGGTGATGGTTCTATTTTGCTCCCTGTGGATTCCATTTTCGGTGCGGCAACTGACCCTCGTCCGCAACCCGTATTTCATCGCGCAAGTCGGCGGACAAATAATGACGGCAGGCGCTTGTCTGGCAGTGGCGTTGAACCTGTGGTTGCCGCAGTGGGTGATGGTTTGCATCTTTGGACAAAGTTTGCTGGCGATGCCGTTTTACGGACAACGACCGGTGCGGATGGATTACAATTTGTTTCTGCGCGCACTGGAAAAGCTACTTTCGAATCCGGCGGCGCAGTTGGCCGACACCCAGTGCAGTCGCGATGAAATGCTCGCTTTCGCCCGCTTCCTCGGCACACGCTGGCTGGCCAATCATTTTGGCTGGACGGCGGGCGGACTGCGGCTGCGACTGCCATCGCCGGACTTCGGCCAGTGGACGAGCTGGGTGGATCTGACCATCAATTTTCTCTGGCAAGGCCGTTCGCAAATTATTTTGAACGCCAACGGCAGTGTGTCGGCGCAGCTTGGCGAAAAAGATATTCGGGCGCTGCAAACACTTCGGGGTTCCGCCTTGATTCCCCGGACTGAACTGGAAGCGGAAGTTGCCATGTCGGTGGCGGTGGCCTGGAAACATTTTCGCGAAAAAAGTTTTGCCGACGCCGAACGCAGCCTAGGTCAAGAAGCGGACAGCGCTGTGTTTGTCGCGCCGCCAAGCGTCGGCGGCACCGCCAAAGTCCGCTGGCTGATCGGCGTTTTAATGGTCTTGATGATCGCCATCAATCTGCCGCTGTTCAAATCGCAGTTCAGCAATGCGCTTTCAGGCTCATTGCATCACCTTCAGCGCGCGACGACACAAATAGATCACGCCGACACTGCAGAAAAGCGGTTTTACGCGCTGGGTGATGCCGCCAAGGAAAACTTCGCCGCCGGTAAAATTGAGCTAGCGCGGGCTTATGCCGTGGAATTGATGGGGTTGATCCCGAAATATACGAACAACTGGAATGACGGCAACGCTGTTCAAGACGCCAACCTCGTGCTGGGCCGCATCGCTGTGCGCGAAGGACGGATTGCCGAAGCAAAAAAATATCTGACCGCTTCCAGCCAGAGTCATGGCTCCGCCACGCTCGACAGCTTTGGACCGAACATGAGTTTAGCGCTCGACCTCCTCAAAAAGGGTGAACGCGATGTCGTGCTCGAACATTTCATGCGCTGCCGCAAGTTCTGGAAATTTCACCCGGAAAAATTGGACGGATGGATTCAGGAAGTTCTGGCCGGCAAAACTCCAGATTTCGGAGCCAACTTGCTTTATTGAATCTCGGCGCGGGCCGGCCCGGGCATTTGAAAGGCGGACACGTGAGGTTCGTTCGTAGCCGCGGCCGCGTTTTCTTTCGTGTGTTTCTTATGTTCGGTGGTTAATAATTTCCCGGTGTCATCCGCCCGTCTGCAACGCAGTCTCCGCGCCACGTTCCTCGGCCTCGCCGCGAACGTGACGCTGGTCGTGGCGAAATTTCTCGCGGGCATTCTCGGCCATTCCCAGGCGCTCATTGCCGATGCGGTCGAATCGCTCGCGGATATTTTCAGTTCCATCATCGTCTGGCGCGGTCTCGTCGTCGCCGAGACGCCGCCGGATGACGATCACCCCTATGGCCACGGCAAAGCCGAACCCATCGCGGCCGCAAGCGTCTCGGTAATGCTGCTGCTGGCGGCCGGCTGGATCGCGTTCACGGCGCTGCACCAATTGAACGAGCCGCGCGTCGCGCCTTCGGCTTACACGCTGGTCATCTTGATTGTGATCATCGCGGTGAAGGAAATTCTGTTCCGCTTCGTGTTAAAAGAATCCGAAACGGTGGAAAGTTCCGCCGTCGAAACCGACGCGTGGCATCACCGCAGCGACGCCATCACGTCGTCGGCCGCGTTTCTGGGCATCAGCATTTCGCTCATCGGCGGCAAAGGTTATGAAGCGGCGGACAACTGGGCCGCTGTCGCCGCCGCCGCCGTCATCGGGTTCAACGGTTGGCGCTTGCTGCTGCCGGCGGTGAATGAACTGATGGATCGCTCGCCCGACCGCGAACTCATTGAGAAAATTCGCGCGGCCGCCCGGACGATTCCTGGCGTGGACGGTGTGGAAAAGTGCTTCGTGCGCAAGATGGGGTATCAGTTCTTTGTGGACATGCACGTGGAGGTGAACCCGCTGATGACGGTGGAGCGTTCGCATCACATCGGTCACGAGGTGAAAGATAAAGTGCGGGCGCAAATCCCCTCCGTCCGCGATGTGCTGATCCACATTGAACCACTCAAGCCGGCCGCCAAATCAGGGTCGTGAAAACGGAAACTCATTTCAAAGGCTGGGCCAAGCCCGGGCCAGTGCCGCCGGGGATGGGAGCGCGGGATGCCGACGCTCCGCTCCAAGTCGAGCCGCCCGAAACCCTCGACGCCATCAGCGGGCATTTCCGTTTGTTTCAATTGCGCGACGGCCACCGCTTTTCCACCGACGACATTTTGACGGCATGGTATGGCACGACCTGGTGTCCGACCGCGCGCACCGCGCTGGATCTCGGCAGCGGCATTGGCAGCGTGGGCATGATTTGCGCGTGGCGTCTGCCCGGCGCGAAGTTTGTCACCGTCGAGGCGCAAAGCGACAGCGTGGCGCTCGCCAAAAAATCCGCACGCTACAACGGGCTGACGGATCGCTACGAGATCCGCGCCGGCGATTTTCGTGATCCAAAAGTTCTCCTGGCCGAAGAAACATTCGATCTCATCACCGGCAGTCCGCCGTATTTTCCGCTCGGCGACGGGGTCGAGAGCGAGCATCCGCAGAAGCTCGCCTGCCGCTTTGAACTGCGCGGAACCATTGCGGATTATTGCACGACCGCCGCGAAGCACCTCGCGCCCGGCGGCTTTTTTGCCTGCGTCTTTCCGCACGAACCGGCGCAACTCGCCCGCGTGGTGACCGGTGCCCGCGAGGCGGGCTTGGTCATTGTCCGCAAGCGGCCGGTGGTTTTCCGCGAAGGCGATCCGGCGCTCGTCGCCTTGTTCGGGATGATGCGCGCCGAGGATTTGCCTGAATGGTTTCGCGGCCAGACGTGGACCGAGCCGGAGTTGATCATCCGGGCGCGCGACGGGAAAATTCATCCCGAATATTCGGCGGTGAAACTGGCCATCGGTTTTCCGCCGTGACGGAACGCCCGGGACCGGGGCGGCACCCGGCGTTCCGAAATTAATCTGAAACCTTGCCGGGGAACTTCCGTCTGAAATTGGGCATGGAAGTCTCATTCAAAAATAGAATTTGTGCGCGGGCGTTCACGCTGATCGAATTGCTCGTGGTCATCGCCATCATTGCAATCCTCGCGGCGATGCTGTTGCCGGCGCTTTCCGCGGCCAAACAGAAAGCATGGACGACGGCCTGTAATTCCAACCTCCATCAGATTGGCCTGGGCATGCGGATGTTCGCTGATGACAACAGCGATTCCTATCCCGTGTCCGGCGGCAATGTCTATTGGGGCGTCAAAGATCCCGGCACGCAGAATTACAGTTGGATGGAGCAGATTGTTTCCTACGTCGGCACCACGAATGTATATCGGTGCCCGGGCAACATTCAACTGCCGGCGGAACTGCGCGGGCCGTTCAATTATTTCAACGGCTGCAACGCTGCTTATGTCGCCAACCGGACTTTTGGGGCGATCAAGGCTTCGGCCATCCGGTTCCCCTCGGCGTTTGTGCTGGGCGGTGACACGGCAGGAATCAAGACGACCAATGCGGTCTTAAATTTTGATCCGCTGGATGCGGACAAAGATGATTACACCCAAAACTGCGTCGGTGGTGCGGCCGATGCTTCGATAACCGAATACTGGCAGAAGCACAGCAAAGGTCAGAACATCATGTTCGCCGACGGCCATTCCAAATGGTATAAAGGCTATCAGGCGGGCGAGATGACCTTCGCCTACAACGTCATGACCAACTGGATCAATGTTCCGTAGGCAGGGAACGCTGGGGCCGCGCTGCCGAATCCACAAAGTCGCTTCGCCCTCGGAACCCCCACCGGTTTTTCTTCCACGAATTCCGCTGACTTCTTCCCCTGTCTTCAATTAGTCTAAGCGCCATCCGTCACCTATGAAAAAAAACTATCTTAATATTGGTTGGAAAAACTTCCGCTGGATCGCCCTCGCCGCTCCGTGTTTGCTGGCCGCACCCGGATTCGCCAAGTCCGCCGTGGATTTTGCGAATCCTATGATCGGCACGGCGGAACACGGCCACGTCTATCCCGGTGCGACGGTGCCGTTCGGCCTCGTGCAATTGTCGCCAGACACGCGCGACAACACTTGGGACGGCAGCTCGGGCTATCATTATTCCGACGGCAGCATCCTGGGATTTACCCATAATCATCTCACCGGCACCGGTTGCGCCGATCTGGGAAATGTGTTGTTAATGCCGACCACCGGCGCGCTGAAACTGACGCCCGGGGCCAATCCGGGCGAAGGCTATCGCGCCCGCTTTTCGCATTCGGACGAAACGGCCAGCCCCGGCTACTATTCGGTGCTGCTGCCGGATTATCAGGTGAAAGTGGAACTCACGGCGACAACGCGAGTCGGTTTTCATCGCTACACGTTTCCCGCCACCGATGCCGCGCATGTGATCATTGATTTGCAGCACGGCGTCGGCAACGGCGTCACCGATTCGCAACTCGTGATTGAGGACAGCCGCACGGCCAGCGGCTACCGGCGCAGCGAAGGCTGGGGTGGCGACAAGATTTATTACTTCGTGATGGAATTTTCCAAGCCGTCCACCTCGTCCGGCGTGGCGCAGGCCGACAAAGACGTCGCCGGCACGCGGACCCAAGGCAAGGAAACCAAAGGTCACTTTGATTTCAAAACCAAGGCAGGGGAACAGATTCTCGTTCGGGTGGGCATTTCCACGGTCAGCGTGGAAGGTGCGCGCAAAAATCTGCACGCTGAGGTTTCCAATTGGAACTTTGACGGCATCGCCAAGGCCGCGCGTCAGGAGTGGGACAAGGCCCTGAGCAAGTTTGTCATCGAAACCAAGGACGACAATCTCAAGGAAACTTTCTACAGCTCGTTTTATCACACGCTGCTCGCGCCCACGATTTTGAACGACGTGGACGGCCAGTTTCGCGGCCCGGATGGAAAGGTGCATCAGGCCCAGGGCTATGATTATTACTCGGAGTTTTCGCTCTGGGACACGTTCCGCGCGGAGAATCCGCTGCTGACCTTGGTGCAACCGCAGCGCGTGAATGACCACATCACCACGATGCTGGAACACTACAAAATTTTTGGTCAGAATACCCTGCCAGTCTGGACCGAGAGCGGCAAGGAGAACTGGTGCATGATCGGCAACCACGCCATTCCCGTCATCTCCGAGGCTTACGCGAAGGGGTTCCGCAAATGGAACGCCGAGGAAGCGCTCACCGACATGATCGCTGCGACGGACAAGAACCGTGAGCAGTTGGATGAATATCGCGACAAGGGTTTCATCGCCACCCGCAAAGACGCGCAGACCGTTTCCAAGGTGCTGGAATATGCCTACGACGATTCCTGCATTGCGCGCCTAGCCCGCGCGCTGGGAAAAAATGACGTGGCCGACAAATACGCCCAGCGTTCGCAGAACTGGCAGAACGTGTTCGATCCCTCCACCGGCTTCATGCGCGGCAAAAATGCCGACGGCAGTTGGCTCACGCCGTTCGATGACAAGGCCACGGACAGCATCAACTTCAACGAATACACCGAGGCCAACGCGTGGCAATACAACTTCTTCGTGCTGCACAACGTGCCCGGCCTGATCGAGAAACTCGGCGGCGACGAAAAATTCGTCAGCCGGCTCGACGAGATGTTTGACACGAAGCGGGAGATTCCGAACTTGAAAATGATTCCCGATGTCACTGGCGTCATCGGCATGTATTCGCACGGCAACGAGCCGGACCATCACGTCTCCTATCTTTACAACTACGCGGGCCAGCCATGGAAAACGCAGGTTCGCGTCCGGCAGCTCGCCACGATGTTCTACACCAACACGCCCGGCGGCATCTGCGGCAATGATGATTGCGGCCAGACCTCCGCGTGGTATGTGTTCAGCGCGCTGGGCTTTTATCCGGTGGACCCGACCAGCGGCGTTTATATTCTCGGCAGCCCGCTCGTGGATCAAGTGACGCTCAAGCTGGATTCCAAATATACCAAGGGCCAAAGCTTCACGGTGGTGGCGAAGAATAATTCCACGGCAAATCCTTACATCCAATCCGCCACGCTCAATGGCAAGCCCATCACGCGCAGTTGGATCACGCACACGGAAATCACCGCCGGCGGCAAACTCGTGTTGACCATGGGGCCGACGCCGAATAAGGATTTCGGTTCCGCGCCGGCCGATCGCCCGCCGGGCATCTAATTTCCAAGCAACACTTCCTTCACCACGGAACCGTCGCTGAACGCGGCGGTTCCGCTTTTTAATGTGGCAGCCGAGTTTTCAGGCCCGTTCCTTGCGCAGTCATGTGTCTCATTAGCACCGGGCTTCAGCCCGGTGAAAAAAGCACGCCGAGAATACAAAAACGGTTTCAACCGTTTTCCATACCAGCCGCCTCAAAGCCGTTGAAACGGCTGGGGATTCCGAGCGCCTGCGCCCACCGGGCTGAAGCCCGGCGCTAATGAAAGATTGCGGTCAAGTGAGTTGGCCCGGCAGCAGTTCGTTGGCGAAAACGCGCTTGCATAACCGACCGCGCTTTTTATTCTACGGTCAAAGTCACATCATCCTTGCCTATGAAAACAATCCTGAGCTTGATTTTCTCGACTCTTGCTTCCGCCGCTTCCGCCGCCGTCTTAACGGTCACCAACCTCGGTGATAACGGGCCTGGTTCCCTGCGGCAGGCCATCTTGGACGCCAACGCCAATCCCGGTGCCGATACGATCAACTTTAATCTTCCCGGCAGCGGCATGCAGACGATCGGACTGACCAATGCGCTGCCGGACATAACCAATACCGTCGTTATCAACGGCTATTCGCAGCCCGGCAGCAGCGCCAATTCGCTGGTCAATGGTGACAATGCAGCGATTTTGATCCGTTTGGATGGCTACAAATTTTCCAACACTTCGCCCACGGGTCTGAACTTTTCCGGCGCCGGTGCCAGCGGCAGTTCCGTGCGCGGCCTGTGCCTGATTCGTTTTTACTACGGCATCAAGATCAACGAAGCCCCGAACATCACCATCGCGGGCAACTGGGTGGGCATGGACGTGGATGGCGTGGCGCGGGGCACCACGTTCGACGGTATTTACGTGAGCTCTTTTTTCAACCCGATGGCCAATGTCATTATTGGCGGGACCGCGCCGGCAGATCGGAATGTGATCTCCGGCAACTGGCACGGCATCTACGTCAGCGGCGGCACGACGATTGGCGCGGTGGTGCAGGGCAACTTCATCGGCACCGATCCCAGCGGCACGCTGCCGCGCGGCAACAAGTTTGGCGGCATTTATCTTTTTTCCGGTCCCACCAACACGATCATCGGCGGGCCAGCGGTTGGCGCGGGCAACGTCCTCGCGGCTTCCACGGCGGCGGGCGGCACCGGCGTGAGCGTGCAAGCCTGCCCCAACACGCTCATACAAGGCAATCGCATCGGCACCGATGTCAGCGGGCAATATGACTTGGGCAACATCTCGGATGGCGTATATGTGACCGGCAGCACGGGCACGCGTATTCTCGGCAATCAGATTGCCAACAACCGCGCCAATGGCCTCAATCTCGCAGGCTCGACCGGCTCGGTGGTGGAGAACAACTGGATTGGCACGGACGGCAGCGCCAGCCGTTCGCTCGGCAACGCCGGTGCCGGCGTCACCATCTCCGGCAGCACCAATCGCATCGGTGGACTCAGTGCGAATCAGGCGAACACGATTCTGTTCAACGGTGGCGCGGGCGTGGAAGTCACTTCCACCACGGCGGTGCAAAACGAAATTTCCGCGAACAGCATTTACGACAACGGCGGGCTGGCCATTGATCTTTCGCCCACGGGCATCAACACGAACGACCTGCTCGATGCGGACACCGGCGCGAACGGCCTGCAAAACTTCCCGGTGCTGACCAATGCCCTCATCGCGTTTGGCGCGTTGACCGTGCAAGGCACCTTGAACAGCCAGCCTGGCGCGTCCTATCGGTTGGAATTTTTTGCCACGCCCAATTGGGATAACACCAACGTGCCCGAAGGCCGGACATTTCTCGGCACGGCCAGCGTCAACACCGACGCCAACGGGATCGCCAATTTCAGCGCGGCCTTGGCCACAGCACCCGCCACCAATCTGCTGATCACCGCCACCGCCACGGACGCGAGCGGCAACACGTCGGAATTTTCCAGCGGCATCGGCATTGGTGCCACCGGTCAGGCCGCTCCGATGCTGGGAGTCGCCACTAATCCGAGCGGCGGCGGTAGCGGTTCGGTCGGCACAACGACGGTGAACTGGCCGGCGGCAGCGGCGTTTTTCACGCTGGAGCAAACGGCGTCGCTGAATCCACCGGTGCAGTGGCAGGCGGTCACGTCCGGCATAGTGGATCAAGGCGGGACCAAGACTTTCACCATCACCAACGGCCGCGCAAACACAAACCAATTCTTCCGCTTGAAAAAGCCGTGAGGCAACAACGGAGCGCGGCTGTGTCGCAGACCAGCCGCAGCAACGTGGTTTCTGCGAGATGCGTCGCTTACCCCCAGTTAGCTGAGAAGACAGTCGCGGGTTGCCAGATCTACATTGAGTGGCACTTGGCAGCCAAGAAAAACTCAGCCGCGCCGGCACGCACCATTAGCGCCAGAGGGCTGGCGCAGTCCAAGACGCTCCGCGCGATTCGTGAGCCCTCGGCCCGCGCGCCAGCGTTTCCTGGACTGCGGTGGCAAGCGCAGCGTGACAACACTTTCGCCCGAATGAACAGGAAATCCCCCTTTGCACTTCGGCCACGGCGCGTTACTTTTCGGGCGTGATTTCCCCAAGCCAACGACTCTTCCGCCACGCGACGCTGCTGGCGGCCTGGCTGACCACGTTCACAGCCTTGGCCGGCGATGCGAAGGTGGATTTCAATTTCCAAGTCCGACCACTGCTCTCCGACCGTTGTTACACCTGTCATGGACCGGATTCGCGGGCGCGCAAAAAGGATCTCCGGCTCGATACCAAGCTGGGTCTTTTCAAAAAGCTGGAGGACGGTTCGTCGGTCGTGGAGCCGGGCCGCACGAACCAAAGTGAACTCATCCGCCGCATTTTTGCGACGGACGACGACCAGATGCCGCCCGAAAAATCCAAGCTCGTCCTGTCCGACGCGGAAAAAGACCTGCTCAAACGCTGGGTGGAACAAGGTGCCGAATACAAGCCGCTGTGGTCGTTCATCCCGGTGGGCAAAGTGAAGCCGCCCGTCGTGCCGGACAAAGCGTGGGTGAAAAATCCGATTGATGACTTCGTGCTCGCCAAACTGGCGGCGGAGAAATTATCGCCCTCGCCGGCGGGCGACCGCGCGACGTTGCTGCGTCGGCTGGCGCTCGATCTCACCGGCCTGCCGCCGAGCGCGGCGGCGCTGGACGCTTTTCTGGCTGACCATTCGCCCAATGCCTACGCGCGCGCGGTGGAAATATATTTGAACTCGCCGGCCTATGGCGAACGCATGGCGCTGGACTGGCTCGACCTGGCACGTTACGCCGACACTTACGGCTATCAGGCGGACGTGGATCGCGACATGTCGCCCTGGCGCGACTGGGTGATACGCGCCTTCAACGAGAATCTGCGCTACGATGAATTTCTCCGCTGGCAGCTCGCGGGCGATCTCCTGCCCAACGCGACGCGCGATCAGAGAATTGCCACGGCTTTCAACCGCCTGCATCGCCAGACCAACGAAGGCGGCAGCATCGAAGAGGAGTTCCGCGCCGAATACGCCGCCGATCGCGTGAACACGTTCGGCACCGCGATGCTCGGCCTCACGGTCGGCTGCTGCCGCTGCCACGATCACAAGTTTGATCCGCTCACGCAGCGCGACTACTATTCGCTCGCGGCCTTCTTCAACAACATTGACGAATCGGGCCTGTATTCCCACTTCACGCATGCCACGCCGACGCCAACGCTGCTGCTCGCCTCGCCGGAAAATGAAAAGCAGCGCGCGGCGGTGAATAAGCAGATCGCGGACAAAGAGGCGGAGTTGCGAGAAATTTCGCAGTCGGCGGCCAAGGATTTTGCGGCTTGGCGAAAAGAGGCGACAGTGAAACTGCCAACGCCCGTGGCGCATTTCTCATTCGATAAGGTGGAAAACCACACGACGCCGGATGAGGTCTCAACAAATCCGGCCCGTTTGGAGGACGAACCACGGCTGGTTGCCGGCCACGCGGGTCAGGCCCTCCAATTCAGCGGCGACAACCAAGTCGTGTGCAAAGGCGTGGGTGATTTTAAGCGCACCGATTCGTTTTCCTTCAGCCTGTGGCTCAAGCCAGCCGAAGCGCAAGATCGCGCGGTGGTGCTGCATCATTCGCGCGCCTGGTCGGACTCCGGCAGTCGCGGTTACGAACTGGTGCTGGATCACGGAAAACCTTTTTTCGGACTGATCCATTTCTGGCCGGGCAATGCCATTGCCGTGCGCGCAAAAAATTTTTTGCCGACGAATGAGTGGTCGCAACTGGTCGTGACTTACGACGGCTCCAGTCGCGCCGCAGGAATTAAAATTTATTTCAACGGCGCGAAACTGGAAACCGAAGTCGTGCGCGATCATCTTTACAAGGACATTGTGCATCGCGCCGAGTGGGGCGATGCGGAAGTCGGCAAGATCAACCTCACGCTGGCCGGCCGTTTTCGCGACAGCGGTTTCAAAAATGGGGCGATTGATGATTTGCAGGTCTTCGACCAAGCGTTGACGGAGCCGGAAGTGAAGTTGCTGGCGACCGGAACGCCGAGCACCGGCTCGGCAAGTTTTCAAAGCAATAATCAACTGGCCAAGACAGGGCTCGACGTTCCGGCAACATTGGATTACTTCCTTGCCCGCCAGAGCGAACCGTTTCGCACCGCGCTCGCCGAGTTGAAGAATTTGCGCGAGCAGGAAAACGCGCTCGTCAACGATGTGCCTGAAATCATGGTGATGGAGGAATTGCCCCAGCGGCGCGTAACGCATCTGCTCAAGCGTGGCGCTTACGATGCGCCCGGCGACGTGGTGCAGCCGGACACGCCCGCCGCGCTCCCGAAATTTCCCGCCAACGCGCCGCGCAACCGGCTCGGTCTCGCGGACTGGCTCGTTGAAAAACAAAATCCACTCGCCGCGCGCGTGGTCGTGAATCGCATTTGGAAAATGCACTTTGGTCGCGGCATCGTGGCCACAGCGGATGACTTTGGCAGTCAGGGGAAATTACCGTCGCATCCCGAATTACTCGACTGGCTCACTGGCTGGTTCGTGAACAATGGCTGGGACGTGAAAGCGTTGCATCGGCTCATCGTTGCATCGGCCACCTATCAGCAGTCTTCGCACGCTTCCAAAGATTTGCTGGAGCGCGACCCGGAAAATCATCTCCTGGCACGCGGGCCCAAAACGCGTTTGCTCGCGGAAGAAATCCGCGACGGCGCGCTCGCGGCCAGCGGTTTGCTCGTGACCAATATCGGCGGGCCGAGCGTGAAGGTCTATCAGCCCGAAGGCTTGTGGGAGCAGTCCGGCACCGGGGCGAAATACACGCAGGATCACGGTGATAAACTTTACCGCCGCAGCCTCTACACGTTCTGGAAACGCACGTCGCCGCCACCGTCAATGCTCACCTTCGACGCCGGCACACGCGAGGTCTGCACCGCCAAGCGTGAAACCACCGCCACGCCGTTGCAGGCGCTCGTGCTGTTGAATGACCTGCAATTCATCGAAGCTGCGCGGGTGCTCGGGGAGAAGTTGCTGAAGCAATTTCCCGATGACGTGAACGCCCGCGCACAACTGGCGTTCAAGAGATTGATCGGCCGCGCGCCGGATGCAACAGAGATAAAAATCCTTGGTGAGGCTTTTGCGGAGCAGAAAAATCTGTTCGCGAAAGACCAAGCCGGCGCGAAGAAACTGTTGGCCACGGGCGAATCCAAATGGGACGCGACGCTGCCGGCGGCCGATTTCGCGGCCACGACGCTGATGGTCAGCGCCATTATGAACTTTGACGAATTTTTCGTGGAGCGATGAACCCAAAGAATACTTGTATTTGTGCGGGTGGAACAGGTTTCCAGCCTGTGGCAACCGGCATCTTGCCGGTTGCCCGGCGCGCGGTGCGGGCGGAAGTTCTCATTGGAATTGACTACGTTCAGCGCGCCCGGGTTTCGGGCAGGATGCCCGAAACGACCGGCTGGAAGCCGGTTCCACCCCGAACGCCACGGATCGCGTATTACTCGTCAAGCATCACATTATGAATCACCAAATCTGCACCGGACCGCTGCCCGCCGCCGGACTTTCCCGGCGCGCGTTTTTGAACCGCTTCGGCCTCGGCCTTGGCGGCATTGCGCTCGCGAACATGATGCAGCCCGCGAAGGTTCTCGGTGCGCTGGGAAACGGCGGCGCGGATCATGGCATTCTCAACGGCCAATTGCATTTTCCGGCGAAGGCCAAACGCGTCATTTATCTGTTCATGGCCGGTGGACCATCGCAATTCGAGACGTTTGATTACAAGCCGTTGCTGAATCAGCGGAACGGCGAGCAACTGCCTGACTCCGTGCGCCAAGGCCAGCGGCTCACGGGGATGTCGGGCAACCAATCATCGCTGCCGCTCGCGGGTTCGCAATTTGGTTTCAAGCAATACGGCCAGAACGGGACGTGGATTTCCGATCTCCTGCCGCACACGGCGAAGGTCGTGGACGATTTGTGCATCGTGCGCTCGGTCTTCACCGACGCCATCAATCACGATCCGGCCATCACGTTTTTCCAGACTGGCTCGCAACTTTCCGGCCGGCCCAGCATCGGTTCGTGGATTCATTACGGCCTCGGCAGCGACAACGAAAATCTGCCTTCGTTCGTCGTGCTCATCACGCCGGGCAAGGTGGATCAACCGCTTTACGCGCGGCTCTGGGGCAGCGGTTTTCTGCCGTCGCAACATCAAGGCGTGCAATTCCGCAGCGGCAAGGAAGCGGTTTTGTATCTGAACAATCCTGACGGCGTGACGCCGCAGAGCCGGCGCGCATTGCTGGATCGTTTGAATGAATTGAACGCCCACGCGGCCGAAACGCTGGGCGACACGGACGCCGATGCGCGCATCGCGCAATACGAAATGTCCTACCGGATGCAATCCAGCGTTCCCGGCGTGTTGGATTTGAGCGATGAGAAACCCGAGACGTTTGATTTATATGGTGCCGACTCGCGCAAGCCTGGCACGTTCGCCGCGAATTGTTTGCTCGCGCGCCGGCTCGCCGAGAAAGGTGTGAAGTTCATCCAGCTTTATCACCAAGGCTGGGACCAGCATGGCGATCTGCCCAAAGGAATTTCCACCCAGTGCCGCGAAACCGATCAGGCCAGCGCGGCGCTCGTGACGGATTTGAAACAACGCGGCCTGCTCGACGAGACGCTGGTTGTGTGGGGCGGCGAATTTGGGCGCACGGCGTATTCGCAGGGCAAACTCACGGCGGACAACTACGGGCGCGACCATCATCCGCGCTGTTTCTCGATGTGGATGGCGGGCGGCGACGTGAAGCCCGGCTACGTCCACGGCGCGACGGATGACTTCGGCTACAACATCGTGAGCGACGGCGTGCATGTTCACGATTTTCAGGCGACGCTGCTGCGGCTCCTCGGCGTGGATCATGAGCGGCTGACGTATCTTTTTCAAGGCCGCCGCTTCCGGCTCACGGATGTGCATGGCGAGATCGTGCAGGCGCTGCTGGCGTGATACCAGTGATAGACTTTTCGCCACTGCCAGCCCTGCATCGTCAATTGTGTGGATTGTCTCGCTGGCCGCATTGTGCGAAAAGAAGGAAACCAATCATGTTTCCAAACCGTCATTCAGTCATGCCTTTGCCATCATCCGCCAAAGCTCACAAACCGTTACTCGCTGGAGCTGCGCTGTGCGTGGGACTGCTGGCCACTGGCTTGACCCGGCTGGCTCATGGCGCACCAACGACCGAATGGATTGATGCCGACACCGGCTATCGCGTGGTGCAGCTTTCCACCGAGCCAGGCAGCGAGAGCCTTTATTTCAACCTGAATCCGTTCACGCCCGACGGCAAACGCATGGTCATCACGTCGTCGAACGGCATTGCGATGGTGAACCTGGACACGCGGGCCGTGGAAAAAATCATCGAGGGCCGGACGCACATCATCATGGTTGGGCGCAAGACCGGGAAAATTTATTTCGGCGAAACCAAAATAGAGAACGGCGTGACCAACCGCTTCGTTGGCAGCATTGATCCGAACACCAAGGTCGTGGAGGAAATTCTCAAGCTGCATCGCGGCGAAGAAGTTTCCACGGTCAATGCTGATGAAACCCTGCTCGGCGGCACGTTCACCGAGCGCAACGACTGGGGCACAAATGATTTTTTCACTGGTGGCCCAAACCGGCGCAACGACATCCAGACGCAGGATATTCAACGCGGCAAAAAGGGCACGATGATGGAGCAGCGGCTGGCCAAGCATTATCCGATGGAACTTTTTTTCTACAACCTCGCGACGAAAGAGACGCGGCGCGTCAACCGCTGCACTGACTGGCTGGGCCATCTGCAATTTTCGCCGACCGACCCGACGCTGCTGCTGTTTTGTCACGAAGGCCCGTGGCACAAGGTAGATCGCATCTGGACTATTCGCACGGACGGCTCGGATTTGAAGCTCATTCATCAACGCACGATGATCATGGAGATCGCCGGGCATGAATTCTGGAGCAGCGATGGCAACACGATTTGGTATGACTTGCAAACGCCGCGCGGCGAAGATTTCTGGGTCGCGGGTTACGGAATCGCGAGCGGCAAACGCACTTGGCATCACCTCCCGCGCGACGAATGGGGCGTGCATTTCAACGTTTCGCCGGACGGAACCTTATTTTCCAGCGACGGCGGGGATGACAAAATGGTTGCGCACGCGGACAACGGGAAATGGCTTTATCTCTTCCGCCCCGAACTTATCGAAGACAAATCGGCGGGCAACGTGGATACTAAAAATTTGATTCAAACGGGCGTCTTCCGTTCTGAACGTCTCGTCAACATGGCCAAGCACGACTACGCGCTCGAACCGAACGGGATGTTTTCGCCCGACATGAAGTGGCTCATCTTCCGCAGCAATATGAGCGGCGCGAACCAAGCCTACGCGGTGGAACTGAAAAAGGCGGAAGCCCAGGTCCGATGATTTCTTTGTTGCCCACGCCAGCCGGTCTTCTAGGCTGAGCCAGCAACACGGCCTATGTATGAAACCTGAAGATTATTCCCAATGGACGTTTCCGCTGTTAAATGCGCGAATGAGTGAACTGATCCAACGAATTCAGGAAACCGATCAGAAAGGTTTGCCGGTGGATGGTTTGCTGACCGAGTGCAACCGGGCCATGTCAATAATGGATTTGCTCATGGAACAACATGCGGGCACACCGTTCTACGAAGGTTGGTGGCGCTCCCGGCAAATCGAAGGGGAACCGCCCGTCCTGCCGCCGGGCGAGCGGCCGGCGGCCGAGAGAATTGACGTGCCCCGACGCGTCAAGATCCTCACGGAAGTAGCGCGCCGGCGGCAGCACCTGAATGACCATAAATCGAATGTCGGCGACGAACCGCTGTTGACGCGGCAACTTGATGAATTGGGAATTGCGGCGGGCGAATCGGACGTGCAATTCGGCGAGTTGTGGGAACAGCATGAATTTCACTGGCTGGCGCACACCGCCGAATTGCGCCGGTCCATCGTGCGGCAATGCGCTCACATCATGCTCGCCTTTGAGGACATCGAACGAACCGAACCAAACCATTTTCGCGACCAGCCGGACATGCTGAAAATGCTCAACTGGTGGTGCAAAGAAGGTGGCCGCGAGGAGTATCTGGGGCAGATCACTCTCGAAGAACGACGCGACTTGGAGGAGAAAGCGCGAAAATGGCGGGAAAAGAAACCGTGAGCTTCACTTCAACTTCCGCTCGAGAATCTCACCGACGAGCGCGGGGTTGGCCTTGCCTTTGGAGAGCTTCATCACCTGGCCCTTGAGCGAATTGAGCGCGGCGACTTTGCCGGCTTTGTAATCCGCCACGGGCGCGGGATTGGCGGCGATGGCTTCGTCGCAGAACTTTTCAATCGCGCCAGTGTCGCTGACTTGGGCCAGACCTTTTTCCTGCACGATGACGGCCGGCACTTTGCCGCTTTCAAACATTTCGGCAAACACCTGTTGCGCGGCGGAATTGCTGATGGTTTTGGCCTCCACCAAATTAACCAATTCCAACAGCGCTGCCGGTTTGAATTTCAAATCCGCGAGCGAAGTCAGCTTCAGGTCAGCGGCCTCAAGTCCCAACGCGCCTTGCTCGGCTTTCTCGCGTCCGTTGGCCTCGGCCAGCTTGGAAAGGAGATTGTTGATGATCCAATTCGCCACGGCTTTTGGATTCTTCGACTGCTTGGCGATGCCCTCGAAATAATTTCCCAGCGCGACGTTGCTTTTAAAAACCTCCGCGTCACCGGCGGGCAATTGGTAATCACGGATGAAACGCTGCTTGCGAGCCAGCGGCAGCTCGACCACCAGCGATTGCACTTCCGCGAGCCAGGCATCGGTCGGCGCGAGCGGCATCAGGTCCGGATCGGGAAAATAGCGGTAATCATGCGCGTCTTCCTTCGTGCGCATCTGTTCGGTGATGCCCGCGACGTCGTCCCAGCGGCGCGTGGATTGGATGAGCTTGTCGCCACGCTTCACCACTTCGATCTGGCGCGCAATCTCATACTCCGCCGCGCGACGCACGCCGGAGAAGCTGTTCATGTTTTTGATCTCGATCTTCGCGCCGAGTTCTTTCGTGCCGACGGGCCGCACGCTGATGTTCACATCGCAGCGCACCATGCCTTTTTCCATGTCGCAATCGCTCACGCCACCTTGATGCAAAATTTCGGTGAGCGCGTTCAGATACGCATAAGCCATCTCGGCGCTCGTGATATCCGGTTCGGAAACAATTTCCATGAGCGGCACGCCGGCGCGATTGAAATCGAGACCGCTGTGACGGTCAAAGTGCGTGCTCTTGCCTACGTCCTCTTCCAAGTGCGCACGGGTGATGCGGACACGGGCCAAGCCGTCAACCGAACCGGCACCGTTGAATGCAAACTCCACGAAGCCATTCGCGGTGGAGGGTTTGTCGTATTGGGTGAGCTGGTAATTCTTGGGCATGTCCGGGTAGAAATAACTCTTGCGATCAAACTTCGCGAAACGCGGGATCTCGCAGTTCAGGAGATAGCCGGTGAGCACGGTTTTGCGGAGCGCCTCGTCGTTCGGCACAGGCAGCACGCCGGGCAGGCCGAGGCAGACGGGACAGACGTTGGTGTTCGGCTCGGAACCGTATTGGTTCGCGCAACCGCACCACATCTTCGATTTTGTGTTGAGCTGGACGTGCGTTTCCAGACCGATGACAGCTTCGTATTCCATGCAGGAAAAGTTTAACCACGGATGGACACGGATGCACACGGATTTTTTCAGCCGCGCAGGAAACAACCAACTATTTGAAAAGTCGCGGCAGCCAGGTCGTCAGTGGCGGGATGTAGGTGATGAGCAGCACGCCGATGAATTGCACCAGCAGCATCGGGATCACCGCGCGCATCACGGTGAGGATGGGCTTGTTGAAGCGATACGACGCGAGCAGCAGGTTGAGGCCGACGGGTGGCGCGAGGTAGCCCAGTTCCATGTTCGCGAGGAAGATGATGCCGAGATGCACCGGGTCAATGCCGAACGCCGCGCCCACCGGCACGAGCAGCGGCACCACCACCACGATGGCCGCGTAAATCTCGATCAGCCCGCCGACGAGGATGAGCACGAGGTTCAGCCCCAGCAGGAAAATCCACGGCGAATGGATTGTGGCCGTGGCCCAGTCCACGAGTTTTTCCGGCGCGTGCTCGGTGATGAGGAAATTGGTGAAGCCCATCGCCGTGCCGAGAATGAGCAGGATGCCGCCGACGAGCAGGCCGCATTCGGCGGTGACGCGCGGCACGTCGCGGAAAATTTTCAGATCGCGATGCACGATGGTCTGCGTGAACAGCGCGTAGAGCGCCGTGACGGCCGCCGCCTCAGTGGGCAGGGCGAACTTGCTGAAGAAGGTGACGAAAGCGACGACGGGCAGGAGCAGTTCCCATTTCGCGTCCCAGACCGCCAGGCGCGCTTCGCGGAAATCAAACGGCTGCCGCTCGGTGTTGTCGTGCCGGCCCATCCACACGCCCCACGCGATCACCAGCGCCACCATCACGAGGCCGGGCACGATGCCGCCGAGGAACATCTCGCGCACCGGCACTTGCGCGATGAGCGCATAGAGAATTAGCGGCAGGCACGGTGGAAAAAGAATTCCCAGCGAGCCCGCGCCCGTGACCAAACCCAGCGCGTGCTTTTCAGAAAATTTAGCCGCTGCCAGAACCGGCAGCAGCATCGCGCCCAACGCCAGAATGGTGACGCCGGAGCCGCCGGTGAACGTGGTGAAGAAGGCGCAGACCAGCGCGGTGACGATCGCCGGGCCGCCGCGAATGTGGCCGAACCACGCCATGAAGACGCGCACGAGTCGCTTTGATGCGCCGCTTTCGGCGAGGAAATATCCGGCCAGCGTGAACAGCGGAACCATCGAAAGGATTGGGTTGGTGACTTGATCGTAGTGGTCCACTTCCAGCGAGGCGAGCGGCTGGCCGCGGCCCCAGAATAGAATCGCCGCTGTGCCGCCGAGCGTCACAAAAATCGGCGCGCCCAACACGGTGGCAATGACCAGCAGCACCAGCGCGGGGACGACGAGCTTTTCCGTTGCGAGCGGCGGATGCATGACCAGCCATCCGGCAATCATGGTCAGGGCGACGGCCAGCGAACGTCCGCGCCACGAGGTTGCCGAATGCCAGAGCAGGCGCAGGACGATGACGCCAAAGCCGATTGGCAGCGAGAGTTGAATCCACCAAGTCGGAATGTCGTAGGCGAGTTTGGTGCCCGAGTCGCGTTCGCCGAGAACAAACTGTTCCGCGGCCCAGGCGAGGCAGAGTGTGGCGAGCGCGGAAAAAATGCCCGCCACTTGCGCGGCAATCCGCTTTTTCCAGCCGGTGAGAAATTGCGGCAGGCTGGAGAGCGCGAGCAGCCGGTTCTCGCGCGCGGCGATCATGCCACCGAGCATCCCGGCGATGAGCGTCATGTGCCGTAGAAATTCATCCGCGCCCTTGATGTGCGTCGGCACGCCCATGCGCCGCAACACTTCGGACACGGGCAGCAGCACCATCGCGGCAAGCACGATGACGAGCACCCAGTTCTCGGCCTGGTGCAGCGCCGCCAGCCAACGCGGCTTGGGCAAACCCGTGGATGGGGATGGCGCGGTCACTTGGCAGGAGGATGCGAAGCGCGGTATTCCTTCAGCGCCGCCACCACTTCGTCAAAGAGATCGGCCGGCACAACCTCGCCGCGCAGTTTGGGATAAAGTTTTTCAATCCCCCGCTCCCATTCCTGCTGGATTTCCGGGGTCAGTTGATGCACCTGCAAATTCTGTTTCTCGCTCATCGTCTTGATCGCGGCGAGATCCTCCTCGCGGCTGGCGCGGCGGATTTCCGCGCCCGCGGCCTCGGAGGTTTTGCGCAGAAACGCCTGCGTCTCGGGCGCCAGTTTGTCCCAGGCTCGGCGCGTGAGGACCATCGCGCCCACGACCGGACAGTAGTTCATGTCCAGCATGTGACCGGTCTGCGACGAGACTTGCAGGAAGTTGGCGAGGAACGGCGGGATCGGCACGGTGTTGATCATGTCCGTCTGCAAACTGGTGATGATTTTGTCCGATTCGAGCACGATGGGATTGTAATAGTCTTTCATCATCTCGACCGCTTTGGGATCGCCGGAGGCGGCGAAGACCTTCATCGGCTTCAAGTCGGCGGGATGAATGATCGGGGTCTTGGAAAACCAGCGCACCCAGCCGCCGTCCGCCCAGAACAAGACGACGTAGCCCTTGTCGTAAAGTTTTTTCTCCAACCGCGGGCGCAGGCGTTCGCGGACGAAATCCACCTCGTCCCACGAGCGGAACATCATTGGCATTAACTGTAGCGCGGTGACTTCCGGGTCAATCTGTTGGATGCCGAGCGCGGTGAGCATGGCACCGTCGAGCTGCGCCACGCGTGGATTCATGCGGCGGACAATGGTCGGCTCGCCGCCCTGCGTGCCAGGGTAAATATCCAGCGCCACGCCGCCGCCGGGCGCGGCTTTCCATTGCTCGCCCATTGCTTGGAAATGCTTGTGGAATGACGAACCGCGCGGCGCAATGGTGGCGACATGCAGCGTGACGGCGGGTTCGGCCGCGAACAGCGGCGCGGCGAAGGCGAGGGCGGAAGCGAGGAGCAATAACTTTTTCATAGGTAAATTATTTTTGGTTCGGATCGAGCGGCGGGAGGAAAAGTTTATCCACGCGCGACAGCAGCCAGCGGGCGCGGCGCTGCATGATGAGGTTTTCGAGGCGCGACGGCGGGTCGTTGTCGGGATTGATGGCGAGCGCTTCCTTGAGCAGCTTCTCAAACTGCGCGCGGTCCTCGGCTTGAATGCAGACGGACTCCGCGTAGCTCACGAATGGCCCGGCCGCTTTGCCTTTGCCCAGTTCCAGCGCGCGATCAAAGTGTTTCTTGGCCCGTGCCGCCGGATCGCCTTCACCGGTCGCCCGGCTCATTTCAAACGTGACGAGGAAACCATGGATTGCCCCGCCGTTCCATGATTCATCCAGCGCGAGCGCCCGGTCAATCATCGCCTCGATCTTCGGCAGGTCGGCGACGAAATCTGGGTTGTCTTTGGAGAGCGCCACCGCCGCCGCCCATGACGCTGCCGTCCAGTAGAGTTGCGGCACGTCCTTTTTGGTCAGCTTCGCCACGGCATATTTGGGATTCGCTTTGAGTTGCGCGCCGAAACCGGCATGACGCACTTCCAAACCGCGCAGGCCGTAATCGCGGGCGCGGAGGTAGAGCCGCAGGGCGCGTGCCTGTAGCTCGCGCGACTTCGCGAGATCGCCGGATTCAATCTCCTCCGATTCCTGCTGCACGAAGGCGTAGCCGTATTCCGTGAAACCGCTGCTCAGCGCGAGGAGCAGTCCCTGATGCTTCGGGCTTTCGGCCAGCAGGCTCTCCATGAGCTTCAGGCTGAAAGGCACGGCGGCCTTCACCAATTCCGGATCGTCGTCGGCCGCGAACGTCGTGCCGCCGCCAGACAAGGCGTCGCCAACTTTGTTGACCACCAGCCGATTGAAAGAACAGCCGATCGAAGTCCAAGCCAGGGCGAGCCCCAACAACGGCGGAAAAAATCGTTTCATAAGCATGCCATATTAGTGGATGAGCGGTTGTCTGTCGCCAATGTAATAAAACCTTACACGCACACAGCAATTGAAAAAAGAAGACTGCTATTGATTGCCTCAATGCCCCAAGGTGGGTTTCTCCCGATGCCAAGTCGTGCTTTGCTCGTAAGCGTGGGCGATTTTCAAAAGTGTTTCTTCGCCAAACGGCTTGCCGAGGAGTTGCAGGCCGATGGGCAGTTTCGGATTTTGTGTGAAGCCGCATGGGAGGCTCACGCCGCAGATGCCCGCGAGATTGCAGGAGATCGTGAAGATGTCGGACAAATACATTTGCAGCGGATCATCGGATTTTTCGCCCGCCTTGAACGCGGCCGTCGGCGTGGTCGGTGTGATGATCGCATCCACAGTTTCATATGCCTTGAGAAAATCGTTGCGGATGAGGGTGCGGACTTTTTGGGCGCGCAAATAATACGCGTCGTAATAGCCGCTGCTCAGAACATAGGTGCCGAGAATAATTCTTCGTTTCACCTCCGCACCAAAGCCTGCGCCGCGCGTCTTGGAATACAGTTCAATCGGATCGTTGCCTTCCACCCGCGCGCCGTAACGGATGCCGTCGAAGCGCGCCAGATTTGCCGACGCCTCGGCGGTGGCGATGATGTAGTAAGTCGCAATCGCGTAGTCCGTGTGCGGCAGGGAAATTTCCACGATCTCCGCGCCAAGCTTTTCGTATTGTTTCACGGCGGCATCTACGGCCGCTTTTACTTCCGCGTCGAGTCCGCCGACCATGTATTCCTTGGGTAGGCCGAGTTTCAGGCCTTTGATTTTGCCGTCGAGCGCCGCGACGTAGTTCGGCACCGGTTCCGGGACGCTGGTGGAATCGCGCTGATCCACGCCGCTGATCACGCCGAGCAGGGTCGCCGCGTCGCGCACGTCCTTGGTCATCGGGCCGATTTGATCCAGCGAGCTCGCATACGCCACGAGACCGTAGCGCGACACGCGGCCGTAAGTCGGCTTCAAGCCCACACATCCACACAAAGCCGCCGGCTGGCGCACCGAGCCGCCGGTATCCGTGCCGAGCGACGCGATGCACTCGTCTGCCGTGACCGCCGCCGCCGAACCGCCGGACGAGCCGCCCGGAATGCGCGTGACGTCCCACGGATTGCGCGTGAGGCCGAACGCGGAATTTTCCGTCGAGCTGCCCATCGCAAATTCATCCATGTTCAAGCGGCCAAAAACAACCGCGCCCGCCGCTTTGAGCTTTTCAATCACCGTGGCGTCGTAGGGCGAAATGAAGTTGCCGAGAATTTTTGAGGCGCAGTTCAGCGGTTGGCCTTTGACCGCGAGCACATCCTTCACAGCGATCGGCACGCCGAGCAACGGACGGCTTGCGCCGCCGCCGCCTTGAGCAAGCAGTTGATCCGCCGCGTCCGCCTGCGCGAGCGCATCCGCGGCGTCGTGGCTGATGAAGGCGTGAATTTGTCCGTCCACGCGGGCGATCTGGTCGAGGCACGACTGCACAGCCTCGCGCGAGGAAACCTCGCGGCGGGCGAGCCGCGCCGTGAGTTCGGAAATGGTCAGTTGATTCAGCATGTTGTCCGCAAAAATTAGCCGGATGCGTGGGAAAGGAAAAGAATTTTACCACGGACTTAACCACGGATGGCCACAGATAAACACGGATCAGAACACGGACTGCTGCAATGGCTCATAGATTCGGGCCCTTCGGAGCAAGGCCCTTTCCCCATCATCCGTGTCCATCCGTGTCCATCCGTGGTTAAAATTTCTTGTTCAATCAGCCCTCGCCGCGCAAGATTCCCCCATTCGTTATGCGCACACTGATCAAGCACATCCTCGCAGCCACCGAACCAAATGATTCCGTCGTCGTTAAAGCCTGGGTCCGCACCCGGCGCGACTCGAAAGGTTTTTCGTTCCTCGAACTTAATGACGGCTCCTGCCTCGCCAATCTCCAGTGCGTCGTGGACGCCGCCACGCCCGGCTATGAACATATTTTGCAGTTCACCACCGGCGCGTCTGCCATCGTCACCGGCAAACTCGTGCCCTCGCCGGCGCAGGGCCAGAAATGGGAACTCCACGCCACCAAGCTGGAACTCATCGGCATTGCGGACGCCACCTATCCGCTCCAGAAAAAAGGCCACACACCCGAATTCATGCGCAGCATCGCCCATCTGCGGCCGCGTTCGAATCTTTACGGCGCGATCTTCCGCCTGCGCAGCAAGCTCGCGTTCGCCGTTCACGAATTTTTCCAGAGCCGCGACTTCGTCTATGTCCACACGCCCATCATCACCGCGAGCGATTGCGAGGGCGCGGGTGAAATGTTCCGCGTGACCACGCTCAAGGGCAAACCCGACGACAAACCCGAGCACGATTTCTTCGGCAAGAAAACCTACCTCACCGTCAGCGGCCAGCTCGAAGGCGAAATCTTCGCCTGCGCGCTCTCGAACATCTACACCTTCGGCCCCACGTTCCGCGCGGAAAATTCCAACACCGCCCGCCACGCCGCCGAATTCTGGATGATCGAACCCGAGATGGCCTTCTGCGATCTCGCGGGCGACATGGACCTCGCCGAGCTGTTCATCAAGTCGCTCGCCAAATACGCGCTCGAGCATTGCCCCGAAGACATGGCGTTCTTCGGCAAGTTCGTGGACAAGGGCCTGAACGAGCGGCTCAAGTTCGTCCTCGAACGCCCGTTCGTCCGCGTGCCCTACGCCGACGCCGTGGACATCCTGTTGAAATCCGGCAAGAAATTTGAATACCCCGTCGCGCCCGGACAAAACCTGCAATCCGAGCACGAACGCTTTCTCACCGAGGAACATTTCAAATCGCCCACCACCGTGTTCAACTATCCGCGCGCCATCAAGCCGTTCTACATGCGCGTGAACGACGACGGCCAGACCGTGACCGCGATGGACGTGCTGGTGCCGGGCATCGGCGAAGTCATTGGCGGCGCGCAACGCGAAGAGCGGCCCGACATCCTGGCCGCGCAGATGGCCTTTCACCAACTGACGCCGGCGGATTATTCCTGGTATGCCGACCTGCGGAAATACGGCACCGTGCCGCACGCGGGCTTCGGGCTGGGCTTCGAGCGACTGCTGATGTTTTTGAGCGGCGTGAGCAACATCCGCGACGTGATTCCGTTCGCCCGCACGCCGGGCAGCGCGGAGTTTTGAGCGAGCCGCTCCGGCCAATGCACAGGAGAATAATTCAAAAGCGCGAAAGGCGAAAGCCGTCCGCGCTGTTTCATTTCTGAAAACATTCAACTCCCTCGCAGCCAATTCGCGTATTAGGCTGCGTCAATGATTCAGAATCAACTGCCATAAATAGCTCAAATAAGAAACCTGAACATCCATCGGGCAAAAAACCGCCAACAGCAAAGAGGTGATAGCGCATGGCGCGAAAAATCTCCACAGAAGAAGATGCCAGTGCGGCTGCTCTTGTGGCTTGAAAACAGATGCAACGACTGCCTGATAAACAACCGCCCCGATCAAAACCGGAATGATAAAGAAAACGGGATAAATGGCACCGCCAAGCCCGAGCGGAATTTTGAGAACATGCCAAGACAAAAGCACAAAAAACAGATACCAGAAAACTACCGACCAAACGACTGTCACAAGAACACCTGCCGCCGGTCTGGTAATTTCGAATAGCTTCATGGTGGTAAGCAGCCTATTAGACAATCGGCAGAGGCTTCGTTGGCCGATCCTCGCTGGCGCGCAGCCGATCTGATTTCATGGTTTGACTCTAGGGGTGCGATTAGTTCCTGTCCAACTCATTTTCATGGCGGGCATGGCCTTGGCGCGCGGCCCGGCCAAGGCGGCGCGGGGGAATCCCAAGGGGATTCCGGCCCAAAGCCCAGCGGTTGCCGAGTCGGCGAGGCTACCCTGGGTTCACGTCCCACCAACATCCCCAACCGCAAAGCGGTTGCGGCCTTGTCGTGCCCGCCCGTCACGGCTGGTGCTGACGCCTGCAACCAAATCCACATCGCCAACATCCAGCAAGATGGCCTCGCTGAGGCGCATACCCGTGACTGCCACCAATCCGAAAAAAGTGGCGAACGTCAACCCGCGATACCCGTAAATTGGCGGCAACTTTGCAGCCTATCCTTTGGCGAGCGCACTCTATCACGTTGCACGGATTCGACTGGGTGACGGTGGAAAGAGTGTGTCCAGTGGAATTTCCCAGCGGGAACGGGCCGGTTCGCAGTGAGCCAGGGCAGCCCAAGTTCGGCGAGGGTTGCGGCTGGTCTCCGCGACCCAGCCGCGCGCTAAAACGGCGTCAACGCCGCGCGCCGCTCACCACCGAAAAAAGCCGCGCGACGGTGAGATCGCGCGGCTTGAATTTTCAGCCACTCCTCAGGCTTCGCCAGGAATCGCGCAGACGCCGTCCTTCGGCGCCACGACATTGCCACTTTCAAAATCAGCGGCCGAGGGTGCCATCTTCAAATTATACCAAGGCGATTTCTCGTTGGTTGTCAGGTCGGACCAGCGCACGAGATGTCCGGTGTAACAGGCAATGCGACCCATGATGGCCGTCAACGTGGACTCCGCGATCGAGCGGGCGGAGTTGAGCGGCTCGCCCTTGACGATGCTTTGCAGCAGGGCGATGTGTTCTTCCACATACGGGTTGTCGTGCGTCTTGAATTCGGGAATTTTGAGCTGGGCCAGTTTGTCCGACTGGATTTTACCCCCGCCGAAAGCCGTGCCTTCGGTGCCGTGGAAAAATTCACTGACGCCGCCATCGGTGCCGTTGACCTGGCGGCACATGCTGTGAATGTGGCAATCCTCACCGTAATTCAAATCCAGGCTGAAGAAATCAAACTGGTTGCCGGTTTTCCGGCGGGCGCGTCCGCCAAAACCCAGCGCCGACTGCGGCGGCCGGCCGATGAACCAATTCGCCACGTCGAGGTTGTGAACGTGCTGCTCGACGATGTGGTCGCCGGACATTTCGGAAAAGCTGACCCAGTTGCGGATCATATAGTCGGCGTCGCTCTGGCCGCTTTCACGCTCCTTATACCAAAGCGCTCCGCCGCACCAACTGACCGTGCCGCCGACAATTTTGCCGATGGCGCCGTTGGCAATGGCATATTGGTTGCGCAGGTAACTGCCTTGGTGCCGCCGTTGGTTGCCTGAGACCACGGACAAACCTTTCTGCTTGGCGAGATCGCCGAGTTCCATCACCTTGCGCGCGCCGGGGGGATCCACGGCCACCGGTTTTTCAATGAACATGTGCTTGCCCGCATTCAAACCGGCTTCGAGATGCACCGGACGGAAAGCGGGCGGCGTGGCGAGCAGCACGATTTCAATCGGCTGCGTTACCAGTTGCTGGTAGCCCTTCGGACCAATGAACACGCGGTCGGACGGAATGTTGTATTTCTTGGCTGCGGCATTGGCGCGGTCGGGGAAATGGTCGGCCACGGTGTAAACTTCGATTTCATATCCCAGCGTCTTGGCGCCTTCGATCATGTTTTCCAGGGCGCCGTTGCCGCGTCCGCCGCAGCCCACGAGGCCGACCTTGAATTTGCGGCCGGCGTTCTGCGCCCGGACATTGAACAGCGGCAGGGCCGACAGCGCGGCACCGGCCACGGCGACGTTTTTGATGAAGTTGCGACGAGGCATGATGAGGGAGTTGGTCATATTTTTATTGGTGAATGAATTCAATGAATGGACGCAGTGGCCAGCATTTTGGTTAATCGAATTTTTTGTTCGGTGGTGACGCCCCTAAATCAATCGGATTTAGCGCCAGTGTCAAGCACAACGACCTTCGCGCTTGTCCAATTTATTTCCCTGTGCTAGTAACAGCCATGCAAAATATTCCCCCGCTCAATCCGATTCGACTTTTAATTCTTGGCTGCGCCCTGGCCATGGTGCCGGCACTGCTGGCCCAGGACGCCACCAAACCACTCAAGGCGCTGCTGATCACCGGCGGTTGCTGCCACGATTACGCGCACCAGAAGGACATCTTGAAAAAGGGCATTGAGGCGCGCGCCAATGTGACGGTGGACGTCATCTATGTCGCGGACGACAGCACGCATCCGGCGCTGCCGATCTATGGGAACCCCGATTACGCCAAGGGCTACGACGTGGTCATCCACGACGAATGCGCGGCGGACATCAAAGACCCGGCGGTCATTCAAGCCGTGCTCAAGCCGCATCAAGACGGCATTCCCGGCGTGAACCTGCACTGCGCTATGCACTGCTACCGCTTCGGAGATTTTGGCAAACCGGTGGCGGCCGATGCCGACAACTCACACTGGTATGAATACCTCGGCCTCCAATCCAGCGGCCACGGCCCGCAAGAACCGATTGCCATCACCTTCACTGACAAAGCCAGTCCCATCACCAAAAACCTCGCGGATTGGACAACCATTCACGAAGAACATTACAACAACATCAAAGTTCACGCCACCGCCCAAGCCTTGGCGCATGGAACGCAAGTGATCAAAAACCAAGCCGGCGAACCGCAGCGGACGAATGATTTTGTGGTCGCCTGGGTGAACACCTACAAAGTCAAGACGCGCGTTTTCTCGACCACCATCGGCCACAACAACGAAACCGTGGCGGATGCTCGTTATCTGGACCTCGTCACGCGCGGCCTGCTCTGGGCCTGCGACAAGCTTGATGCCGACGGCAAACCCAAGCCCGGCTACGCGGCGCAGTAAGTTTCAGACTTCAACCGGCTGGAGAATTTCCTTGGTTTCCTCGACGGCGGTGCGGCTTTCGTTCTGCATTTCTTCGAGCGGCCGGAAGCGATCGGCGCGAAAGCCGCGTTCGAGATTGGCCTTGGAATCGGCCTTTGGATTGACGAGGCCGATGAGCAGCACCGACACGTCGCCTTCCAGCGTGAGGTTGATGCCGAGCCGGATGTCGCGCACGACGTAGGTGACGTCCTTGACCGGCAGGGCGTCGTAAAGTTTGCCGATGTCCGGCGGGAATTTATCGTCCACGCAGACCACTTTGTCGCCAACATTGAAATTGCTCACGATAATTAATTAACAGCGGCAACGGATTGAATCAAGCCATTAGGGCAGGGCGGCGCCCAAGCGAATTGCGACCGTGGCGGTCTTGGTCGCAGTGCAACCAAGACCACCTAATTCCGCACCCATTTCAGCTGGAGACACTCCGCAACTAAAAACTCACCCCTCCTGGTCTATCATTTTCAGCGCGGCGCGCATGAATCCCAGCGCGTAGGCCATGCCGGCGTGCCACGGCGCGGCACAACTCATCTGTGGCGCGTGGTCGGGAATCAACACGCCTTGATAATTATTCTGCTTGAGAATGCGCAGCACGCGGAGGATGTCCACGTCACCATCGTCAATGAAGGTTTCCTTATAGGTCGGCACTTTGCCACGAACGTTGCGAAGATGAACGTAGCCGAGTTTCTGCTGGCGGCTGTAAGTGTCCACGGCGTCATAGATATTTCCTTCCGTCATTTCGGCGAGCGTGCCGACGCAAAATTCCAGTGCGTTGCGCGGACTTGGTTTCAGGTCAATGAGCTTCTGGTAAAGTTGCGGCTGATAAACGAGTCGCGGTTGGGCGCGGACAAAGGGCAGGGGCGGATCATCCGGATGCGCAGCGAGTGTGACGCCTGCCGCCTCGGCCACGGGGATCAGTTCATCCAGAAAAAATTTCAGGCGCGACCAAAGTTGTTCGTGCGTCGCCGACGGAATGGTGCCGGGTGCGGCGTTTTTCTCCACGACCATGTTCCACGCCATGCCGTTGGGCAGCGGTGTGTCGAGCGGCCCGTCCATGCCCACGGCCTCGGCCTCGCCGCGCGCGAACGGGCCTTTGACGCGGCCGGCGACGCCAGCGATGGAGAAGTTGTAGCCAAAAACCGGGATGCCCGCGCGCCCGACGTTGCGGATGATCGTCTTGACGTTCTCGACGTGCTGCAATTTTTTTGGTCCGTCGAGCAGCACGTCGTGCCAGTGTGCGGGATCAAAATTTTCAATCGCTTCCAGTGCGAGGCCAGCGTCGTTGATTTCCTTTTTGATGGCAGCAATTTCTTCATACGTCCAGAGCTGGGCCGGATCGCCCGCGTATCCCCAGCCGGTGTCATCGCCGACGGGCTGATCGCCGGGCTGATTGCTGCGCGAGGAACGGAAATAATCCACGAGATGTATGACCAGATGCGTGCAGCCGCATTGCCGGGCGAAACGATAATGTTCCGCGTTGAGCTGATGGCGATAGAGTCCGAGTCCAAGTTTCATGGTGGTTGAATCGCGTCATGCTTAACAGATGCGGCGCAACTTGAAAATCAAATCTGCCATCGTTGAACTGGGCCGAGCGGGCCGGCGTGCAACTTTATCCGCTGTCCAGAGTTTAATTGGCGTATGACCAATCAGATTATGGCACCCCGGAGAAACTTTACACGGCAACTTTGCGCCATTCTCATTACGGCCAACTCGCTGGCTGGGGTGGTCCAAGCACAGGAAACCACCCTCACCACGAATGCCCCGAGGACTGAGATCGAACTGTTCGAGCTGCAAACCAGCACGGTCATCGTCAAAGGCATTGGCCAGATGGCCACGCTGAACATGGAAACCGGAACCATCTTCGTGCGGGTCAAGGAAACGGCCGATATTGGCACCGGCCGCAAACTCTACGGCCTGACGATCGGATTTGCCGAAAGCAATCAGCCGCGCGAAAAGCTCGTCGTGGACTATGACGAACTGGAATCGCTGCTCAACGGCATTGATTATCTCAGCAAAATCTCCTACGACGTGACGCCGCTGCCGAGTTTTGAGGCCGCCTACACCACCAAGTCAGGGTTGCGCATCGTGGCCTACAGCAGCCGGCGGCAGGGCGGCATTCAGACTTTTCTCCAGTTCGGCGACAATCCCCGCATCCCGCTTGCTTCCGACCAGGTGGCGCAGTTCCGGGACATGATCAGCCAGGCCAGAAATGCGCTGACGGCCATGATGCCGGGCAAGTAATTCTGGGCCGGCATTGTGATTTTTTCAGAAACTATTCTTGCAGGCGGCACGCCCTGTTGTTAAATAAAGCGCTCAACTTTGCGGTTGGAATGGCAAGATTCGGTTTGTTGGAGCCTTTATTTTATTAAGCAGTGATTTTCCCGAAATGGACAAATAGCTTGCCGCTGGCGCTGGGCGTCATTGCGGCATTGACCGGTGCCGCCGTGGCTGCGGGTGTGACGATTTATCTCACGCCCAAATACACGCGTGCCGGCTATCAACCGGTGCAGCCGGTCCCGTTCTCCCATAAGATTCACGCCGGCCAGCTCGGGCTGGATTGCCGCTATTGTCACAACGGCGTGGAAAAATCCTGGTTCGCCAATTTGCCCGGCGCCTCCACCTGCATGAACTGCCACAACCAGGTGTTGAAAGACGATCCGCGTCTGCAAATCGTTCGCGACAGCGCCACCAATAATACTCCCATTCCGTGGGTGCAGGTTCACAAGGTTCCCGATTACGTCTATTTCAACCATTCCGTCCACATTCGGCGCGGCATGAGCTGCGTGGAATGTCACGGGCGCATTGACCAGATGGAAGAAGTCAGCCACGCCAAATCCTTGAGCATGAGTTTTTGTTTGGATTGCCATCGCGACCCTGCCGCCAAGATTCGCCCCACCGACAAGGTCACCGAACTCGGCTGGCAATGGAGCACGAACGACGAGGAAGCCGCGAAATTGCAGGAAGTAAATGGCAAGAAATTCGTCCATGATTGGAAAGTGGAAACGTTGCAAAGCTGCTCGGCCTGTCACCGATGAAAAATAATTTGAACAATTCGACTTCGCCTGTTACCGGCCGCCGTTACTGGCGCAGCCTGGACGAACTGGCCGACACGCCGGAGTTCAAGGACTGGCTGCATCGCGAATTTCCCGTGGGCGCGAGCGAGTTGGTGGAGGACGGCCAGAGCCGCCGCAATTTTCTCAAAATCATGTCGGCGTCGTTTGCCTTCGCCGGCATCGCGACGCTCGGCTCCGGTTGCCGTCGGCCCGAAGAGAAGCTGGAACCGTTCGGCCAGCAGCCGGAAAATTATACCTTTGGCGAGGCACAGTATTTTGCCACCGCCATGCCCACGCGCACCGGTGCGATTCCGCTGGTCGTCAAATCCTACGAAGGTCGGCCGATCAAGATCGAAGGCAACGCGTTGTTTCCCGGCAGCAACGGCGGCACCGACCGCTACGCGCAGGCTTCGATTTTGGATCTTTACGATCCTGACCGCGCCCGCCATTTCAAACACGACGGTAAAGTGGTTGTGCGCGAAGAAGCGTTGAATTTCCTCGACGAACTTTCCAAAAAATTCGCCGCGAACTCTGGCGAAGGGCTGGCGTTTCTTTCTGAAAGCAGCACGTCGCCGTCGCGGTGGCGCGTTCAACAAAACATCGCCTCCAAATTTCCTAAGTCGCAGTGGTTCACCTACGACGCGATTGATTCCGGCATCCACCAGCGCGCGGCCACGCAGGCGTTTGGCCAGCCGGTGCATCCGGTTTTCCATTTCGATAAGGCGAAGGTCATTCTGTCGCTCGACTGCGATTTTCTCGGCGGCGAGGACGGCGCGCATGAGCACATCCGCAAATTTGCCGCTGGCCGCAAGGCCGGGCAGGGGATGAGCCGGCTTTACGCGATTGAATCGCTGTTCACGCTCACCGGCGCGAACGCGGATCACCGGCTGCGCGTGGCAGCGAGTTCCGTCGCTCAAATCGCTGCCGCCATTCTCGGCGCGGTCATTTCCGGCCAGACGCCCGGCGTGACAACGGTGCCGGCAGACTTGGATCTCAAGTGGATTTCTGAATGTGCCAATGACCTGGCAAAAAACCGCGGCAACGTCCTGGTCATCGCTGGTCAGCGCCAGCCGCTGGTGGTGCATCTGCTCGCGCACGCCATCAACACTGCGCTGGATTGCATCGGCAATACGGTGGCCCTCATTCCGGGCACGGACAATCGCGGTGGAGCATCTGGCCAGCTCGCCAAATATTTGGACGGACACGCGGTGGACACGCTGGTGATTCTCGGCGGCAATCCGGTCCAGAATAGTCCCGGCCAGATGAACTGGGCGGCTTTGCAGAAGAAAGCCAAGACGGTCGTCCGGCTCGGATATTACGAAGACGAAACGGCCGAACTCGCCAACTGGAATTTTCCGGCGGCGCATTATCTCGAATCCTGGGGCGATGCGACGACCAGCGACGGCACCTTGGTTCCGGTTCAGCCGTTGATTCAGCCGTTGTTCGGCGGTTTGTCGGAATTGGATTTTCTGTGGCGCATCCTCGGCCAATCGTTGGGTTCAATTCTGGCGGTCCGCAGCACTCATGGCAGTTTTGTGGATGGGGAACAATGGAAGAAATTTTTATTCAACGGCTTTGTTGCGGGTTCGTCCAAGTCGCTTGAAAACGTCAAAATGGTTAAATCTACCAGCGCTTTGAACCAGCTCTTGGTGGAAGCAGGTAAGCCTGTGCTTTCCGCGAGCAATCTCGAAGTGGTTTTCTTCCGTGACGCCAAAGTGGATGACGGTCGCTACGCCAACAACGGCTGGATGCAGGAGTTGCCCGATCCGATCACGAAGATGACGTGGGACAACGCCGTGCTCGTCAGCCGCAAAACGGCGCGTGATCTTGGCGTGGCCAACGGCGATCTCGTCGAAATTTCCTTGAACGGTCAGAAAGTGATCGGACCGATCTGGACGCAGCCGGGCATGGCGGATTATTCGCTCGGCCTCGCGCTCGGTTACGGTCGCGAGCGGGCAGGGCGCGTTGGCACCGGCGTGGGCTTCAACGCGTATAAAATTTTCAGCGGTAAATATATCGAGACCGGCGCAACGATCCACAAAACGGGCGAGACGCATGTCATCGCTTGCACGCAGGATCATTGGTCCATGGAAGGCCGGCCGGCGGTGCGCGAGGCGAATCTGGCGGAGTTCACCAAGCTGCCGAACTTTGCCGAAGAGATGCACGGCAAGGAACCGCCGATCGTCAAATCACTTTATCCGAATCCGTTCGACGAGGCCAAGAAGACGGCATTGCATCAATGGGGCATGGCGATTGATCTCACGTCGTGCGTCGGCTGCGGCACCTGCGTGGTCGCCTGTCAGAGCGAAAATAATATTCCGATTGTCGGCAAGGATCAGGTGAAACGCGGCCGCGAAATGCACTGGATGCGCATTGACCGCTATTACACTGCTGATCCCAAGAAGGAAAATCCGGCGGACAAATTCAAGACGGACGAAGACCAGCAGTTCTCCGAATGGATTGACGATGTGCAGGCCGTGAACCAGCCGATGCTTTGTCAGCATTGCGAAATGGCTCCGTGCGAAAGCGTCTGCCCGGTCAACGCGACCGTCCACGACCAGGAAGGCCTGAACGTGATGGCGTATAACCGTTGCATCGGCACGCGCTATTGCTCGAACAACTGTCCGTATAAAGTTCGCCGTTTTAATTATCTCGATTTCAACAAGCGCCCGTTGAGTGAACTCAAGGGACCGATCTATTCGAGTGCGATGCTCGGTCACAAGACGGATGGCGAGCTCGATATTTTGCGCTGGTGGAAGGATCCGAATAGCGGCATGCGTTCGGAGGACGAATGGGATCTCATCAAGCTGTCGAAGAATCCTGACGTGACCGTCCGCATGCGCGGCGTCATGGAAAAATGCACTTACTGCACGCAGCGCATCGAACATGCGAAAATCGGGCAGAAGGCCAAGGCCGGCGGTTCGGATAATGTCCGGCTATTGGAAGCGGCGGGAACGATTCCAAAAACCGCCTGCCAGCAGGCGTGTCCGGCCGGTGCGATCGTCTTCGGTGATGTCAGCGATCCAGAGAGCGCGGTTTCCAAAGCGAAAGCGCAGCCACAGAATTATGGCGTGCTCGCCGATTTGCTCACCAAGCCGCGCACGACTTACCTCGCGCGCGTCCGCAATCCCAATCCGCTCATGCCGGATTACCGCGAATGGCCGCACAGCTTTGAGGAATACGAGCAGCTCAACGGGAATCCGTTTGACCACGAGAAGAAAGGCAATGGTTAATGTCTGAACCCGTGACCAATTTGAAAAACTACGCCGCGCCGGCTGAATTACGCCGAGCGCCCGTGGTGGAATGCAGTGGCGGCCTCGGCGTGCTGACGGACAAATTGTCCGAATTCGCCGAAGGCAAAACGCCGATGTGGTGGTGGATTCTGTTTCTGCCGGCGGCCTTCTGCGCCACGGTCGTTCTCCCGTTCTGCCTGTTCTATCAAGTGTTCACCGGCGTCGGCGTCTGGGGCAACAATCATCCGGTGATGTGGGGCTTGGACATCGTGAATTTCATCTGGTGGGTCGGCGTCGCGCACGCGGGCACATTGATTTCCGCGCTGCTCTTTTTGACGCGGCAACACTGGCGCACCACGATTGGTCGCATGGCGGAAGCGATGACGGTTTTCTCCGTGATGATGGCGGGGGCGTATCCGGCCATCCACGTCGGTCGCGCGTGGTTCGACTGGTATATGTTTCCGGTGCCGAACTCGAACGGCCTCTGGCCGCAGTTCAAGTCGCCGCTGATGTGGGACGTGTTCGCCGTGAACACCTACATGACCGTTTCGATGCTGTTCTGGTTCATGGGCATGATCCCCGACTTCGCCGTGCTGCGCGACCGCGCCACGACGCGCGTGCGGAAAATTATTTTCAGCATTCTCGCGATGGGTTGGACTGGTTCGGCGCGGCACTGGCACAATTACGAAAAAGCCTATGTCGTTCTCTCCGGTCTCTGCACGCTGCTCGTGTTCACCGTGAGTTCCATTGTCGGTTTGGATTTCTGCACCTCACAGCTTGCGGGTTGGCACGCCACGATTTTCCCGCTCTACTTCGTTATTGGTGCCGTGTTCTGCGGCTTCGGCATGATGCTGGTGATTTTGATTCCTTTGCGCAAATGGTGCCACATGGAAGAAGTGATCACGCTGTCGCACATTGATAAAGTCGCCAAGCTGACGTTGGTGAGCGGTCTGATCATCGCCTACATTTACGCGATGGAATTTTTCATTGCCTGGTATAGCGGCGATCCTTACGAAAAATGGGTGTTCGGTCATCGCCTCTTCGGCCACACCTATTGGATTTTGGGCTGGATGCTGATTGGCATCAACGTCTGCGTCACGCAACTGCTCTGGTTCAAAAAAATCCGGGCGAATTTGGCGGTGCTATTCGTCATCGGCATTTTGATCAACATCGGCATGTGGACGGAACGTTTCGTCATCGTTGTCGGCTCGCTGTATCAGGAATTTCTCCCGGCTAACTGGGGTAAATATATGCCGACCATCTGGGACATCGGACTTTACGTCGGCACGCTCGGCACGTTCTTCATGCTGTATCTGCTGTTCGTGAAATTCCTGCCGATGATCGCGATTTCTGAAGTCAAAGGCGCGGTGCCGCACGGCGATCCGCACCATGTGCTGGGCGGCGCCACCAACAAAAAGGGAGGCCAGCCATGAGCGAAAAAGTCTATGGCATCATCGCCGAATTTGATTCTCCAGCGGCCATTCTCCACGCGGCGGAGAAGGTCCGCGACGCCGGCTATCGGCGCTGGGACACCTTCACGCCGTTCCCGATTCACGGCATGGAAAAGGTCATGAACCTTGGCAACTCAATGGTCGGCTGGGTTTCGCTCGCGATGGGCGGCGGGGCGTTTGCTTCCGTTGTCGGGCTGCTCTGGTTTAGCAACGCCTTTGATTATCCGCTCCTCGTCGGTGGCAAGCCGATGTTCAGCGTGCCGATGACCTTCGTTCCGTCTTACATCATGCTGATCATGGGTGGCGCGGTGGGCGCGCTGGTCGGGATGCTGGGATTGAATCAACTCCCGCGCCTGCACCATCCGCTCCTGCACAAACCACGTTTTATCCTTGCCTCCCGCGACAAGTTTTTCCTGCTCATCGGCGCGCTGGACGACAAGTTCTGCGAGCAGGAAACCCGCCAGTTGCTCGAAGCCATCGGCGGCAAGCACATCGAAATCGTGGAGGAGGAAGCCTGATGCGACTCATCATTTCCATCCTTTTGATCGGTGCCGCGATCGGCGCTGCGGCGTTTGGCATTCTGGGTTTCCAAGGCAAGCTGTCGCGCAAACCGCCGTTGGAATTATTTCCGGACATGGATCGTCAGGCGAAGTTGCGGCCGATGGAGCCGAATCATTTTTACGCGAATGGCGTCAGTTCGCAGTTGCCGCCCGCCGGCACGGTGGCACGCGGCGAACCGATTCAGACCACGACCGGCGCGGTTTATGGCTTTGAAGATTCACCGGTCAACACCGGCCTCGTCACTGGCACGACGAATTTTGTCGAATTGAATCCGCTGCCGGTCGCGGCTGAGATGATTCAGCGCGGACATGAACGCTTCGATATTTATTGCGCACCCTGTCACGGAAAGCTGGGTGACGGCAATGGCATTACCAAAAAAATCGGAGTGATGCCGGCAGTGGCCAATCTGCATGACAAACGGATCGTGGTGATGACCGATGGCGAAATTTTCAGCACCGTGACGCACGGCAAAGGCTTGATGGGCGCGGTCGGTCCGTTGATGCCGACGGCGGACCGCTGGGCGACCATTGCCTATCTCCGTGCCTTGCAGTTGAGCTGGCTCGGTTCGACCAACGATTTGCCGGCGGAACAAAAAGCGGCGCTGAAATAATATGAATCCGCTTCCTAACAACCCTGCGAACCCGCCGAAAGTCGGCCTCGGCTTCAGTGCTTTGCCGACCGTGATGATGGTGATCGGCGCGATTCTGTGTGCCATCGGCGGGCTGAAAAGTTTCAGCCAGGACCACGGCGTGGATTTTGGAATTTCCTGGCTGCTCGCGTTCATGTTCTTCCTGAGCATCGCGCTCGGCTGCCTGTTTCTGGTTCTGATTCATCACCTGACCGACGCCGGGTGGTCGGTCGGCATTCGCCGTTTCAACGAACACATCGCTGCGCTGTTGTTTCCGCATCTCGCGATTTTATTCCTGCCAATCGCACTGCTCGCGCCGAAGATTTACGGTTGGATGACGATTGATCCGACAACCGACAACACCGTGGCGGCCAAGCTGCCCGTGTTCACCAAACCCGGTTTCTGGATCGCATCGGCGGTTCTCTTCGGCATCTGGTGGCTGCTCACGTCGCAGTTGAAACGCTGGTCGCTCCAGCAGGACCAAACCGGCGCGGCGGAATGCACGCACAAAATGCGCTTCCACTCCGGTTGGGGTATCGTTGCTTTCGCGGTGAGCCTGACTTTCTCCGGCGTCCTGTGGATGAAATCGCTCCAGCACGAATGGTATTCCGCGATGTATGGCGTTTATTTCTTTGCGAGCAGCGTCTGGGTGGCGCTGGCCACGGTCTATATTCTCACCGTCCGACTCAAACGTCAGGGCGTGCTCTCTGGCGTGTTTCAGGACAGCAGTTATTATTTTATCGGCGTGCTGTTCTTCGCGTTCACGCTCTTTCAGGCCTACACGGAATTCGCCCAATACTTTGTCGTCTGGAACGCTAACATGCCGACCGAGACCTTCTGGTATCTCATCCGCGAAAACGGTTCGTGGTGGTGCGTGAGCATGGTTTTGATCTTCGGTCATTTCATGATTCCGTTCTTCATCCTGCTGCCGGTCTCGGTGAAAAGTCGGGCTAAAATCGTCATCCCTGTCTGCCTCTGGGCGTGGGCGATGCACGCGCTCGATCTCGCGTTCAACATTCTGCCTGGCCACCACCAAGATGGTTATCCGCTGCGCTGGATCGGCCTGGAACTCGGCTGCTTTCTGTTCATGGGCGGATTCCTCGCCCGGGCGCTTTCGAAGAATTTTGCCAAACACGCGCCGTATCCGCAGAAGGATCCGCGCCTGCTCGAAGCCATGGGCGTGAACATGAATACCGCCAACGATCTCGCTGGCTCCAACCCGGCGGAGGCCAACGGATGAATCTGCAAACCATCAACCGCTCCACCGCCGCCGCCATTGGCGTGATCATCGTCAGTGTGCTGTTTGCCGTGCTGGCTGTGATCGTCAAAGAGCAGGTCCGTGTGCCCGCCTTGGATGCCGATCGCGACGCGGTCCGCGCCAAAGCCCTCGCGGAAATTCGCACGGTGGAAAGCGCTTCCTTGAACCATCTGGGATGGGTGGACCAAGCCAAGGGACTGGTCCGGCTACCGATCGAAACCGCCGAGCAACTGACGGCTCAAGCGTGGCAGAATCCCGCTGCCGCTCGCGCGGATTTGAATGCCCGCGCCGAAAAAGCCGCCGCGCCGGCTCCCAAAGCACCTGAAAAACCGAGTGCATTTGAATGAACTTGAACGACAATAAACTTTCGACCGAAGCCGAGATCAATGCCTCGTTGCGGGTCTCAGTGCTCGCGCTGCTGGGCGGCGCAGCGGTGTGGTTGGTCGTGGGCCTGGCGCTGGGCATCGTGGCTTCGTTGACTTTTCACAAGCCCGACATGTTCGCCAGTTGCTCGCTGCTGACCTACGGCCGCGTCGCTCCCGCGGCGAACGACGCCTTGCTCTACGGTTTTTGCATGCCCGCCGGACTCGGCGTGATCCTCTGGATTTTTGCGCGCCTCGGCCAGACGCCACTGGCCTTGCCCATCGTTCCCGTCGTGGCTGCTAACCTTTGGCATCTCGGCGTGTTCCTCGGTCTCGCGGGAATTTTGATCGGTGAAACTAGCGGACACACTTGGTTGGAATTTTCGCGCGCCGCTTCCGTCTTATTGTTTGCTGCCTTTCTCTTGATCGCCGTGACGGCGGCGGCCACGTTCGGTGCACGGCGCGATCGCGAGCTGCAACCGGCCCATTGGTTTTTGTTTGCGGCGCTGCTGTGGTTTCCTTGGATTTATTCGACGGCCAATCTGCTGCTCGCGACGAACTCGCCGGTGCGCGGCGTCGTGCAGCCCATCATCGGCTGGTGGTTTACGAATAATCTCATTTTCGTCTGGCTCGCGCTCGTCGGCGTTGGCACGGCCTTCTATCTCCTGCCAAAAATTTCCACTCGTCCGCTGGCGACGACCGGCTACGCTCTCTTTTCCTTTCTCACGTTGGTTTTCTTCGGTGCCTGGTGCGGCATTCCGGCCGGTGCGCCGGTGCCCGCGTGGCTGCCGACGTTAAGCGGGCTTGCCGGAGGACTCCTGCTCGTGCCGCTGGTGGCCATCGCCATCATTGTCATCCAAACGGTTCGCGGCGCGAAGGTCGCATACTCAGGCGGACCGTTCTGCTTCACCAAGATCGGCATGATTTTCTTTATCATCTCCGGCCTGATGTATGTCTCCCTGGCTTGTCCCAAATATAGTCGGGTGCTGGAATTCACCTGGTTCAGTCCGGCGCAAGTGCAACTGCAACTGCTCGGCTTCTTCGCGATGATCATGTTCGGCGCGATTTATGAATTATTGCCGCGCGTGATGAATGCACCGCTGCCGTTTCCGAAATTTGCCAAGCTCCATTTCTTTCTCGCACTCGCTGGCGTAGCTCTGTTCGTGATTCCGCTGGCCATTGCCGGCGTGGAGCAAGGGATCAAACTGCATGACGCGAACCTCGCCTTCGCGGATGTGAACGCCGCGGCCGTGTTGTTCTTCCGCATCAGCACCACCGGACAACTCATTCTGCTGCTCGGCGCGCTGCTGTTTGCATTGAATATTTTCGTCATGACGATCCAGTGGAAAATTGCGCTGCTCAAAACGGCGCTCGCGGCCATCAAAGCGCCGCTGCCCGTCTCGGAGGTGAAAGCATGAAAACTGGAATCGGCGTTTTTATCGCGGCTGCCTTCGCGCTCGGCAGTTCTTGGTGCGGTCTGGTGCTGGCACCGTCGTTGCAGCTGGGCAGCGCCAAGCTTGCGACCGTGCTCAACTCCACCGACACCTATCCGGTTCAGCGCAATGGCGACGCCACGCTGGGTTTGCAGATTTATCGCGCCAACGGCTGCGCGGCTTGTCACACGGAACAAGTGCGACAGGAGGGCGTGTCTTGCGAAGTCTCGCTGACGTCGCTCGGTAAAAATAAGCCTGAGGATTTTAAACCCTTTGCGCAGTCGTTGCTCACGCTGCCGGAATGGCTAGATCACACCAAGGAATTGTCCGCAGCCTTCAAAGATTGGACTGGCATCTTGCCGCAGGTTGTCCTCGCCAAAACCGACAAAGAGTCCGCCGATAAAATGGCCGACCTGCTGAAAGCCGCCGGCTGCAAATCCGAAACTCGCATTTATGCTTTCGGCTCCGATCTTTCGCGCGGTTGGGGCAATCGCCGCAGCGTCGCCGCCGATTTTCTCTACGACAATCCGGTGCAACTTGGCAGCCTGCGCGCAGGTCCCGATCTGGCCAACATCGGAGTGCGCATGGCCGATGCGAACGTGCAATTGCAGCATCTTTATGCGCCCGGCGCCGTTGCCAAAAATTCCGTGATGCCGGCGTTTCGCTATTTATTTGAAGTCCGCAAACAAGTGGACGGCGCTACTTCGCCAGAAGCGCTGACGCTGCCCAAGGAATTTGCTCCCGCCGCCGGTTATGAAGTTGTTCCGAAGGCCGAAGCCAAACAACTGGTCGCCTATCTTTTGAGCCTGCGCGCCAACGTGCCGCTTTACGAAGCCCCGTTCACGCCGGTTATTTCCGCCAAGCCATGAGTGACGAATCCCACAAAGATTGCTGCGCCAATTCTGCCGGCGAACCCACCGCGACGCGCTCAACCGTGCCGATGTGGATCATCGTCGTCACGCTGATCTTGTTGTTTGTCGGCGGCGTTTATTTTGATCATCACGGCGGCTGGTTCAGTCCGAAGATTTACGCGCCCTTCAATTCCGCCGAGGAAGTGGAAGCTTACCAACCCAAGTCCGGCGAGGCGGCGGCGCGGGCGCGGGGCAAGGTGGTTTACGACAGTGTCTGCGGCATCTGCCACGGTCCGGACGGACTCGGCAAACCCGGTCAGGCTCCGAAGTTGGCCGGCTCCGAATGGGTCATCACCAAAGGCATGAATCGGCTCGCGCATATTCCGCTCCAGGGTATCAGCGGTCCGATCAAAGTCGCGGGCCAAGATTGGAATATGAACATGGCGGCAATGGGGGCCGCTTTGCCCGATGAAGATCTCGCCGCCGTTTTGAGCTACATCCGCACTTCGTGGGGCAACAAAGCCGCACCCATCACCGCCGAGGACCTCAAGAAGATCCGTTCCGAAGTGGGCAACGGTGCGCTCCCGATGACGGGCGACCAGATGATGAAACTGCCGGAATAAAACGTTCCTTCGCGGTCGGCGTGGTCCCATTACGACGCTACCAATCCGGGTTGGCCGCGCATGGAAAATCTTCCTCAAACCGACGAATCCACCGACACGACTGCCGTTGGATTTTTTTGTTTAAGACGGACGCAGCCACGTCCGCATTTTGGGATATGGAGCTGCGCCGATTTCTCGAGCTTGCTTCTCGTCGTAGGTCAGGCCGAGCCATTGCAACATCGGCACCGCGAGGTAGCGCCCCTCCGCAAAATTATCGAGGAGCGACTGCGATCCGCCACGATAGCCGGCCGGATGAAAAACCACTTCGGGTGGAAGCTGCAGCTCCAAGACCGCTGCGTAGGACCAGCCGATGGCCATCATTTCTTCCGCCGGATCACTGCCCAGGTCCACGCCGGCCAGCTTCCGGTCGGCCGCAGTTTTGACCGCCAGATGGCCGGCTTCGTGGAGCAGGTCGCCCGGATGTTGTAACTGTGCCGGATCGTAGCACAAGACTCCCTGATCCACTTTGATGCCGGGAAAAATGGTTTTGCCGGCCACGGTGCCCGCTTGCACCGCCAAGCCGATCGCGCGGAGAAACGAAATGATTTTCCCGGTCACTTCATGGTCGGAAGCTGAATTCATGGCGCGACTCTGAGTAGCAGTCAAAGCCGAGTTTGCCAAGTCGCAACGTGCCTTCGGGCGGGCTTGCAATGCGGTCGGCGACGCTTCAGAATCCGCCGCGCATGTCAACCTCCGAGGATGAGCGGCAGAACCTGGTGCGCTTCCGCGAACTGGTGCTGGCCGATCGTGAACTCCATGACCGATTGCGGGCCACGGCCAATCCGCCAGACTTCGTTGCGCTCGCGGTTCGCCTGGGTGCGGAGCGCGGTTGCGTTTTCTCCGCCCCGGTGGTGCAGGCGGCCATCAGCGAACAACGCCAGGCCTGGCTGGAAAGGTGGCTATGACCAATTTCACCGGCTGGACGCCGATGCGGATTTATTGGCGCGAGGCTCGACCGATGGTGGATTGGGCGTATCTGGGTGGACGCCGTTTCACCGATCCGTTTTTCGTGCAGACGATCACGCCGTGTCTGCGGCATCCGGCGGACCTGCTTTTTCGCCATCAAACTGCGCTGGCTGATTTGGGCGACCTCCTCGGCACGCAGCCAGGCGTGCGGCCAACGGGATTTATTTTCCACATGTCGCGCTGCGGCTCGACGCTGCTGTCGCAAATGCTCGCGGCCTCGCCGGCGAATATTGTGCTCTCCGAAGCCGGGCCGATTGACGACATTCTGCGCGGTAACTTTCTCCACCCGCACATCACCGACGAGCAACGCGTGCAATGGCTGCGCTGGCTGGTGGGCGTGCTGGCCTGGCAGCGGCAGCCGGCGGAAAAAAATGTGTTCATCAAGTTTGACTGCTGGCATGTGCTGTTCCTGCCACTGATTCAGCGCGCGTTTCCCGAGGTGCCGTGGATTTTTTTGTATCGTGAGCCGGTGGAAGTGATGGCGTCCGCGCAAAAGCAGTTGGGCGGTCAGATGATTCCCGGGGTGTTGCAACCGGCCATGCTCGGCTGGGAGCCGGAAACCGTCGCCCAGATGACGCTCTACGAATACACCGCGCGGGTGCTCGCCAAACTCTGCGAGGCGGCGCTGGTGCAGGCGTCAGCGGGCTGTGGCAAACTGGTGAACTACCGGCAACTGCCCGGCCCGATTTGGCCGGCGTTGATGGACTATTGGAACGTGGACTTTTCCGTTGCCGAAACCGCGCAGATGCACGGTGCCGCGCAGATGAATGCGAAAAATCCGGTGCTGCCTTTTGAGTCGGACAGCCAGGCTAAGCGCGAAGCGGTGTCGCCAGAAATCCGCGCCCTGACGCAACAATGGCTGGCTGACGTCTATCAAAAGCTCGAAGCGCAACGCCTCGCCACCGGTTTCGCCTAGCCACCGGCGGTTTTTTTCGCTTCCACCGCCGCCGTCAGCAGCACGTTGCGCAGCCATTCATTCACGACGCAATCAATGACGAGGTGAATGCGGTCCGTGGCACCGCGATTGGCAACCCGATGCGGCTGGTTGACGTTCAGATACCAGCAGTCGCCTTCGTTCATGATGACGCGAATCTGGTTCAGCACAAACTCCACCTCGGGATTCGTGCGGACCGGTATGTGCAAGCGCACTTCACCGTCCTCGAAACCGAGTTCATGATCGCGATGCTCCTTGATGAGGGAGCCCGCTTTGAGCCGTAGGAAGCGAACGGCTTGCAGCGGGCACTGGAGGGTCGCGAGCACTTCGCGAATGTAATCACAGCGGGCGAGCAGGGGAGTGTCGGCGAATTTATTTTTCGCGGCGGGGTCGGGGTAAATATGGTCGGTGCGCCCACCGATGGCGCGCAGCGGGACCGCGCTCCAATCGCCCTGGTAATTCGCCGTGTTGAAGTGCGGCAAAAATTCATCTGCCACCATGCGCGACAAATCGGCCTGCAGCCGCGCGACGTCGAATTGCCAAGGCGTCTTCACCGCGTCCGGCATGACCGGCTCGAGGATGGGCGCGACGGGTGCGCGCCATTCCATTTCAAAGTGGAGCTCGGTCTCGCCGGTTGGCACAAAGCCGAGTCGTTGATAAAACCGGACGGCGCGGTTGGTCTTGAATACCTGCAGCCGCAGTGGTTTTTTTGTGGCCGCCGCCTCGCCGAAAATTCTCTGCAACAAGGCCGCGCCGATGCCAGCGTTGCGATGCTGAGGCAGCAGCGCCAGGTCCACGAGTTGCAATTCCGCCGGGGTGCGCTGGAGGATGAGCCGGCCGGCTTTCACGCCGTCGAGCAGGACGATTTGAAATTCCGCGTGGGGAAATGTGGTGTGATGGCCCTGGCTGGCGCGAAACTGCAGTTGCAGCCAGTTGCTCCGCAGTTCGGGCGGCCAGCCCCAGGCATCCAGTTCTGCCTGTCGTGTGCTGCTAAACAGCTCGAACAAAAACGCTTCATCCTGGGGTTGTTCGTCGCGGACAGTAATGGCGTTCAAAGTGATTGGTGACGTTCGCAACGGGCGGAATTGCCCGGCGACCCGCGCCCGTGTTTCTAGGTGAAAAGACATTTGCCGACAAGCGTAATCGCCGGTGAAATCATCCATCACGGTTCGGCACCGCACCGGCCGAGCACATCGGCCGGAAATTGTTTTGACTCTGGGCACATTATAGTTAACATAAACGGCGTTAACTGTTCCGGTTTGAGTCCGGTGAGGCAAATGAAATCGCGCCGCCAATTTATCCTTGATTGTTCCGTTGCCATGGCGGCCCTCGCGGTGGTGCCGGTGAGTGCATTCGCACGGCCGGCCGCCCCCGGCCGCCCCCTTCGTTCGCTCGCGCAAATCAGCTACGCCGATTTCGCCAGCCAGATCAACACTGCATTCCGCGTTTGCGTTGCTCCCGGGAACTTCGTGGAACTCACGTTGCTCAAAGCTCCGCTGGCTCCAACCACGCCCATCGTGCCGGGCCGCCGTTTGCCCGGGGATGCCGACCATGAGAAATTTTCCCTCATCCTCCGTGGGCGAACAGACGTGCCGCTTGCGTGTGGTATTCATCCATTTGAACACGCCCAACTGGGGCGGTTTGAGATGCATATCGGGCCGATTGGAACCGCGGAGGTGGATGGCGTTCGCTATCAGGCGGGATTCAATCGTCCGCCAACCGCCGCCCCCAATTTCCCAAGCTCAACCTAGTCACAGCCGGCAATTCACAAAATACCAACTTCTATGGCCACTCCATTCATCGGTGAAATCACGTTGTTCGCGGGTAATTTTGCGCCGCGCAATTGGCTGTTCTGCAACGGCCAGTTGCTGCCTATTGCCCAAAACACCGCGCTATTTTCCATCTTAGGCACCACCTATGGCGGCAATGGGACGACCACCTTCGCCTTGCCGGACTTGCGGGGTCGCGTGCCGATTCATGCGGGTCAAGGCCCTGGCACCTCCAACTATCAGCTTGGCCAACAGGCGGGTTCGGAAACGGTCACGTTGCTTTCGAGCCAACTGCCCAGCCATACGCATCTGGTGAATTGTGTCGGCAGCGGCGGCAATGCCGGCAGTCCGGTCGGCAATTTGCCAGCGATTGAATCCACGGGCACTTCGCTGGATTACTCCGCCGCCGCCGCCAGTGGTCAAATGGCTGCCGGCATGATTGCGCCGGCCGGTGCGAACTCGCCTGTTTCCGTCGTTCAGCCTTACTTGACCTTGAATTATATCATCGCGGTGCAAGGCATCTTCCCCTCGCGGAATTGACCGGGCGGTTGGCGCGTTCGGCGCGGTCGTGGATTTTGGCAACTTATTATTTCGATGAGCAAACTGATTCTAACGCTGGGGCTGCTGGTGGTGAGTGGGTTGGCCGGCGGGCAACTGCAGGCGCAGCCGGTCTATTATAACGGGAGCAGCACGCTTCAGTCCTTGAATAGCGTGTCCAGCGTCGCGACCAACGGCACAGGTAATACCGCGCTGTTCACCGCCAGTGGTGCCGTCTCGCGTTGCACTGCCGTGGCGGTGGATGGCTTGAGCGGCAAGTTGTTTCTGCTGGATGGACCGGCAAATGCGCTGTGGAGCGTCAATCTTAACGGCACGGGGCTGACCCTGGTCAAAACGAATCTTACCAGCTTTCCCACCGATCTGGCGCTGGACGTTTTGAACCAGAAAATTTATTACACTTCCAGCTCCACCCTTCAGAGCAGCAATACCGTCCAGCGCATGGACTACACCGGCAGCAACAACGTCATCCTGTTGACGGCCACCGGCACGCCCGGCAACGGCGTCGCGCGCTGCACCGCCCTCGCCGTGGATCCGTTGAACTCAAAAATATTCATTGCCGATGCGGGCGCGCAAAAAATCTGGAGCCTGAGTCTCACGGGCACCGGGTTGACGGCCCTGGCGACCGCGACCAACGCCTATCCCACCGGCCTCGCCTTGGACGTGACCAATCAGCAGGTGTATTTCACACTGGGTTCCACTGTGCAAAACTCCAACTTGATTCAGCGCGTGAATTACAACGGCGCTGGCTTGCTCACCCGCTTTGCTGCCGCCGCCGGCAGCGTCCAGCGTTGCACCGCGCTGGATTTGGATCTGGCCCACTCCCTCATTTATCTGTCGGACGCCGGGGCGGGCACGTTGTGGAAAATTCCCCTTGGCGGCGGCAGCGCCGTTTCGGTTTTGAGCGGATTGCCCGCGACGGCGAAAAAAGTGCGCTGGTATAATGGACCCCTGACGCGACCACCGCCCGGTTTGAACGGCGTCAGCCACGCGGGTTCCAATGTCCTGTTGAACGCAACGAACGGTTTTGTTGGCGGAACTTATTATGTGTTGACGAGCACTAATCTGGCTTTGCCACGGAATCAGTGGCAGACGCTTTACTCCACGGTTTTGGGCGCCAGCGGCAGCTTTGCGCTGACGGCCACCAACGGCTTCGACGCCAAAAATCCCCGCCAGTTCTACCTCTTGCAGGTGCAGTAGTCCGCTTGCGGGAATAGACTTCCTTCCTTGCCCATGAAGTCGGTTTGCGTGACTGGCTAAATCATGAATGGTATCTCCTTCATGGCTTACGGATTGGAATGCGGAGAGCTGGCGACGGGTTTCGCCGTCGCGTGACGGATCGCCTGCGCAGCGGTTTGCCGGCCTAATTGTCCGTGATCGGGAAAGTTTCCATCCACGCCATCTTTGGGCGTTTCCGTGGCGAATTGATCGTCGTCCTTCAGTTCTTTTTTCAGTTGGGTGAGCTGCGCTTTCAGTTCTTCAAACTTCTGCTGGTGCGCCGGATCGCCCGCCAGATTTTTTTGCTCCAGCGGATCGGCGACGAGGTCATACATTTCCCACAGGTCTTTTTTCCAGAAATAAATCAGCTTGTGCGTGGTGGTGCGCAGGCCGAGTTGCGAGCGCGTGTTGTGATCGCCGGGATCGTGGTAATAGCGATAATACATCGCCTCACGCCAGCCGGCGGGCGACTCGCCCTTGAGCAGGCTGACCAGCGAACGGCCTTGCATATCAGCGGGCGCAGACGCGCCGGCCAGTTCAAGAAACGTCGGTGCAAAATCTATGTTGAGCGCAAAGCGGTCGCAGGTGGCCCCGGCGGGAATGACGCCCGGCCAGCGCACCAGCAACGGCACCCGCAGGCCCGGCTCATACATGAACCGCTTGTCAAACATACCAAGGTCGCCGAGATAGAAACCGTTGTCGCTGGTATAGACGACCACGGTGTTCGTGGCGAGGCCGGTGCGGTCCAGGTAGTCCAGCAATCGTCCGATGTTGTCATCCAGGCCCTGCACGCAAGCGAGGTAATCCTGCATATAGCGTTGGTATTTCCATTGCACGAGCGGTTTGCCAGTGAGGGTCTGGCGGGTGCCGTCCGGCTTGGTGATTTCGACCGACATGGGTTTTACCCCCAGCCAGTTCTGGCGCTCGGCAGGCGTGAGTTCGGCGGGTGGTGGCAGTTTCAAATCGCGACGAGTCAGATCGCGCGCGACCGTTTGCTGGTTCTCCGGCAACGCTGCGGGTCGGGTCGCGTAATCGTCGAACAGCGTGGGTGGTTCAGGAATGACCCGGTCCTTGAACAACGCCTGATTTTTGGGATCGGGATCCCAGTTCCGGTGCGGGGCTTTGTGATGCAGCATCAGGAAAAACGGTTTGTCCTTGGGCCGTTGTTCGAGGAACTCAATGCCCAAATCCGTGATGACATCGCTGACATAGCCGGTGATCGTCAGGCGTCCGCCTGGAGTCAGAAAGCTGGGGTCATGATAGATACCCTGGCCGGGCAGAATCACCCATTGATCGAACCCGGTCGGCTCGCCGCCGAGATGCCATTTGCCAATCATGGCGGTCGTATAGCCATTCGTCTGGAGCAGCTTGGCCACGTTTTGTCGCGTGCCATCGAACCGGTTGAAGACGGGCACGCCATTGAGATGCGAATACTGGCCAGTGAGGATCGAAGCGCGGCTTGGCGTGCAGATCGAGTTCGGCACGAACGCATTTTGAAACCGCATCCCGCCCTGCGCCAGCCGGTCCATTTGCGGCGTCTGGTTCACCTTCGATCCGTAGCATGACAGCGCATGTGCGGCGTGGTCATCGCTCATGATAAAAATGATATTGGGTCGCGACGCGGTGGCGGCCGCCGCGGTCATGGCCAGCGCGAACAGGCCGATAATCAAGCATCGTAAAGCGGGGTAAACGATGATTGGCGTGCCCGGGGCGCGGGGTTTACTCCGCCTCGAATCACCAATTAATCCTGGCTCGGGCATTTCTGGCGTGATGCCGCATGGACCGTTGAAGCGGGTTCCAGCCTTCGCTCCGATCCGGCGGGCTGATAGTCTCAAACGCGAGTTGATGAGCGAGGTCCTCATGGTTTTGAATTGGCGGCGGGTTTGGTTCTTTTTGCGTTGGCGGAATTGGGTTCGGACGATTTGGTGCTTGGATTATAGGCGGGATGGGCGCGGGGGACAACCACCGAAGCCGCCGCCAGAGTCTGGTCCAGCCGTCCGCCGAGTCGGTTCACGCGGCCGTCGGGGTGGGCGGTCGCGAAGGGATGCCGTTCGTCTGGATCAACGGTTAAAATGCATTGCTTATGACGATCTCTAATTGCCCATCACCCCAAGGTCTTGTGGGGTGGCGGCGGGCTGCCATGGGCGCCTCAATGTCGTCTCCAGCCGGACTGCGTTTGTCACTGTGGATCGCATGGCACAGGGTCTGCCGAGTCGCGCGCCTTGTCGCATATTTCGGCGACATGACATTGGAGCGGCGGTCTGTATTATCTCACGAATCATCATGCGCCTCCTGCCTGCCTTGAAAACCGAGCGCCCCGCGGCTCACCCGGGGAGGTCCTTCCGTGTAACAATGTCGTGGTTGACGCCGGTGGCCAGTTGGTGGTATGAGTAAGCATCGCCCATAACTAACCACCACCCGAACCATCGAATTGTCGAAAAAAATATGAAAATGCCAATGTCCACCAATGTTGATAGTTCCCCTTGTCCGCGCGCACCGCGCACCGGGTTCACGCTGATTGAGTTGCTGGTGGTGATTGCCATCATCGCTATTTTAGCCGCCATGCTGCTGCCCGCGTTGAGCAAGGCCAAATCCAAAGCCCAGGGCATCATGTGCCTGAACAACCTTAAACAACTGATGCTGGGCTGGTCGCTCTATGCCGGTGACAATCAGGAAAAGATCGCCGCAACGGGGGGCATGGATGTCCTTGTGACCGACCCCAATTCTCCGTTGATCCAGCCCGGCGGCCAGTGGGCGCAATGGTGTCCTGGCAGTATGGACAGCGGTAACGGCGTGGCATCCACGAACAAGCTGCTCTTGGAAAAAGGACTGATTTACCCGCAAATCAAATCCACCAGCGTTTTCAAATGCCCAGCCGACCGGAAGACATATTTGGGTGCCTCAACCGTTCGCAGCATGTCCATGAATTGCTGGTTTAACCCCATCAATAAGTGGACCGAAACGAGCGGTAAAGTCTTACGGAAGACAACCGACATGACCACCATCCCGCCGGTAATGACTTGGGTGACCATTGAGGAAAACCCCGACAGCATCAACGACGGCTGGTTCGTCGTCAATGTCGGGTTGCCAACAACCGCCCTGCAGTGGGTTGACTATCCGGCCAGCTATCATAACAACGCGGGTAGCCTTTCGTTTGCTGATGGTCATGCGGAGATTAAGAAATGGAGGGACTCGAACGTGCTTAAAGTTCCTGCCGGTGCGGTTAGATCCTCCTCAAACGCTGGCGATCTGCAATGGCTGTCGTCCCGGACCACCATGTTTCAATGATGGCGGCACGCCCTTAACCCGGGGCTGAACATCATCAGGCCGTCAGGAAGAAATGCTCGCCAAATTCTCCCGGCTCGTCGGCGCAACCTAGTGGTCATGGCCTCATCGCCGCGCAATCCAGTTCGCGGTCAAGTCGGGCCTGATCCGGGTTTCACATTAGCATCAGGATTCCTCCCGGTAGCACGCGGGGCAGACGCACTAGTCCTTTTATCGGCTTTCCCGATGAGCCAAAGCCGCTGCCGACGCTATTTCGATTTTGCTTTGCCTCCCCAGCCAGAAACCCGGGGCTAATGATACCCGATGAAATATTTCAGAGCATTGCCACAGTCAATTCTCCTGCTCGCCTTGACGCTTTGCGCCGCCATGTCCGCGGGCACGCAGGCGCAAGTTCCGACCACCACCGAAGAGTTGATGCTGCTCGACAATGGCACCGTCCAAGTCGGCATTCATCGCGCCAAGGGAGCCGCCATCACCTGGCTCTCCTGGACTGGCTATCCGCAGAACATGGTCAACTCCGCCGACCCCGGACGACTGATCCAGCAGTCCTACTACGCCGGGAGTAGCCTTGATCGCCAGGCGGATGGCCAGAGCAAGGCATGGAGTCCCTGGTCGTGGAATCCCATTCAAGGCGGCGGCGTTTCCTCGTGGGCGCGCGTGAACGAATTCAAGCGGCTGGATGATCAAACGCTCTATGCCGAGACAGTGCCGAAGCTCTGGGACATGCCCAGTGAGGAAGCTGCCGCGCTCATGCACCAATGGACCGCCTTTGAGACGAACATGCCGAACGTCATCGTTGTGCGCTGCGAACTCATCGCTCAACGCCAGGAGAACGACCGCTGGGGACCGGCGAAACGATCGCCCCAGGAAATTCCGGCGTGTTACTTCACGCGCAATTTCGACACGGTTAGAAGCTATCTCGGCGACGGTCAGTGGCGGGCGGAAACCCAGCCCGCCGGTCCGCCCTGGGGCCATACCCAGCCGCCGCGCAAGGCCATGGCCCTCTTCAATGCCGCCGGCCAGGGCGTCGCGCTGTTCAGTCCCGCCGCCACGCAGGCCTGGAACTTCGGTCCGCATACCACCCTCGCCAGCGACAGTCCCACCGCCAGTCCATGCATGCACGTCGCGCCGATTGACTGGGTGAACCTGGGTCCGAAATCTACCTATCGCTACCGTTACTGGCTCATTGTCGGCAACCAGCAGGAACTCGCGTCGCGCCTCGATGAGCTTTGGAGAAAATACTCCAAGGAACATTCGGAGCTGACGAATTGAAAGCAGTCCCTTCGATGCTGGGCTCGGCGTCTGTCCGGGCCGCGACGGCACCGAACCAGGGGCTGCGACAGGCGTTCGAGCTGCGCGACGTTGCGGGCACACGCCATTTCACCCTGACGTGCGCCTCGGGCACATTGACCAACTCAAACGAGTGACCGGCGGAGCGAGACGGCTTCAAGGAATTGAAAAAATTAGTCCGCCCCCGGGATGTCAACCAAAAACCCGGACAATTCTTTCCTTGATTTCCGGTGCGTTCCGCATTTTCCTTGGGCGCGGAAATATATTACCAAAATACCAACATGGCCTATACAACCTGCACTGTTCCCGCTGGCGGCAAAATCTCGATTGCCAACGGCAAACTCACCGTCCCGGAAAATCCCATCGTGCCGTTCATTCGCGGCGACGGCACCGGCCCGGACATCTGGGCATCGAGCGTGCGCGTGTTCGACGCGGCGGTGGCCAAGGCCTACGGCGGCCAGCGAAAAATATCCTGGATGGAAGTGTTCGCCGGCGAAGAAAGCTTCAAGAAGTTTAACAACTGGCTGCCCGATGACACCGTGGACGCGTTCAAAGAATTTCTCGTCGGCATCAAAGGCCCGCTCACCACGCCCGTTGGCGGCGGCATCCGCTCGCTCAACGTCGCGCTGCGCCAGATGCTCGATCTTTACGTCTGCCTGCGGCCCGTGCAATGGTTCACCGGCGTCCCCTCGCCCGTGAAGCATCCCGAGAAAGTGGACATGACCATCTTCCGCGAGAACACCGAGGACATTTACGCGGGCATCGAATACGCCGGCGGCTCGCCCGAGGCGCAAAAAGTTTTGGACTTCATCGCCAAGGAATTTCCAAAGGACTTTAAGAAAATCCGTTTCGGCACCCAGCCCGCCGCCGAAGAATTTTGGAAAGCGGTTGGCACGGCGAATTTTCCGAGCGACGTGAAAGTCGGCGTCGGCATCAAGGCCGTCAGTTATAGCGGCACCGTTCGCCTCATGCACAGCGCCATGGCCTATGCCATCAAAAATAATCGCAAGAGCGTCACGATCGTCCACAAGGGCAACATCATGAAATTCACCGAAGGCGGCTTCCGCGACTGGGCTTACCAGACCGCGAAGGAATTTTTCGGCGCGGTGGAAATTGACGGCGGCCCATGGTGTAAAATTCCCGAAGGCAAACCCGGCGCGGGCATCGTCATCAAGGACTCCATCGCCGACATCGCGTTGCAGCAGGTGCTCACGCGTCCGACGGATTTCGACGTCATCGCCACGCTCAATCTCAACGGTGATTATTTGAGCGACGCGCTCGCCGCGCAAGTCGGCGGCATCGGCATCGCCCCCGGCGGCAACATCAATTACATCACCGGCCACGCCATTTTTGAAGCCACGCACGGCACCGCGCCAAAATATGCGAACAAAGATGTCGTCAATCCTGGCTCCGTCGTCTTGAGCGGCGAAATGATGCTGCGCTATATGGGCTGGACAGAGGCGGCCGACGCCATCCTCAAAGGCCTCAACGGCGCGATTGGCAGCAAGCGTGTCACCTACGACTTCGCCCGCCAGATGGACGGCGCGACGGAAATCAAGTGCAGCGCATTCGGCGACAACATCATCGCGCACATGTGAACCAACGTGTGTAGCGTCGGCGCTGTGTGCCGAGGGTTGAGCCACCGGCTCAACGCTACAACAAAAATTCAAAACGGCGGCGATCAGCAATGACCGCCGCCGTTTTACGTTTCAGAATTTGCCCGCTTCGTTCAAGGCGTCTTGCCGGTGGACGTGCTTGGTGCCGGCACCGGCTTGGCCTTGGCCGCCTTCGGCGTGTAAGTCGTCGGCACCGTGCCCCGGAGCATTTGGTTCTCCGGCGTGCCGGGCGGGAAAACCTTCGTGGCATCGGCATACCACGCCTCGTCGGACTGTTCCAGCGCATTGGCCATCGCGTTCAGCTTGGTGCCTTCCGTGCGGCACGCCGCGTGCGCATCCGAAGCCGCCTGCTTTAAATCCTCGTTGCACAATTTGCGCAGCGTGCCAAACGCCGTCAGCGTGTTGATCGTCGTGGGACTCCACGTCGGCGCGGCCTTCGTCCAGGCCGATTCCAGCGCCAGCGCCTCCGCCAGCGTTTCCTTGATGCTGTTGCTGCTGGCCGACAAATTTTTCACCACCGCGAACAAGGCCGGATCATCCGCCAGTTCGGTTTTGATCATGCCCACCGCCTGCACCGTGCGCCGGTGCAATTCAGTGAGCTGCGTCTCCCACAAGCCGTCCGCCGCCGCGCGCGCCCGCAACGCCGTGGACACGCGCTCCTCCTGCCCCACCACGGGCGGCGTGGCATCCGCGTTGCCGGTGATGGCACACAAATCCGCCTGCATGTCGGCGGGCGATTTCTTCTTCCAAGTCCAGGTGGCCGCCAGCGACTTGGCGGCGCTGATCGTCTTGACGGCGCGGTCTTTGATGAATTCAGTGGTTTCGCTCATAGATTTTATCTTGGTTGAAGGGTTGATCTCTGCTGACAACCGATTAGAAATCCAAACCGGCACCGGTGGCAATCAAAAAAGTTAACTTTTTTACCGGGCATTCATAAGCCTTCCAACTGACTGCATAAGCGAAAAAAATGCCGCCGTGCCGCCGCCCGCCGCCGACGTAGAACGGACGCCCTCCGGCGTATCCCGAAACCCCTCCGGCGTATATCCAAAACCCTCCGGCCACGCCGGAGCCTGCCGGGGCCACGTCGGAGGATGATGGAGATACGCCGGAACCGTCTCCCTCCACGCCGGAAACACCCGGCGACAGGCCGGAACCTTATGGGGCTACGCCGGAAGGCTGCCCCGCTACGCCGGAGCCGGAGCCGGGCAGGCCGGAAGCCGGCGTGGACGTGCCGAACCCGCCGGCGGCTGCGGCACTACGCCGGCGGCACCCGCCGGGAAGCCTCCGCCTCCCGAATGTCGCCGGAAAGCAGCCCAAGGCCCCGCCAGCCAATGCGTCCAGCCAGCCATCCGCTGCGTTTTGAGAATAGCCCAGTGCTTCAGCCCTGGGAAAAGTTGCCCCGTTTGTGTCCGTAAGTCCCGCAAGGGACGGCCGAGGGATAGATGGTGGCC
>CAINLR010000055.1 GCA_903850425.1 uncultured Verrucomicrobia subdivision 3 bacterium | reverse complement strand
TTGGAGTCGGGTGCGGACTGCACCCGATGCGGACGGCGTAAAACAGTCATTCACTGTGACTCACCCATTTCATCCATGGCGGGGTCGCCAATTTGAGCTGGTCGATTGCCAGCGGCGGTGGGGACAGTGGCGAGTGTATTACCTGTCCGACGGCGGGAACACCGCCTTCATGCCAGCAAGTTGGACGGATATTGGGCCAAGGGATCCTTTCGTGGAGCAATCGCAAGGCCGCGCTGTGGCGCGGGTGGCGGATTTGCTGGAACTCGTCAAAATGGCTGAAGCCTCTGTAAAGGAGATTAAGCCGCAAAGTGTAAATGCAATTAGACCGCAATAGTCGAACACTAGGCACTGATGCGCCCGCTATGTGTGGCTTATATCCATACTTTATTGGTATTTTTGTCTTGACGCGGGGCGTGGATATGCTCATAAACGGCATAATTGCATTTACACTTATGCCCAAGCCATCTCAACCCCAAACCAAGCGCCAGGCTTTGCACGCCTCGGGCACGTTTAATCTCCGTTCCACGAAGGTGCGCCACGCGTTGTTCCAACGATCGGAGTTTTTTGACCCGGAGGATCTTCTCCAACTCAAATACGAAACGCTGCGTGCGCTGAAAGCCGAAGGCCGCTCCATCGCCCAGGCGGCCAACGAATTTGGCTTGTCGCGCCCCACCATCTATCAAGCGCAGGCCAGCTTTGCGGAAAAAGGTGTGGAAGGTTTGCTGCCCCACAAGCCGGGGCCGAAGCAACCGCGCAAACTCACGCCGGAAGTTCAGCAACATCTCCAGGAGTTGGCACAAGCGGAGCGGGAGGTCGGAGCCTCTGAACTGGCTCGCCGGATGCGCCAGCGATTTAATGTGAAGCTACATCCACGCACCATCGAAAAGGCCTTGCACGGCAGGGCAAAAAGGGGGCGTCAAATCCCGCCATGATCTTGTCCACTGTCCAAACCGCCGCCGCAGTTTGGGTCGAGCGTTATGAAACGCTTCGGCGCCACGTCTTAAGCGACCCGATGCTATCGGCCCAACCATTAAGCCTGGTGCTTTGGTTGGCTCATGGCATGGCCGGCTGGATGCGGCACTGGAAAATGGAGAGTGAATGCCTCGTCAAGCCATCGGCAGCACTGCCCTCGCGCTGTCCCGCCACGACCACATGGCAGGGACAGCTCACCCATTTGCTGGCGCAAATGACCACCCAGCATCTCCAAGCTTCACTATGAATACACCCTCCAAAGTCACAGCCCAACACTTGCAGCGCGCGGCCTATCTTTACATCCGCCAATCCAGCCTGCATCAAGTATTCGAAAACACGGAGAGCACCGAACGTCAATACGCCTTGCGGCGGCGCGCGGTGGCGCTGGGCTGGGCGGAGGATCGCATCGTCGTCATCGATCACGACCAAGGCCAGTCGGGCGCTTCCGCCATTGATCGAGAGGGGTTCCAACGTTTGGTGGCCGATGTGGGCTTGGGCAAGGCGGGCATCGTGATGGGGTTGGAAGTCTCCCGCCTGGCGCGCAACTGCGCCGATTGGCATCGGCTGCTTGAAATCTGCGGACTGACACACACGCTGATCTTGGACGAAGACGGTCTCTATGATCCCGGTCACTACAACGATCGGCTTTTGCTCGGTCTCAAAGGCACGATGAGCGAAGCGGAGTTGCACGTTCTCAAAGCACGCTTGGTGGGCGGCGTCCTCAACAAGGCTCAGCGCGGCGAACTGAAAATGCCGCTGCCGATCGGTTTTATTTATGACGAGGAAGATCGCGTCATCCTGGATCCCGACCAACAAGTGCAGCAAAGCCTGCGCATGTTCTTTACGACCTTCGAGCGCGTGGGCAGCGCCTGGTCCACCGTGCAAACATTCCGTCGCGAAGGCTGGAAGTTCCCCAAGCGGGGTCAGGCCGGCTCGGGCGAGGTCGCGTGGCAGGAACTGACCCACGCCGCGACTTTGGACACCCTGCACAACCCTCGCTACGCTGGCGCGTTCTGCTTTGGCCGCACGCGCTCCTGGAAAGACATCGACGGCAAACAGCACGTGCAAATCCTGCCACGTGACCAATGGCGCTTTCTCAAACCTGATGTCCACTCTGGCTACCTCACTTGGGACCAGTTCCTGTCCAATGAAAAACGGTTGCTCGAGAACCAGCAATGCCAGGGCGGAGCCCGCCACGCAGGCCCGCCGCGTGAAGGGCCGTCGCTGCTTCAGGGTTTGGCGATCTGCGGCAAGTGCGGCCGGGCCATGACGGTGTGTTATCACCACCGCTTTGGACGCTTGTCCCCGGACTATCTCTGCCAAAAGCGGTGCATCGAGGAAGCGGCAGCGACCTGCCAACGCATCCCCGGCGCGGGCATTGATGAAGCGGTCGGACGGTTGCTCGTGCAAAGCGTGACGCCATTGACATTGGAAGTTGCCCTGAACGTGCAGGCCGAAATCCAAACCCGCCTCGCGGAAGCCGACCGCTTGCGACGCCAACAGTTGCAGCGGGCCCAATATGAAGCCGACCGTGCGCGGGTCCGCTACATGCGCGTCGATCCTGACAATCGATTGGTCGCGGACACGTTGGAAGCGCAATGGAATGAGAAGCTCCGGCTGCTGGCCCAGGCCAAGGACGATTACGAAACGCAACAACGCGCCGACTCAGCCCAACTCACGGCCGAACAAAGATCGAAGATTATGGCGCTGGCCGCCGACTTTACCACCCTCTGGCATTCGCCGGCCACCGCGGACCGGGATCGCAAGCGCATGGCGCGACTATTACTGGAAGACGTCACTCTGCGGCGCGACCAGGAAATCATGGTTCAAATCCGATTTAAGGGCGGCGCCGTGCAGGAACTTCGATTGCCCATCCCCAAGTCAGCTTGGGCTTTGCGCAAAACCAAGCCGGAAATTATTGCGGAAATCGACCGCCTGCTTGACTCGCATACTGAAAAGGAAGTGGCGCAGACCCTCACGGAGCGAGGATGGCATTCCAGCGCCGGCAATTCATTTACGCAGCGCGTTGTCCATACCTTGCGGTTCTCGTATCGTCTCAAAACTCGGTTGACGCGGCTCCGGGCGCAAGGTCTATTGACTCCGCGAGAAATCGGGACGATGATCGGTTCCGTCGCCAGCCGCGTCAATTACTGGCGGCTCACGGGCGTGCTCAAAGCTGTAAAAACCGGCAGCGGCAATGGCTATGTATATTATAAGCCGAGCGAAGCTGACATAGACCTAATCCACCGCCGCCGCCTCGAACGAACGCAGAAAAAAGTCCACAACACTCAGGCGTCACTATGAAGCGCAGTAAGAAACTTACTCCTT
>CAINLR010000054.1 GCA_903850425.1 uncultured Verrucomicrobia subdivision 3 bacterium | reverse complement strand
AGTTAGTCCGCTGGATTGGTCCCGTATCACGCCCGGATGCGCCGCGATATTTTCAAGAATGCCATGCCTTCGTGCTCGCCAGCCGACATGAATCTTTCGGCGTGGTTTTTGCCGAGGCGATTGCCTCGGGGCGACCAGTCATCGGAACCATCAGTGGCGGACCGGAGGACATCGTGAATGAAACCAACGGATTCCTTGTCCCGGTGGAAAATGTCGCGGAACTGGCCGCCGCGCTCGCGCGCATGAAGGAACAACATTCGCGATTTGAGCCCGGGGCCATCCGCGCCGATTTCATGAACCGATTTTCACGTCCGGTGGTGACGACGCAAATCCGGAAATTGTATGCCGAGGTGCTCGCGGAAAATTGATGCGTTTCGCATGAACCGGCCACCTCGACTGCTATTTTTCACCTACGCGTTTCCACCGGCGCGGGCCATCGGCGCGGTGCGGTGTTGGAACATCGCCAAACACCTCGCGCGACATGGCTGGGACGTGGAAGTGGTGACGATTGCGCCCGAATTGCTGGCCGACCCGCAACCGGGTGTGGAGGTCCGCGCTGATTGCATGCGCGAAAAAATCCGGCTCCGCCCGACCGGCTGCGACTGGTGCCTCTTGACCGGCGGCTGGCTGAAAACTCCGCCGTGGCAGCCACGGTTGCTGGCGCGGGTTGCCCGGCGAATCGCCGATGGGGCGGGAATTGATCCCACGGCCGGCTGGATTTCGGCGTCAGAGCGCGCGTGCGAATCGTTGCGGCCGGGCGATGTGGATGCGGTGTTCGTTTCCGCACCGCCTTACACCGGTTTTGTCGCAGCGGCTCACGTGGCGCGACGACTGCAAGCACCGCTAGTTTTGGATTACCGCGATTTGTGGAGTTTGAATCCGCACTACACAAATTTTGCCAGCAAAAAAATCCGCCGGCGCGAGGCGAAATTGCTGGCTGCCGCGCAGGGAGTGACGGTGGTGTCGCCTTCGATGGCCGATTGTTTGCGCCGTGAGTTTAATCTCACCAAGCCGTTGGAGGTGGTGACCAACGGCTACGACACGGAAGAGTTCGAAGGGATTTGGCCGGAAAGGTTTGACGACTTCGCCGTGGTTTATGCCGGACGATATTATCCGCCGCGAAGCACCGCCGAGCCGCTGGTGGCGGCGGTCGTCGCCGCCAATGCGCTGAACCCGCCACGGCCCATCCGGTTGCATTATTATGGTTCGGACGGCGCGCAGGTTGAAGGCGTGGCGGCGGAACTGGGAGCCGGCGCGTGGGTGGTGAACCACGGCATTGTGCCGCGCAAAAAAGTCCTCGCGGCGCTCCTAGGCGCAAATGCGGCCGCCGTGATCACCACGGTGGAGGCGACGGCGTCAAAGGCGGAACTGGGAATCCTGACCGGCAAATTGTTCGAGGCACTTGGCGCACGAGTCCCAGTGCTGCTGGTTTCACCGGCGGCTTCCGATGCCTCGCGGGTCATCCGCGAAAATAATCTGGGGGCGGCGTTTGTTGGCTCGGAAACGGCGGCAATGGCACGTTGGCTTGTGCAGTTGCGGGATGAGGAACCTGGCGTCATCGGCCGCTCAGTGGATTATTCCTGGCCACAATTATCCACGCGATTGGACGATTTGTTTAGGGGTTTGATTGCAGAAAAAAAATAATTTTTTTAGAAGTTGGTGCCCCGGCCAGGACTTGAACCTGGATCCTGTTGAGAAAGAGTCAACTGCTCTGCCAATTGAGCTACCGGGAGCAATCATCAGGGCGAATCGCGAGGAGAAGTTAAGCTGCGTTTCGGACGAGTCAATAAGTCTTTTTGTGCCGGCGTGAAAGCCGGCTGATGGATGATGGAAGAACACGCTACAAAGTTGGGATTATTGTTGATGGGATCCATGTTTCTAGCGGCAATGACATGGTGGCGGCCGATGATCGGGTGTTTTATTTATCTCGCGAGTTCAGCCCTGGATTATTTATTAAGCCTCGCAGGATTCGCAACCAGCGGACTGTTCTCCGTCGGGCAGGGAATGCTGGTGCTGTTGGCGGCGGTAAGCCTTATAAAATGGTTTGCGTTCGGGCATCATCTTACGCAGCCGGTGCGCGGCCTTTTTATAAGAATGGCCTTGTTTACGGTCGCCATGTGGTTGTCCGTGTTGTTTGGATTGTGGCCGGCAAATAGTTCGTATCTGGCGGCCGTCATTACCGCCACGACATTTATCCCGTTTATTTTTTACACCTTGGCGGACAATTTGAAGCGATTGGAATTATTGCTATGGGCATTGGGGCTGGGTGTCACTTTGTCAGCGGTCATCGGATGTCTGCAGTTTGGAGGGGTTTTGCAAACAATCAGTGAAAAAGATCGTGCGGTGGTTGACGATACGCGCGGGGCCGTGATGCAATACAATGAAAGGGATGGCCAAAGCGCCGAAGGCACCCGCTATACCGGCCCCATGAAAAACCCGAACGGATTCGGCCTGATTTTGATGAGCGGCATTCCGGCTTTGTATTATTTGGCGACGTCCAAACGATCCGTTTTTCAAAAGATTGTGGCATTGGCATCAATGGCAACGTGCGGGTTTGCCCTGCTATTAACCATGTCGCGGACGTTTATTGTCGGGTTCTTTTTCTTTCTGGTCCTTATGACGTTTTACAACTGGTCCGGCAATTGGCTAAAACGCATCCTTTACTGGATGCTTGGAATTGTGGTTGCAGTTGTGTTTGGCCTTGTCTTGTTCAGCATGGAGGGAGTGGGGGATCGTTTGATGGCCGGCTTTGAGGATGGCGGTGACACTTCCACCCAAGCGCGTTCCGGCGTGATGCTCGGTGGATTAAAGGCTTGCGCAGATCACCCCTTCTTCGGGATCGGTTTGAACAACACCTCGGTAGCGGGCTACAACGCGACCGGCAATGCTTCGCACGACATCGTCAGCACTTTGTCCGGGGAGTTGGGCGCCGTCGGAATGTTGATATTTGGGCTGCTGGTGTGGCAGGCTTTCAAATTGTTGCCCGGGGCAAAAGCTTTTGAAGCAAACGCCCGCCCGGAACTCGCTTCCATCTGTTCCATGACAACCGCCGCTTTGATTGTATGCCTCATTTCAGGTCTGGGAGATCCGGTCATTGACAGTCGGCCGTTATGGATTTGGTTCGGCCTGTGTGCGGTCTTGAACCGGCTCCACGAACTGGAATCAACCGATGGAGAGCCGATGAACATCAATTACGATCAGCCGCCGGGAGAAATTCCAACGGCGGCTTGAAAGCAATGTTTGGAAATATCAAATATGTTCTGGGCGAAGGTTCGCTGGGGTGGCGCGGGCTGCTTTGGGAAAAGAAAATGCGGCCGAGCGAACGCCAGCCACGATCGGCCATCGAGGCATGGCAGCACCGGAAGGTGGGCCGGCTGCTTCGACAAATGGGGCGCATCCCCCATTGGCGCGAGTTACCGGCCAGAGGAAGGCCGCCCCGCCCGGGCGACGATCTTCGCGAATGGCTGGCACACTTCCCGGTTCTCACCAAGGAGACGATTCGACGAGCCGGCGCACGCATGCTCGCGCCTGAACATTCCGACAGGAATATCGAGTGGTGCGTTACCGGGGGCAGCACGGGTGAACCGCTGCGGGTGTTAAAAGATTTTTCCACCCGCGTGGCGGCTCAAGCTGCGTGTCTGCGTGGATTCCGCTGGCAGGGTGTTGATCCAGGCGATGCCACCGTTTTCGTCAAAGGAATGGGCCGAATCAGTTGGCTCGGGAAAGTCCGCTGCCGGATGCAGAATTTCCGGCTGGCCGATCCGCTTAACCCAGACCCTGCGGACACCGCCAAAATCATGAAAATGATTCAAGATTTTTCGCCGCGCTGTCTGATTGGTTATCCGACCTATCTTTTAAGACTAGCGGAAATGGCCGCCGGTTCCGGTTTGCACGTGCCGGTAATTTTTTCCACGGGGGAAATGCTTTTTCCGGCCCAACGACGGAAATTAGAGACGGTTTTTTCCGCCCGCGTGGCGGAGTATTACGGCAGTAACGAAGTCAGCGGCATTGCTTTCGAGTGCCCGCGGGGGCACCTGCACATCACCGAGGAACATGTGCTTTTGGAGACGGTGGATGATTGCGGAAACCCGGTCTGGGACCAGCCTGGCCGGATTCTGGTGACCGACCTCGACAATCAGGTCATGCCATTAATTCGTTACGAACTGGGTGATATTGGGGTGCTGACGCGTGAACCTTGTCAATGTGGCCGGACTTTGCTGGTGTTAAAAGAACTGCAGGGACGATTACAGGATTATTTACAAAACGCCCGGGGCAACATCCTTCCCGCCATGTTTTTTGCCGAACTATCGCGGCATCTGACCGGCATCCGGTCCTATCAGCTGGTTCAACGCACAATGGATGAAATTCTATTCCGCCATGTTCCCAATGGACCGGCGGCGGAGGAGGAGGCGGAGTCAATTCGGGCCGTTATTCAAATCCACCTCGGTAGGGAAATGCGCGTGACCAGTGAAGTCTGCCAGGAGATTGCCCTGTCGGCCGGCGGCAAGATGCGGCTGGTAATGGGTCTGCCGCTCAAGACCCTGCAAAATTAATTTTCTGCGAACCGAACCGCCGGTTCTGATTCCCAATGCTTAAAATTGCGGTTATCTCGCATATGTATCCGTCTCGGGT
>CAINLR010000053.1 GCA_903850425.1 uncultured Verrucomicrobia subdivision 3 bacterium | reverse complement strand
TTTCAATTTTTTCGGGGCTATCGTTTGCCCGATGCTTCAGTGGTGGATGATGGACGCAAACCCACCTTCTTGAGTTCCCTGTTTCGCAAACCCACGCCACCGCCCGTAGTGGAGGAAGTCGAGGAAGAACCCGAACCGACGCCGCTGGTGCGGGATTCATTGGTTGAATTTCAAGCTTCCCTGCCAGCCAAGCTCGACATTGCCAAAGAATCCTTTGACCAGTTTTTTCACAATCTGGCCTTGTGCCGTGAGCCGATTGCCTTCGAGTTGCTGGGCATTCATAAACGGGTGCTCGCACAATTCGCAGCCAGCGTGTCGGACGCGTCACCGGTTCGCAGGCAGTTGGCGGCGCACTTCCCCGAAGTGCAGTTTCGGCAACTGGAAGGTGCGTTGGACAAGGCGTGGGATGACAGCACGGGCGATGAGGCGTTTGCGGTCGAGTTTGGTCTGGAACGGGAATTCATGCTGCCGCTGACCACCGGCAAAATGGATCCGTTCGTGGGCCTCGTCGGTGCCCTGACCGAATTGCAGCCGGGTGAACTGGCCTTGTTCCAGATTCTCTGGCAGCCGGTGCAAAATCCCTGGGCGGAAAGTCTCATCAATTCCGTGACGCTCCCGGACGGTAAGCCGCTGTTCGTCAATGCCGCCGAACTGGCGGGTGCGGCGGAAAACAAGGCGGCTAAACCATTATATGCCGCCGTCGTTCGCATCATGGGACGGGCGTCCAGTCGCGCCCGGCTGGAGGAAATCGCCCGCGACATGGCCGGTTCGTTGCGCGTTTTTTCCAACCCGCAGGGCAACGCCCTCATTCCATTAAACAACGACGACTATCCGTATGAGGAGCATTTGGAGGATGTGCTGCGTCGCCAGTGCCGGCGCACTGGCATGATTTTGAATGGTGATGAGTTGACGGGCTTTGTTCATTTACCGACCAGCGCTGTGCGCTCGCCGGCCTTGCAACGCGACGCCGGTTTGACCAAGGCCGCACCCGCCAGCTTGCGGCAGGCGACGGACTTTGTCATTGGCGACAACGAACACAATGGCGAGACCGTGCCGGTCTTCCTTACTGCCGACCAGCGGGTGCGCCACACCCACATCATCGGTTCCAACGGCACCGGCAAATCATCGTTGTTGCTGAATCTGATCCGGCAGGACATCGAAAACGGCGCTGGTGTGGCCGTGCTCGACCCGCACGGCGATTTGATCGACCAGATTCTTGGCTGCATTCCTGAAGACCGGATCAACGACGTGGTTTTGGTGGATCCATCGGATGTCGAATTTCCCATCGGATTCAATATTTTGCAGGCGCATTCCGAAGAGGAAAAGAGACTCATCGCGTCTGACTTGGTGGGCGTTTTCCGGCGACTGGCCACGTCGTGGGGCGACCAGATGGATACCGTATTGCAGAATGCCATCCTGGTTATTCTGGAAAGCAGCCGGGGCGGGACGCTGGCGGACTTGCGCCGGTTCCTGCTGGAGCCAGTTTTCCGCACCGAGTTTTTATCCACCGTCCAAGACCAGGAATTGATCTATTACTGGGAGAAGGTGTTCCCGCAATTGGGCGGCGGCAAGTCTATCGGTTCCGTGCTGACGCGGTTGCAGGATTTTTTCAGCCAGAAACCGCTCCGCAACATGGTGTCGCAACGGGACAACCGGCTGAAATTTGCCGACATCATGGACGGCGGCAAAATTTTTCTGGCGAAACTGTCGGAAGGCTTGTGCGGTGAGGAAAACTCCTATCTGCTGGGGACGTTGCTGGTGTCCAAGTTCCAGCAGTTGGCGATGGCACGGCAGGCGCAGAAGCAGGACGGCCGCCGGGACTTCTGGCTCTACATCGACGAGTTTCAGCATTTCATTACGCCCAGCATGGCCAAGATTTTGACCGGCGCACGGAAATACCGGCTGGGGCTCACGCTGGCCCATCAGGAACTGCACCAGTTGCAAAGCGATTCCAAGGTGGCCAGCGCGGTTTTGACCCAGCCCTGCACGCGCATCGTATTGAAGGTCGGGGATGATGATGCCAAAAAACTGGGCGATGGCTTTGAATCCTTTGATGCCCGGAGCCTGACCCGGCTGGAAAAGTTTCATGCCATTGCCCGCGTGGAACAGAATGATTTTGATTTCAACCTGGCCTTGCGGAAACCCGAACCACCGAACGGTGACGCCGAAAGAACCACCGCAATCGTGGCCGCTTCCCGCGCCAAATATGCGACCCCGCGTGCCGAAGTAGAGGCGATGTTGCTGGCGAACCTTCGTCCGGATGTCCGCAAGAGCAAACCGCCAGAACCGCCCGATTCGGATGAACCGCCCGGTGGCGGGGGCAAGCCGGCAACCAAGCCGGTTTCTCCGGCAGGCACACCAACGGAACAGGTTTTGCCGGTCTTGCCAGCCGCACTGGAGGTGCCGACCTTGCCGCCGGTGATGCCGATAAGTTCCGAACCGCCGCCGGTTACGGAACCACCAAAAGCGGCCGAAATTCCGAAGGCCACGGTCGGGGAACAAGAAACGGTGTCCGAACCGAAGGAACTGGGGCGCGGCCTGGCCTTGCACAAATCCATTCAGAAGCGGTTACGGGATGAAGCGCAGAAGTTTGGCTTCAAGGCCGACATCGAGAAACAGCTCGTGAAGGGATCCAACAGCGCGGCGGATCTGGTGTTGCGGCAGGGCGGATTGGCCATC